>JBFRWD010000160.1:0-20294 GCA_051439425.1 Synechococcus sp.
GCTGAGTCCAGCAGACCGGTTAGGATTTCTTTCAGGCTATCCATCGGTGCGGGTTTTGTTTATAGTCGCACTCTACATGGTGGGTAGCTTTTCTTCCCTCGCCGACTCAAAACTGTCCGGAGTGTTGGAATCAGGAATTGGATTTAAAGAGACTATTCGAGAATCCTACAGTGCAGTCCTGCCAAAAAAAGAATCCAATTCTAACCTGCGAATTCAAGCTGAAAATCTTCAAAGACCTGAAGTCTTCCGAATCGAAAGTAATAAACTTTTCTCCGGTGGTAAGGCAATCAGCCTTCGGGGGGGGAAATGGAACGAACAAGGTCGAGCAGTCTACGTTCACAAGGGAGATGGGGGAATCTACGACCTTAAACTCAACTATTTTGATGAAAATGATGGTACCGGAAACATAAAAGTCTTAGTTAACAATAAATTGGTCGACCAGTGGTCTTTAAACCGCAACTCTGGCTCTAGTGACATTAGCGCTAACAACCGTCAGGTTCGAACCATTAAGGGGCTCGAGGTTGAAGCTGGAGATCGAATCACCTTCGTTGGCAAGGAACATCGCAAAGAGTTCCTTCGTATAGATTATTTCGATCTCAAAAAAACGAACTCGCCGCCTCCCACCGAATCGTTTCTCGAATACCGTTTTGACCACACCCCTGGCGACACCATCCGCGACACCGGCGGTTTCGGTCTCAACACAAGCCTCATCAACCCCACCAGCACTAAGCCAACCTGGACCGAGGGTATGGTTGGTGGCGCATTGTCGTTTAACGGTTCCACCGACTACGTTTGGGTTGACGACAACAATAAGCTTGACCTCAACCAATGGTCGATCGGTGCATGGATCAAATACACCTCATATGATGCAAGGCGCCTCGAAGTCATGGAAAAGGCAGGGGCTTATTGGATGAACGTGCGTATGGACACGGGGTTCCTTCGAGTAGGTGGGCTATTCGGGTCAGAGTCAAACCAGTCCTGGCACTACTTGGATACCGATGTAGCCGTGCCTGAGAACACCTGGGTGCACGTGGCGGGTTCGTTTGACGGCAATACTATTCGAACCTATATCAATGGAACTCTTAACACCACCAAGTACATAGGCAACGTTCGCACCGCAGTCAACCAGGAACCACTCATTATTGGTGCCAAACACAAAACAAGAACGAACGAAGACCCTACGGCACATTTCTTAGGCACCATCGACTCGGTACGTGTCTACCCTCGAGCGCTCAGCAATGCTGAGTTAAGAGCAAGTATTGACTAGCAATACTGACACTGCCAACGAAACAAACAGAGGCCAGAAGTTCTTTTTCTGTCACTGCTTCTAAGCAGATTCAGATATAAGGGCGATCTGATGCTATTAAGCGACTTTCTTACACATATTGATTACATCCAAAACCCGCAACCAGTTGGCGGTCATCAAGAGTCGCGAATGACTGCGATTGCTCCATCATCGATCGCCTCGATTAACTGCGTCCAATCCCTTTCGGTACGGTCGGCATAGCGATCGGCAAACTCGACCATGATGTCGTCAAAGGTATCGTCTTCACCGATATACCCTCGGATCGCCATGGCATCTCCCGAGCGAGCATGAGCGAATGCGAGGGCTTTCCCGCATAAACCTGCGAATATCGCCAGACGCTTTGGACCCATCTCCTCAACTTCTATCTTCCCCTTGCCATCCCAGAGCTGGCGGAAATAAAAGTCTATCGGTTCATGTCCTTCAGGCTGCTGCCAGCGCGACCACCCCAGAAAAACGTCGCTGGTTGCCTGAATTAAGCGCTGTCCTTCCACAACTCGTTGACCCGCATTCTCGAATACACTTGCTCCCAAAAACGGCTCGAGCACTGAAGGTACCGCCTGTTTGAACTGTAAAAACAGAGGCGTACCGTCTCCAGCTTCCAATAGCAGGATTAGGCAATGGGTGCCAACACTGCCAACACCAACGACTTTTCTGGCAACATCAACCACTGAGAAGCGATCGAGCAGCACGCGCCGGTCGAGAGGAAGGGTCTCGCGGTAACTCTCGAAAAAAGCAGAAACCTCACTCGATTGCAAAGCTGAAAGATGGTCGTCGAGGCGGACGATTCGCGGCGGATCGGGGACGATGACTCGACGCCCATTGACGATGTCGGTCAGTTTGCGCAGGGCACGTAGGCTATTCTTACTGGCAGCCCGCTCCAAGACCTTCTGTTTCCATTTCACATGCTTCTTCCCGTGGCCCTTGCAGCGTTGGAGTGCAGCCTCGGACTCCAGCCGGTAGTAGTGCAGTTGAAAGGGATTAAGTTCGGAGCTTTCCTCGATAAATTTGCGGTAGTTCCGCATCGCTGAGCGAGTTGCAGCATGACTCTTTTTACGAGAAAAACCGTTGCAGCGTGCTGACACCATGACGCTGCTGGCAAGTCGTTTAACATCCCACTCGAACGGACCGGGGAGCGTCTCGTCGAAATCATTCAGATCGAACACCAATTGGCGGTCAGGGGAGTTGTACCAGCTAAAGTTACCAAGATGAGCATCACCACAGAGTTCGACCCACAGATCGGTCTCGGTCCTCGCACCTACCGCCAAGTCGCTGGCCATGACCGCAGCCGCCCCCCGCAGAAAGGTAAATGGTGTCGCGCTCATTCGCCCGTAGCGGAGTGGGACAACTTCCGCGAGTCGGCTCTTGTCCTGCTGCGTCAGTATTTCTAGAGGATTGGAGCGATCGCTCTCTGGCACTAGCTCGGAGTGGGCTTCCAGAGGTACTGATTCTCGCTCCGATCTTCCGGCATCGTAGCGATCGCTAGGTGATTCACTATGGTGAGCCAACATGGTCTTGATGCTGGCAGGGGCTACTGTCATACAACTCCCTCTCTCAAAATTTGAGCCATCAATCGCAGAACTTTAGATGCACTATACCGAGCAGATAAATACCCGAATCGGACGTAGACATCCGCACTGTCAACCGTTCAGTTGACAGTGCGGATCAGCATACTTATGTTCACCCGTCATTGGCATGCCAATGACGAAACATCTCGGCACCTAAGTTGCCAAGGTCTTCCAGAACAAATGCAAATGGTCGCGGCCCCACTCCCCCTGTTCGCATACGAGGCCCAACCGAATAAGGGGACGCTGAAGACTCAGCTAGAACTATTCAGCACCTTCACCTTCTGTGAATGGGTCGTCGATGAATTCATCAACATCGACGCCTAAGGACTTGAGGTTTTGGTATAGCTCCCAAATCGCCGCGCGAGGAATCACGATATCGCCTTCTGGAGGAGTTTCGCTATCCAGGTCGATTTCTGTCAAACCACTTCTGACAGTGATATCACCCACTTGCTCGACAAATGCAACAATCTTCAACGCTAGTGCATCCGATTTTTGCTCGTCCAAAAAGGATTCTGCAAGCAATTCAAGATCGCCGAGAGGATCGTCAACTTGGGAGAAGGTATCTACGGTGCTGCGAAGATCTTCTGCAAATTCTTGAGCTTCCTGAACCATCGTGACTAATAGCTCGGCATCCACAACGAATCTTGTATTGGGATACTCTTCCATGAACTCGATGGTCGTGAACGTACCGTCTGTAGACGCATTGACAAAAGCAGCTCGGAGAGCCTGAACACCATCCACAGTGGGTGCAGATGGGCTAATGACATTTGATAGCTCTGTCAGAATGGCGTTTCCTAAACCGCTCTGAAGGAATTGTGAGAATGAAGTGAAATTAACGTTGATCTCAAAGTTCAACGCATCTTGTGCACTTTCAATTTGGGATTCATCAAGAAAGTCGAAATACCATCTCAGTTTGCTGTCAACCTCACCAGTTTCAGCAAACGTAGCGAAAGATGCAACAGGTATATCTCTGTTTACCGCCCCGTAGGTAATTCTCATGTCCTCTGCAGCATTGGCGGTAGGCGCGATCGCAATAGGAAGAGCCGCTAATACTGCAATCAGAGGACTTTTGTTTAGCCAGTTCATGATGTTAATTAAACTCCACAATAGGACTTTTAAAAGAAATATGGCTCAGATGCTATATCTCAAATTGCCGAATGAATATACCCATTTAGAGCCATTAAAGGAATCATATTATGATTGCAGACTAAGTTTATGGCATAATTTATTTTTCTTTATTATTTATGCCAGTTACGAAAAAATATATCTGACCGACAAACGGAGCGAATTATGGCGATCGCAAAGGGAATCCATAAAAAAGATATTTTGGATCTCAAGTGGATTGGCTCAATTACATAAAGGTCTGTGGTAATGACTATCACAGTATGAGGCTTACGGATATTCGTTGCCTGCTAGATGTCAATTCCGAGTGGCCCCAGGTTTAATTGAGATAAATTGGGTAAGTGTTGCTAATGCTATTTTTGTTGCCTGAAAATAGATTCTAAATCACAAGTGTACATGTCTCTTTGAGATTGGGATTGGTGCTTGAAATTAACTCTCGGCATTTCATACTGCCAAGCTACCGCTCGTCGATTAGCATGCGGGTATCCTGCCCCAATCGTTTAAAGACACGCGACACAGTAATAAAGCTAGAGTCAATGGACGTAACGCGTTCTGGCTCCAGTAGGGCTACAGCACCAGAACGAGGGTCAGGAGCTCCAGGAATAAACACCACAACTTGTCCGTCTTGGGTTCTCTCCACTTCAAATGCCACTTGTGACTGATCGTCAAGACGAATCATTACCGGCTGCATACCGTGTTCGTCGGAGCTAATATCCAACTCGGCAGTTTGGCTTTTCAGAAATGCATAGCCGGGTACATACATCTGCAATTGAGTATCGAGAGCCTGAAAGGTCTTAATTCCCCAAACACTCTTGGCAAATAACCCTGCCAGGAAGCAAATGGCTAAGATGATCGCAACAGCTAAAACATTAACGATAGCAATACCGCCAATTGACTCAATCCCAATTGATTCGGCCAAAGGCACTGCAATTAGCAGCACCAAATTAAATGCTTTGCCTAGTACAGCCACCGCAATGATGACAGGAATGAGAAAAATCACCCCGCCAATAGATGTTGTTTTGATGAAATTTAGCATTGTAAATGATTGCCGTGATTTTGTCTGGCGCAGTAATTAATTGGGCCATTCAATATATCACTATTTTAGGGCGTCACCTCATTCAGAAGATAAGTTGTTTTAAGAAGTGGAACGACAGCGTAACCTAGGAGTGAAATTTAAGGTTCCCAGACAAAAATAGATTCCAACCAGGCTGCCAATTTGTATAAGTTTGCACTGAAGGTTGCGCTGTATTCAATATTTGGCTGACTGGCTCCTCCGCTTATTGCGCAATTGGTTCTTGAGCCATTCGAAAGAATCTACTTGTGGTTATCGACTTTAAAACCTGGAGCCCGATAGTCTGTGGACAAGTAGTCCTCCGGAATAGTCGTCATATTGCCATCACGAATAGCCGAGTAACGAGGAGATAGAATCTCTATATCAGCTTCATTGCACTTATCTTGAATATTTTCGTGAAGTCGCGAATAAACAGCCCCCATTTCTAGTGGGCGATCGGTATATGCTCGTAAGCTGTAGCTGGGATAGTAATCATCAAGACTGGTTTGCCATACGAATGGCTCGGGATCCTTTAAAATTCCATCGGTTGCTAAAGCAGCATTCGTTAGCACCTCATATACCTGTCGCCAAGGCACGTCATACCCTAAAGTGACAGTTGTACTGAGGCGCAGTGGGCTTTTCAGCTCGCGCGTCGAAGCTGAGTAGTTGACAATATTGGTAGAAGTAAGACTGCTATTGGGGATAGTGACAATCTCATTATCTGGTGTAACTATCTGTGTCGATAGAATTGATTTCTCCAGAACTTTTCCCCGTACACCATTAACATCGACGATGTCTCCAATCTGAAAAGCCCGCGTATAAATACTGACCAATCCACTCACAACATTTCCAATGGCCGAGGTCGAACCCAAGGTAAACAGAGCACCAACAAAAATGGATATTCCTTGAAACCCAGGAGAATCCGAAGCCGGCAAGTGAGGGAATATCAGAATACCTGCTAAGGCGTAGATAAGTACTGTTGCTAAAGCTGATGTTGGTTGGGCCCATTCTGTATAAAAACCAGGAAGAGTAATAACTCCCCGCTCCAATGCTTTAAATATATATTTAGACAAGCGATTGGAGTAATAGGCGATGGTTATGAAGACTATGATTGTGATTAAGCTCGGAAGATAATTGATAAATCCATTCAATACCGAGCTAATAGCCCCCCAAAAAGCGGTCAGAATTTTTACTGCAATTGGTGCGGTCGCAGGAAAGGAGCCAAGGAGAAAGGGGATGTATAAATATAGCAGAAAGGCGTAAATTGCGATTCGTGCAATTCTAGTTGCGATGTTAATTCCATTCTGGATTTGGCGATTTGACAGAAATTCTAGTCCTTGAAAACTAACTGACTCCAAGCTTTCTTCTTGCCAATCTTCTAGATAGGATTGAATAAACTTGAAAGTCTTGTTCGTCAGCCAAAATGCAATGACTACACCCAAGGTCGCTAATGCTGCTTTAAGAGCACTAAACATGAGTTGTTTGAAGGTTCGAGAGGTTCTGAATTCTTCAACAGCGTTCTTGACAATCTCTAGCTTGTCCTGAGCGTAGTCATCTAGTGGAATACCTTCAGCATCCGCATCAGCCTGGGTTAAGGGCAACAGTACTGATTTCCCCGAAACCATTAGCTGTACACCTTCGATCTGGCTGAGTTCTAGGGATTCTAGTAATGTGCCGCGATCGCTGGCAAATTCTGCAATATTTTCGCTGGCAATCTCAGCTCTCTCTGCGGGAGTCAGCGGCCCGAGTCCAACTTCCAGCGTAAAGAGTTCTTCTGCACCCAACATCACAGGAGATGGTTCTAACTGCGCCAGGTTGCGGTCATCGGTCTGCTCATCTGAGTTATCTTCATCAGCAGCCGGCTGATTTGAATCCGAGTCATTGGTATCTTCACCTGTTGGCGGTGAAGCGTTTTCATTTTGAACAGTTTGGCTTTGAGTTGGGGGCGCTGTATCGACCGAGTTGTCTTGAGGCAGTACCGATTGCCCGAGCGAAAAAAACAAGCAACTTGTCAGTGCCAACACTAGCAAAGAGTATATTAATTTGCGCACCAGCTTTTCCAGAGTTTTAAAGGTGAATTATAGTTTATACCCCGAATAAACTCTCGTTTTCTTTGTCATGGTTTCGTTTTCTGCCCACGATCGTGCGAGTCTTGTCAAAAACTGATGCTTACTTTCTTGTATTTCCGCTCTCGCTGGCATCAAAATATACCTTTTCTGCCTCGTAACAATAACTCTGGTTGTATTGAAACAAAGAGCTTAGCGACAAGAACTTATAGCGGCTCCTGGATGTTTATACGACAATCCCAAAGAGCCGATCGAAGAAGTTTATTTGAGTAACAATGTCTCCCCTCAAAAAACCTTCACACCGTCCCTTGTGATTCATATGGCCTTTGGAGAATGTTTTCCAACATCATTACCACTAGTTACCACTGAGAGTACAGATTTTAATTTCGTATTTTCGATGTCAAATGTTTGGAATCTACTTGAGATATTGTAGGTAGTAAATCATAATTCTTCTCTTTGACAAGCCAAATTATAGTTGCTCCAATCCCAGTCATTAAGCCCAACAATTGCAAAGCTTTAGAAAAGTCAAAGAGTTGAATCAATACACCCCCAAATAAAGGTCCCAATACCTTGCCCGCATTGTTGAGGGAGCCAACCAAACCCATTCCGGCTCCCAAGTGCTGAGGTGGAATTTGCGTTGCCACCAAAGCCATTGTTGAGGGAAAGACCATTGCCTGGGCGACTCCCATCACCCCAGCCAATGCCAACAATGCGGTGGCGGTTTGGGTCAGAGTGAGCAGAGGTAACGCGATGCCTAAAATAGCCATGCCCAAGGCGATTATAGGGAGGTATCCCCGGCGATCGCCCCAACGGCCCCCCCAGGGCTTAAGCACCATATGAACTCCTTCCTGTATAGAGAAAAAGAGTCCCACTAGGGCCACATTCATACCAGTATCTAAGGCATAGACTGGCAGGAAGGCTTTGATGGCATATAAGGCAATAAACACGGCGGCATTCAGCCCCCCAGATAGCCAGACGGCAGGGGTTTGCCCACCGGCCTTGAGCGCCGCGACCATTGGCTGTCTCAGGGGCACGGCTTTGGCTTCATGTTGCTGGGGCACTGTTGGCAGCAGCAGCAGGGGCACAAACACCAGACTGCTCAATAGGCCAATCACGGTGAATACCTGCACGGGGCTGAGGACAAGCAGCAACGTTCCGGCGATCGCAGGTCCCAATATGTATCCGACACTGCGGGCCATGCTAAACCAGCCCAACCGTTCAGCCTGTCGGCGGCGTGATAGCTCGGCCACAAAGGCGACGGTAACGGGACCGTAAATGGCTGTGGCCAAGCCGTGAATCAGGCGAATGGCAAACAGTTGCTCGGGGGTCTGTACAAACCGATAGAGAAACGGCGTCACCGCGAAAAAAACGGCGCCAGCGATCAACCAGGTACGACGACCCCAGCGATCGGACAGGAGACCAATGAAGGGTTTCAGCACCATACCGGTGACCGTAGACACCGCCACAATTAAGCCCAAAAAGGCTCCAGTGGCTCCTAAAGAGGCGGCCAAAATGGGCAACAAGGGTGTTTTGCCCATTTGGTAGGCCGAACGAGCAAATAGATCGGCGGTCGTAATGTAGGCAAAATTGCGGCGGTGTTGCATGAGCAAGGGTGTTTTGGTCAAGAATTCGTCTGTGAAATTAAATCCATTAATTTAGTAACCAGCGTGGCCCGCTCCACATAGGCTTGCTACTCCAAATAGGCTTGCTACTCCAAAATCAGTACGCCTGAACATGAACTGGCGGTAATAGCGGGAGGGATGATGCAATAGTTGGATTCCACGTGGGAAAGCCCATCGCTGCGGGACACCTGGTGAGCCATAACATCAAACTGGACTTTCCCCTTAACCCATCCCCTGTCTTGGCGTATGCAGGGGCTAGCGAGTCAGTTGATTTAACTCAGGTAGGTTATTTCCAAACTTGGCTGTAAACTCGCATCTCATTGCCCCCATAAAACTTTTTAATGGCCTCGTCCGAGTAGCCCATTTGCCAAAGTTCATCGGTAATAGCAGGCAAAATCTTAGACATTTCACCACACCCCACAGCGCCTCTATCAAAAGCATCAAACATATAGTTGTCGTCGTTATAAATGTCGGGGGCAGCTTTGGCGAACTTCACAACTAAATCCAATTTCATCATGTCATCCGATGCAATACCCACATGGTCTTCACCCAGTAGCTTGGCGTAGTAGTCAATCATCTGAGCACATTGCAAGGGCGTAATATCGTCAGGCCAAATGCCATCCAACATCCATTCAGTAAAGGTTGGGCTCACAAACCCACCTGTTGCAGCAGCTTTTTTCGCCTGATCGTCGGTGATGTTGCGATAGCATCCTTTCTCAGTGGCATTTGGTTCGTCCTTGTACAAACCAGCAGGGCAGGAATGGGTATAAACAACTGGTACTCCTGGATGCTTTTCATTCATGTGGGCGATCGCATCTTCTGTCGTTTGGAAACTGGCATGACTTAAGTCAACTAAAATCCCCTGATTCACCATTTCATCAATGATTTTCTTGCCCCATTCGGTCAGCCCGGTATCAGGTGTATGGAGGACATCAATACACCCGACCCCGGCTCTAAAGCGACCGTTGTAAACCAATTGCATGCTGCCTAAGCCAATCTCACGCAGGGTGGCAATTCTACTTAAATCACCACTCACGATGGTTGAGGTTTGGGAATTAAATATAATGGCGTACTTACCCGTTTCATGGGCATATTCAATGTCCCGTACACTATGGACGAACACATATCTGTCAGCATGTTGTAGAAGTGTGTTTCTCCATTTTCGATTCGTGGTCAGAAACTTTTCCCAGGGATTGTCTGTTTCGGCAATGGTCAGACTGCCCCCTGTAATACCGGTCTCCATCGCCCGCTGAAGATAGTTATGCAGTTCTTGATCCTCCGTCCAACCAATGCCAGCGGGTGACGCAAAGAAGTCAAGGCAGATAGTATCTTTGACAAATTTCTTGGCTTTCTCGGATGCCGTCCAAGTCTTACTTTCTATGCTCATGCTTCTCCTTGAAGTTGAAAATTTGTAAGTACTCAAACATTGAGGAAGGATATTGGGCGATCGAACTTGAGGAATGGAAAGTCACTTGCATGTCTAACCATCCCTCCTATCCTTCAAAAGGGTTTACCCTAACAGCCGGTTTAATTCCGCTACGTCGGTTTCCATGGTTTGGTTCCAAGCGGCGATCGCCTCATCAAACTGCCGATCCAACATTTCATGGACCTGCACAAAGGAAGCTGGAGGTGCTCCTTCTGAGTGAAACAGCCCCCAGTGAATGGTTTGCATTTTCACCACCAGGGTGCTGGGCTCATTGATGATCTGAATTAAGGTTTTACCCACGGGCACCAGAGTGTTGGACAACGTGGTTGCAGCAGTCTCAATCTGATTCAGCAGAGTGCTAGCGCGATTGCCGCCCGTCCCACTGGCAACCCGCTCTTTCAAACTCTCCACCATTTCCATAGACTGAATAATCGCCAGATTCCCTTTCTCCACCGTCTCCAATGCCTTCATCCACAGGTCAAACCGGGCATCGGTTTCTGCCTGGGTGTAAGTCTCATTGGGGTTAATCCGCAGTTCAAAGGTTTCGGTTTGGCTTTCTCCATCCACTGTCAGGCGCACCTGATAGGTGCCGGGTTTAGCCATGGGAATGATTCCGGACGGAGGCTTACCCGGAACTAGCGTATTCGAGGGATAGTTCATATCCCATACATACCGATTCAGGCCACCAATCACGCTGACCCGAGCACTACCGCCTTCAGACGTTTCACGGGTGTAGCCCAAGGCATCCAAGGTAATGAACTTTTGAGTCTCAATTTCATCCTCGGTGAAGGTCTTAATCACTTGACCGGCTTCATCCAGAATGGTGAGACTGACTTCTTGGGCCCGATCGCTCAGCAGATAGTAGATGATCGGGCCATCGGGCTGAGCATCCCCCCCTTCGATGAACTTCCGTTTGCGAATACCTTCCTCCACTCCCAGTTCGTAGAAGGTATGGCCCGGACGATGGTTTTGCACGAAGTAGTTCTTCTGGCCACCCCCAACGCCACCCCCATACAGCGACCACCAGTTGCGCCCCAGCCGAGTATGGGGGCGAGGCTTAAACAAATGGAATTTCTTCTCTGACATGCTGTCGTCATACTGACGCAGGGGGCTGATATCATCCAAAATCCAAAAGCCGCGAGCATGGGTGACAATCGCCAGGTCTTCATTTTTAACTTTGAGGTCATGAACGGGCATCGCAGGCAGGTTGTAGTTCATCCGATTCCAGGTTTGACCGTCATCGATGGAACCAAATAACCCCGTTTCTGTACCGACAAATAAGAGACCTTTGCGCACCGTGTCTTCGCGGATGGTACGAGTGATTTCACCCTGGGGGAAGTTGTCGCTCAGGTTCGCCCAGGTCTTACCGTAGTCAGTCGTCTTATAGAGATAAGGCTTGAAATCATTGGCGGTGCGATAACGGGAGGCTGCCAGGTACAGAGTAGCGGGATCGTGGGGGGACACTTCCAGCTCGTACACATCCGTATCCGGCGGGAAATCGGGGCTGACATTCTGCCAGGTCCTGCCGCCATCTCGGGTGATATGCACCAGACCATCGTCACTCCCCGTCCACAACACCCCTTGTTCGTGTTTGGAAGCCACCATGCGGTGAATCGTGTTGTAAAACTCTTGACCCGATGATTCGGGCATCCAGGGTGCCCCAGTTACCAACTGTCTCGATTCATCATCTAGGGTGAGTACGGGGCTAATCGCTTCCCAATTTTGCCCCTGGTCTTGGGTGCGGAACACCACCTCAGCCGCAAAATAAACGGTATCGGGATCGAAGGGATCGAGCACGATGGGAGCATGCCAGTTAAAGCGATAGCGAGACTCTTTCGGATCGCGACCGGCATAGGTCTCAGGCCAGACGTTTTTGTGTTCCCATTGCCCGGTAACCAGATTAATTCGTTGGACCGCTCCACCCCCAATCACCATCGTACTGGGGGAACCATGCCAGATAATGTTTGGGTCACGGGGATCGGGGATGGCACATCCGGCTTCACCCGAGCCAAAAATAGTCACGTCGTTGTTGGAGATGCCCCCCCAAATTGAAGCAGAGGGCACCTTATAGCCAATCAAGTCCTGGAAGTTGCCATAAAGGTTGTAAGGGAACTGGTCGTCCACTTCTACCCGATACCCCTGGGCAGTGGGTTGGGTCCAGGGAGTGGTCCAGGTTTTGCCGCCAGTCAACGTGACCATGGTGCCACCGTCGCAGGTGCAAATCATCCGCATGGGGTTTTTCGGGTCAATCCACAAATCGTGGAAGTCATCCTTAATCCCCGTGCGTTGTACCCAGGTTTTACCCCCATCAGTCGATTGCCAGAGCTTGTTGGTACAAACCCAAAACTCGTCCCCATTCACCGGACTGGCAAACAGGTGCATAAAGTAAAAGGGGCGTACAACAACATTGGAATCTGCTGAAATAAAGGTCCAGGTGCCCCCCCCATCATCGGACTGATACACTCCAGTTTTAGTCTCGGAATCCACCAGAGCTGTAATCCGGTTGGGCATGGCTGGGGAATGAGCCAACCCGATCCGTCCCAACTGCCCCTCGGGCAGCCCAGGATTTCGAGTCAGTTCCGTCCAGCTATTGCCCCCATCGGTGGATTTCCAGATGCCGCTGTCTGGGCCACCGGAATAAGCGCCCCAGGTTTTACGCTGAAATTGAAAGATAGAGGCATACAGCACATTGGGGTTGGTCTCATCCATGACCAAGTCAATGGCCCCGGCCACGTCACTCTTAAACAGCACCTGTTCCCAACTTTGGCCACCATCGTTTGAGCGGTACACACCGCGATCGCGAGACGGGCCAAAGGCATTGCCGGGTACTGCCATGTACACCAGATCTGGGTTGGTGGGATGCACCCGCATCCGCGCCACAATCATGGTTTCTTCCATGCCCAGATGGGTCCAGCTACTACCACCATCTGTGGACTTATACACTCCGTTGCCCCAGGAGTGGCTATCGCGCATGTTGGGTTCTCCCATACCGACATAGATAATGTCGGGATTAGAGGGAGCTAGGGCCATAGCCCCCACAGCACCCATAGCAAAATCCTTTTCGCTGATGCATTCCCAGTACAGCCCAGCATCTTCGGTTTTCCAGATGCCAGCAGTGGAATGGCCGAAATAAAAGACATTGGGGTCAGTTGGATGACCGACAACCGTGGTACCCCGTCCACCAACGGTAGGACCTACAAACCGCCATGCTAAGGCTTGAAATTCACTGCCTTACGGCATCGTTATCTCCTCTGTAGAAACTTGTTGGGCCTGGGTTGAATTGGACTTGCCCAAATAATCTCCGAACACTACGGCTCCTGTAGCTAACCCCGACCATTGGAGAAAGCGTCGTCGTTTGAACATGGCACTCGATCCATTGATATTTGGAATTCCTGCATTGACGTTTGGGGCCACCTCAGTCCACAGACATGATGTTGGGATGGGTGTCAGCAATTGCGATCGCTCCGACCGACCCATACTTGAATTGGCCATCTCTTAATGGTTTCCAGCACCGTCCCGCATCTTCTGTTGTCCAGAGCCCCTCAGATGCAGAACTGTGGTAGCAGACCTTTCGCTCAGTGGGATGCCCTACGACACAAATACCGCTCCCACAAAATGGTCCAATGTCCGACAGGTTAAAGCGTCGATATCCCTCACTTCAGGCATCGGATACGGCCCTCCGTGCTGGTATCGGCAGCAGTCCTTCCTATTGATGCTGCAGTATTCAATCCAACAGTGGCCGCCGAAAGCTGCAAGAGTATGCGTTGCTTAAATCCCATGTATTGACATCAAGAATCATCGGTCTTCAATTAAATATTGGAGCTACGGCACAGCCTTTCAAGTTGCAGATATTCTTCAGGATGCGTTTACATACGTTGCCAGTTTGCGACGGCCTTTCATACTGCCGAAGTCAGGGCAGGATTTGACAATCGTTCGTCGATCGAGTCGCTAATTAGAAATTCACTCTGGCGCGAAGCCCCAACAAGCCGATAGTGTCCCGATCCGGGTTGAGGGCCGGGTTCTGCAAGAGTTGAACGGAGGGTGTGATTGCCAGATTTGGGGTCACTTGAATTCGATAAAACACCTCGGCAGTAAACTGGTCGTCGAGGCCATCTGGGGCTGGCTTCCCCCAACTCAACCCCGTACCCACCAAGTGGCTGTTGGATGGAAAAAAGCGACCGAATCCCAGACTGATATTGTGCTCCATTAGGGCTGCATCCCCTTCGGAGTAACCGGCCCGCAAAAACGGCATCCACTTATCGTCTAAAAACCAGCTGCCCGAAAATGCTAATCCCCACCCATCCGGAGAACCGATCTCTTCGCGAGCGTCAGTGTGCCAAGCAGTTAAGTGAATGTTGTCAAAATAAATCCGGTCGGGGGAAGTTGTCCAACCGAGTTCAAAATGTTTGAAATACTCGGCGTCATTGAAAAACGTATCGAAGCCGGCCTCGGTGGCATCGCCGTTGGCATCGCTAAAACCAGTCACAACATAAATGTTGTCGCTTACCATTGCTCCAATTGCAGCTCCCAGGCCTTGATTCGGGGCAGCAATTGTCGGATCGGTCAAAAACGATAAATTTTGAAATTGAGTTAGGGGGTTGGAAAGGCCATAAACGTCAACGTAGTCGGTGGGATCGACCTTGCCAAGGACGAGCGCAATGCGCCCATCGAGAACATCTTGACGCCAGTACAGATTGGTAACCCCCCATCCAATATCGCTAAATTGAGTTCCGGTAAGACCGTTGTATCCGGCTTCGAACCCCAAGTTCTGTGGCAAAACACTAGAGCTGAAAAGAGGATGTCGGTTCTCAACTTTAAAGACAATCGAACCGGGGTAGCTCGTGTCTCGGCCCAACACCGTCCAATTGCCGAAAAACCGAAAAATTCCACCACCCGCTTCGACTTCATCCGTCAGACTATCCGTCACCGTCTGATATAGAACGTTGTAGTCGACACCAAACTGTAAGCCAATATCTCGTTCAAGATCGTTTTTGAATTGATTCCAGGGAGCGAGTACTCCTTCATCTCCCCCTAACGACCGTCGAATTCGAGCATCCTCATTCAACTCTTCCCCGACACTACTGGGGCCACCAAACCCTCTCGAATTGCTCTGGGAGCCAGCCTGCACCTCAGATGTTTCGTCGATCGCGGTCTCTTGGGCGAGCGCAACAGATGATGAGTCAAAGAATCCAAACCCAAAACAACTCGATAGGAAAATCAAGACAAAGGAAGCTGGCTTTGCTTTTGGAATCATGTAGGATGAGTCTCAACTTACGTTCGACGATCGCTAGGTATCCTACAACAAACGAATTGTTATATCTTTGCCCCATTGCGACACACTAGAAAAATTGCTGGTCGTACGGCTTCAAAGTTAAACCCGTTTCAATCAATACAGCATTACCATCGCTATCCGTATGAAGCCTATATCTCTAGTGCGTGCGGCACATTTACAACCATTCGTCAGCTTTTTAGAAAAGAATTCAATTCCTACTCAGCCTTTATTGTCTAAAGTCGATATCAGCGACGACAATCTAGCGTGCGATCGCTCTTGGGTACTTGAATCTAAGGTATGGAAATTTGCAGATCGTGCTGCTCGTATCGAGGGGATAGACTCGTTTGGCTATTGGGTTGGTGAAACAATCGTGTTTGACAACCTTAGCGATCTGGGTCGTATTCTCACTCATTGCAATACAGTTCTCGATGCCATCCGTACGTTTATTAAGCTAGCCAAGTACGAAAGCAATCGTGCTGATTTCTCATTATCCTTTTCCAGCAGTGGATATGTATATTTCATTCGACATGGTATTCCTTCCATTGATATAGGGAACGACCAGATTGAAGACTATGTCCTGCAAATGATGATCCGAATCGTTCGCCTGGGTGCAGGAGAGAACTGGTTTCCCTCTCAGGTGTTTTTACAAAAGGATAAAATCCCAACAGCAATAAGAAGATCGCTAGAAAGCCAAGCCGTAGAGATATTCTCTAACTCCAAAAAAACAGTGATTGTTTTTCCAGAAGCAGTATTATTTCGAAACATTCCAAACAAAGATAGATTTAAATTTTCCACGGACGAGCTTCACGAGAAAATCAGACATCTATCCAATCTGGAGGATGTCAACTCCAACATTGGTGCCATTCAACTCATCATTCGCGAGCAAATGAAATATGGCACAGTGAGTGTAGAACAGACAGCTCATGCCGCAGGGCTGTCGGCTAGAAACCTGCAACGATATTTACAATCTAACGACCTAACATTTACACAGTTATTAAATATGGCGAAATATCGAAAAGCTCATCAGCTGTTAACTCAAACAAGTCTAGACCTTGGAGAAATCTCTAATGCTTTGGGCTATACCGAGCAGTCACATTTTTCGCGTGCGTTTAAAAAATGGAGTGGGCAGAATCCCAATTTCTATCGTCAAAGCAAAAAAGAGAATATTGAAGAAGCGGAGTAAAAGACAACGTGATTTGATGATGCAGCGATCGACTAGCAGGGAACACATACAAATTGACTAGGACTCCTCCTCTTCTTCCGGCGGAGCAGAAACCTCGTAATCAAGAATTTCGACAGGGAGATACCTTACCCTCAGATTGACTTCATCTCCAACGATATCTGAAATATTTTCTCGCGCAGTTTCCAAGCCATCATTCACAAGACCTTCACGGATGTTTTCTAGTGTGCTAATTACATCTAGAGTGACCCAAAATTCTCCATCCCTATATTCAACCTCCACGGCACTAAGATACGATTCTCCGTCTTCTGAATAACGAATATCGTATGGGTAGAGAGTATGACGAATTCTGTTCTCGGCTATCATCTCCTGAAAACCAAAATTGAGCGGGGACGCTATCAAAAGCATCCCTGCAAGCAATATTCCCAATACGCCGGCAGCTCTCTTCCAGCTCCCATATGAATGGTACAAAAATACTATTGCAGCACTAAGAATTATTCCAATTAAGTTGGTTAGAAATAGAAAGAACGAGCCTGTCGATAAACTTGTATCGCCAATTGCCAAGCCAATCCCAACTACACACAAAGGAGGTACAAGAGCTACTGCAATCGCGACTCCCGGGATGGCATCCGATACACTGCGGCGAATTTTTGCAAAAGCACCAGCAGTTCCCGCGGCAATAGCAATCCCCATATCGAGCAAGGTAGGTTCGGTACGGGCCAGAATTTCCGAGCCTGGAATCCGAAAGCCAATCAACTTAGTACTTACAGCTGACAGCAGGATTGTCAAGCCTATTCCGTAGAGCAAACGCACTAGTGAATAGTTGAGCAAGCGAATGTTGATGACAACGATTGAGTATGCAAAACTGATAATCGGGATCATCAGTGGAGCGACAATCATTGCACCGATGATCGTCGCGGCACTGTTCGACAACAAGCCGAATGTGGCAATCACAGAAGCCAATCCTAGTAAGATCGAAAAGTTATGCCCCAATACTTCTCGAACCATGCCAGCTGACATATTGGCTTCCGATCGCTTCTCCTCTTCAGCGTCTTTCAGAAAGTTAGATAGAGTGGCCCATTCTTGCTCGAAAAACCGGATTATTTTTCTAAAAAACATATAAATCATCCTTGGTCGAGCTATTGCTTAAGTTCCGGCTTAGAACATGTTGCAATAACAAGAACCATTGCGAAAAGCGATCGAATCCGATTCTTACCCATTGTACTGCCTATCGATCTGCCTTCACTCAAACAATTGGCTAAGGATGACTCTGATATCACTTAACTTTGGTGGGTCCCTCTGCGGTTAGGTATCAGCTCAACGAAATAGAATCACCTGTCAGAACTCACTTCAATCTTTTATTGTGATAAATAGGTAGATCTTCAGTGCCTGAATAGATGACAATTCATTTATATTATTGAACTACTCCAAACAAGCATAAAATTACTATTTTCTTGGAGCAAGTAAAATTCTCTTACCCGTCATTCCAATAAACAATGTCAAGGGGGAACAGTTTCAGCCGGAATTCCTCAACATTTCCCCAACAATCGAATTCCCGCTATCGTCGATCTCGAACTGGAGAACGGAGGCGAGCCTATCTCTGTTTTCAAATCTGGCGCTATCCTTACCTGACTGGAATCTCCTAAGCAGAATAGAACTGACTGATTGGCCCTACTCACTCGGCATCTGCCGTCAATTTCTCAACTCCGCCATGCGATCGAACTCGCTATTGAGTTAATGGCAAGATTGTCAAATAAAGGCGAGATCGCGCAGTTAGAGCACTACAGGCATGGCTAAAGGAATTAGGACGCAAGGCAAAGAACATGCTCAATGGCATCGCGCAAAGAGTCAAACTGATTGCAGCGATGAACGCGGGCTTTAATCCAGGCCCAACAATGCTCAATGTGATTGAGGTCAGGCGAGTAAGGAGGCAAATACCAACGTTGACACCCATCCTCCTGCAACAGTTGTTCGATGCGTGGCCCCTTCCTGAAAGGTGGCATTGTCTACCACCAAGACCTGCCCTGACCTCAGTTATGGAATAGAACGCTGCTCTAGCCCCATCTCGAACAGGGCAGATTGCATGAGCCGTCCAAAGTAAACGGGGCCAGCAGTTGACGATGGCACCAAGCGGCAATCATGCCGATGCGTCCTTCACGTCTGCCGGACTTGAGGGCATAGATGTGCCCACCTTTCTCAGTCTTTGGTCTACTACTTCAAACTATGTCCTCATTGGTATGGCTCCCTCTATATTTCTCTCTCCTACTAAATCCGGGAATTCCTACCCCAAAAATAGAAGTCCAAAAGGGCCACATTAGCTTAGTTCTGAACGGAGAAATGATTTCTGAGGTCTGCTCAAAACGACTTAGTATCAGATGAAGTCTGGCGTGCTGATTTAGCCAGCAATCTTCAGATTGCTTACTTCATGCCACCTTTTGAATCGCTGGCTCATCGTTTCGCGATATTGGCACGGCTTAAGTCAGAGTAACACTATTGGCTACTCATCAAATTCTCAAATCCTTACCAACTAAGCTTTTGTGATGTTTGACCCCTGCTCGGAGTGTTACCTTAACGCCCAGGAGTTTTTTGGACCAGGCCGAAATTAACTGCCTATTGCCTGGGCAAGCGCAATGAACAGCGGTATGCCTAAGGCAAGCGCAACCGGTGTACCGACTGCTGTAGAGGAACCGATGTAGGCAGAAGGGTTGGCTTTGGGAATACCGGCCCGCAAAGTGGGAGGCCCCGAGATATCCGAACTAGATGCAGCGATAACAGCCAAGATCACGACGCCACCAAGACTGAATCCAGTAACGTAGTGGGCAATCATTCCAAGACCGAAGGCAATAAATCCATGCAGCAGCGGCGCCACAAACGCATATAGGGCATACCATTGGGCTACTTTTCGTAGCTCACCTATCCTTGCCCACGCTTCCATACCCATTACCAGCATAAGTATTGAAAGTTGGCCGCGGAAGAGAGGTTCGAAGAAGCTGTCAAAGACACTTTCAGGTTGAGTTAGTAGACCCAGAACGATGCCAAGCAGCAATGCCGATAAAGCCGAGCCCTGAAGGCTTTCCTTCACAATCGGCCATATCTCGACCCGCTGATGTGCACTACCGGGTTGCTCGTCAACGGACCCGCCGACATTACTGCCCTGCTTACTGGCAGACCCACCAATGGAAATACCTGGCTCGCCGGGATACCCACCTGCGGCAACAAGCTGTTTGCTGCGATACTCCTGTTTACCAAGAGACACCCCCGAAATATCGCGTTGCTTTTTGGTGTAAATGCTTGCTACAACGATCGCTGTCACGAGAGCAGGAATATCCATGAAGGGATAGAGTGCAGCAGCCCAAGCCTCGTATTCGATGCCCTGTTCTTCTAGTAGCGTTAGAGCAGCGGCAAGAGTAGAGCCACTTACGGCACCAAATAAGCCCGCTGTTGCAATAGCATCTACAGTTCTGACATTTGGGAGCCTGGCTAAGGTGTGCCTGCCAATGAATACAATAACGACCCCAATTGCCATCGCGAACAGCGCGGGCAAAATCATCTCTACCAGATTGGCATTGCGAATCGCAATACCGCCGCTCAGCCCAACTTTGATAAGCAGCATGAAGACAATAAACTTGTAGACCGCATCTGGAATTGCCAATCGGCTACCAACGGCAGCAAGAACTCCACCAC
>JBFRWD010000161.1:0-3480 GCA_051439425.1 Synechococcus sp.
GTCGCATCTACCAATCCTTGTCGGTGCGGCTACTACGGAGACCCTGCTGTTGCATGTACCTGTACACCAACCCAACGCGATCGCTACTGGTCAAAACTGTCAGGACCATTACTCGATCGCATCGATCTACACGTGCGGGTAAATAGGCTCAAGCCAGAAGAAATGATGTCGATACAACTAGGAGAATCATCTGCAACGGTTCGATCCAGGGTGTTGAGTGCTCGACAACGGCAGCAGGAGCGTTTTCAACAGGAACCCACATTGACCTGCAACGCACATATGCAAAGTCGTCACTTGCGTGACTGGTGCCAATTGGAAAATGACAGTCGTCAATTGCTAGAAGGGGCAATTCGAAAATTAAGTCTATCGGCCCGAGGAACCGATCGTCTCCTGAAAGTCGCTCGAACGATTGCCGATCTAGCGGGAGCTGAGCCAATTGACCCCGTCCACATCGCCGAAGCAATCCAGTATCGCAGTTTGGATCGAGCGACTTAGCCAGTCGGCAAGAATGGGCAGGGAATTGCGATTTCGGCTCAAACAGACTTTAATGGGACACGCATCTAGGGGCTGTGGCACAGCTGGATAGCGCGAGCGCCTCCTAAGCGCTAGGTCGTGGGTTCGAATCCCGCCAGCCCCGCTTCATTGAATCACAAATCCTGCAAGGGTTTCAGAGGTGTCAAGAATGCTCATTTCTGTTGCTTGCACGGGATAAAATCTCTACATAGTCCCCAGCAATCAAGCAATATGTGGGGAAGTAGTGGGGAAGATTTTTTGGACTCTGGAGGCAATTAACGAGCGGTTGAACAAGCTGCGCGTAACCGTCCGCCAGAAGGGCGATGTACTTTATCTCAGAGCAACGCTACCACCACAATCGGGAGAGATGAAACCGAAGCGGCGCGATTTGCCAATGGCCCGAGCAACGGAGGTCGGTTTCAAATTTGCCGAAGAATGGACGCATGAACTTGAGGCCGATCGGCATCGCTACCGACGAGACGAGGTATTCGACTGGGAAAAGTGGAGTGGGGAAGATTCCAGCCGCCAGGCAACTGCATCAGTTCCGATCAAATGATTCAAGCAGGGATATTGAGATCGCTAGTGCCCACTGTCGCTCTCATGCGAGCTGCTCCAGAAATTTGTGAGAAATTCGGGTCTAACCAATGCGCTAGCTGAATTTTCGCATTTTTACTTGTCCTAACAGCCAAAGCCACCTCAACAGTATTTTCGTCAGCTTCCAGTGAATCGCTCGGCGAACAAATGCAATCGGCAGGAAATGAAAGGTTGTACTCAATGATTTCGTATCGCGTTCATGTCCTTTCTACAGCTTTAAGCCTGATTCGAGCATTTCTTCGTCGTATCAGTACTGGCGCAGAACAGACACTTAGCCAGATCCTCCTTTGGTAAAGAATATTTAAACTCAATCTGATTTCCGCCGGTTTCAATCAACAAGGTTGTGTGCTTCAGTTGTTTTTGGGCATATTAATTCTATCCGAGCAGCGGGCTCAATTTCAGAAGAGGATTCAAGAATTGGAGGCTGAGTTATTAGCCACGTGAAGGCCAAAGATACGGAAACGGCACTCACTCATTTCCTGTCCTTGATTTGTACTCCCAGTCCTGACAAATTCTAACTGCTTCACTCAACAGAACCAAATTAACCTGGCCTTCTAGTGCACGAGCATTCAGATTAAGCTAATTCCCAAATAAAACAACATCTTTGTTGTTAATGAATAATTATCAACTCAGGCACTCCTACTAACCCTATACTCGAACATAATGATAGTAGACAGTCAAAGGTTCATACGCAAAGTTCTCAAGTCACTTTGCAAAGGTAAAAATTCTAACCTACAGGTCAGAATGGAGCTGTCATCAGAGAAGCCTGTATCTTTTTCATTTCCTAATTTCAGTACATCCCTAAAAGAAATAGCGATACTGAAGTACTGGAATTGACTACACAAGATTCTGCTTGGTTTCTAATCTCAAGAAAAACAGAATGGAATGCTGTTAGCTTTGGGCACAGACTAATACCAATCTCATAATTTTTGGAGGAACCTGAGAATGAGTATGTTAGAGAGAAAGACTTTAGACATACAAAACAGTTTTTCGACAAGTAATAATAGCAACATTTTTAGCATTGGCAAATTAGGCGAGAGACAGATACAAACATCAAATGTTAGTTTGATGTTCATCGATTCAGCTGTCCAGAATATTGATAGTCTCATTAAAAATATTGCTGATAATACTATCGCAATTGTTTTAGATCGTGATGAAGATGGAATTGAACAAATTACAAAAGCGTTAGGATATTTTGATAGCATCCCTAGCCTACATTTGGTGTCCCATGGCCATGATGGAGAATTTCAACTGGGCTCCACCACGCTTAACTCTAGCAATATTGCTTACTATAAAGACAAGCTTGAACTTTGGAAAAGCTCATTCACCGAAGACGCCGATACTTTAGTTTATGGATGTAATGTTGCTGGTGACTATATTGGTGACGGAATCTATAGTGGCGATCCATTGTTAGGTCAACTGAGTCACTACACCGGTACAGATGTTTCTGCATCTACCGATTTTACTGGTAGTAGTGAACTGGGAGGTGATTGGCTTTTAGAACGTATAATTGGAGATATCGAATCACAATACTCCGGACAAAATTAGGCAGCTATAGCCCCGTAGGCAAGCAGGTTCTGGTAGTTGTGATGGGATTTAATGAAAGTCGGCTCCATGTCAAAGTTGGAAATAAATAAGTCCAAAAGATGCTCGTTGAGCGCAAGCCTCTTGTAGGAAGCAATGGAAAAATTCCGTGGTTCAGTCGCAGGGTGTTGCTGTTGCAAAGCGGCTTTGGCCAGATTAAGAGCCGTCAAACTGGCATTGACATGAGAATCTAAGGCTTCAGGAGAGCGGGCCTGACAATCAGCCAATCCGGTAAACTGGCGCGCATCTCGAAAGATAAATTCGATCTGAAAGCGAGCCTTGTAGCAGCGATAGAGCAGAAGCGGTTCGATGTCGACGTCAGTCGAAAATAGCAAGACATAGCGTTGTTTGCCCCCCTGCTGTTTGAGCAAATAGACTAGACGAATAGGCCGCTTGAAATTGACCGACCAGACAACAGCACTGTAGAGGTTGACGTCATCCTCAAGAGTCTCAACCAGCTCAAAGCGACTGGGGTCGTTCAAGTCCACCTTGCCGTCATAGCGGCGGTGCCGCCCTCGTGGCTTCTGTGGCCCGTCATAGAGAAACGTCAAGTTGGCATCACAGCGCAGTTTGCCAATCGCATGCAGATGCAACTGGACGACTCCTTCCACCCACTTGGACTTGCTGTAGAAAGCATCGGCAACGACATAGCGCACCTCAGAAGGAAAGTAGGAGTGACAGTAGGCTAGATGGCCCAAGTAGAAGTCCACTCGGTTACTTTGAGGCTTCTGGGCTGATGTTGCCGTATCAACCTGAGTGGCCAATCCCGCTTCGGTTTGTTGGGCAGAC
>JBFRWD010000162.1:0-35918 GCA_051439425.1 Synechococcus sp.
GTATCAATACCGTCTCCACCGGTGAGGGTGTCATTCCCTTCACCGCCCACAAGCAGGTCATTGTCGTTGCCACCATTGAGAGAATCGTTACCGGCCCCACCGATGAGAGTGTCATCGCCGCCATAGCCATACTGTTGGGTCTCGCCTGTGAAGAACTTCGCCTTAATTTTCTGGGCGTTGTTGTTGCCAAAGAGGAGCAGTTGTTCGATGCTGCTGAGGGTGTCGGTGCCTTCTCCCTGGACTTCGGTATCGCTTGCCACGATATTTCCTGACGAATTAATCTGGGCCGTATCAAAACCGCTGCCACCAGACAACAGGTCGTCGCCGTCATAGCCACGCAGATAATCGTTGTTGTTGCCACCGTAGAGGCTGTCGTTATTGATGGTTCCGTAGAGGTTATCGTTGCCGCCGTAACCGTAGAGGCGGACGCGGCCACTGAAGCCGCTTGCGTTCATGGTTTGGTTGGCGTTACCACCATAGGCATAAACTCGCTCAACGTTACTGATGTTGTCAGTGCCCTGACCGGTGACCTGGGAGTTGGTGATTGAGACATTGCCAGTGGCATTGATGCTAACGATGTCGTTGTCGCCAGATCCACCATTCATAGAATCGTTACCGGCGCCGCCGACCAAGTAGTCGTTGCCACTACCGCCTAGCAAAGTATCGTTGCCGCTACCGCCGTAGAGGTTGTCGTTGCCGCCACCACCGCTTACATAGAGGCGACCGCTGAAGCTGGAGCCGTTGAAGGTTTGGTTGTTGTTGCTGCCGTAAACATTGACTTGTTCAATGCTGGTAATGGAGTCAGTCCCCTGGCCGGTGATTTGACTGTTGGTGATGATGGCATTGTTGTTGGCATTGATGGATGCGGTATCCGTGCCAGAACCGCCGTCGATAGAATCGTTTCCGTTGCCGCCTCGAATGAAATCGTTACCGCTTCCACCGAGCAGGGTGTCATTGCCGTTGCCACCGTAGATAAAGTCATTGCCACCGTAGCCGTTGATGTAGACAACACCATCGAAGTTGCTAGCATTAAGCGTTTGACTGCTTCCGTCTCCAAAGACGTTGACGCGCTCTATGTTGCTAATGCTGTCACTCCCTTGACCGTAAATATTGGTGTTTGTGACAGTGGCGTTGCCAGATGCATTGATGGCAGCCGTATCGAAACCAGAACCACCATTCATGGTGTCGTTACCGGAGTCGCCGAACAGATAATCGTTGCCGCTACCTCCGGACATGAAATCGTTGCCCGTACCGCCGTTCATGAAATCGTTGCCGCCATAGCCGTAGAGGGTGTCGTTTCCACCTAGGCCGCTGATAGAATCGGCGCTACCGGTTCCGAGCAGAATATTGTTGTTGCCGTCGCCGTTGATGACTGCCATGGTTCAAGGTCTCCAGTCGCTGAATGGTTTTTTTGGAGAACCTCTTGTTGGGAAGAGATCCGTTATGAGTCGTTTATAAGGCTGGTCATAGGTGGCTCTCAGCGATCGCGATCGCACTCCTCCGCCCCACTAGGTATATGTGTAAAACTTTACAATGCCAAATGCACGCAAATCGACGTTTGTTATGCTTGTTTGCGTTTTTTATAGGTCGATTGACAGTTTTTGATATTTGGAACCATTTCGACTGAAGCGGTTGAGGCGCGATGGTTGTCACATTCATCCCATTCATCAGTAATCTGCATCGCCGGTACGACCATAGGTTTTTACAATGGGGACTACTTGGCCGTTACGTTTGAAAACCCGTGAGCGAAGCAAACTCTACTGGTGTTGACTACAAAAGCACCCTCAACCTGCCTCAAACGCAATTTTCGATGCGGGCGAATGCGGCGCAAAAAGAGCCTGAAATTCAGAAGTATTGGGCAGATCGCGAGATTTACGAAACCCTCGCCACGGACAATGCTGGTGAGCCATTTGTCTTGCATGACGGCCCTCCCTACGCCAATGGCGACATCCACATGGGACACACCCTGAACAAAATTCTCAAGGATGTCATCAATAAGTATCAGATGCTGCAGGGGCGCAAAGTCCGTTACGTGCCTGGTTGGGACTGTCACGGATTGCCCATCGAGCTCAAAGTGCTGCAAAGTATGGACCCCGAGCGGCGGGAAGCTCTGACACCAATTAAGTTGCGGTACAAGGCACGGGACTTTGCGAAAAAGGCGATCGCCCGTCAGATGTCTGGTTTCAAGCGCCTGGGGGTGTGGGGAGACTGGGAGCATCCTTATATGACGTTGCAGCCGGAATACGAAGCGGCCCAGATCGAAGTATTTGGCAAGATGGCCCTGAATGGCTACATCTATCGCGGCCTCAAGTCCGTCCACTGGAGCCCCAGTTCCCAGACTGCACTGGCAGAAGCGGAGCTGGAATATCCCGAAGGCCACAAGTCTCGCAGTATCTACGTTGCCTTCCCCATCCAAGAGCTAACCCCGGAAGCAGAGAAGCATTTGGGCGAGTTCATGCCCGGCTTGCGGGTAGCCATCTGGACAACGACACCGTGGACGATTCCCGCCAACTTGGCACTGTGCTTCAATGGCGACCTCACTTACGCCGTGGTCGAGTCTGCCAGCTTCGGGCATTTCATCATTGCTGCCGACCTCAAAGACAGCATGGAAGCCACCTTTGGTGAATCCTTGACCGTCAAAACCACCTTCCCCGGCAAGGTGATGGAGCGATGTACCGGTAAGCACCCCCTCTACGATCGCGTCAGCCTGTGCGTTTTGGGCGACTACGTCACCACCGAATCGGGAACCGGTATTGTTCATACCGCCCCCGGCCACGGTCAAGATGACTTCAATACCGGCAAAAAGTACGGTCTCGATATCCTGTCGCCTGTGGATGCTAACGGTAAGTTCACGGAAGAAGCAGGCGAGCGGTTTGTCGGGCTAGACGTACTTTCGACGGATAAGGAAACAAGCGGTAATCAAGCATCGATTGACGCTCTGAAGGAAGTAGGGGCGTTGATGAAAGAGGAGGCTTACGGCCACAAGTATCCCTACGACTGGCGCACCAAGCAACCCACCATCTTCCGCGCTACTACTCAGTGGTTTGCTTCAGTCGAAGGATTCCGCGATGCTGCTCTGGACGCCATTAAAGAGGTGAAATGGGTGCCTGCAGTTGGCGAAAATCGGATTACGCCCATGGTGAGCGATCGCTCCGATTGGTGCATCTCCCGTCAGCGCTCTTGGGGGGTTCCTATCCCCGTGTTCTATGACGAGGAAACGGGCGAAGAACTACTGAACGAAGCCACCATCAACCACGTGCGGGACATCTTCCGCGACCAGGGATCGGATGCCTGGTGGAAGCTATCCGTGGAGGAGCTGCTGCCCGAAGAGTACCGAGATAACGGTCGTACTTACACCAAAGGTACCGACACGATGGACGTGTGGTTTGATTCCGGTTCTTCGTGGGCGTCGGTGGCTAACCAGCGGGATGAATTGCAATATCCGGTCGATCTCTACCTAGAAGGGTCCGATCAACACCGGGGCTGGTTCCAGTCCAGTTTGCTCACCTCGGTGGCTGTGAACAACTGCGCTCCTTACAAATCAGTGCTGACCCACGGATTTGTGCTGGATGAAAAGGGGCAAAAGATGAGTAAGTCTCTCGGCAACGTGGTCGATCCGTTGGTGATCATCAACGGCGGCAAGAACCTTAAAAAAGAGCCCGCCTACGGTGCGGACGTGCTCCGTCTGTGGGTATCCAGCGTCGATTACAGCGGCGATGTGCCCATCGGCAAAACCATCATTAGCCAAATGTCCGACGTCTACCGCAAGGTACGCAACACGGCTCGCTTCTTGCTCAGCAATCTGTACGACTTTAATCCAGCGACTGATGCGGTTGCTTACGATAACCTATCCGAACTCGATCGCTATATCCTGCACCGTCACCGCGAAGTGTGCCTGGAAATCACCGATGCATTCGAAACCTACCAGTTCTTCCGCTTCTTCCAGGCGGTACAAAACTTCTGCGTGGTTGACCTGTCCAACTTCTACTTAGATATCGGCAAAGATCGTCTCTACATCAGCGCTCCGAATGTGGAGCGTCGACGCCAATGCCAAACGGTGCTGGCTCTGATTCTGGAAAATCTGACCAAAGCGATCGCCCCCGTTCTCTCCCACATGGCGGAGGATATCTGGAAGCATTTGCCCTACGAGATGCCCCAAGAATCGGTTTTCCAGGCTGGTTGGCTAAATGTGCCCGAGCAATGGAATCAGTCCGATTTGGCGGAGGATTGGGTGCTGTTACGCCAGGTTCGGGATGAGGTGAACAAGGCTCTTGAAGCAGCCCGCAGCGACAAGCTGATTGGCGCTTCTGCCGAAGCGAAGGTGCTACTTACGATTGGGGATAGTCATCTGTACGAGTTGTTGAGCGATCGTGCGGATTTCTTACGCTACCTGTTCATCACCTCCCAAGTGGAACTATTCCAAGGGGGTAGGGGGATTGAGGTTGAAGTCCAGAAGGCAGAGGGCACCAAGTGCGTCCGCTGCTGGAACTATTCGACTAGAGTGGGAGAGTTCAGCGACCACCCCGATCTGTGCGAGCGTTGTGTCGATGCTCTGGACGGTTCTTTTTAGCTTGGTACTGTCCCCACGCTGTCTATCCATCTAAGGCAGATCGGCTTGGTACCCGTCGATGTTGGTGCCAAAGATCATCAATAGCGTTTCGATGGAGATGCCCGATCGTACTCTGTGTGGCTGACGTATCGAACAGAGCCACCTTCGCCAACGTGAGGTTAGCTCTGCAATATTCATCAGACATTTCCGATTTGTCGATGAATGTGTCCGATTGCTCCGAATTTGTGGAAATCATCGGTCTATAGTGCTGTCTTGGTGCTGGATTGGCGATCGCCAGTTCGATTCGAGTCCTGCTATCTGTCTGCTGCTGATATTCCTGCAGCAGCGTAACCCAATCCACAGCACTTGCGGTTTACCCATTTCCCCCATGAAAGCTCCCAGCAATCCACGCTCCGAGAGCGTCAACTTAACCCTGACCGTTTTAGCAGTCTCAGCCACGCTCATCACCATATTGTTGTGCTCTCTCCCCAACAGCACCATCGAGCCACTGTACGATCTGCTGAGAATGGTGGTGCGAGCATTTGTGGGAGGTGGACGAGGTCACGGTGGAGATTCCCCGATCTCGACCGACAAGCTGGCTCACTTTGGTGTGTTTGCCATTGTCTCTGCATTGTGGATGCTGCGGTTCCGGTCTCCTAAGGCCAATTTTTGGGTGTTGATTGGGGCGATCGCATTGGGCGCTGGTATCGAACTCGAGCAGGGGTTGTGGTTAGAAGGTCGTTCTGCCGATTTGTGGGATTTGATGGCGGATACGGTGGGAGCGCTGTTTGGCATTAATTGCGTAGGTCTTTATCGATATGTGATGTGGAACCGGCAGTAACAGTCTCGGCAACGCTAATGGCAGTCTGTTTTTATCCCATTATCTAGCTAGTGGTTGGGCTCGCCGAACGTTTGCTCCCTGCCGTGGTCGAATGCCCAGGGCTCGTCCTCTACATCGGGGTCGGGGGAAGGATCAGGAGTGTCATATTCATCGTCGTAAGCATCTGGATCGGTGAACTCAACAGTTTGACCCATTACACGCATTGCTAATTCGCTTTCGTGCTGCCTTTCTGGAAACAATACTTCCAGCAGAAAATCGAGCGTGCGTTGAGTAATCCAACCGTGCATGACTGCCAGCGAGCCCAAACGCACGCCACATTGTCGTTGTTCTTTCAGCAAATTCTCCACCTGTTCGGTCGTCAGCAGGTGGGCCAAAGTGAGGTACTCTCCAATTGGGAGGCGGGAGGGCGTTGTGGCCAACTTTGGCAGGATATCGACAAAGAAATCTGTGGTTTCTTGCGCGACCCAACCCCGCATCGCCAGAATTTCTCCAGTTCTATACTGGTCATCGGACATATTTTTATCCAGCAGAGCGACTTGTACTTTGGCCTCTGAGAGCAGCCCGGCTGCCACCAAAAGCTCACCGATTTTCAGCTCTGCAATGTTGGGCACTGCATTCATGATGGCGTTGAGATAGTGAAAACCTGAATCCATCGAGAAAGGCGAGGTGAGTTTTAGATTTAATAACTAGTATAGATTTTCCGGCTCATACTTTGCCATATGTAACGAAAAACCTATACGAGTAGCATCAAGGCGCACCGGGTTCTGCTGCCCAGAGATTGCTTTAGTTGATTGCTGAGATAGGCAGGTTACCGGAATGGACAGCGGCAAAGCTAGGTAGACTGCCGACCGTTACAATAGGTGTCCGACTTGCACCACATTGCTATCAACACTTGTGTCCAACCATTTATCGCTTGCCGAGTTTTTAGATGCTCCTGGCCCGATTTTAGACGTGCGCAGTCCGGGGGAATTTGAGCAAGCCCACATTCCAGGAGCTATCAGTTTTCCCTTATTTAGTAACGAAGAACGGGCGGTTGTTGGTACCTGTTACAAGCGCAAGGGGCGAGAACAGGCGGTAGAGCTGGGTTTGGAGATTGTGGGGCCAAAGCTGGCGGGATTTGCGAAGCGGGCTAAGCCGCTAGCTGTCGATCGCAACGTTCGCATTCATTGCTGGCGGGGAGGGATGCGTAGTGGGTCTATGGCCTGGTTGCTGCAGACTGCAGGCCTGGATGTGTCTGTGCTGGCTGGCGGATACAAGGCCTTTCGGCGCTGGTGCTTGCAGCAATTGGAGCTGCCTCGCAAGGTTGTGTTGTTAGGGGGGATGACAGGTTCTGGAAAAACCTACATTCTGCAAGCGTTGGCCGAACGCGGCGAACAAACCATCGATCTGGAAGGGTTGGCTAACCATCGAGGCAGTAGCTATGGGGCTCTTGGATTACCCGATCAGCCTTCAACGGAACAGTTTGAGAATAAGTTAGCCCTGGAATGGCAACAGCTAGACCCCGATCGCCGAGTGTGGCTGGAGGCGGAAAGTCGCAATGTCGGGTGCTGCCGTATTCCGGTAGGTGTCTTTCATCAGATGGAAGCCGCGCCCGTGTTTCGCGTACAGCGATCGCGTCAGGAACGCGTCGAGACCATCTCCAAAATGTATGGCGAAGCAGATTTAGAAGGGCTGATGGCTGCGACCCAGCGAATTAAGAAGCGTTTGGGAAGCGAGCGAACTCAGCAGGCGATCGCTCATTTGGAGCAAGGCGATACTGTTGCGGCGATCGAGCTGATTTTGCCCTATTACGACAAAACCTACACCTACGACTTGGAGCGGCGTGATAGTGCCAGCGTGGAGGTGGATATCATTGGGATGACGCCTGCAAATAGTGCAGCCGCGCTCGTCCAGCAAGCGAATACCCTATCGCTTTAAGTACTGGCAATCACTACCGATACTTGGGAGCTAGAAATGACTGCCGATCGCACTCCCCCAATGGTTGAAGCGGATGTAGATAGTGCCGCTGAAATTACAACAGTCCGCCCGGATTCAGAAACGTTTACTCGGCAGAAGTTGCCTTACTTTGTGGGGATCTCTGCTGATACTGTAGGTGCGCGGGGATTGTCCATGAACTTGGTGGTGATTCCTCCAGGAGGTTCGGCAGAGCCCCATTTTCATCGCGACTACGAAACCGCGATCTATATCTTGGAAGGGCGAGTGAAGACACTCTACGGAGAGGGGTTGACGCGATCGCAAATTAACGAAACAGGCGATTTCCTGTTCATCCCTCCTGGCGTCCCTCATCAACCGTTTAACCTCAGCCATACGGATGCTGCGAGGGCGATTGTGTCCCGTAACGATCCAAACGAGCAGGAAAACGTAGTTCTTTACGAACCAACTGAAGGGCATACCGACACATGACGTCAATCGAAGATTGTCAACAATGATAGATAGAAAACCATCGGTGAAATGACATGGATAAGAAAGTGGCTGCTTTTCTCGAACGCTATGCTGCTGGAGAGCGAGACTTTTGTGGCATCAATTTGCGAGGAGCAGACCTGAGCGAAGCTATTCTGAGCGATAGCGACTTGGGTGGTGCGGTTCTGAAAGGGGCAGAGTTGATGGGGGCTGATTTAAGTCAAACCTGCTTGAAACAATCCAATTTGCGAGGGGCAGATTTGAGTGGAGCACTGCTAAATGACTGCAATCTTGAAGGCGCAGACCTGCGGGGATGCGAGCTGATGGGGGCGGATCTGAGAGGGGCCAACCTGTTAGGAGCTCGACTGGACGCCGCAGATTACGATCGCTTTACCCGCTTCGATACCGCCGTTGACCCTAACCGCTTGGGGCTGATCGAGGTGGTGCACCACTAATAGAGGTTTTGGTAGAAGCAAATTAGCTCGTGAAATCGGGTAAAACGCCAAGGTTTTTGGTCGCTCGTTGCAATTGAGGATCGGGTGTTGAACGAACAGCGGCAATAGATGCGATGTATCGCTCTGGGAATTGGTGCAGCTTGGCTCCAGCGATGACGAGCTGTTTGTACCAATGGAAGGGGGTCAAGTTTGGATCGATGTACTGAGCTTGAGCAATATAACCAAAGGCTTGTAGCGTAGCTGTTGCAGTCGCAACAGACAGAATTTCGCGATCGTAACCCGCCCCTAACGCCTCAAATTTGTCAAGTGTGGGGATGTCCCGTTGGTCTAGCCGATACAAGGCACCAAATACTGTTGATTCTGGGGTTTTAGCGAGGAGAGCATCGCATTTCGCCGAGCCATCTTTTCCGATTTTGTGAAAGACCAATTGGCGACCCCGAATGCATCCGGTTGTTATGAATTGCGCCGATGGGGTGCGATCGCGTAACCGGGCGGGGTGAAGGTTAGAGCCATACGCAAAATAAAGCATGTTAGCGCTCGGTGCTGTCTGATGAATTTTGTGACCAGTATTCCTTCAATGCAACAGTAATTAATTGGCGATCGTACTCGTAGCAATCGCTGGCCAAGCACCACCCTAGAAATAATGCGATTACCGACTTCTGCGGATCGGTCAGTGTTGCCAGCTTTTGCCGTTTGTAATCATCTAAGCCAGTGAGATGGAAGACGAGTTGATCGAACTTGCCATCTATTTCTGCCAATAAAAACGCTGGCAAGTGAAACCGCATACCGTCAGCATCAAAAAAGCAGAGACTGGAATAACAGCGCCCGAGATCGTTGTGTGAGATGGCCTGCCAATCGGATGTCTCATCATCTCGTCGTTTTTCCGCTCGGACGAAGTCGGTTTCGTAGTCATCAATTGCCTGAGCTTCCCACAGGCCAATCCCATCTCCAAGCGTTACCCCCTTGAATGCATTGGAGATCGCTACCTTTAGTTCTTCAGCATCCATATTCGATGGCGACCAACGTTTTGTGAGGTTAACCTCGGAGGACTAATTGCGATCGTAAATCCAGCTTCTGTAGACATGCAAGATGGGTGAAGAAACGTCATTCTTTCTCCATTTGCATGTCTCAGCCAGATAAATAGTTCTAGAAATTGTCACTCAGAGGAGTGAGATTGTCCTCTCCAGCAAGACCACGTCGATGGCGTTCATGCCGACGGTGCATTTGACGCCTCCAGCTGTTGCGGCGGCGACCTAAGTTTTCCACCAACATACTGCGTTGCTCGGGCTCTAAAATGTCCCGCATTGCCAGCATGTTTTCAAATTGGTCGGTAGCCAGCTCTTGTCGCAGTGCTTGTAACTGCTCGAACTGCGAACGCACCTCCTCCTCAGACGCCGTGCCTCCCAGCAATTCCGCCAGAGTCTGTTGTTCCTGACGCAGCTCCTGTCGACGGTCGTGGTGATTCGCTTGTGCTTGCTCCCGTAATGCCCGAATCTGTTCGAGTTGCTCGTCACTCAAATCCAACTCCCTCAGGGCATCTCGTCGCATCTGCCCCTGTCGCTCGGAAGGGAACCGAAATGTACTATCTTCCTGAGCACGGGCGGGAAGGAACGGAAGAGTGACGGCAATGGCCAAGGCAGCAACCGATAAAGCAAGCGTCTGTTTGCGTTGAAGAGTCATTGGGATTGTCCTTTTGTCAGTGTTTCTGGTGAATGTGCGAGGGGAGTATTCGAAATAGACGGGCGATCCTAAAACTCGTCAAACCAATCGGGATCGCCATCTTCCAACCAGTCATCCAGTGGATCGGTTTCGATGGTGGTACCAACCGTCCAACTAGAGATGAGATACATTTCCAACTCCAACCGCTCGTCAGCGGTCAGCATTGATGGTCGAGGCCACAGCCAATTGGCCAACATGGCTACCGCGATCGCGGCAGGCACCAACCACCACCCTTGTAACCGTCTTGGCGACGAGTGAGGATGGTTAGCAATCTCCATCAGAATTTGACTGCGCAGTGCCGTATCTGCTGGAGGTGGGGCTGGCGCGTTGGATTGCAGAAAATCCGTCAGCGATCGCTCGGCCTTGAAATCAGAACTGTCACGGGAGGCAGAACTGTCATGGGGGGGATGAGTCATAATTCCACTCCTCGGCTGACGAGATAGCGCTTGATGGATGTGCGGGCGTTGTGCAATCGCGATTTGACGGTGCCCACAGGAATTCCCAGAATCTCTGCCACCTCTTTTTGCGGGAGGTCTTCCAGGTCGTGCAACACCAACACACTGCGGTGTTCCAGACCGAGCTGCTGCAACCCGTCTTGCGCCAACTGCTGGTGATGAAGCTGGTTCAGCCCCCCCGAACCCTGCGGCGTTGCACTGGCGAACGTTTGGGTGAGTACCTGTCGCTGCTGCCGCTGCTTTGCCAACAACTTGCGGCGATCGGAGGCAACATTCCACGCAATGCGATACAGCCAGGTGGAGAATTTAGCCTGACGGCGAAATCCCTTTAACCCCTTCCAAGCCCTGACAAATACCTCTTGAGTTAGATCGTCTAACTGCTCCTCACCACAGAGTTGAAAGAGGGTCGAACGCACCTGTTGTTGGTAGCGATCGTACAGCTCTCCAAAGCGATGATTGTGGCCCTGCAGGCAAGCGACAACCAGGTCGGTATCTGTTACTTCGGTGTCTGCCAAATTGGTGTCTACCGGTTTGGTCTTGGGGGGAGAGGAGGATGCATCGCTCATGCGATCGGCACCTGCTTGACGAGATACACCCATTCAGACTGCACCACTTGCAAAAAGGTTCAGACTCATTTGAATTATTCTGCTTGGCCACCCCTACATCTCGCGAGGCAGACCGGCATGCTAGTGCTTGGGACGGGATTTGGGGCCGCTTCTACAACCTGGCAAATCGTGCCGAAAGTTACTGCTTATCTAGGCAAAAAGCTCTAGAAGATAGGTCAACTACACACTGTCATTTAGATAACAATACTGAGGAGGCTGAGGACATTCATGGCCATATCCGCAAAACCAACATCGCTCGAGTCTAGTACTGGCGATCGGGCCGCATCCGAAGATTATCCTCTCAGTGCTGTTCCCTCGACAGCTCGCAAGCCCTTTTGGTCTTTATCCCTGTTATTGATGGGCTTTGCCCTCACCTCCACCACTCTGTTTGCTGGAGGCAGCATTGGGCCAGCATTCAGCTTTCCACATCTAATCGCTGTCATTCTGATTGGCAATTTTATCCTGGGCATCTATTGCGCAGCCCTAGGATATATCGCATCCCAAAGTGGCCTGACCACGGTACTGATGGCTCGATTTAGCTTCGGCAACGTGGGTTCCCGCTGGGTGGATTTCATCATGGGCTTTACCCAAATTGGCTGGTATGCCTTTACCACGGCAGTCATCGTGCAAGTGCTGATGGAAATACTGGGCATTCCTGCTACGGGTTTCGTCAACATTTTGCTGATTTTCTTGTTCAATTACGCTTTCTGTGCAACTGCCTATATTGGTTATCGAGCGATTGATTGGCTCAGTCGGCTGGCTGTGCCCGCCATGCTGATTCTGGTGGCGGTTAGCTTGGCTCTTGCGGTACGAGATTTTGATGCGAGCACTGTGGCAACTCCGACAGGAGCGATGGGGATTGGCACCGCGTTGACAATTACGATTGGGACATTCATCTCTGGAGGAACGCAAGCCACCAATTGGAGCCGCTTTGCTGACTCTGGTAAGAATGCGGTTGTATCTACCTTGAGTGCATTTACTCTAGTCAACGGCCTACTCGTCTTTGCCGGTGCATTTTGCACGCTGGTGTATGGCTCTGAAGACTTGATTGCAGCAATGGCAACTCAGGGCATTCTGGCTGCCGGGGTCGTGCTGCTCATCTTGAATGTCTGGACCACTCAAGACAACACGATTTACGCCTTTTCTGTCGCTGGCGCCAACATGTTCCGCACCCCCAAACGGCACGCATTTGTATTGGGTGGTGCAACTCTAGCCCTGGTTCTTACCCTGTCAGGAATTTACGATTTGCTGCCGACCTATCTCATTTTTCTCGGCACGGTGATTCCTCCTGTCGGCGGCATCATCATGGTTGACTTTTGGCTACGTCATCGCGGGCAGTTTCCGGCGCTATCCTCTCCCCTACCTGCGGTGAACTGGGCTGGGGCGATCGCCTACCTCATTGCTTCAGTGGTCGCGTACACAACGGGTCAAGCAGAAATTGGGATTGGTCCCGTTAACGGTATTGCGATCGCTGCGATCGCCTATAGCATCTTGTATCGTCTGATCCCCCAACCCACTAGCCATGACAATGTGCTGTAAGGGGTTGAAAGGTTAAGTGCTCTAAGCCGAGGTGTAAAAGGTCTTGCATAGCACCCGCCGGAAGGTCTGGAGTTTGGAGATAGCGGAACCCCTTGATTGACAGGGAAAAACGATCTGGAAACTCCCCATGGCAGATTGCCAAGTAGTTTGCGCTATAAATAATTCTCCATCGTGGTTACACATGCTGACTGCTAAGCTGCTGCACTAGCTAGTGCCTGGCCCGCTCGATAATGGCCTCTGTCCAGCTCTGAAAATTCGTTCTCATTGCCGTGAGCGAAAAGTGTTGCTCGACCCGTTGCCGGCATGCATGGCGATCGATCGTCTCGATCTGTTCCACTGCGTCTGCCAAAGCATCCACCCGATCGCACTCCACCACCCAACCCGTTCTCCCTGACTCGATAATTTCAGCAGGCCCTCCGCGGTTGTAGGCGATCGCCGGAACGCCGCAAGCCATTGCTTCTACGACCACCATCCCAAATGCTTCTACCCACTTGGGCGTGACCAGCAGTGCTTGCGATTGACCAACTATCTGTTGCAACTCATCGGTAGGTAAGAAGCCGCGATAATCCAGCTGGGCCTGTGGATACTGTGTCTGAATGGCGTCCCAATACTCTGGGTCTTGCATTTTGCCCAGCACGACAGTGGGTTGTTTCAGTTGCTGGGATAAGGCAGCAGCATCTTCCAAGCCCTTTTCAGGGGCGATACGTCCCACCCATGCCAGATAGTCTGCAGGGGTAGAAACGAAATTGTAGAGAACGGGATCGATACCGCAGGGCAGAATGTGGAATGGAGATTCCGGTAAATCGGGGAAAGTATTGGCTTGGGCCTGAGAGTGGACGGCCACTGTGCCGGGGAATTGCTGGCGGACGCGGGCGATCGCAGAATCTAATCCTGTATTCAGAGACCCCATGCTAACGATATGGGCTATAGGGCGATTGAAAAAGGGGGTGAGATAAAATGGCAGCCAGTCAAATGCCCAGTTGACGATGATGTCAAACTCCGGAGCTAATTGCAGAGCTGTGTCCCACATATTGGCCAGCACGGAAGGTAATGGCAGTGTCACGGGGACATCGCGTTCCTCGGATTGGGCAAAGTGAGGAGGATTGCCCGAAACAGTTGTGTGAGGGATGTTGGGTAGGTGAGAGCCATCAGGTGCAACAATGTGTACCTCCTGACCGCTTTGCAGCAGTTGAGATGCTAGATTCGTAAGGTTCAGTTCTACCCCTCCACCAATACCGGAACCCAGCGGGCCCACTGGAGTTGAAACAAAAAGATAGCGCATGTGTCGTGCGAGATATGGGGTCACAGTTTAAGTTTTGGCTTACGCATCAGGTTTTGCCTCGAACACGTATTGTTGAGATAGGTCGCGATTGACACCGATCTCGGTTGATACACATCGCAGTTGAGATAAATTGCATAAAGTTCCTGCTTTAGAGGTAGGCATCATTGTAGGTATGCAAACAGCGTTAGTTTTGATTGAAATGAATTCTATTGTGCGGTGACTGGCTAATGCCTTCCGATAAAGAGCAATTTATCTCTCCATATCACAGCTACAAAGGTGAGGCGAAGCCACATCACATTGTGTTTGATGCCAATTTGCAAACCTTCTCTCAAAAGGTGATGTATATTTGTGCGTTGGAAAACGGCGGCAAGATATCTCCTCAAGATGCCTACGACGAGATCAAATATTTGTGGAAACAATTGAAGAAATCAAAAAAGCAGCTGCTAGATAATCCTGAGCTCAACCCCAATATCGACAGGGACAAGTAACGAATTTCAGAGTTCAAGGGGGTCTGCGACCCCCGAATGCAATTGACCCAGGTTTCAACTAGCAGATCTTCAATTACAGATCTTTGACATCCCGCAGCGAGCTGAGGAATAGCCCGATCCCGCCAACTCCTAAAACTACGATGGTCAACAGCTCGAAAGCGGACATTGGCTGCAGCCGAAAGCTAATGCTGGAAATCACCCCTAGTGTCAAGGCCAACAAAGAACCGAGGGAGAGCATCCAGCCAAACATATTTTTGCTGTTGTAGAAAATCATCCCGATGCCAAACAAGAACGGAATCAGCACCATACCACTGGTGACGCTGAGGTTGCCTACACGGTAGAGGCGATAGCCCAACGAAAAGTTATTCACCACTGTGATGGAGCTGAAAAACAGGTATCCTCCACCAATCATCATGGCCAACCCCATCAGGAATCGCATTATCCCGCCATTGGTACCACCTGCGCCCCGTCTAACCATGCCGCTGTTCCTCTCGCAATCGATTTGGCTCGTAAACCATTAACAGATGGTCAATATCTGCTTCCACAAACACGTCTCCTTGTGTTGTAAAGCCCTGTTTGCGATAAAACTCTGTGGCCTGCACTTGGGCATGGAGTTTCATGCTCTCGAAGCCCCGATCGCGGGCGGTGCTCATCATGAAGGCTAAAAGCTGGTGCCCGTATCCTCGACCGCGGCACTGTTGCCGAATGGCCAGGCGTTCTAATTTGGCGTAGGGGTAAATGCAGCGAATCCGACCGGCTGCGATTGGTTCTCCCTGCTGTTCTCCCAGAATATGGATGGCTGCATAGTCTTGACCGTCGACTTCGATCGCATACGGACAATGTTGCTCGTGGATAAATACGATCGACCGTACTGACATCACTTTCAGTAGGTCATCGAAGGTACTGGCAACTCGAAAGGTTAGGCCAGGTGGTTCTGTCTCCATCTCAGTCACACATGCAAAACAGGCAACCCCATCAAATCAAACATCGTGCCGGGTGGCCGCACATGCAAGCGGAGACACTGCACTAGATATCTGGGGAAAGTGTGATGAGATCGAGCGAAACGCGATCCACAGTTTCCCCCCCTCTTCGCAAGGAAAAGCTACCGAGAGGTTTGACCGCCTCAAGAGTACCTGCAGAGAGTCTGTCCAAGTCGCCAAATCTCTCAGTTGCTACGTATAGACCCGAACGTCCTCCCCAGAGACTGGGCTCGTCCCAGTAGGCAAATCCACGCGGATCGGGGCCAATGCAGATCACGGGGGCATCCGACAGAGGGGCGATGGCCATCGCCACATACCCACTTAAAAACCAGTCACCCGTTGCCACAAATTCAGCATCGTTCAGGGCCGCCTGCAAATCAGGTGAATCTGCAATACCGCTCCGAATTTGCCGGATATCAAGCAATTCTGTGGAGGCGTCGTTCTCTACCGGTATTAATGGCAAGAAGGCTGTTGTGCTGGGAGATTGCAGCAGTCCTGCATGAATATGCATGCTTGCAACTAGCATCAGCAGGCTGCTGGTTAATCCGCTACTCCACAACCAAAACCACACGGCTCGGGGATAGCGTCGCCACCATTCCGCCGTCAACGAGCCCAGCAACAGCGTGACGCCCCAAAATCCGGGCATAGGCCAAGTGGGGAGGATTGAACGATAGCCGCCCATCCACGTAAACACGACAATGATGGGCAGCGAAACGCAAAGTAAAAACCGATATCGCAGAATGCGATCGCTATTATTTAGATCGTTTTTACCTAGATCGCCGTTCCCTCGAAAGCTAGGCTGCAGGGTGGCCCAACTGGCGCGGGAGATCGCCCACCACATCGTAAATCCAATAGTCGGGAATAGGTACGCGATACCTAACAGCCAGGTCACCAGCAAACTATCTAGCCTGTAGGGAGCATCCGAGGCTGCGCGGCCAAACTGAAACGCAAACGAAGCCCAGTCATGTTGGGCATTCCAAACCAGGAGGGGAGATATAGCGATCGCAAACAACACGAGCCCCAGTGCCACCCACTTTGACCACAGCGCTCGACGATGGCGGTGGCTGAGCAAGCAAAACAATACCAAGCCAAATCCCAACGCCGCCCCGTGATATTTGCCCAAACAGGCTAAGCCGACCAGTAGGGAGGCGATCGCCAATCGAGCTGTGGGCCGGTAGGCGTGATGGTTAGGAGATGACTCGCGCGGGAAAAATTCTTGGCTGGCAACATACAGGCACGCCGTCCAGCCCAGCATTAGCGGGCTATCGGGCAAGGTGAGGGTTCCGAATCCGAGCTGAAAGATCGGGCTGCAGGTGGCGATCGCTAGGGTGAACCAACCCGCAGGTTTCCCAAAGAGGCGATCGCCCGTTCGATAGAGCAGCCACAGAGAGAGTGTGAAGAGTAGCAGCGAACCGAAGCGGATGCTAAACGGAGAGACATTGCCTAAGATCCAGGGGCCAACGCCGGTACTCAATGCCACCAGGGCAGGGTGGTCGAAATAGCTGAGGCTGGGATGCAAGGTGTAGGCATAATAGTATGCTTCGTCAAACCCAGCCGGTAAGTAGAGAGCCACAAGACCTCTCACCAGCAAACCGACCAACAGCGCAAGAATTGCCCATCGATGCTCGGCCCACACCCGATCTAGCATCGAATGTTGTGGATTAGCTGCCACCGCTCAAAATGGTCAACGCGGCAAACGAACCCGCATTCCAGCAACTGTGCAGCAGCATGGGGGCCAGCAGATTTCGACTGCGACTATAAACAACCCCCAGCACGATGCCCAAAGTGGTGAGAGGGAGCAGATCGGAGACATTGAGGTGCACGATCGCAAAGAGGACGGCACTGATGGCGATCGCCCCCCACACCGGCATAACTCGGGTCAGGGATGGTAGTAGAAATCCCCGAAATAAGGTTTCCTCAAATAGAGGTGCCATCACCGACACCACCAATAAGAAAATCGCCCCCGGTACCCAACCCTGGCTTTCTAAAATAATCGGCAGAATCGGGTTTCCTCCACCGGATTGAGGCAAGAGCTGTTGAGCGATAATCCCCGATAGCACGACCATTGGCAGAGCCGCAAAATAGCCTCCTAATCCCCACAGCGGCCACTGTCCTGCAATCCGTATGCGAAAGATTGGCTCTGTTTCTCCTTCATCAGGGATGGCTGCAGATTTGGATGGTTGGAAATCGTCGGTTCCCTCCGAGCTGGATAACTCTGACCGCTGCAGGTAAGAGCGAGCGGTGGAAAACACCATGAATAATCCAATGGCGGCTCCAACAGCGTAGGTCACGGCTAGAGCGATCGCCTGCTGCACGTATCCCAAATCTCGCGGAGATGCCCCCAGCAGCGACACAAAGATACTGGGCACGAACAACCCCACCAGCAGATAGGCAATGAACCAAATCGACATCACCACCACAGTGGTTTCGACATCCCACGGCACCGACCAGCGCTCCCCCAATGCAGGCCATTTGCTTAACACTATGCCAATGCCCCACGCCAGCAGCAGCACGAGGCCGACGACAACCCCCAACAGTGGTCCGCCTGCCAAAACGAGCAGGCGGTTGAGCGCTTGGGCTGCTATGTCTGCCTGAGCCTCCTCAAGTGCTTGCAGGGCATCCGATCGTTGCTGCTGTTCGTACAAACTCTGAAGGGCAAAGAACTCGAACCATCCGTCCAGCTCGGCCTGAATCAGTTCCTCTGCATTGGTAGGCACTTGCGATCGTCTGGCGGAAAATACACCATCCAATGCGTTGGCTATAGGCTGCAGGCTCTCTGTTTGCACGGCCTGCCAATACTCTTGCGCTTGCACATACTTCTCTTCTTTTGCCAACAGCAGACCGGCTCGCAATCTCAGTTCGTCCAGGTTGGTTTGCTGTCCAGGAGGCACGGCGTCAGAGGGAATGGCCGAGAGGCGGCTTACTGATGCGGAGATCGCTTCCTCGTAGCGCTGCGTTGCCACAGAAATTCCTTCGCTATCGAGCAGTGGGGCTGCGATGCTGGAATAGTCGGGATTATCCAGAATCGTGACGGCCTCCAGCGCCAAATTGGTTTGGGCCAGATCCAGTTTGGTTTGGGGGGGCGGCTGTGACCAACTGCCATACAGAAATATGGTCGCTAGCCCGAGAGCAATAATGGCCAGACAGACCGAAATGATTCGTCGCATACCGAGTCAAGAACTGCAGGAGATTATCACAACGATACTGGGAGGCCGGATGCTTTGGAGAGTCGATCTGTGGAGTGACGTACTGAATCCCCCCTGAATTGCTGGGATTACTCTTGATGCAACCTGAGTTCAATAGCCCTCATCCCCAACCCTTTTCCCGCGTTGGGAGAAGGAATTGAGGATGAAAAAAGGGGAGTAATGGCGCTGGAATCGCTACCGGCTTGCTGCTTGAGCAGATCGAATGAGTGATTAAAGGCGATCGTCGCGCGCGCAATACCGACAGACGTAACTGCGCTCCAGTTCGGCAGGAGGTGTGGGCCGATAACAACGCGGGCATGGATGCATGTTTTCGCTGGCTTGCACCTGCTTCATACGCAATGCCCATCGCTCGAAGGCTTCTCGTGGTGTTTCCGCTCTAGGGATAGACGGCTGCTGTGGATTTAGTCCCTGGCGTTTGGGGCGATCGCTTTGGTCTTGCAAGGCTTTCCATTGGTGCCAGGTGCCGGGGCGAAATTTGAGGCCGGAAATCTTGCGATCGAGGTGAGGATTGATTTTTTTGATAATCAGGCTGCGCTGAAAGGCCAGATTCTGCGCCCATGTGGGCGAAGATGTCGCAACGGTGAGGATGTCATTGTGCAAGCGTGTGGGTTTTGAGTTTGCTGCAACCACATCTCCCACGACCTCCTTCCACACTCGTTGAATCGCTTCGAGTTGTCGATAGTCTTTCCAGGAGGGCTGCGATTTCACAGCCTGCATTAAGTCATTTATGGAATGGAGCACGTATTGCTGTCACTGACCTTGACCGAGTTTCTCCAGGATACCGAATGATTTTTGGAATGCGCTTACATCTCGCCTCGTAAGATCTGTAGCAAGCTTTGCGAGCTTCTACTGAATGGCGTGAGTTAGCAAAACTACTGCCACGGATTGGTACGCAGCGTTTAAGTGTCAATTGTATGCGGCAGTGCATATCGGCAGTGAGAGTCGTGCTACTCTTTCGAGTGTTTAGGTGTCTGGATCGTCATGCATGTATTGTTTTAGGCTGCATGCGATGACTCTAACGGGTTGCGCTCAGCCGGCCTGTGGGCCATCTCAAAACGGCCATCTTGCCAAGCAAGCTAAGACCAGACGCCGCGAATCCCTCAGTTTTTGGATACCTAAAGATGACTATTTATGTTGGCAATTTGTCGTTTCGGGCAACTGAAGCCGATGTATCTGACGTATTTGCCGAATACGGCACTGTCAAACAAGTGAAACTGCCCACCGATCGCGAAACGGGCCGAGTGCGCGGGTTTGCCTTTGTAGAAATGTCGTCCGATGAGGAAGAAAGTAAGGCGATTGAAGAACTCGATGGTGCTGAATGGCTGGGCCGTGAAATGCGTGTCAATAAAGCGAGACCTCGCACCTAACCGATTGTCGGACTGACGGTACTAGCAATGTTACTTCTTGCTAGTATTCGTTCACACTTGGTCTGTTGCCACTGGCCCGCGCATGTCACAGTAGCTGTGGTAAGTCGCTGAAAGGTCTAGATAGTGGGAAATACGCCGCAGAAGCAGCAACCTCAATCTTCCCCAGCCGCAAATCCCGAAGACTACACCAACGGGATGCGAATTGCTGGAGGAATGATTTGGGGAACGGTGCTGTCGTTAACTGTGGGGTCAGGGATGGTGCTGCTGCCCCAAGTGCCGCGCCCTTGGTTATGGGGGGTGCCGGTGCTATGGGTGAGTCTATCTGCTTTGGGGATCTGGCTGCAGTGGTCTGTGGCTCGTGGGAAATGTCCCAAATGCGGTCACGAACAGTCAGTAACTCGGCTGGGTAAGCGCTGTCCGCAATGTCGTACGTTCTTGCAGGCGAGCAATCGTAAGATTGTGCGTATCTAGCTAGGAACAATCCACGCACTACAGCTGAAAGACGGTCAGTAATGCAGCGTGGTCGGAATCTGGAAACTTGAGATTCTGGCGATCCGGATTGGCTGAGTCATGCAGATCTTGATTGAAGATTTGGCAGGAAGACAGTTGTTGATACAGCGATCGCGATGCCAGCAGATGATCGATTGTTGCCCGTCGACCTGCGTAGAGGTGGGTGAATCGCCGCTCGTCAGCCACCAATTGCTCGCACGCGGCTAGCTCCTGACTGACCAGTTGTGGATTTCGCACCCGAGAAAACCGTCCCATGATGGTTCGCACCGGCAGCTCGTTAATTTCGGCATTGAAGTCCCCGCAGACAACAATTGCAGCCTTGCTGTCCCGCTCGAAGATGCGATCGACGACCATACGGATCTCCAATGCTTGACCCGCACGCTTGAGATCCGACAACAACTCGCTTTCTGCCCTGCCGGCTAAACTTCGCCACATTCCGTCTTCCGATCGCTGCCCTTCAATGTCACTCGGCAGTGGCGATTTGAGATGCACGTTAATCACGTGCAGCGACGACCGGTTCGGCAGTTCTAGCTCTACATGTAAACAGGGTCGATGCCACGCAATTTCTTCGGTTTTCCTAGTCGCTGAGGTTCTGGGTAGGGCCGTGTTTTGCCGAAACGGCATCTGCACTAGATCATTGTAGTACTGCTGCGCCTGCTTAACGGGAAATCGACTCAGGGTGACGACATTGCGATAGTCCAGAGCCTGTTCGGGGCCACCCTCGGGATCGTGAGTGCCGATCGCCTGATAACTCCTATATTGTGTATCCTCCAGCAATTCCTTCAGTGCCAGAAACCGACGGTGGCCACAAGATTCCTCCACCTGGCCGTGAATTTCCTGCAGGCAAAGCACGTCAGCATTGAGCTGGGTTAACTGCGATCGCAATGTTGGTATGCGCTGAGATAAAGGAGGATTGGTGGAGTCGGCCTCAAATTCTAGATTTTCAACATTGAACGTTGCAACTCTCAGCTCCACCGTTGCCTCTCCCGTCACGCAACTTTGCCTCTCCTTAGAGTAGGCCGATAGACATTAAACATTTTGAGAAGGAGCTGGCCGGAGGGTCGTTGGCGCAATGCTATGACCGTCTCCTGCCGTTCAGTGTAGATCGCAGGAAGAAATGGGTCGGGAGCCCCCAGTTTTTTTCTTTTGAGCTGCAGGACACCGTATGTCATTCTTGTTTGAACTCTAACCCGTAGCAGCTGCACGGCCCAACGAGCCAGTGCGCATCCAGTGCTAGGGGGAATGACAGTATCCCCACCCCTTTAGAGCTTCGTTCGTTGCGGTCGCTCACTCCTCTTGCGGCTATCTAGAACTATTGTCGCCAGTTGGCAGGATGCGAGTGGAAAGAATGCGGTGCTCAAATGCTAACCATGTCCCAAGCAGTCTTGGCCGCTGCGATCGCATGGTTTACCAGATCCACCGAGCGAGAGCTTGTGCAAACTACCGATTGCCACAAGGAATCTCTATCCTAAGAATAGATCTAAGTCTATTCTTGTACGACAACAAATAGATCTCTTGCGCATGTTCTCAAAATCAAGTCATAGTTAGTGTCAGATGCAACCTTAGACAAACCCGATCGCCCTCTAAAATCGGTGCATTCTTCCCCCTTTTTTCCCTATTGCTAGCGAGGTACCTGCCCGTGGTCGCGACATCAACTTCAACTCCCGCGTTCTGCGAGGGCATTCAGTACTTTGCCGAATCCGTCTCCGGTTTCGATACCTACGGCCAAACGCCAGCGATTGCTGAGGGGGCTAAAGCGGTTACCGATCCCGGCAATCCGACAGCAGCCTATCAAAGCATGTTGATGTCCGATGCGTTGCGGTATCTCATCCTGCAGATGACCGCAAGTAAGGCGTCCGGCCACCCCGGTGGATTTGCTAGCCAAGCGGAAGTCTATGCTGCGCTGGTGATGCAGGGATATAAGAATATCGTGACGGAGGTGGGGCATCACGCTCCCGGTTTCTACGCGGCCATGTTTATCGATCGCTCGCTAGAAACCATGGGGATTGCGACCGTTCAAGAGTTACGCGATCGCTTCCGGGAAAAGCACGGCTTGTTGGGCCACCTGTCAGGCTATATTCCTGGTATCCTGGCCCCCGCCGGCCCCCTCGGCCAAGGTCAACACTTTGCAATGGCTGCAGCGCTGCTCAACCGAGATACTCTCTATCCATGCACTATTGGTGACGGCGGGTTAGGAGAGCCCTACGTCATGAGCGCGATCTCCCACTTCCACACCGCATTCCCAGACGTGACCAACTTCCTGCCCGTCTTGGTTTGGAATGGTTACAGCCAAGAGCACCACAGCATGGTGTCCACCCAGTCTAATGACGCCATGTTGAACTACTGGTACGGCAATGGTGTGGATGAAGTCGTGTTGATCGATGCCAAAGACTACGACGATCGCGACCAAGCCGGGGCTTTTGTTGACAGCACGGCGTTTAGCTTCGAGCAGCGCTTGGCCTTCAATCAAGCTGTCATGCAAGCCGTCGAGCAGGCAGCCGCTTCAGCGATGGGTGGTAAGCTAACCGTCTTGATTATCAAGCAACTGAAAGGGGCAGGGGTTCACGCTCGTGGTTCAAAATCCCATAACCTCTACGGATTCCACACGTTAGATAACGAGGATATTGTCAGCGCCCTCAGAGACCTATCCTTAACCCCCGCTGCTTGGGACTTGGTTCGCACCAATGCCGTTCGAGCGGCTGGCGGTCCTGCTGCTACAGTGGCCACCACCGAATCTGTTCGTGCTCTACCCAAGCTTGGCGCTTTGCCCCTATCCGAGATTGCGATCGGGGAGTCTGCGGTTGCGACAACATCCATGGGGCAATTGGTCGCTGCTGTCGGTCAAGCTGACCCTGCCTTTCTGGTCACCAATGCGGATGGAAATGCTGCTTCCGGCATTGGCAACATCAACAAAGCGCTAAAGATTATCCACCCCACCTCTGATAGCCTGTACGACCAAGGTCCGCAGGGGCAAGTGTACGAGCCTTTGAGTGAAGATGCCTGCGCGGGCATGGCGGCGGCCCTCTGTTTAATGGGGGGGCGCAGTCTCTGGTGCTCTTACGAATCTTTTGCGATCAACGGTCTCCCCATCTGGCAAACCGTGACTCAAGCGATGGCAGAATTGCGTCGCCCAACCCCCTCTACCATTACCCTGTTCACGGCAGGTGCCCTAGAGCAGGGGCGCAATGGCTGGACGCACCAGCGTCCGGAGGTCGAAAACTACTTTGCCGGCATGATGCGCAACGGCAACATTTTCCCCCTCTTTCCTCTCGATTCCAACAGTATCCAAGTGTCGTACGACTGGGCGTTGACCACCCAGAATAAAGGGGTTGTCATCACTGCAAGTAAGTCTCCATTGCCTATACGTACTACTTTCGAGCAATCTCGTAAGGGATTGGAAACCGGCGGAATTGTCTTGCACGAATCTACCGGTTCTAAAACCATCGTGCTGGCTGTTATTGGAGATATGACCCTGATCCCTGCGTTTGCAGCGGCAGAAATTTTGGAGGCACAAGGTTATGGAGTGCGAATTGTCTCTGTCATCAGCCCTCGCCGCCTCTATCGGCCTACCGACGTCGCCTGGGATACCTGTTCGCAGCCTGATGGTGGCTTTGTTGACGACGCAACCTTTGCGGCAATGTTTGATGGCGATGCTCTGATTGGAATTACCGGTGGAGCCAGTGGAATGCTGGAGCCGATTATGCTGCGCAGTTCTTGCAAGCGGGACACGTTTGCCTGGAAGCGTGGCGAGACGACTGCCTCGCCAGCAATGCTGATGGAATTTAACGGTTTGGAAGCCAAGGCGATCGCCGCTCGGGCCAGCCAATTACTAGCCTAGTCCTCGTGCCGCTTGCTCTTGTCTCCCCAGTCACCCAGGCTCAAGAGTCGTGGGGGCTGGGGGTCGTGTGCAATGGGTGAGCGGAACGATAGAGTTCGAGTCCTCCTACAACCAGGAGCTCGGTATCGTTGCGCTCTATTCGCAGTGAGGGGACGCATAACTAAGCGATACCGAATCCGACTGCTGTTTTCGATAGGTCGCGACTGAACTCACTGGCAGAGCGGGGTTTCGAGAAGAAGTATCCTTGCATCAAATTACATCCCAGTTCTTGCAAGTGTTCGTATTGTTGGAGCGTTTCTACTCCTTCGGCGATCGCATCAATATTCATCGCTTGCGCCAGTTTCAGCACCACTTCAACAATCTGAGAGTTGATCGGGTCTGTCAGAAGTTTAGATACAAAACTCTTATCGATTTTCAACGCATCGATGGGAAGGTTCTGGAGATAACTCAAGGAAGAGTAGCCTGTTCCAAAATCATCGATATAAATCTTGATTCCAGCATTCCTGAGTTGTTGAAGCTTACCGGATGCCATTTCGCGATCTTTTAGAAAAAGATTTTCGGTGATTTCTAGGCGGATTTTGGATGTATCGATCTGATATTTGTCGAAGATGTCCAGAATCTTGCTGTCAAAGGATGGCTGTGCAATATATTTAGGGCTTATATTTACGTTGATATAAAATGAATCATCTACCAATCCTGCTTCAGTCCACTCTTTGATTTGTAAACATGACTGTTGAAGAACGAAGTCTGAAATCGGAACAATTAATCCAGCGTCTTCCGCTACATCAATAAACCGTCCTGGTCCGCGGATACCATCCTGAGGAGAATTCCAACGCACTAAAGCTTCGCATCCAATAAAACTCCTGCATCCACAGGCGTAAATAGGCTGATAGTGCAGTACAAATTCCTTATTCAAAAGAGCGTGACGCAGCTCTGTTTCTAATTTCATGCGAGTGGAGATTTTCGCATGCATGTTGCTATCAAAGATTGCATATTGCAGTTCAGGCTTAGCTTTAGCCTCATACATAGCAATATCAGCGTCTCTCAGAATACTGTCGGCATCGCCATATTGCCCTTGGCAAAAAACCACACCAATACTAGTTGACGTGAAGATTTCATGTCCATCCACTTGAATTGGCTTCGCAATGGATTCTGAAATCCGATCGACAACATACAAGAGTTCTTCGATATGATTGGTATCCTTTAAAAGGACGATAAATTCATCGCCGCCGAGCCGAAAGACAGTATCTGACAGGCGAATGGCAAGTTGTATCCGCTGTGCCACGATGACTAGCAGACGATCTCCAACATTATGGCCTAAACTATCATTGATTTGTTTGAATCTATCTAAATCTAGAAACAGTAACCCAAACTTGTTTGTTTGATGGGAATTCCTGCTGGATAGAAGCTTCTCTAAAATATGATTGAGGTTTTTACGATTGGGTAGACCCGTGAGTTCGTCATGAAATACAGCTTTGAGAAGCTGTGAATTCACTTTTTTAATTTTATCAATGTCTGTTATCGAACCTGCCATTCGATAAGCACTTTTCTGCTTGTTGCGAATAGCCATCCCGCGACATAAAACCCAGCGATACTCGCGATCAGAACATAAGATCCTATGCTCGTTTTCAAGAAAAGGCGTTTGTCCGTTCAGATGTAGAACAATTTGCTGCTTGAGGCGATCGATGTCGTCGTGATGGACGCGATCGAACCATTCGTCGAGCACGCTAGCAATATGATTCTCCTCATACCCCAAAATGCTTTTCCAGCGGGGAGAGTAGTAAATCTCGTTGGAAATTAAACTCCAATCCCAGATACCGTCGTTGGTTCCCCTCAGGACTAGTTCGTAGCGTTCCTGAGTTTCATTCAGCTCTTTGGCGATGGTCTCGAAGGATGACTGGGTCGGTGTGAGGGTTTTCCGATACTGCTCGACAATATCTAGAGACGTTGTCTCATTTGCCCGACTCTGCTCGGGAGCGACTTCTGTGTAAACAGCTGAGGAGTTAGGGCCAAACTTAATTGCATCGCCAGATTGCAGAATGCAGGCTTTTATCTTGCTACCGTTTACCTCGACGCCATTTCGGCTAGCTGATGCGCCCGCCACGCCATCCTCAATCCGGTAGACAAATCCAGACGCAGAATCGGCATCCTCGACTAAAGAGAGAGTGGCATGATGTTTTGAAACAAATTTGTCTGTCAGTCGAATTGAATTGTCAAACTTTCTTCCAATGGAATAAGTGGTATCACGCAGAAGATACGTTCTGCTGATGCCACCATCAACCACAGTCAATTTAGAGAATGAGCCCGGTTGTCTCATCTACCACTTTCCCTGGCAAGATAGTGCCTGGCAATGCCGCTCTCGCTCGATCGCGTCAACAATTGCTTGGTGTGCCGCCACTCGTAAACAAATATTTAATATTGTACCCTGCGGCATTCTCGTTGTATACAAAAAATACAATCTATTTTGAATAGTTCTTGAAGGTTGCGCTTGCTTAAGATTTTTTGGCCTGCGTTACTCTTCGAAACAGTCTAATTTTGAATCTATGGATTCTGAAGGATTTAAGGGAATAAAGTCATAAAGACATAGGTATTTTTAGCTTTCAGATGGTGTCATTTAAAGATAGGAAAATTTGATTTTAGCTTGGTAATATATCAATCTGGTTTTCCATTTGTCTAATTTCTGCTTAATATAAAACCAAATGTATATTTGGGCTCAGAAGCAACGAGACTCGTAATGCTTTCTGATGAAAGAGAACCTGAGGTGATGTAGATATCTCCCTCTGATTGGGCAAACCCTGTCAGATTGATATCTCCATTTAACTCAATGTTTCCTCTGCTTTGTAGCCCTGCTCTCAAAAGAGGTATGTCTGCATTCACTTGAATGACTCCATCACTGATAATCGTCAAATCCTCATGAGATCGTATTGCACTGTTGCTTAGATATACGCCAGTGGAGTCTCCCTCTCCAGCCAGCGTGCTGACACCTCGAAAATCTACTGCCCCCGAAACAAAAATTCCATCAGATGCAATCGCTGATGAATTATTAAAAACGATATTATTACCTTCAAGAATAATATCGCCATTCTCCGTGATTATATGAGTGTTTTCTAAGCTGCTATTCGAATTTATTCGTATCGAACCAGCATTCACAATCATTTTTGTGTTGCTTAAATCAACTCCTTCCGGAAAGACAATATCTTGAGCGGAAGGGACAACAACAAAAGAACCTGGTTCAACAGCTAATTGATTTTCAAAGCTACGGCTATCAGTTGCGGAATTTAGTTGTGTTGCAGTGACGTATTCACCTTCGGTTAAGGAAACTTTGGGTAAGCCGTTATTTTCGATTTCAGTCTCTCTATAAGACCCCGTTTCATTAGCACCTTCAATTTCAATCTCTATCTCAGAACTCGTAGCATCGATTTCAAGAATTTCGGCTCCCATAACAGTCGTTCTGAGTGAAGAGGTGCTTGTTATATCTATAGATTGACTATTAATTATATTCGGAGGACACATCACAACGCCTCCTCCACGACAAACACTATAGCCTTCGGAGGCAGTAATACCGGGCTCTCCATTGACGGTAGATAACGTCACTTGTGGATTGATCGAAAAACCGTAGTTTCCATGCGCAATAACATCGTCGTATGGCTGTGTCGTACCACCGGTTAAATCAACGCCAGCGCCCAAGTCAATAATGCCATTGGCAAGGAGTTCAATCGGGGGAGAAGATGAAGAGTTGGGCGACAATCGAATAGTGGCCTCAGCTACATATTCAGCGTTGGTAATCGGATCCCCGGCGATTGCGTTAATGGTGATTGTTTCCGGAGTCCAACGGTTAACCGTCACACAGGGGGTTCCGGTGTCAGAACTGTACGGACAGTTCGATATGTCGCCAAAAAACGACAGGTTATTGGCTTCGGCAACCAACGCATCGATTTCGGCATTATCTAAGAAGCCGGAGGCATTGCTTTGGAGATAGGCGATCGCCGTATCGACGCCTGCTTCGGCCCGATAGCGGGTCGTTAAATTGGTTTCGACGTTCTTAGAAATGGTGATGTTCGTGAGGCTCAAAAAGCCCGCCGCCGACCCTAACATCAAAATGACGCTCATCATCAGTAAAGAGACCACCAAGATGTGACCCCGAGTTACTAGAGCCAGCTTGAGGCGAGGGCTGTATTGAAAGGTAGAATTGCTAACTTGTTTCACAAAAAATGGTTAAGGCTAAGGAGTATGACCGATGGCTCGGTGTATATTAATTTACTTACGTAAGTATTCCCTTTCGGCGATTAAATTGTGCAAGTTTCGCTAGCAGATCCCAGATACACGCCCTGTAGGTTGTTTTGAGTAGATCCTGGAAGTAGCAAGATGCGAGCAAAGCCAACGATTGTGTAATTCAAGTCTTGTGCAGCTCCTTCGGCTTTATTCCAGACAGGAGCCAGTACTACTTGATTTTCATATTGGGATAACGCTACATTCCCCGGCGTTCTGTTGCCAGGCAGCCCCTCGACTGTACTTCCCACTTGCAAGGTGTGGCGGGCCGGCTCGTCAATGTCTGCTACGGTCGGGTCGGTATAGGTTGTCCTGGATAGCTCGGGAAAGTTCAAAGAATTCAACAACGCTGGTGTGCTGTTATCTCCGTTCCAAGTCACCCAGCCAAAGTTGCCGGGGCCAGGGGTGGCATTGCCAGCATGATTGGCAACGATCGCTTGGTTTCTTGCGTTGGGGATGCTATCCACAGGCCAAGCTAGCGGAAGCTGATTGCAGGGTTGGCTGTTGACTAAGCTAATTTCAAGTACCTTTTCCTGGCGACGAAAGGCATCGTCGTAGGGCTGCACTGCGGGCACACCGATATCCGACCATTGGCTGATTGGGGTGCCGTCTTGCAGGACGCCGCGGGGGAGTTCTGGGGAATTTGGATAGATCTCAGAATCTGTGAAATTGGGATCTGCAAGAGTCGCTCGCAAACGCATGTAAATCCCAACACTTGCCACGCTGCTGATATCGGCAGGTAATTCAGAGGTATAAACTGGCAGGCCAGATTGCGTACGATTCAGTTTGAAGAAGGCGTGAAAAGATTCCAACCCTTCGATCGCCACGTCATTCCCACTGTTTGCCCCACTGAGTCGGCAACTAGAGTTACTTCGCACAGGCGCTGAACAACTGAGAGATTGTTGGAGGCGAGTCAGGTTGCCGTTGGTTGAGCCGTAGCTGACGTATTCCAGAGCGTACGTATCCTGAGTGGAATTCTCATCAATTCCGATCACCCTCACGAGCCCTAGCACATCGGAGTCAGCATCACTGCCTGGTACGTACACGACGGTGGGCAGTGGAGATTCGGCGATGCCAGAAATATCTTCAATGCCGAGCAGTCCGCTATTAGATGCTGCCGTAAAGTCAATCGTGAAGGGCCAGCGAACGATATTCGTGAAATGCGCTGCCTGCTGGTCATTGGGAGAACTCCCCCCAAACGAAGTCACGTTACCCCCTCGGTAGCCAGCACCTTGGAGGTCGCCTTGTAATATTGCTGCGGCTAGTTCGGAATTTTGGAATAGCGATGTGCCCTGCTGATTGACTCGATTGGTTCTCACCGAGGCAGAAAAAATGCGGCCGATCAGTAGGATCAATACTCCGGAAATGACAGAGCCGATCAACAGTTCCACAAATGTCATGCCGCGATCACTTCGTCTCATTGGGAAATAGCCTTGATTGTCGTGATTTCTAGGGTCTCGGCTGTTGACTCAGCAGTGACGGTGACATTGATTTGACAGGCTGGGTTCGTATCTGTGCAGTCTGTACTGGTCGAGCATGACAGCTCTGTCCCCATAAATTCGCACCCCAATACCTCAACGCTGCGAGAAATACCGGCTTCCGATATCACCGGAACATCAGTGGGTAAGGGCAACGACCGTTGCCGTTCCATTTCGGCTTGGGCTATCGCCGTCAAACTGCCACTGTCCTGGGCATCTCTGGTTGTATTCAGAGACGCATTCATGGAGGCTACAGATGCCGAAACCCCAACAGCAAGAATGACTGTTGCTGCCATGACTTCGACCAAAGTGAAGCCCTGGATTCCACGTATGCGATCGCGATTGAAAGGCACAAAGGTATAGATAATGACATATACGATGCCTATGTTGCCCTAGAAAATACCGATCGATTACGTTTTCGAATGAAATGCTACAGAACTATACCGATTTGAGTTATGCGTCGATTTACTTATATGTTTGAAATCCTGATGGGCTTGCTAGCTCTCTTGCCAACTAATAAGAGTCAGAGGTTTTCCGAACGGGCGCGATCGTTAGTCTAAGAATTGCATGCTGATTCCTCCTCCCAGAGAAATCTCAATGTCAATATTTCGCGCGCCGCTAGGTATTTCATCGAACCTGACTTCGAGGGTGTTTCCCCCCGTCCCTTCAAAATTGTTGCAACTAGCCGTCAAGCCGTTTACCTTCCAAGCGATCCCCTGCTCGCTGACAAACGTCCCTTGAATGTCGATCGCGTCGCGCAATCCAGGGGGGTCGGGCAGCAATACTGGGGCGAGTGCCAGATCTCCATTGTCGATATCGCAGCCGGCATTGGTGGGGCTTTTGACAACGGTTTGAAATGATTGCTGGTCCGAGTCCCAGAAAAAGACCACAACCCGATTGCGCTTGATCGCCTCAAATCGCGATCGCTGTAAACCCGCTTGTACTTTGTGGGCAAAACCGTTGATTTCCAATCGGTTTGCCAGTGGTCTCCATCCCAACATGGCTAGCCCCGAGACCGCTGCCAGCAATGTCATTGCCATGACAAGCTCTAGCATGGTGAATCCCGCATGACGAGATCCTCGCTGCTGCTGCCACTGTGCGATTCGGTGGGGCAAGATGTGCGCTGGTCGGCTTTGGGGATTCATAAACATCATGAAACATCATGCGATTGGGTAGTTTTACGTAACTATCCTGTTTCTCATGATGCCTATTGCACCCTAAAATCCTTCACCTTCGACAGATTGATTGGCTGGCCGCCAATGACGAGCAGTGTTTGCAGCCAAAAGCACGGTCTGTCGGTGGGGGAAAGAGGACCGTCCGGATCGATCTGGCTGAAAAGTCGCAACGGAAAAGGCGCGATTAGTTGCCTCCAATGCCAGACGATGTTGAGGAGCTAGCGGTTGGTGTTTGCATGGCAACCGCTAAGAGTCTGAGCTGCTCGCTGACATCCATCGCTAACCAACTGCCAGATTCGCGACTCCAATACTCAAAGTGCAAATGTGGTCCGGTGGAACGTCCAGTAGAGCCCACATAGCCAACAATGGTTCCCTGTTCCACCCACGTGTTTGGCTGTACTGCAATGCTAGACATGTGTCCGTATCGGGTTCGTCGGACTTCGTCATGGGCAATCACCACCGCATTGCCAAGGTTTCCTGCAGGTCCTGCAACAATCACTTGACCCGAATACGCTGCCAGAATGGGCGTCCCGGTAGGTGCTGCGATATCAATACCCTGATGGAAGCTGGATAGCCCCGTGATGGGATGAACTCTCATGCCAAACCCCGAAGAGATCGGGGCCGCGGTGGCTAATGGATATCTCAGGCCCTCAAAACGAGCCCCCTGAACGAGTGACGGAGGTAGTACCAATGCAATGTCTTGGCCGGGATTGAGGATAAATTGCTGCCCGCTCGATCGCTCTTGCAAAATGACCATCGAGGGTGGAGCTGACTGGCGAACCACACTATCGTCGTCGTTGATGCGATCGATATTCAGGCGATCGACCAAGACATCTTGACCCAGCTCGACACTAACGCTGCTACCGCTGTCTCCTCGGCGGCTGCCCGAGCGATTGAGCCAGCCGGGCTGATTGTCTGTATCGGGCAACGGGCTTTGAGAGTCTTGTGCGTGGGATGCTGTCGCAAAGACGCAAAATACTGCCAAGATGCTGCCAAAGAGTGACACAGCAGCGGTCGTTCGAGTTGTGCGTTTGAGACTTGGATTCACGCGTTTACTCCCACACATGTTTGTCCGTATCCGTTCTGGTGATGTTTGCTTGCGAGCGCTCTTGCCAGCCATGCTGGCTAGCTGAGAGGCTACATCACCCTTTGTCTCAACTTCGAAACAAACACCTTTGCATACAGTAAAGAAAATCGCGGTCGCCGCCAAGGGGGGGTCGATCGTCATCTCTTTTCTTTGATGCCCCTTAAAGCATGCCCAAAAAGATAGTTGAGTTTGGACTAAATAGTAGATTCGAGCGCCGTACATAGGGCATCCAATTGACTAACAGTGTGGATGGCCGATAGAGATATGCGTAAGCGGGCAGTGCCATTGGGAACGGTAGGAGGACGAATTGCCTGTACCCAAAAGCCTTTCTGCTCGAGCTGGTGCGAGGTTGCTAAGGCGCGATCGGAGGTTCCCTGGATGATTGGCACAATCTGGCTATGGGTCTGAATGCCCAAGCGTTTTTCTAGATAGGATCGGTGAGACTGTAGCTGTTGTTGGCCATCGCGATGGTGGTGAAGGTAGGCGATCGCTGCTTGAGTTGCGGCCAACGTTGCTGGTGGTAACGCTGTTGTGTAGATGAAACTGCGGGCTCGGTTGCGCAGCAATTCTGCAATCGGATGGCAGCAGGCGATGTATGCACCGAAGCTACCCAGAGCTTTACCGCAGGTGCCAATCTGAATTAAACAATCGTCGTGCAGCTGTAGTTGCGCGCACAGACCGGCTCCATTCGGCCCCACGACACCAACGGAGTGGGCCTCATCCACAATCAGCAAACAATCGTATGTCTTGGCGAGCTGTAACAAGTGCGGCAAGGGAGCGATATCGCCGTCCATCGAGAAGATGCTTTCCGTCACAATCACCCTTAATCCCTGGGTGGTGTGCTGGTTCAGGAGGGTTTCCAGATGGGCGGTGTCGTTGTGGTGAAACTCGTGGGCGCTTGCTCTGCTGAGGTCGATTCCATCTCGCAAGCTGGCATGGGCCAGAGCATCGTAGAAAATGCAATCCCCATGCTTAGTTAAGGCGGCTAATACACCACAATTCGCCTGATAGCCCGAATTGAACAGAATGGCTTCATCGGTGGATTTCCAATTAGCAATAATGTTTTCCAGCTTGCGAAACCGATCCGAGCTGCCGGTGACGAGGCGGGAGGCCCCACTCCCCGTTCCCTGTTGCTGAGTTGCTGCCATCGCAGCTGCTTTGAGGTCAGGGTGTTGTGCCAAGCCCAGGTAGTCGTTACTGGAGAAATTCACTAGCCAGCGATCTCCGTCCACTTGTACCCTCATGCCATCGCAAGCGTAGTGGGTACGGGGCTTGCGATACAGATTAAGGCGATGAACTTGAGCGAGTCGAGCTTTGATGAAATCGAGAGCAGGCAATGGAATTATGGTGAGAAGGGCAAGATTTGGAACACGGCTACAGCTTCAAGCCGTATGTGGTGAAATAAATTATAGATACTGACTACCGAGCGATACTAGCGATGAAAGCGTTCAAGATGCTCCAAGCTAGTTTCTTGCTTCGTTTTGAGGGATGAGATCGGTGCAGAAGGATGAGATGAGTGGTGTCATACCAGGCCAAGTTGATGCCCAACATTCCGATGGCAGGGGCGGGGGCATGTCGACAATCTATATCGCAATTTCGTCCCACGGATACGGCCATGCGACTCGTATGGCGGCGGTTGTTGATTGTTTGTTACAACTTAACCCCAATATCCTGCCAGTGATTGTTACTGCGGCCCCGCGTTGGTTGCTAGAGAAGTATATTGTTTCGGGCAAGTTTCTGCATCGACCCAGGCCTCTAGATTTCGGCGTGATTCAGTCCGACAGTTTGACCCTCGATCTCGACACTACGGTCAAACGGTTGAACGAGCTACGATCCCAAGCCAATGACATAATCAAAGCTGAAGTTGACTTCATTCGACTCAATCGCATCTCGCTGGTTTTCGGAGATATTCCGCCGTTAGCTTGTGCGATTGCCAAGGCGGCAGGAGTTCCATGTTGGATGGCGGGTAACTTTAGCTGGGACTTTATCTACCGCGATTACGGTAGTTTGTTTGACTCCTATGCAGACTGGATTGCCGAATTGTACGGGGAATGCGACCGTCTCTTCCGCTTGCCTTTTCATCACAATATGGAGGCATTTTCGGAGATCGAAGATGTTGGTCTCACAGGGGCTACACCCCAGTACACTGCAGATGACGTTTGTCAGAAACTTCAGCTCGATTCCGGGCGTCCTACCGTCCTGCTTACCTTTGGCGGCATGGGGATTGACGATATCCCATACCGGAATGTGTCGGCATTTCCCGATTGGCAATTTCTAACCCTTGACGCATCAGCACCGAGAGATATTCCCAACCTGCGGGTCTTGAACGGAGAAGAATGGAGGCCAGTCGATATATTAACGGCATGCGATCAAGCCGTTGTTAAACCAGGGTATGGCACTTTTGCCGAAGTTCTGAGGCTGGGGGTTCCGGTACGATGCATTACCCGTCCGAACTTTGCGGAAGCGGCACTCTTAATGGATGGCTTGCGTCGCCATGGACACCATCAAATACTCGAAAATGATCGTATCAAAGGGGATTCGTGGTCTTGGCTGAAAGAAAAATTTGTTGAGCCGATCGATACCAAGCCGATCGATACCAATGGCAACTCAACCATTGCCCGTGAACTAGAGGCAGAATTGATGTCCCGAGCATGTCCGAGATCTGGACTTGCTGCGTGATCGAACAGTTTGGCGGCATGACTATACCGGCTTGCCTCAACTCCTATGGGACAAATTCGCAGGCTAGGCTAACGTTCGCTACCTGGCGAAATCTTCAGCTTTTGTCAATTGATTGTTCGGGAGAAAGCTTCATAGTGCTTTACGAGAAGGCACTTGAAGAAGAGGATCGCGTAGCTGCGCTGGAGGCTAATGCTTTTCCCTCGTCGAGGAGAAAGGCCAGAAATGTTTCGGCAATGGTAGAAAGTTGGCGATTGGCAGAGTACACGACATTCCACTGTAGGGGAATGGGGAAGTGCTGAACATTCAGCTCTGTGATTTCAGTCGTTGCTCCCATCAATGCAAGGGTATGACGCGAGAGGACAGACAGCCCCAACCCTCCAGCAATGGCCTGCTTAATAGCTTCGTTGCTGCCCAACGACATGCGTACTTTGACTGATAAGTCGCGTTCTTGAAATAATTTTTCCACGGCCTCGCGAGTTGCCGATCCTGGCTCTCGCATGATAAATGGCTCTTCAGCTAATGCCTCTAGAGAGACCTCCTCTTGTTTCGCCAATGGGTGATTGGAGGGAGCCATAACCACCAATGGATTTTCTAAGAAGGGCTGACAATGGATATCGAGATGTTTGGGAGGGCGGCTGAGGATATACAGGTCGTCAGCATTGTCTACGATTCGCTCCAATAGTCCTTCGTGGTTGGTTACCTCTAATGACACATCAATGCCGGGGTATCGCTGGCAGAAGGTTCCGAGCAAGCGGGGGGCAACGTATTTGGCAGTGGTGATGACTGCCAGCCTGAGGCGCCCTTGCTTCATTCCCTGTAGATCCGAGACCTTCATCTCGAATCGTTCGAGTAAGTCGAAAATTTGCTTGCAGGTGCTGTACAGTTCGGAACCTGCTTCGGTGAGATAGAGACGCTTACCGATGAGTTCGAATAATGGGGTGCCGGCGGTTTTGGCCAACTGTTTCATTTGCATGGATACAGTTGGTTGAGTCAGGT
>JBFRWD010000163.1:0-41230 GCA_051439425.1 Synechococcus sp.
CCGTCGGTTGGAATTGACCGGCCCGCAACATCGACACATCAAATTGGTCGATGGTCATTTCTCGCGGGCCGCGCATTTGAGACACATCGGTATTGAGAAAGTCCACTGCGACGCGATGGGGATTGAAAACGCGTCGGGTAGAGACGTTGACGGGGCCACTGGTGCGAATAAAAAATCCGTCGTTTGTGGTCTCGATGCTCAGAATATGGGTACGTACGGAAGAAGCCTGAGTGGCATTGTTGCGAGATGCCTCTCCTTGAACAATCCTACTTGGCTCAGCATTGACAGGTGGTGAAGTCGGACCTGGAGCCCGAGCAACTGGAGGAGAAGATGCGGTTTGGGTGGAGCTGTACTGAACGGGGATGAGTAGTTGGACGGCCCACCGCTCCGGCGATGCAGTGAGCAGTTGAAACTCCTGTTGAGTGATGGGTTGCTCCGGATCGATATCCATCACCAGTCGGGCGATATCGGGGCTGAATTGGCTGAGGCGGATCGATCGCACTCGACCGGAATATTGCTGCGGCTCTTCCCTTTGACCCAATCTGACATTGGGTAGATCGATAACGATGCGTGAGGGATTCTCTAGCGTGAAAAGGCGCGGGCGGGTTTGTCCCTGAGTGGTGAGATCTAAGCGCCCGAGAACAGGGTTGTAGGTCCAGCTGTGCAAACGCACTGGCTCGGCTTGAGCGATGAGTGGTGGAGTCTTTCCTGCTGAAGACTGCGAGTCTTGAGACTGAGCAATCTGAGCAAATGCAGCAGGAGCAATTGCCAACGGCACTACAGCACCACCCATGCCCATTAAGACACCACCGATAAATAGCCACCAACAAGTCCAGAGCATCCACCATTGGTGGAATGTGGCTAGCAGGGTGCATTGAGACACTAGAACCGGTAGTCGCTTCATCACCACACCTTCAGCTTGGCGCTCCTTCTCAATGAAGGAAGCGGTATATTTACGGCTTACGAGGATCGGATCGATCTGTGAGTAATGGCGAACCGTATCGTCTCCCGTAACCTTTCAAAGGGAAGAACGCCAAAATCTTCACATTGACGAGATCGCACATTCAGGGCTTGTCGCTAGATTTCTCGCTGGTTCACAACTGCCGCCACCTGTCTCTGCTCTTGGAGTATTTGCGCGAGTTGGCTTGCCCAGGCGAACTTCACTAACCTTGACCTCTACCCGCCCCCGTTCTGGACTGCCACCGAGTCTATACTTCAACCGACAGCGAGCATCAGGGGATTGACACAAAAAAGATAAGTTATAACATAACTTAGTCGTACAGTTCATGGCTCGAATGGCGAGGTGAACATGGGTAGGCGAGCTAACGAAACGCAATCAGAGGTACTGGCAGTTCTACGTGGCCATCGTGGCCCGCTGTCTGCCTATGACGTGATCGGGGAGTTGCGTCAGGTCAGTCCGAAAATCGCACCGCCAACGGTTTACCGAGCGCTGGAAGCGTTGGCCGGACGAGGGCTGGTTCATCGTCTTGAATCGCTGAAGGCCTTCATCGCCTGCAAGCATAACGAATGCCAACATGCGTCGATCTTCGCAATCTGCGACGAGTGCGGCACGGTCGAGGAACGCTTTTCACCTGACTTGTTCGAGGAGCTTTCCCGCATTGCGGGGCAGTCTGGATTCATCTCGACGCGCCACGTCATCGAACTCCACGGTCTTTGTGCCTCATGTGGTGGAACGGGAGACAACCTGGCATGAATTCGCGTCGCAGACAAAGCCTGAGGCTTCTGATGCTTGGTGCTATCCACCGGATGACCGGTGCCTCATGGGTTGTGGCAGCGCTCTTGGCTGGGTTTTACTGAGCAATCTCCATGCCGGGAACCGATGACCACGTCCCGTCGGTCGATACGTTATTCGTTCACCCTAATTTAGCTTCCATGAGCTAGTTTTATCTCTGTTCAATCCACTGATTCTTGGTGTTTTTATGACATCCTCAACAGCAGAATTGGCCGTCAAACGAGGAATGCCCATCACTATCATTACCGGCTTTTTGGGCAGTGGAAAAACCACTCTTTTGAATCATATTTTAAGCAACAAGGAAGATTTGAAAGTTGCCGTTTTAGTGAACGAATTTGGTGACATCAACATCGATAGTCAGCTTTTGGTATCGACAGAGGAAGATATGGTGGAACTCAGCAATGGCTGTATTTGCTGCACCATTAATGATGGCTTAGTCGATGCGGTTTATCGAGTAATGGAACAGGGTGTCGATTACTTGGTGATTGAAACCACAGGCGTTGCCGATCCACTGCCAATTATCCTGACGTTTTTAGGTACCGAGCTGCGGGAACTGACCAGCTTAGATTCCATTATTACGATGGTGGATTCGGAAGCATTTACACCCGATCACTTTGAGAGTGAAGCGGCTTTAAAACAAATCATGTGTGCCGATATCGCGATTTTGAACAAAACGGATCTAGCGTCTTCCGAGCAATTAGAGCAACTGGAGGCCTATATTGGCGAGATGAAAGAGGGGGCCAGAATTCTTCATAGCCAACAAGGTCAGGTGCCATTGCCACTCATTTTAGATGTTGGTTACAACAACCCTCAGGCTTACGCCGAACTGGTGCAGGAGGAAATCGAGCAAACAGAACACGATCGCGAACATCACCACGAGCATCATCACGAACACGAGCATCATCATCACCATTCATCCCATCTTGCTAATGATGGCTTTGTGTCTATTGCGTTTGATAGCGATCGCCCATTTCAGCTCGGAAAGTTTGAACACTTTTTACAGGAACTACCTCAAGATGTATTTCGAGCCAAGGGCATTCTCTGGTTTGAAGAAAGTCCTCTCCGCAACATCTTCCAATTGAGTGGGCCCCGCTTCAACTTGGAAGGGGAAGAATGGCACACGCCACCCCGAAACCAGCTTGTTCTTATCGGACGACATCTCGATACCGAACAGATACGGCAACATCTGACCAATTGCCTCGCCTGATATGCGGTCTTTCAGTCTCACTGTCGGGGACGAAAGACAGGCGGTTGCACCGCGATCGTTTAATCAAAAATGACTGAATTGATTGACTCGTTTTTCAATTACCCACAGGACCCCATGGATCTCGTCCTCTACAACACCTTGACACGTCACAAAGAGCCATTTGTGCCGATCGATCCCGCTCGGGTGATGATGTATTGCTGCGGTGTGACGGTGTATGACGATTGCCACCTAGGTCATGCCCGTTCCTACATGGTTTGGGATGTACTGCGGCGGTATCTGCAATGGCGAGGCTACACGGTGCACTACGTGCAGAACTTTACGGATATTGACGACAAGATTCTGAATCGCGCTAGGGCGGAAGGGACGACGATGCAGGCGGTCAGCGATCGCAACATTGCGTCTTACTTTCGCGATATTCGGCGGCTTAATATTCTTGATGCCGATGACTATCCCCGAGTGACAGAGAATATCCCCGCCATTCATCAACTGATTCAGGCGCTAGAACAGAAAGGATATGCCTATGAAAGCGATGGCGATGTCTACTATGACGTCCGGCAGTTTGTGGAGTATGGAAAACTCTCTGGACGGCAGCTTGAGCATATGCAAGCAGGTGCGGGGGGGAGAGTGAATGCCGAGGCTAAACACCAAAAGAAGCGCGATCCGTCCGATTTTGCCTTATGGAAAACTGCGAAACCGGGTGAACCTGCATGGGAATCCCCTTGGGGAATGGGCCGACCAGGCTGGCACATCGAATGCTCGGCAATGATCCGGGCACGTTTGGGCGAAACGATCGACATTCATGGAGGTGGAGGCGATCTGGTATTTCCACACCATGAAAACGAAATTGCTCAGTCAGAAGCAGTGACCGGACAACCGCTCGCTCGCTACTGGTTGCACAACGGCATGGTGACAGTGGGGGGAGAGAAGATGTCCAAATCACTGGGAAATTTCACCACGATTCGCGCCTTGCTAGATGGGCAATGGGCTGACTATCCACACCCCGTCGATCCGATGGCGATTCGTCTATTTGTTTTGCAAGCTCACTACCGCAAACCACTGGACTTTACCCCAACGGCGATCGCAGCCGCTGAGAAGGGCTGGCAAACATTACATGCCGCATTAACTACAGAATTGCCGTCCAATGAGCTACCTGTAGATGCTCTAGATGCTAAAGCAGTCAGACGGTTTCAATCTGCGATGGATGATGACCTCAATACTGCCGCTGCGTTGGCGGTTCTGTTTGAATTGGCTAAGTCGATTCAGCGAGAGGTGAACCGAAGAACTCATCAATCAACTCAGAACCTATCGAATCGGCAACTTAGCCTCACATGGCAAACGTTAAACCAGCTAGCCCGCACCCTTGGGCTGGAGGCCGATCGAGACTCCCCAGCCTCCTCATCTAATTCGTCATTAGATATTGATATTGCTTGGGTAGAGACGTTATTGCACCAACGCCAAGCCGCACGACAGGAGAAACGCTACGCCGAGAGCGATCGGCTTCGTGCCGAATTACAAGCTGCGGGCATCGCCGTTGTGGACCTTCCCGGTGGCAAAACGGAATGGCATCGTGCCTAGGCAAATACTGGCTCTATGAACACGTAACTGCCGCTGAGTGAACACAACGTTTTCTCGAAGCCACGCGTTTGACTCCAGCAGCAGCATAAATGTGGAACATTCCAATCAAAAAGATTATTACTCTCATCTCTTCAGTGTCTTTAGTGATTCGAGTCAGCTAGCATGAGCCAATCCCAAGTGAAACAGTCCTATGACGTTGCGATTGTTGGTGCCGGGGCTGCAGGCATCGGCTGTGGCGTTGTGCTCAAAGGGCTGGGTCTAGAACGCTTCACAATTTTAGACAGACACCAGGTTGGAGCTTCTTTCAGTCGCTGGCCTGAAGAGATGAACTTCATCACCCCATCATTTCCAAGCCACGGTTTTGGACTCCTCGATCTGAATGCTGTGACCTTGAAGACTTCGCCTGCGATCGCTTTTCGGCAAGAGCACATCAGTGGCAAGCAATACGCCCAGTATCTGCAAATCGTTGCCGATCACTTTGAGCTGCCGATTCAAACTGGAGTTGACGTAAAAGGCGTCGATTCGTTGTCCCAGGGGGGCTTTCAACTCCATACTTCCGCTGGAGACATCCGCACACAATTTGTCATCTGGGCCGCCGGGGAATATCAATATCCCAAGCTCAATCCGTTTCCAGGTGCAGAACACTGCATCCACAACGCTCGAATTCGCTCCTGGACGGATCTAGAAAGCGACGAATTCATCATAATCGGCGGCTACGAAAGTGGCATGGATGCGGCAGCCAATTTAGTAGCGTTGGGAAAGAAAGTCGGCGTGCTCGATCGCAACGGAGCCTGGGCCGATCTCGACACGGATCCTAGCGTGTCTCTATCGCCCTATACCCTGCAGCGTCTGGCATTTGTTTATCGCACAGGTCGCTTGGACTTGGTGAGCGACGTCACCATTGAAGAAGTCAAACCTATCCGCGATGGTTACGCAGTCTACAGCGAAGATCGGAAGTGGACGACAGCCCATCCCCCCATTCTATGTGCGGGGTTTGACACCAGTTTGAAGCAGATTGCTCCCTTATTTGATTGGTCCAAGGGCTACGCTGCCCTGACTGAAGACGATGAATCCACTCTCACCCCTGGTCTTTTTGTGGCGGGTCCTTCTGTACGCCACGGGGATTTGATTTTTTGCTTCATCTACAAGTTTCGTCAGCGCTTCGCAGTGGTGGCCAATGCGATCGCAAACCGCCTTCAACTCGATACCTCTCCACTAGAACACTACCGCCAGGCTGGCCTCTTCCTGGACGATCTCTCCTGCTGCAGCAACGACTGTATCTGCTAGCACGTTCAGAATTTTGAATTCTCGTACTCAACCCAAACCGATAACCAGTTGCAATCCGCTATGGAGAGTTTGCTAGCCTAAGCCCTTTGCAAGTAAGGACGTCAACTGTCTCCACACTCCAAACCTTACAGCGGCTTCTCACATGACTCCGACCTTCTAGCTTCCCCCTCCAACATGTCCAGCACTATCCCCACTCACCGCACCACCCTCCTCATTGGCAAAGAGAGCACCGGTAAGTCGGAGCTAGTAGCGGCACTCACCGGCAAATCCCCAACCAGCAAGAACATTCAGGGCTCCACCCTGGCCTGCGAAATCTATCGCACCGGTGCAGATACCTTTATCGACACTCCAGGCATTCTCTTTCGCTCTGATACCGCCACCACTCGCTTAGCCCTGATGCAACTTCAGGCCCATGACACTATTTTGTTGTTAGCGAAAGCGACCCACATTGATGATGACCTGGCGGACTTGCTACCCCTAGTGACCGGGAAACAAGGGCTGGTGGTCGTCACCTTCTGGGATAAAGTATTGCCTTCTGACTTTACCCAGCAGGTCCTAAGCTGTTGGGAGCAAACCTCCCAGGTCAGGTTTATTCCTGTGGATGCCCGTCATTTAAGCCAGGGACAACGCCAGCAGATTCTAGAAGCCTTGCAGACTCCAGCCCCCTTTCCACGGCAATGGCAACCGATTCTGGCGAGCTGGCGGATCGAGCCTACACCTACCTGGTTGGAGCATCCCCGCTGGGGTGGCTTGCTGGCCATCCTTTTGTTACTGTTGCCTGCGGTCATTGCCGTTTGGGTCGCCAATGGAGTCGCGGGCATGCTCGATCCACCGCTCCAAACTGGTTTAGCCCCTCTGGTCAATTTCCTATCCCAGGCCCCATCGTTGCTAGAGGCGATTTTGATTGGCCGCTATGGCTTAGTCACAATGGGACCGCTGTTATTTGTCTGGGCGGTGCCTACGGTAATTCTGTATGCCCTGTTTTTAGGTGCATACAAGGCCAGCGGGTTGGTGGAACGCATTACCGTGGCCCTGCATCCGCTCCTGAGACCTTTCGGTCTATCCGGGCGAGATCTGGTGCGGGTAATTATGGGATTTGGCTGCAATGTGCCAGCCGTAATTAATACTCGCGCCTGTTCCAGTTGTTCCCGGCAGACCTGTGTGAGTGCGATTGCCTTTGGCTCCGCCTGTTCCTACCAGTTCGGCGCCACCTTGGGGGTCTTCAGCGCCGCCAATTTGCCTAGTTTAGTTGTGCCCTACCTGGGCTACTTAACCTTGACCACTCTGATCTACACCCGTTTGATTGCGCCTAAAGCAGCCCGTTCCTCCCATAACGCCCTGATGATTGAACGGCGCACATTTTTGGAAGTGCCCCGTTGGTCAGCTATCTGGCGTGAAACTCAAGGTACCCTCGGCCAGTTTTTCTCCAATGCGATTCCCATCTTTTTAGCGATTACGATCGTCGCCTCAATGTTGGACTGGTTTGGCCTCATCACTGCTCTAACGAGATGGATTAATCCCCTGATGGGACTGTTTGGCCTGCCTCCAGAAGCAGCTCTACCCGTTATCTTGGCCTCAATCCGTAAAGACGGATTGCTGCTTTTTGCCGAACCGGCAACTCTGGCTGTGCTGACGCCGCTGCAGATTTTAACCGGAGTGTATCTGGCTGGAGTATTGCTGCCCTGCCTGGTGACGGTGCTGACCATCGCCCGCGAACAGTCGGCGCGGTTTGTGGTGGGGCTGATGGCTCGGCAGGCGATCGCCGCGATGTTTTTTTCAATACTTCTAGCCTGGGTAGGCAATGGGTTGCGACAGCTCTAGATTGTCAAAAGATGCGATGAATATGATTCTTATTTTGAGGTTTGGTTGTGCAGTGTGCGATGCACCGCGAACGACCGCCTCCAATCTCGTGCCACCCTCAGGTGAACCAAGCCGAATATTGGGACCAAATTCAGGATGTGTCTCCCAAAAAACGACATACAGACTAGAACAACTAACTGCAGTTGAGTGAGATCTGAATGTGCAGAACCTATGCCCTGAGTAACCGCAATCCATTCAGCGTTACCAGCAGTGTTGAGCCTTCATGGCCCAGCACTCCAGCCGGTAGAGTAAGTTCTCCCCAAAAATTAGCTACCATCAACAGGGCAATTGAGGTCAACGCCAGGGTGATGTTTTGCTGGATAATGCGTTGTGATTTTTTGCCGATGCGAATGGCCTGATCCAACTTGTCCAGACGATCTGCCATCAGCACAATGTCAGCAGTTTCTAACGCCACATCTGACCCAGCCCCACCCATGGCAATGCCGACCGACGCCTGAGCCAGAGCAGGGGCATCGTTGATGCCGTCTCCCACCATTGCTACCGTATGGTACTTATCCTGCAGGTTCTGAATGGCGGTGACTTTGTCCTCCGGCAATAAATCTGAGTAAACTTCATTGATGCCGATGCTGTGGGCAACAGTCTGCGCGGTGACCGCATTATCCCCAGTGAGCATGACAGTTGCTGGAATACCCATTTGTTTTAGTTTGCTCAATAAACCCGCAGCTTGGGGACGCACCCGATCGGCTACCGCCAATAGCCCGACGATCTGCTGATGCTGGACGACCCAGACGATCGTTTTCCCCTCACTTTCAAGCTGTTGTCCGGCCTGGAATAGAGAAGTATCAATCGGGTCAGCCAGATCGTCCGAGACATAAGCAAGCTTGCCAGCGCGCGTGAACGCCCTTCAGTACCCCCACGATTCCCTGACCCACGTCAGCCTGAACAGCATCCATGGGCAATAAAGGAATGTTCCGCTCCTTTGCCGTTTGCACAATGGCTTGGGCAATAGGATGCTCTGAATAGACTTCCAGAGAAGCGATGATTTGCAACACTTGTTCTGATTGAAAAGCCGGTGCCGCCACCAGGTCACTTACTTGCAGAATCCCGGTTGTGAGGGTTCCAGTTTTATCAAAGGCAATCGCTTTTACCCGACCGATAGTTTCTAGCTGGGCTCCGTCTTTGAACAAAATCCCTTGTCGTGCCCCCCGGGCAATGCCCGATAGCAAGGTCGGCATGATCGACGCCATCAGGGCACAGGGAGAGGCCACTACCAGAAAAATCAGCGCCCGGTAAATCGTCATTTCCCAACTCCAACCCAGGAGCAGGGGTGGCACCAGAGCCAGGACCAGACCTGATACTACGATCAATCGGGCATATCCCCGCTCAAACCTTTCCAAAAATTGCTGGGAAGGGGGCTGGCTGGTTTTTGCCTGTTCAACCAGCCGAATCACTCGCTGAATCAGACTGCTTTCCGGCGGTTTGTGTAATTCCACCGTAAGTGCACCGCTACCGTTGATAGTGCCTGCAAACACTTCATCCCCTAGGGACTTTTCCACAGGAATCGACTCTCCCGTAATCGGGGCCTGGTTAATGGTGCTGTGGCCCGTTCTAATCAGCCCGTCGATGGGAATGAGTTCCCCGGGTTTCACAAGAATACGATCTCCCACCTGCAAATCCTGAGTTGCCACCACCTGTTCCTGCCCTGGCAGCAATCGCCGCGCCGTATCTGGCGTCAGCTGCATCAAACTGCGAATATTTCGTTCGGTGCGGTGCATGGCAATGGTTTCTAAAGCACCACTAAAAGCGAAAATCAAGATGAGTACGGCCCCATCCACCAGCAGGTAAAACTGCCGCTGCCATAGCCCCAGTACTGCTGCCCCCACTGCCGCAATAATCATCAACAGGTCTACATCTAGTTCATGCTCTTGCCATAGAGTGGTCAGCCCCTCGCAAGCACTCTCGTAGCCCCCGATCGCGTACCCGGCCAACAGTAGCGCGATCCCCAGCCCCACCCAACTCTCCTGCAGTGCCAACCCTCCCAGCAATGTCAACCCGGCGCACAGCATCGCTGCCAGCACCTCTGGATGGATATGTCTCCAGGAAAACACTCGCTTTCGCACCCTCATTACCAAGGCCATCAATCGAATCCAGCATTTTAGAGCCCCCTGAGCGTAAAGGTTGACATTGATGTTAATGTCAAGGACATGCTTACGATAAAAGACCTCACTCAAGCCGTCGGCCACGGCACCACCCCCCGCATGGTGCGGCACTACCACCAGATTGGGTTGTTGCCTCAACCCAGGCGTTCTGAGGGCAACTACCGCCTCTATACAGAAGTCGATGTGCAACGGCTAAAGGGGATTGTGGCGTTGAAACAACAGGGATTTCAATTGGCCCACATTAAGCAGATGCTGGACGCTCGGTCAGCAGCACCATCTGAGACGCTGGTTGGGCAACTGCAGCAGCACTACCAGGTCGTCCTACAGCGCTTGACTCGGTTGCGCCAGACGGCCATTGCCCTGGAGGGGGTGATTGGGCGGGACCAGTCTTGCCAGTCGGTGCAGGCGGAGGCTCTGGCCCATTTACGACTATTGGACGTGGATGCGCAAACGGCCCAAACCCTGGCGGATGAACTCTGGCAACAACTGGATGAGGCGGCCGCTCATCATCCCGAAAATTTTCAGGAGTCTCTGCAACAGTTGTTACCCGATCTCTCTCGGCGTCCTGAAATTGAAGCCGATGTGTTGTCTCACCTGGTTTTGACCTGTGGTGATGTGGCTTTGGCTGCCTTTGTTCGGTTTAGCTCAGACGCGATCAAAGCAGCCCGCGAGTCTTTATCTACTGGTTGCAAGGTGATTGGGGATATTCCTGCTGTGGTAACCAGTCTGGATCGGGTGCGTCTCGACCATCTGGGGTGCGACTGGCATACACTGATGGACGATCCCCATGTGATTAGTGCTGCCGATGCAGAGCAGGCTTTCTGGCAAGACACCAACTGGAAGAGACAACTGCAAGATTTGGGAGACGATAACATCTGGGTTGTCGGCTATGCCCCTTCGGTACTGATAGAACTTTGCAAGGCTATTGAAGCGCAGCAGTTGAAGCCAGCCCTGGTGATTGGTCTACCTATTGGATTTAGCCATGCCCCTGCTGCGAAGCGACAATTGATGCAGCTTAAGGTGCCCTACATCACCACTGAAGGAGCGGTTGGCGGTGGGTTAATGGCAGCTGTGGCGTTGAATCGGCTGGCGGCTTCCTTAATAGAGAAGCCTGACTGTCATTGTTATTTGCAGGAGGTGCGGGCTTGAATAGCCCGTAGCGGTAATTTTGCTAGTTTCAGTTCATAAGCACGCATGGACTAAAATAATTACCTTTTTTATCGATCGTTTCCGGCCATAATCTCGCAAAGCTTCCTACGAAGTGATGATTTCCCAATACTTCATCTTTTTTGTTTGGAGTCAGCTAAATCCTTTCCCTTGGGTAGTTTCCCTCCACACTAGTACCTCCCCTTGGTAACCACTAGCAACAATCGCCCCTCCTGAAGGGTTCCAAGCGAGGCAAGAGAATCCGGCGGATGCATCTTCAAGGACTTGGGTCAGACGACTAGCTTGTTGATGCCAGTCCAGAGAAACTAATACCCCTGCGGATATCGAGCCAGGCCAACTTTTAAAGCTGGCTCAATTCATTTATTGTGCAAGTGTTACCCATGTTAACTAAGAGTTAAACCGTGCCAATGTCCGCAGTGGTGTGGTCACTGTTTTACATTGCATTGTTGGGCATTGCCCCATGCTTTTGGAGAGGTCCCGTGGTGTTTGCGGAACTGGCGGATGAAGTAACCTGGATCGGTGTAACCACAGGCTGTGGCGATCTTATTGATAGAGCAATCGGACTGGGATATGAGGTGGCGAGCTTGAGCCATTCGTCGGGTGACGATCCACTGCTTGACAGTTCGGCCAGTTTGACTTCGGATTAAACTCGTTAAATAGGCAGGGGAATACCCAGCGATATTTGCGACATCTTCAAGCCGAATGGGCTGATGAAAATGTTCCTCGATGAATTGAAATACAGGATCGAGGTGTGGGTGATTTGGGAAAATATAGTTCACCCCAGATTTGTCGGGGGCATGACCGGGCTGAGTAGGCGTTAGTGCGGTAGTTCGATGCGGCTTGTTCAACCTAGAGTACCTGCGTAAACGGGCAGCGATCGCTCCCAAGAACTGCTCGATTGTGCAGGGTTTAACCAGATAATCGTCTGCTCCTAAATCCATACCGATTCGTAGTTCGGACATAGTTGATTTAGCCGTCAGGAAGATAAAAGGGATATTTTCGGTTGCTTCCGATTGGCGTAACGATGAGAGTACTTGGTAACCGTCAATATCCGGCATCATGATGTCGCAAACGATTAAGTCCGGAGTATGCTGTTGAGCGAGATGCAATCCGTCAGACCCACAGCTAGCCCCCAAGGTCTGAAAGCCCTCAAAAGATAAGCAATTCAAAAAAAGCTTTCTCGTTTGGGCTTCGTCGTCAACGATGAGTATTGTTTGAGTCATCTTATGAAGAGGCTTGTCTGTTAGTCTCTAACATACAAGCTGGCATTTTGTACGACTGATTGTTTACTCAGGCTGAAGAAGTTTCGTACCCGTCTCTGTAGTGAACTCTCTGAGAGGGATTGAAGTAGTGTAATCAGTTACTGTTTTCCATACACCATCCTGGTTTCGCTAAGGGCTAATTTTGTAGTTATTGACATTGAATACGGCAACGGAACAAGGCACGGAAACAACGGAACAAGGCATGGAAACACCAGATGCCCCCAGTGCCTTTGAGATGCAGTTAGGCGATTGGACATTGAATTCCCAAACTCCCACCGAAAAACAACTGGAGATTTTGCGGCAGGAGCATCAGCTGATTCTGAATTCAGTGGGAGAAGGGGTATACGGCCTAGACATCAATGGGAACGTCACCTTTGTCAATCCAGCGGCAGCAGAGATGATTGGATGGGATATGGCCGATTTAATTGGTCAATCCATGCATGCCGTACTACATCACTCTCACAGTGACGGTACGCATTACCCTCGCGAAACCTGCCCAATCTATGCGGCATTTAAAGATGGAGCTGTCCGCCGAGTTACAGACGAAGTGTTTTGGCGTAAGGATGGTTCGTCATTTCCGGTGGAGTACATCAGCACTCCGATGCGAGACGAGCAGGGAGGATTAGTCGGCGCTGTTGTTACCTTTCGCGACATTACCGAACGTAAGTGGGCAGAAACCGTGCTGCACCAAGCCAATGATGCATTAGAGCTGAAAGTGCAAGCTCGCACGGCTGAACTGTTTCAGGCCAACCAGAAATTACAGGAGTTGAACGATCGCCGATCGCGGTTTGTCTCTATGGTTTGTCACGAATTCCGCAATCCGTTAAACAACATTGCATTATCGGTTTCATCCCTACAACGATACGAGAAACAGCTCGCCACAGCCCAGAAACAGGATTATCTAGAGTCAATCGCCGTAAACATTAATCGTATGTCATCAATGCTCGATGACATTTTGACGATTGGCCGAATTGAAGTGAAAGGATTGAGTCCTACCCCTCAACCGATCGATCTCGTATCCTACTGCCAAGAACTCCTTGTAGAGTTACGCGAAACGACCCATCGCACGTTTCAGTTCAACTGTCGCCATTCCAAGCTGATGGTGGCTCTGGATAACCAGCTATTGCGCTCGATTTTGATCAACCTCTTAGATAACGCCATTTCTTACTCTCCCGAGCGTAGTGAAATTCAGCTCAAGCTATCGCGGCGCAAGCAGATCGTCACGCTTCAGGTCACCGATCGTGGTTTAGGGATTCCCGATGCCGAAAAGCCTCTGTTGTTCGAACCATTTCATCGGGGTCGCAATGTCAGCAATATTCCGGGGACGGGATTGGGACTGAGTATCGTCAAGCAATTTGTGGAATTGCTGAAAGGAACAATCGCCGTAAACAGCACGCTTGGAGTCGGTACTACATTTGTTGTGCGCATACCTCTGTCTGACTCTTGAGCTTTTGCCCAAGGGCTCTCAGACTGGAGGTAGCATTGCAGAGCACTTCACCGTAGCAGTTCGAAAAAAAGTCCTACTTTTTCGAAAAAACATCCAATTACTTGGTGTGTAATGCCTGGTAATTTAGCAAGCATTACATCTCGGCAATATCTTCTTTCTGCCTGTGACTGTTTACTTGTCAGAAAGGTAGCTATTTACTTCTGGGCACGCTGAGACTTCTACTGCTGATGTAAGAGCAACTAAGGCATTATTTTTTTTTCGACGGCGAATACTTTAAAGTATAGAAATAGCCTGAGCTTTACAAATAAAATCAGAACATTTTCTCCTGATTGCTTCAGTCAGGGTAGCTAACGTTTACATTACTCTTGAGATGTAAATAATTGTATTTTCCTTTGATTGTAGATTTCTTGAAATCGTATCTTTGGCGACAAAAATGTTTTTCAATCTCGCATCTAATAGCATTTAGACTGAAAAGAAGGCTTCCGAAACTATGCTATTGAGAAGATCGGGTAGTTCGCTCAAAGGTAATGATGCATCGGCGTATAGTGTCGAAAGGGTCCAGTCTTTCGAACAGGCATGCATTATTTGCGGCGGCGCCCACTTGTCTCAAGACCACTGGGAGTTTATGCAGTCGATGCCTGCAGATCCCGTCGATATGGTTGACGATCTTGCCAAGATGGGAGTGTACAAGTCGGAGGCATTTAATGTTGCTGATGCCATCAGTCAGGCTGAAGTCAGGAAGCAGCTCTTCTTGGCAATGGCATCGAAAGGCGATCCGAAACGGGAAAAGCTGATTTTAGATTTGGCTCGTCTTGCCGGTGGGTTAGACCAAGCTTTTGCGGCGGCCTTTGGTCCTCAAGCCGGTAATTTCTTCGGAGATGCTCGGCGGACGAGTGATTTTACTCGGCGACAATTTATTAAAAGCATTGCGGCTGGAGCAGCGATGCTTGCCCTTGCAAACTGCGGTTCGTCTCCCGATCAATCTCAAACTCCCGATCCAGAGCCAGAAGCCTCTGCTCCTGTCAACTTAGAGAGGACAGACCTCAAGATTGGGTTTATTCCGATCACCTGCGCATCACCGATCATCATGTCGGAGCCACTGGGGTTCTATCAAAAGCATGGCTTGAATGCTGAAGTTGTGAAAATGCCCAGTTGGGGGGCGGTACGGGATTCGGCGATCGCTGGAGAATTAGATGCATATCACATGCTCGCCCCGATGCCGATCGCGATGACACTGGGGTTGGGTTCTAGTCCGTTTGGCGTCAAGCTAGCCAGTATCGAGAATACCAACGGTCAGGCAATTACCATTGCCAATCGCCACAAAGGTAACGTTAATGGCCCCGAAGACTTCAAGGGATTTGTACTGGGTGTGCCCTTCCCCTACTCGATGCACAACCTACTGTTGCGCTACTACTTGGCAACTGGTGGAATCGATCCAGATCGAGATGTGACGATTCGGCCTGTACCGCCGCCCGACAGCATTGCCCAATTGGTTGCGGGTGACATTGATGGATACTTAATGCCCGATCCGTTTAACCAGCGGGCAGTGTTTGAAGAAGTGGGCTTTATCCATAAAATCACCAAAGAGTTCTGGCCCGGCCATCCCTGTTGCGCATTTGCGGCCAGCGATGAGTGGATTACGGCGAACCCCAATACCTTCCGCGCCCTGAATAAATCCATCATTGAGGCTGCAGGATATGCAAGCCAGTCGGAAAATCGAGTGGAAGTGGCCCAGGCAATTTCCGGACGAGCGTTTCTGAACCAGCCACCGGAAGTGGTTGAAGCCGTCTTGACAGGCAAGTTTGATGATGGGAATGGCAACATACGCGAAGTTCCCGACCGGATCAACTTCGACCCTTACCCGTGGCAGAGCTTTGCCAATTGGATTTCATCGCAATTGGTGCGCTGGGATTTACAGGGGGATGGTAAAGCTGCAGTGGAAATTGAAGGCAATTACAACGAAGTTGGTACGGATATCTTCCTCACCGACCTAGCCCGAGAACTCGCTACAGAGCTGGGACAAGCTCCCCCTGATGAAATTTACAGAATTGAGCAGCTGGCTTACGACGAGTTCGATCCAGAAAATCCAAGTGAATATATCCAAGCTCAGATCGATAAATACGGTTTGTAGCCCTCAGCTGATTAAGGTCCTAGGTTTCAAGAATGACAACGAGTCAAGAGATTTCGTCACAAATGCCAGCTCAAAAGAAAGTTGAGCTGGGTGAAAATACCAAAGCATCGCTAATTTTCCTTCTGTCTCTGGGGCTGCTGCTCCTGTTCTGGGAACTCAGCACGAAATGGTCGGATGGCAGAGGCATGCCACCTGCTTCTTTGACCCTAAAAGAGCTGTGGTGGTGGCTAACTCACCCCTTTTTCGACAATGGTCCCAATGATTTGGGCATTGGTTGGAACTTGTTGATTAGCCTGCGCCGTGTTGCTATTGGGTATATCGCTGCATCGGCGATTGCCGTTCCGATCGGGGTGTTAATCGGAATCTCACCGATTGCATCTAAAGCCTTCAATCCCTATATCCAGTTGCTGAAACCGGTGTCCCCTCTGGCATGGTTGCCGTTAGGGCTCTACATCTTTAGGGATTCAGAGAAGACCGGTGTCTTCATTATCCTAATCAGCAGTATCTGGCCGACTCTCGTGAATACGGCCTTTGGTGTTGCGAATGTAAGCCAGGAATATCTAGATGTTGCAAAGACCCTGGGGGCTTCACGATTACGCACCATTCTTAAGGTGATTGTGCCTGCCGCATTGCCCAATATTATGTCTGGCCTGCGCATCAGTATGGGAATCTCCTGGCTGGTGATTGTGGCAGCAGAAATGCTGTTGGGAACAGGATTGGGTTACTTCATCTGGAATGAATGGAATAACCTGTATCTTCCCAATATTTTGGTGGCAATTTTCGTGATTGGTTTAGTGGGTCTTATTCTCGATCAGATCTTTGCTTTGCTCGAAAACTTAGTCTCATTTGGGCGGTAACAATCATGAATACTGCTGTTGGCGCTTCTCCCTCGAACATGGTTATGGATACGTCTCCCAATGCTCATTTGAGCTTGCGCCATGTCTCGAAAGTTTTTCCGGGTAAACGCGGGTTTGGGCTGTGGCCCTCGCGCAAGAAATCCCCTGACTTTGTGGCGATTGACGACATTAGTCTGGATATCGAGCCGAATACATTTGTCACCATTATTGGCCCTTCTGGTTGCGGTAAATCGACCCTGCTCAACATCGTTAGTGGCTTGAGCCAAGCGTCTTCAGGCAGTGTCCACATGGATGGGCAGCCTATTACCGGCCCTGGCCCCGATCGCGGCATGGTGTTTCAGAGCTATGCCCTGATGCCCTGGATGACTGTGGCGGAAAACATCGATTTTGCTGTTGCCACGGTGTATCCCAAGTTGACGGCGGCAGAGCGTCTCAGGGTGGTGCACGACAACATCCATTTGGTGGGGTTGACGGGGGCTGAGAAGAAGCACCCTCATGAACTGTCTGGGGGGATGCGTCAGCGGGTCGGCATTGCTCGTGCGCTAGCGATCAATCCAAAGGTACTGCTGATGGATGAGCCGTTCGGTGCGCTGGATGCCCTGACCCGTGGATATCTCCAAGATGAGATTGAGCGGATTTGGGAGCAACATCGCAAGACGGTCATCATGATTACCCACAGCATTGATGAGGCTCTGTTGCTGTCCGATCGGATTGTGATGATGAGTCGCGGTCCGGCGGCCACAATTGCTCGTGTGCTGGATGTTCCCTTTCCCCGACCACGCGATCGCTCAGCAGTTGAACACCATCCCGACTATCTGCCCCTCAGAACCGAGATGGAAGAGCATCTGTACCGCGAAACCCGCGTTGTCGAACAGGCTCGCGTGCGAGCAAAAAGTTAGTGCTAGCGATCGATCGCGTCCCTGCAACATGCCGAGCTTTGACATAGTCGCTTGGCATTGCCCATCTGTCCGAACCTAAGCTCGGGCCGAACCCAAGTTTGAATCGATTTACGAAAGGAGTGATTAACTCATGGCTATCGCAGAAATTACCGAGAAGCTACTTGCTGCTAAAAAAGCGAAAGGACTGACCTTTGAAGATTTAGAGAAAGTGTTGGGATGTGACGAAACTTGGATTGCTTCGGTGATTTACCGGCAAGCCAGTGCATCTCCAGAGGAAGCTAGTAAGTTAGTTGCAGCGCTGGGTTTACCGGAAGAGATGGGTGAAATCCTGACCGTTCCTCCCTTGAAGGGTGGTCTAGATCCCGTCATTCCCACCGATCCGCTGATCTATCGCTTTTATGAGGTGATGCAGGTTTACGGTATGCCCATGAAGGATGTGATTCACGAGAAATTCGGGGATGGCATCATGAGTGCGATCGACTTCACCATTGAGGTGAATAAAGTGGAAGATCCAAAAGGCGATCGCGTTCAAGTGGTAATGTGTGGAAAATTCCTACCTTATAAGAAGTGGTAGGACTGTTGAACGTTCCTGATTTTTGGGAGGCCGAGTATACGTACTTGGCCTCCTTCAGTTCAATAATGGTGCTTTAAAATTAGAACCTTTTATTGATTATTCGCGGCAAAAGTTAACCTATTTTGCAAGCAGGATTTTTATCGGGTATGAGATAGAACTAAGTATTCGATTCACCGAAGACCGTTAGTTTTCTCTTTTGCTATGACGACTGAATCAAAACCTCCATTTCCCCCCTTTGATACTGCAGCTGCGGCTAAAAAAGTTAGGCTGGCTGAGGATGCATGGAATAGCCGAGATCCTGAGAAGGTTGCCCTCGCCTATACAGTCGATAGTGTGTGGCGAAATCGGGCTGAATTTATTCATGGTCGCCAACAAATTGTAGAGTTTCTAACTCGAAAATGGAGTAAAGAGCTTGACTATCGATTAATCAAAGAGCTGTGGTTGGCAGATGGTAACCGAATCGCTGTTCGCTTTGCTTACGAATGGCACGACGATGCCGGTTTTTGGTTCCGGGCATACGGGAATGAGAATTGGGAATTTGATGAATTTGGGCTAATGAAGCGCCGAATTGCCAGTATTAATGATGTCCCAATCGCAGAAAGCGATCGGAAATATCACTGGCCGCTGGGTCGACGACCTGACGATCATCCAGGATTGTCAGATTTAGGGTTTTAGCCAATCAAACATAAGACTATGAATGATCCGAGGTAAAACTGTTGGCCCCCCTGCAATCGATCTGCCGATCTAGGGAAAGAGAATCGAGTCCGGATTCCTTCCTAGCCAAATCCTTTCCCTTGAGTGGTTTCCTTCCACACCAGTACCTCCCCTCGGCTACCACCAGCGGCAATCGCCCCTCCTGAAGGGTTCCAAGCGAGGCAAGAGAATCCGGCAGCGGCACCTTCAAGGACTTGGGTGAGGCGACTCGCTTTATGCCAAAGGCAAAGCCAGCCATCTTCGGCGACGGAGGCCAGCAGGAGTGACTGGGGTTGGAACGCGATTGCTCTGACCATTCCTTGATGCAAGTCCAATACCTGGGCATTCCAGCCAACTGACGGGTCGCGGTCTTTTGTCCAGACAACAACGTCTTCACCACTGATAGAAGCTAAGAGGGGGGCATCACCAGTTTTTTTGCGCATTGACCAGGCAAGCTGCCGGATTTTGCCCGGAAAGCCCTGCATGCGCCAGGGGTGGGGATGGTCCTCCTCCCAAACCACGAGGGAGCGATCGTTACAACCAGAGGCAAGGTAGAAGCCATCGGTTGACCAGGCGATCGCTCCACTGGCACCTCCGATCTCTTGCACGGTTGGGTCATCGTCCCAATCGCTTCGCTGCCAGGTTTGAATACTCTGATTTCCGCTGAGGGAGAGGCGATTGCCCTGCGGGTGCCATGCTAAATCGAGCACCGAGGAGAACTCGAAATTTAGGGTGGCGATAACCGATTGGGTGGCGGCATCCCACAGCTGGGCATAGCGCCCAAGGTTGAAGGCGAGTTCGGGATGTTGGGGATTCCATTGCAGGCGATCGATCCAAGCACGCTCATGCTCTAGAGTTGCGAGCAAGATGGGTGTACTGCCATCCAGTCGCCAGATCCACACGGTTCCCGACTGACCCCCTGCCGCCAGAAAAGCACCATTGGCGGATATTGCCAATGCATCCACCGATTCTCCCTGCGCCACCTGCAACAGGGTCATTTCACCCGTATTCTTGTCGAACCGCGCCACCTCTCCTGCGGCGGAACTGGCGAACAGCCATGCTCCGTCCGGTGACCAGGCGATCGCCGTCACGTAATCCGACAATGTCGTGTTCCACAGGGGTTTGAAAAGTTTCTGTCTATTAGATTTCGGCATGGGCGGCAATCACAAGTCTTCTACCCCCAGGATTGTTGCTGGGTTAGGTATCGCTCTAAAGCACCATTTGGGACCTATCTAAGATTCCAAATGGCATTAATAGCTCACCACACAAGCCCGAAAGTCTTCCGCCAGGTTCATTTGCTCTAGATCGCGACCGATGAAAACCAGTTCATTCTTGCGGGACTCGTCCGGTTTCCAGGGACGATCCTGACGACCATCAAACAGCATGTGCACCCCCTGAAAAACGAAGCGGTGGTCTTCTCCGGCAATGTTGAGGATGCCTTTCATCCGAAAAATATTTGGACCATGTTCGCGTAGGAGTTGGCTGAGCCAATCGTTGAGCTTATCGCCATCCAGTTCCCCCGACTCAACCAGGGCCACAGACCCCACGGTTTCGTCATGCTCGTGCGCTGCTTCGTTGAGAAACTCAGGGTCGATTTGCAGTGCGTTATTCAAGTCAAACGCTTGAACTCCCAACAGGGCATCCATTTCGATTTGCGCGTCGCGGGTGCGGTGGATTTTAGCAATCGCATTCATCCCACGAATCCGCTGCTCCAGTTGAGCTAGCTCTTCCTCCGTCACGAGGTCAACCTTATTCAGCAAAATCACATCGGCAAAAGCAATTTGCTCCACGGCTTCTTCCGCTTCCCAGTGCTGCCAAATGTGACGGGCGTCTACCACAGTCACCACAGCATCCAACTGAGCTTTTGCCTGTACCTCGTCATCCATAAAGAAGGTCTGAATGACTGGAGCTGGGTCTGCCAACCCTGTCGTTTCAATCACTATATTATAGAACTTGTCGCGCCGCTTCATTAAGTTTCCAATGATTCGAATCAGGTCGCCTCTCACCGTGCAACAGATGCAGCCGTTATTCATCTCAAAAATTTCTTCATCCGCATCCACCACCAACTGGTTGTCGATACCCACTTCGCCAAATTCATTCACAATGACCGCCACCTTCTTGCCATGTTCGTAAGTCAGGATGCGGTTCAATAACGTTGTTTTCCCAGCTCCTAGGTAGCCAGTAAGCACGGTCACAGGCACCGTTGTGTTGTCGGTGGGATTGATGGCCGCAACCATATGCAACTCCTAAAGGTTGGCGAATGAGATTGATACTCACTATCTCATCCAACCGAGTAGGTTGACCCAACCCTTTGTTAAATTGCAAGCATTTTAATTTCAATGAGTTCACGCTAAAAAGCGCTACCGTAACCAAATTCTGTATCAGGCTATTTTTCTCAGGTTTGGAAAAACTCTAGAGCAATATGACCCACATCAGCCGCATATTCTTCATATACCCCCAAGGTGCCGGAGACGCGCTGTTCTTGAATATGGGGCAGTGCTGTCAGGGCTTCCATCTCTGCTTTGGATTTTGGGGGAGCTTGCTCCGGGACGATCGCTTGCACGGGCATGGAGAGCGATCGCCCCACCTCCAGCCATTCCTCCCGATCGCTCATTGGATCTAAACCCGCCGTGACAAAGGCGGCGGGGGCAAACCGGGCACCGGGTTGCTGAGTGATTTGATGTTTTTGGGTTATGAAGTCTGGCGTCAGTTTCTCTCCATCGACATACACATGTCGCTGGTACATCCACTTCAAAAACGCGGGGTGAGTGTTAAGCGAATAAAGTACTTGTCCTAACAGGGGCGATCGCACCAGATTTCTAGCTCCGTTAGCCACAACACTCGGTGCCCCCATCGCTTTGAAGGGACCTTTCCAGGTGGGAGCAACGAGCAACAGCTTCGAGCACAGGCCGGGCTGACGGTGGGCTAGGTGAATGGCATACCCTGCCGCATGGCCAGCAGCGACTATTGCCAGAGGATGAGGGCAGCAATCGCGCACAAAATCTTGAAGTAACTGCTCGTAGAGCGAGCGATCGTAGTGGACTCGGGGGCGATCAGACTCTCCAAACCCTAACCAGTCCAGAGCAATCACTTGAAAGTGAGGGGAGAGAATCTGGGCAATGCCTGCTAGTTCGGTGCGGCTGGAAACAGTGCTGAAGGCAGGCAGCAATAACACCGGAGAGCCTTGTCCTAGGATTTCATAGGCAATACTGAGCGATTGCCCTTGGTAGAGCCAGCTATAGGACTGGCGTTGAATGCTGATGGAAGTCAGAGAGGCCATTGGCTCTACCATTTTGAACTCCATAAACAATGTTCAGAGACTATATTCAAGACTGGGACAGCCTCTAGGCAAATTGGAACTAGTGTTCGCTCAGAGGTAGTAAGGAACATTTAGAGATTGACACGTAGAAGGTAGGTTATAACATAACGAATGCATGCCGTTCATTGCTCAAATAGCAAGGTAAATATGGGTAGGCGAGCAAACACAACACAATCGAAGGTATTAGCGGTTCTGCGCAGTCATCACGCCCCACTGTCGGCCTATGACGTGATCGGGGAGTTGCGTCAGGTCAGTCCAAAAATTGCGCCGCCAACAGTTTACCGGGCACTGGAAGCATTGGCCGGACGAGGGCTAGTTCATCGTCTTGAGTCGCTGAAGGCCTTCATCGCCTGCCAGTATGACAGGCGTCAGCATGCGTCGATCTTCGCAATTTGCAATAACTGTGGCGCGGTGGAAGAGAGCTTAGCACCTGACTTGTTCGAGGAGCTTTCCCGCGTTGCGGGGCAATCCGGATTCACCTCGACGCGCCACGTCATCGAACTCCACGGCCTTTGCGCCTCATGTCAAACGGGAGACATCTCGACATGAATGGACCTCGCAGACAAAGTCTGAGGCTTCTGATGCTTGGGGCTAGCCACCGGATGCTCGGTGCGTCACTGGTTGTAGCAGCGCTCTGGGCTGGGTTTTACTGGGCGACCTCCATGTCGGGGGGACGATGAACCACGCCATCGCATTCAAAAACCTCACGCTGGGTTACGATCACCAGCCGGCCGTAATTCAACTTCAAACCGAAATTACTGAAGGTAGCCTGACCGCCATTGTCGGACCGAACGGCGCAGGCAAATCCACCATGTTGAAAGGTATTGTCGGCACGCTTTCGCCGCTCTCCGGGCAGGTGTCCTTCGGGACGATCGATCGCGCCAATATTGCCTATCTGCCACAACAATCAGAGGTCGATCGCGCCTTCCCAATGTCCGTGGTCGATCTCGTCGCGATGGGGCTCTGGCGTGAGGTTGGCCCCTTCGGCAGCCTCGGACGCACCTACCAGGCGCGCATTGCCGAAGCAATCTCGGCTGTGGGGTTGGAGGGCTTTGAGGCGCGCGCCATCGGAGCATTGTCTGGCGGGCAACTGCAGCGCGCTCTTTTCGCTCGTCTCTTGCTGCAGGATGCGAGTCTCGTGTTGCTCGACGAACCCTTCACCGCGATTGATGCCCGCACGATGGTCGACTTGATCGGCGTTGTCACTCGCTGGCACGGTGAGGGGCGTACGATTCTAGCCGTGCTGCATGACTTCGATCTAGTTCGCGCACATTTTCCCCGAACGCTGATGCTGGCACGCAAACTTGTCGCCCACGGGCCAACAGAAGCCGTTCTTACCGCTGAGAACCAGTTCCGCGCCCGCCAAATGTGCGAAGCCTGCGACGGTCCGCCGCATACGTGCGGTAGGAGTGCCTAATGATTTGGGAAGCTCTTATTACCCCCTTCGCCGATTTCGGCTTCATGCGGCGCGCCCTGCTCGGCTGCATCGCGCTCTCGGTCAGTTCCACGCCAGTGGGCGCCTTCCTGATGCTTCGGCGCATGAGTTTGACCGGGGATGCCATGGCGCACGCAATCTTACCCGGCGCCGCTGTTGGCTATCTTGTGGCGGGCCTCTCGCTCGGCGCCATGACGACTGGCGGGGTAATTGCCGGCATGGCAGTAGCGTTGCTGTCGGGCTTTGTCTCGCGCGCGACTGCGCTGCGTGAGGATGCCAGCCTTGCCGCCTTCTACCTGATCTCGCTTGCGCTCGGTGTGCTGATCGTCTCGACCCGAGGCAGCAATGTGGATTTGATGCACATACTCTTTGGCACGGTACTGGCACTCAATGACGCAGCGTTGATCCTGCTTTGCTCGATCGCGAGCCTCACCATTTTCACTCTTGCACTTTTTTTCCGACTGCTGGCGATCGAATGCGCCGATCCACAATTCCTGCGCTCTGTGAGTGGGCTCAGTGCGGTAACGCATTTCACCTTTCTCACGCTGGTCGTGCTAAACCTTGTCGGCGGTTTCCACGCCCTCGGCACGTTGATGGCAGTCGGAATCATGATTCTGCCTGCCGTGGCGGCGCGGTTTTGGAGCGCCAGCATTGGCGGACTGATCGGGGTGGGTGTGGCTGTTGCCATGCTTTCAAGCCTGAGCGGCCTGTTGCTCTCCTTCCATTACAGCCTGCCGTCCGGGCCGGCGATCGTCCTCATGGCGGGTATTGCCTACGGGGTGTCGCTGGTGCTCGGACCAAATGGCGGCCTTGTCGCGCGCAGACTCTCCCCTCGCCCTCAACGAAATCTAAATTGAAACCTCTAAAGAGACCATCATGACTACTCGCAAAAAAATCCTACTAAAAACTGCAGCTGCCTTTGTAGCCTCGTGCTTCGTCGCCCCAATAACAGCACTGGCAGACGAGCCAATCCCCGTGGTTGCCACGTTCTCCATTCTGGGCGACATGGTGGAACGCATTGGCGATGAGCACGTGGCCGTGACAACGCTAGTTGGCCCCGGAGGTGACGCTCATGTTTACCAGCCAACCCCGGCTGACGCCCAGGCCGTGCAAGGTGCTGAGGTTATGGTTGTCAACGGCCTAGAATTCGAGGGATGGCTTGACCGTCTTGCAGAAGCAGCGGAGTTTGACGGCGCGTTGGCCGTAGCTACCACCGGAGTTGATGCGATCTCCTCAGAAGATGAGCACGGTGATGAGCACGACGAGCATGCCGAAGAAGACCATCATGACGAGGATGGTGAATTACACACCGAAGAAGACCATCATGACGAGCACGAGGAAGACCATCATGACGAGGATGGTGAGTTACATGCCGAAGAAGACCATCATGACGAGCACGAGCACGGTGCCTTTGACCCTCATGCTTGGTTGAGTCTGGAGAACGCTGTAATTTACGTCGATAACATCACCGCTGCTCTTGCTAAGGCAGATCCCGAGAATGCTGACATCTTTTATGAAAACCGCGCGGCCTATGTGGAGGAGATTGAAGCCCTCGACGCAGATATCCGTGCCATGATCTCTGCCTTGCCCGAGGACAGGCGCACTGTCGTTACCTCTCATGACGCGTTCCAATACTTCGGCAGCGAGTACGGCGTGATGTTCCTTGCGCCGCAGGGTATTAGTACCGAAAGCGAGGCTTCGGCGCAGGACGTGGCCCGTCTGATCGAGCAGATGCGTGCTGACGATATCCCCGCAGTATTTATGGAAAACGTTGCCGACCCGCGTTTGTTAGAACAGATTGCGGACGAAACCGGCGCTAGCATCGGCGGAACGCTCTATCCTGAAGCGCTTTCTGAGGCGGACGGTCCAGCTGCAACCTACCTCGATCTGATGCTCCATAACGCTACGACTCTGTCCACAGCGCTCGGATCGTGATCCCCGGCCACTTGGAGAAATAGCACTGCAATCTCAGGGACCCTCCCCAACCCTTCTCCCAATATGGGAGAAGGGGGCAAGAGATTCAGCCTAAGAATTGCGTTACGCTCTAAGGCAAATATTCCGATTGAGCCACGACTCCCACCAGGATTTTTCCGTGGGAGTATCAAGCATATTCAAACGCAGAACTATTCAATCCCTGATTGCCCAAACCATTAATGACGGCAATGAGTTCGTCCCTCTGGCCACCTGGCTTATCAATGAAGAGACCTCTTCCGTTAGGCGCTCCTTGGGGCACGCTACCTAAGCGATACTTAAAATTACCGCTAAGTTGAATGACATCTCCCTGGGAGCGGTTGAAGTCTCTCACATGTGCGAAATCATTTGTACCGGTGGTGCTTGACTTGCCATCGTCATAGAACGATCGGCCCTTGTTGCCGAGCATAAATCTATCTTTGCCCCACCCACCTCGCATAACATCTTTCTCCCCTCGACCATTCCAGGTTCCCACTAATCGATCGTTGCCAGCCCCGCCATCCAACGTATCGGAGCCAGGGCCACCAAACAGCGAGTCGTTCCCGCCTTTGCCTTGCAAGTTGTCGTTGCCCTGGCGGCCATAGAGCTGTTGATTGGAATTACTGCCAATCAGGCGATCGTTTTGACGAGTCCCATTGAGGGTCGATTGGTTGTTTGGATTGGCAGGAGGCTTTGGCGAAGAACCTAAAGGCTTAACCGAGCCTCTCCCCGAGCCATAGGCTCTCCGAAGAGTTTGAATATCGTCTGCCAACAAATCCGCAGCATTAATTCCCGAAAAGCGGTTCTTGATCGTTGGATTCATGATGGCGTCCACACCTCCAACATGATTCAGACCCAGAGCATGTCCAAGCTCGTGCAGGACTGTCTCGACAAAGAGTCCTGGTCTCCAGTTTTCGTTGTCAAAATACATATCCCCTCCGATGGATACAGATTCCGCAGGGAAATATGCTCTGGCAAGCGTTCCGCCATTGCCGTCGATGGTGTCGCGATGAAATCGCAGCTTAGGTTCGTTACCGGCACGCGTAAACTCACCATTGCGCGCCCTCGTGAGTAAGACTTTACCGCTGGCCCCAGAATCGGCCCTTTCGACAAAATCAATGGGAACGTACTTTGCAACAACCGAGAAGGCCTTTTCGACAGAGGCCCTGATTTCAGACTTCGATAATCCCTTAATACCGTTTAAAAAACCGTCGGAAAGACTGTATGTCAAGGTAAATTTCTTACCCTTCCCTCCAGGCTGGTTCCACAGGGTACGAAACGAACCGCTTTCAGAAGCAGGATTATTCCCAAGAGTCGATAATTCCTTTTCCCCTCGGGCACAACAGGAGTTGCAGCCGCATCCAAGGCTATGACTAGAAAGGCTAATAGACTTAGGAATTCTCCCTGAAGATTTCTTGAGCACTTCCACAGACTGACCTTCTCTCAAACTCCACTCCCTGGCACAAACTCTGCAACTTACGAACGCAGATCGGCTCAACTGCTTGGGAAACTGCAGTCAAAAATGAAGTCTGGGTTCGTTTTGAAAATTAATCTTAAGAAGTAAAACAAATGCAAAGGCACAGATCCGTTGAAATAAAGACACCCGAACCAATCTGCAGGTAAGAGGGCCGTCCAGAGCACAAATCCCGACAACAATTTCTACCAAATTTGATGGCCGAGGCTTTCGCGGTCCGAAGCAAGGCTCGAATGACATCTCTCAGGGAAATTGGCGAAGTTCAACACAAGGTAACACTCAAGGTGAAGCGGAATGAGCTGTTCTTCGATTGAAGGAAGCAGTGTAACAGTTACACACTTCCCGCGGAGACAGCACTAACGGCTTTGCACGTATCTCCCGGCCATAATCAACATGTCATTGATGTCTGTATCGCCATCTCCATCGGCATCTAAAAACGAACTGAGTACCGAGTTGCTGGCCAATCCATTGCCAGTAGTATTCTCCTGACCTGTCTGCAGTAGGTTCATGACCAGCGGAATAGCAACGGGAAGCATCTGCATAATGACCGACGGATCCAAACCAGTCTGCGCAGCAGCTTCTTGAGCCAATTCTTCTTGCTGTTCGCCGCTCAACAGCGCACTTACGACTGTTTCATCGGGCTGGGTACCGCTAAATTGCTGCACCAGATTCATAACGGTGTCATCACCATCTGCTTGACGACGCTGCTGCAAACTAGATTTTAGATAGCGGCCTGCTAGCGCCATAACCATCTGCGAGCTTGACTGATTGCTTGTCCCTTGACCGCTAAGCTGACTCACGGCCTGAAGTATGCCCCCTAACTGATTGCTAGATGCTTGCTGATTGGGGTTTGTAATAGCACTCGCGACCAAGTCAAATAAACTCATCTTTGCTGTTATCAATGCACTGGCAGTGAATGTACCACCCTCTCACCAGAAGGGGTTTGGCTTCGAACAATCTTCTGCAGATTGTCATCAATCCGCCAAGTCTTCATTATTACTGTCACCCACTTCATTACCACTCGCTCGATCGTCAACACCATCCATGTGAGTCAACGTTGATTCACGATCGGCAGGGTCGCTCATTGGACTCGGCAACTGCTGTGGGACGTCTGCGCCCGCAAGGTTTTGTGATGAGTTTTCTGCTAGTACCGGTTCAAGTCCACTATGCTGCCATCGATCGAGCACGTCGAGTACAACCACCTCTTTAATCCAAACTTGCATAACTGCAGCTAGAGGTAGGGCTAGGAATAGTCCTAAAAAGCCAAAAAAACTGGCAAAGAATAATTGGGCAAGCAAGATAAATCCAGGCAGTAGAGCAACTTGTCGTGACATGACCACTGGAGTTAGCACGGCACTTTCAACGTTCTGCAAAATGACGTACAGAATGACAACTCCGATCGCTTTAAGCGGATCGACCGTAAGAGCAACCACGAGGGGAGGCAACACACTTAAGGTGGGGCCGATGTTGGGGATGAAATTCAGAATGCCGGCGATCGTGGCATGGGCAAGCACAAGTGGTACCCCAATCAGCCACAATCCCACGGCACTGAGGCTGGCAATAAAAATCGAGTTGATCGCAACACCAGTACTCCATCCCCTCAATGCCCGATCGCACTGTTTGAGGATGTAGCGAATGCGAAGCCGATAAAACGCCGGAAAAATTCGCACAAAAGCATCCACATACGCACTGGGATTCAGGAGCAGCAAAATTGTGAGAATAACCACCAGAAAAATGCTGATGGCAATATTGAGCGAGCTATTCAGAAACATCAACGACTGGGTTACAAACTGAGTCGTTTGTGGAGACAGAGTATTGAACAAATCGCGTAAGTTTGGCAATTCGACTTCAGTGGGAAAGCGCTCTACTAACCGATCCGCTAATCCCTGAACTTCCCCCAGCCCTTCTGGTATTAATGTCACGAGTTGGGCAATCTGCTCGATTAGAGGTGGAAACACCAATAGCCCGAGCAAGATCAAACCGAACAGAACGGTCAGAAAGGCGATCGCGACTGAAGGGCCTCGCTTCCATCCGTACCGTTGTGGAACCCGCGCCAGTGTATCGATAGCTACTGCCAAAGCAATTCCAGCAAACAGCAGCATCATCAACTGCCGTACCTGCCAGAGCAAGTAGATCAACGTACACAGGGCAATCAGACCAGCCCATTGTGCAATCTTCATCCGGCTCCCTATTGGTCAGACTCTGCCTTTATTAATAGGTGAATTTTATTGATTCGGGGAGCCATGCGAGTAATCCTCCTCCAATCTGCACACATGCCTAGAGGAATCAAGACACTTGCTTGCAACAGTGGAGATAGCTTAGGTGCAACGAAAGGGCTGGTTGGTAGCGATCGCCACGCAACGGACAAACAGGAGACAGAATGCGAAACGTACGGAGCTAGTTAGCCTGAGTACGTTAGCCCTGAAGCACATCAGATTCACCCGAAAAAAGAGACCTACGGCTATTGGCAACGAGACGAGCAACAGCGACAAGCGTTCCGAATCCAACTGTCAACCCTGACACCAGAGCAGGTGGTGTGTGCCGATGAATCAGGCATGGATAATCGGGCAGATTACCGCTACGGTTACGCCTTTAAAGGGGACCAACCATGTTCTCAGATCAAGCAAGCGTGAAGGAGCTTCAACGACACCATCAGAAAATAGGTGCTTTGTCTAACAGAAATCAGAGACATATAGAATTGTTTTAGTCTTCGGCTGCTGTAGTTCGTCGATATGCACAAAAGTCATTTGCCTGTGTTTATTTTTGGGGTCTCAGGTGCCACATGGAAGGTACTAGATCCCATGCTGAAAGCTGGCCAACTTCCCAATCTCCAGAAGTTGTGTGAACAGGGGAGTTTAGGGACGTTACTCTCTGTGCGTGCTGAAGGAGACAAGCACTACAGACCCCAGGTGGCATGGCCCACGATTGCAACCGGAACGCACCCAACAAAACATGGAGTCACCCGTTTCTTCCATACGGCAAACGATCTCAAGGTTCCTGCCCTTTGGGATAAGTATCTGGAACAGGGATATCGCATTGGATTGTACGGATGGCCTATGACTTGGCCTCCCCCCCACGTGAATGGATTTATTATTCCGTCTCATCACGGTCGCGATTCTCAAACTTGGCCGCCAGATCTTGCCTCAATCAAAGCATTAGATAGATGGCAACAATCTTCGGAAAGAGATGGCAAATCGATTACGTCTGCTTCAAAGGCATCCCGTATATTAACGAGCTTGGTCCGCAATGGATTACAGCCAAAAACCACCTTAGCCATAGGAAAATTATTAGCTCAATTCATAGCTTCAGGATCGGTGGAGGAAAAATCCCTCCTTTTAAGACATATAAAACTTGAAATTAGCACAGACTTTTATCTAAAACTATTCAAACAATACCAGCCAGACTTTAGTTCGTTTGTGACATTCCTAGCAGATTTAAGTTCGCATCGTTGTTGGTGTTACTATAAGCCCGAAGTTTATCCAAAACAAACGACTCCTTCTTCATCTTGGCTAAGTCATTCTATTGAAGAGGCTTACAAAAGAATCGATCGCTGCATGGGGCGAATTCTGTCAGCTATTCCTTCAGACTCCATTGTTGCTTTTATTTCAGAGCATGGTATGTCGCCGGAGCCGGTGTCTGCTGAAGTGGGCTCTAGTCGGTATGTCATCAAGGGAAAAAAGCTAGCAGAACTTGTCGGCTTGAGTGAATCACTAGAAGCTTGTCCTGTCGCCCGTTGGATAGCGTTTCGACCAAAATCAGCAGCTCGAACCACTGCAGATATGGCCAAACGATTTAAAAATATAGTCGTTGCCGAGAGCAAACTACCTCTGTTTCAAGTATACCATCACCGTGATGAGATCGTTGTTAAATTCAAAATAGATCGAAATATTCCTACGTATCAGCAAGGAGATCTTGAAAAACTGACTATTCTCTACGAAGATAAGCGCCTTCCATTTCTGGAGATTGCCCGTCCACTTGGGCCCTGCCGTTCAGCAATGCACGATCGAGAAGGGGTAGTCATTCTTCGCGGCCCAGGAATTAAGTCTAACTATCATATTCAGAATAGTACATTAGTGGATATTTTTCCGACAATTTTAAAAGTAACAAATATGCCCTCTCAAGACGGTCTTGAAGGTAAAGTTCTTGACGTATTCCTTTAGGCAAACTCACTTTATTGATTATGAAGCATAAGAAGTTAATGGTTACTGGGTGTGGCCGCAGTGGGACGAGATATGTAACAACCTTACTCAGACTAGTTGGAGTGAAAGTCAGGCATGAACATATCGGAAAAGATGGCATTGTGTCTTGGTGTGGTGCCGTTGAAACTGAGGTTGTACCTTGGGGTGACTCAATTGCTGGCATTCAGTTTGAATATATCTTTCATCAAGTTCGTCACCCATTAAAGGTGATCGATTCTTTATCGACGTTCAATGATAGATCTTGGGATTTTATTTGTCGCCATACTCCCTGCACGATGGATGACTCGATACTAATACGTAGCGCCAAATACTGGTATTTCTGGAATATTATGGCTGAGGAGAAGGCGAGCATTTCTTATCAGATAGAAAACCTTCCAGTATTATTAAGCATTTTCAATAATCATCTAGAACTTAACAAGTCGCTTGATTTTTTGGAGACGCTACCGAGATCTATCAATACGAGAAATTATGGGAAGCTAGTTCATTACTATGAGGAAATATGTGACATTTTTTGTGTACCCCCTAATCCGAAAGTACAGAAAGTCTTGTCCAAGAAACCTCCTGTAGACATTGAATTGAACCGAGGCTTCACATGGAATGACTTGAAAGGCATAGATTCTGATTTGCATGACAGAATCAGAGAGAAAGCACAAGAGTATGGCTACGATTAAGCGCGCATGGGGAATCGATTGACATATATCCTGCCAACAATTGCCTCATTGATATTTTGATGGTGCAGATTGTGCAATATGACAGATGCAGAGACTTTACTTTAGCAAACCTCTATAAGCCTAGAAGCTGATGATAACGTTATTCTCTACAAAGCGAGAACACAGCTGTAAGAACTCTACCTAACGATTTTTATAATATACAGCCTTTCAGTGGGTATATGAAGTAAGTCTGGCGAAGGTATTGTTTTGCTCTCTATCGTGAAGCATCAATTGTTGTGTAGCCTCCAAAAAGAGGAGCCCTCCTAGAATTAATATTCTCTTTACAGACTTACTGTGTTTGGGCATTTTCAGAAAAATGTACTTCACAGACGGCAGAGCTGGAAAAATAAAATACTCAAACAATAGTGTTTTAGGCCCCATTTGTGCAAGGCACTTTTCTTCCACAACTAAATCTTTGAGTGAATGAATGCTCAAGCTGATTCAGTATGACTTCTCTGAAATCAAGTAAGCTCATTCTCACGTCAAGCCACTAATGCGTTGGCTTATACGACTCTAGTTCCCAAATGCCCGAACCGGATGAGAAACAAGCATATAAGTCTAGTATGCGATCGCTCTATTAGAGCTGCGTTGTAGAGTAAATCTTATAATATCTCTAGACCTTACCAGGACTGACCATAAGGGAATCCCTCTAATAACATACAAAAAAACTGAAACCCTTATGGGGCAAGAGGTAAAAAATCGTTTACAAATTAGCTGCTAGTCCCATTTTTTACTTGACACTGATCGTTCTTCTCTGTGAGAATATAGCATGAATCATCTAGGTTACCCTAGTGAAAGCAAACGTTTCTTGCGGGAAAAGCTTGCTTTGAATCGTTGTGGTCATTGGTGCTACTTCATTTGGAGTAATGACCTTTGCGACTAAGTGCGAACATGCTGTCCTTTTTTTCTCCAGGCTAAGTATCATCCTGGAGTATATTTGAATCGCGTTTTCTACTCTTTTAGATAAGTTTTAAACGTCGCCTCTTAATATGTCTTTTATAGGGGGTTAGAAATGAATCTACTGCTTGCTTGTACATCTGGGGGTCATTTTTCAACCATGTATAGGCTGAAGGCGTTCTGGGAACAGCACGAACGCGTATGGGTTAGCGACCCTCGTTGTAACATCAAACATTTGGATCGATACAATGAAAAAGTCTACTGTTTGCCCTTTCAAGCTCCAAGAGATTTATATGCACTCTTGCTAAATATCCCCCGCATATTTTTAATTGTACTAAATGAGAACCCCGATTTGGTCATTTCAACAGGTGCAAGTCTGGCAGTTGGATTTGCTATAGTATCCAAACTATTTTGGAAAAAATTCATTTATATAGAAAGTTTATCTCGCAGTACAGATCTTAGTTTGTCAGGAAAGCTGGTTTACTATCTGGCCGATGAATTCTACGTGCAGCACCCGAGTCTATGCGAGAAGTACCCTAGAGCAAAGTTTAAAGGTTACGTCCTTTGATAGCGTTCGTATTGAGTTAGTCTGAACGCTCTAAGCATGATCGTTTGCATTCAATATGTAGTTAAGACATTCAATGGCCTATTTCTTTCTTAGATTCTCTGACTAATTGAACATTACTAATCTCCATAAAAACGATTCAAGTGATCGGCTAGCTTCTCTTCACCAAAAAGAGTTCCGTTAAACCGCTGTGGAGGTTGAACGATATACTTTTCTAGTTGTTCAGATGTTGTACAACTGACTATTCCGTAGCGCTTGACTAAATTAGCAAATAGAACTTGATGGTTGTCGATGTGCTCTTCGTAGCGACTCTGCCTCGGCACAATAACAAAGCGAGCTGAGCGGTTTGCCAATTCAATCGTTAGTCCTTGACCGGCATGAGAAATAATAAGATCGGATTCTTGAAAAAGTAGCTGCATCTCCTCTCGCGGTAGGAAAACGGAAACTCCCACCCAAGAATGGCATTGAATTGAGCCTGGCACTGGAGTGCTGCCATGCTGTATGAATAAGCCAACTTCTTCTGTAATCAAATCTTTCTCAATATAAGTACTTATCCATTCCAGTAAACGGGGATATGGATAAGGACAAGTTCCAAGAGTCACCAGTATCATTGCCTTTCATTTCCTAGCTTAATCTCAATTAGAATTAAGCCCGAGTAAATAATATTAGTTTCGCTGAAAAGAAAAGATGCCTAGCAATTCACTATCAAAGCCAGTACGCTGGAAAGTCTTAGTATCATAATACGTCGTATATTCATCGTCATCCTAGTACCTCACAGTATAAAAGGGAAAACCTTAATCAGTATAAACAAGATCTCTCTGTATGAGATTAAACACCTCTGCTTCCAGCCCTATACGTATAATGAGGATTCATTCTGACTGGCTCAGTGTTTTGGAGAGTCGCGATAAGTACAGTAAGCGGATAGTTTGTTGTGACTGCACTCTAGCTCCGCAAGAAGAGTATAGTTAAATACAGTATTCGCTGTTGTTGCTAGAGAACGAATTCCATTTTCAATCAGGTTAAACGTAGCTGAAGTAGTCTCGATGTTACGGCCACGGCTATACCAAATGCTAGGTAATTACGTCGAGATTCTCTCTAGCTGCTGATGTCCATTTATATCGATTGAAAGTCACGTCCGATTTCAGACGTATTAGGATTTCTGATATCATCCCTAAGTCCTTTTGTCTTGGCTATGACATAAACTGCAACAGTTCCAATGGGTTTGAGCATACTAAGAACTATTTAAAAAGATAAGACCATTCTGTATCCGAAAACATATCCTTTAGCTCAGAATAATTAGATATCACTTCGGATAGCGCGCGTTTTTGTTGTATGCAAGTGTGTACCTCTAAGTCTAGAGGTGAAACTCCAATGAAATTTTGAATTCTTTTCAAGCTGTAGTTCATATCGCCGACAACTTCTTCATAGCTAATTCTCAGCATTTGATTGTTTTTGCATCGATCAAGAGTATATAGATCTAGTTCCTTACGACGCTCGAATGCTTTCAGGCACTTTTTGAAGTCAAGCCTTACATTTTTTTCTTTTCGATTGATCGTTTGCTTTTGTGCAACACTATTCCCTTTTCTGACACCCCAAACACCTGTTTCTCTCGCTAAGACATAGGACGTATAGTAAGCGAGCAGATCGTCTCGAGTTAGATGGATGATTTTAATATCAGGGTGAGATTCGATCCATTTCCAAACCGATAGCATATTTGGAAAATCAAGTTGTTCGGGAAACAGCTTAAATCCCATAGCTTTGATGTCATCAGGATAACCTGCAAATATCTGTTTCTCAAGGAAGTCAATAGGGTATTGCTTTCGAAAATAATACATCTTCCTAGAGCGATCGTCATACCCTTCTTGTTTAAACTGGACAAACCAAGGCAGAAATATTTCAGCGAATCTGAAAACGTTTGGATGCTTCTGTAAGGTATTGATGACTACTGATGAGGCAGATCGATAATGAGAAATAAGGATAAACTTCTGGTAGTCCTTATTATTACCTCGACATCGATCTGGAATGTCTACCGATTTAGATGGATCTAGGTTTGAATAGAAGATTGCTTCTTCGACTGTTTCATATATTGACCTAATAATGTTTTTCATTGGCCTCTATTGACGATCGGACTTTTTCTTTAAGTATAACTTTTGTTGCAGCAATGGAATCCTTTTGGGCCAATCAAAATATGAATGGAGTGCTACTCGTAAAGGCTATGAATAAAAGAACTAGAGCTACACTCTCTACTTTTACAGGCTCTCTAGAGGCGAAATAATGACTGAAACTTATGACATTCTTTCTTGTCAAATTTACATATTCACTGGCGACTCTCCGACGCATTAGGTCACCGGCAACCCGCTGAGGAATTCTGCCTGAATTGTTTCAGCGTGTTTAACGATTTTCTTATACCAACGTAGGGTGATTTCCTTTTGTTCCCGTTCCGATAGCTGCCAATTTAAGGATGATGCTCTCAATTTACGGGTGAGGTCGTATAGGCAAATGGCGGCGCTCACCGATAGGTTAAAGCTCTCGGTGAAGCCGTACATAGGAATAGCCAAAGCGCGATCGGCGTGTTCTAGAGCATAGTCGCTAACCCCCTCTAACTCGTTACCGAAGACTAATGCGACTTTGTCGGTGACATCCACATTAGGAAGAAGAGTACTATTCGTATGCGGTGTCGTGGCGTAGATGGTGTAGCCCTCTGCTTGTAAGCGATTGAAGCAGACCTCGGTGTTATTAATTCCGTCCTGTTTTCGGTAGCGAATCAGATCCACCCACTTGGAGGCTCCTCGGGTTACCGCTGGGTTCACATCATACTCGTAGCGGTTTTCGACCACATGGAAGTCTTGAACCCCATAGCAATCGCAACTACGGACAACAGCACTAGCATTATGTGGCTTTAATATATCTTCCACCACCACCGTGATGTGTCGTGTCCGTTCTGCCAGCACCTCAGCCATGCGATCGCGCTTGTGTTCTGTCACAAATTGCGCAAAAAACTCAAGTAAGGCATCTAAGGTGCGATCGTCCATAAGGCTTTGGTAGCGGCAAGGCTATCAGTAGAAGCTGGCAGAGGGATGGGCTTTAAGCATAAAACAGTTCGGATCCTTCTTGGCATTTTGCCTCAAACGGCTTGCAGCATGTTGTACCGCTACTTCAGTCCCATAACTAAGCAAATTGCAGAAATTACTGCGCAAATTGCTGCCCCAAAGAGAAAGGCTTTTCCTGATTTTCCAGCGTCTTGCTGCAGTTGTTCTTCACTTTTAACGCTAACAATCATTGGGCCATTGGCAGGTTTCTTGATGGCGAGTTGATGCATGCTTCCTGAGGCTTCACCCAATACGTAAATGTCGCGATTCGTAGGAATCACCTCTTCAGTAAATCGATACCCAAGTGTTCTGGAACCGCCGCCAAGATTAAATCCACCAATGTTGATATCTAAATTGAAGCTGCCCATTGATAGCCTCGATCGCGCTGAGCCCTCCGGCTCAAACCGTTCTACAACTTTCTCGGCGATGAGTTGAGCCCCTTCGGGACGCACTTGGATTTTGCCGGTGGTGTCTTGCACGAAGAATGGAAGCGATCGCTTATTTTGAGATACGGTCTGGCTACGGGTACGAGTCGTCCGACGACGATTTCCGTCAGAATCGGTTTCATAGTCCTCCTCTTCATATTCCCGTTCCACTTTCATGGAGTAGTAGACGCATTCCATCTGGCTCAGCTCCGAAACCAAAGGATTGTCTGCTACGACTGTTCCTTTTACTTCCGTCAGGTACGACAGCGCACTACCACTTAAGTCACTGGCCATTGATTCCAAAAATTCGACGGTGGACGTCTCGGTCGCCGCCATTAAGCCCGCCCGCTTCTTTGCTCTGGTGGCTCCGTATGCCAGCCCTGCCGCTATCAGCACGAAAATGCCTGCCGCAATCAACCAACCCATAGTGACTCGAAATCAACAGCCGTTCTGGAGCAACTGTGTCAAAAATTTGGCCAATTGGGACTGAACAATCGCGGTTCTCAACGAACTGCAATAGTTGTCAAAATAATCCGAGGCGATCGCAGAGTCATGTATAGTCCCGAGCCAATCGTTATTCCGCCCGACGGCCTAAAACAACTCTCCCTGCAGGCTGGGAAGGATGGGGCGTTCTTGTTGATAGAGCTTCTGCTTCTCGACCTCCGGCATTTCAATGCTGTACCACCAGCGCTTCAGTTCTGGCACAAGTTGCACCCAGCTCAACACTTTCGGCTCGGCGACCCCTTTGTGATTGAGCAGCTCCACCACGTAGCAAGCAGAGTGCTTACCCGCAATGTCGGGAATGAGGCGCTTACCAATGCGACGCCAACTGGGCTGTTTGCCGCGCCAATCGAGGGAGCAACTGGGCCACGGTAGCTGCTCGCGATCGTAGAGCAAACACACCGGGCCACCAACAACTCGATAAATAAACTGACCGCCAGGACTGGCAAAGACATCTCCATCCTTGAGCAGCTCGCTCCCGAGCTGGCGGCGAGATTTGTAGTTGTGCTGCAAGCACACACTTTTTGCACGCAACCGTTTGGAGGGAAACGCCGGAAGCTTTGGCGAAAAGTAGCTCAACCAGTCTGGCTTTGCAGTCATGGGTGGGTTCTCTGACGAGCTGCGAGTGTTGCCGTCCAATTGGTAGTCCCTCAGAACCGGTGGAAGTGCGCGTTGAGTGCTGGCAAAAATGTCACAGCAAATTGAGGAAAGCAAAGAATGCCTGGGAAGCCGATATGCGTAAGCTACTACAGATTGTTCACACGGTCACTCTGCTCGCAACTAAACAATCCTCTCGCGGGGATGTTTCTTTCCGGGCAACAGTTTATTCTTCGGAGTCTTCAACGCAGCCTCCCCCCATCCCCGCCACGCAGATTCTGGGGACAGCGCCGTACACAATACCTGCCGCGATCGCCACAAGTGCGACAGCCATAGCAGTAGTTATCAACGGGTTACCGGACTGCTGGGGGCGAGGGTTGGGGTCGAACCGAGCATCAATAATTTGTTTGGCGACCTTTAAATCAAGATTGCGATGCTGGCGCAGCAGCTTTATCGCCTTTAGTTTTTGTCCGGATCGAATTGCTGCTAACACATCCTCAGGTAAATCATCATCGTTTGCAGGCGTCGTGTGGCTAACTGGGAGTGAGAGGTCGAGTTCAAACGTGTCTACGTGTAACTTGGCCTCTGACAGACTGATTCCCCACTGACTTCGCAGCAACTTAATCGCTTCAATGTTTCGACCTGCTGCGATCGCAGCCACAACATCGGGAGGAAGTTCGGAGGAAGGCACGAGCGTCTCTACTAAAACAATGAGTTTGCAGAAGAATTGAAAAATGGTCGAGAGAGAGCTGGTTTTAACATGAGAAATCGCTTACTCCTCAGCCCAATCCAGAAAGATCGTTAGCAGTTCCTCCAAATTCTCTGGACCACAGAAACCACAGAACTTCTGCTTTTCCACTTCGGCGGATAGCCAATCATCCTTTGACTCTCGCTGGACAAGCAGCTTAGAAAATTCCTTGTCAACTAACTCAGTTTCTAGCAGATCGATGTGAAGCGACCAGCCAGGATTGTCGAGAGTTCCGATAGAGACACCGTAAAAGTGCTCCCAATCATCGTTGCAATGGCCCAGATACCACGCCTGCAATTGGCTCAGCACGCTGATTTCACTCATCGGAATTAGCTACGTAATCGACGGTAGATAGTTCACCAATCCAGGGAAGGCGATAATCAAGGCCAAAATCACAAGCTGCAGCGCAATAAACGGTATCACCCCTCGATAGATATTGCCCGTCGTGATTTCTTTGGGAGCAACACCGCGCAGATAAAACAGAGCAAACCCAAATGGCGGCGTTAAGAATGACGTCTGCATATTGGCACCGATAATCACCCCGTACCACACCAAGCCACTCAAGCCATAGAGTTGTTCGGCAATGGGAGCAAACAGCGGCACAACAATAAAGGCAATCTCGAAAAAATCGATGAAAAAGCCCAACAAGAAAATCGTTAGCATGCTAACCAGCAAAAAGCCCACCTGGCCTCCTGGAAGCTGAGTCAGCGCGTCGTAAATAAAGCGATCTCCCCGCAGTCCTCGAAATACCAGGCTGAAGGCTGTCGACCCAATCAGAATAAACATCACCATGCTGGTGGTGCGCAGCGTACTGTCGCACACCTGACCCAAGCTTTTCCAACTCAGCTCGCGGTTAAACAGCGCCAACACCACAGCCCCCATCGCCCCCAAAGCTCCCGCTTCCGTGGGGGTAGCAATACCAAAGAAAATACTGCCTAAGACTAAAAGGATGAGAGTCAGTGGCGGAATCATCACCCGCACCACCTTGACCAGCAATTCTCCCCCTCTCACCGCCAGGAGCTCGGCAGGGAGGGGCGGCACCATATCGGGACGGGCAATCGAGATGACCACGATATGAGCAATAAATGCCCCAGCCATCAACAAACCGGGAATGAAAGAACCAATAAATAGATCGCCGACCGAAATACCTAGTTGATCGGCCAGTACCACCAGCACAATGCTGGGTGGGATGATCTGTCCTAACGTGCCCGACGCTGCGATCGCTCCCACCGATAAATCTTTGTTGTAGCCGTAGCGCAACATGGTGGGCAGCGAGATTAACCCCATCGTCACCACCGTGGCCGCCACCACCCCAGTCGTAGCAGCCAGCAGCGCCCCTACGACCACAACGGCGATCGCCAATCCTCCCCGAATGCGACCGAACACCTGCCCCATTGTCTCTAGCAGGTTTTCAGCAATGCCAGATTTTTCCAGCATCGCCCCCATAAAGATGAAATAGGGAATGGCCAGCAGCGTGAAGTTATTCATGATGCCAAAAATGCGTTGCGGCATTGCCGTCAGCAAAATCGGATCGAAAATATCCATGCCGATACCGATCAGGCCAAACAAAATGGCCACCCCCCCTAGCGAGAAGGCCACCGGATACCCCAACGACAGCAGGAATAATGCTCCGACAAACATGGCCGGTCCCAACCATTCAGCGATCATGCGTCACCCCCTGGCAGAGAGGAGTCCGATACCTCTTCTGAGGGGAATTCCGGCTCGGTGGGGCGATCGCCCGTCAAAATGGCCAAATTCTTGATGGCTTCGGAGATGCCCTGAGCAATCAGCGTGACAAAGCTAAGCAAAATCACTGTCTTGATGGGATAGCGCGGTAGCCCCCCGGGGTCGGGGGAGTTTTCCCAAATGCGCCAGGAGGCCCACACCCATTTCCACGAAAAGATGAGAACGAGTGTGGAGAAGGGCAATAGGAACAGCCCTGTGCCAATCAGCTCCGCTAGAGCTTTGCGCTTGCCCCTCCAGCGGGATTGGAAGACATCCACCCGCACGTGACCGTTGCGCTGCAGGGTGTACGCTGCCCCCATCAAAAACACCACGCTAAACAAGTACCACTGGGTTTCGATCAGGGAATTGGAGCTGAGATTCCGTCCCACTGCTTGGCCGATGTAGCGACCGAACACGTTCCAGCAGCCCACACCAATGGTGATAAATACCAACCAGCCGGCTACTCGACCGATGACGGTATTGATCCGATCGATCCAGCGGGACAGGGCAAGCAATTTATCCACGCACTACCCCTGATTGACGAAACTAGAGAAGCTGAGTTCGTTGATGCGGTTCCAACCGTACACCTCGTCGCGGAAGGTCTTCCATTGGTCGTACACTTCCTTGAAGGTGGCATCTTCGCTGGCGTTCTGTTCGTAAATCTCGAATGCTGCCGTTTGGGCCGCCTGCATGATCTCGTCGCTGTAGCGAGTCAACTGCGTTCCTTTGTCCACCAGTCGCTTCAGCGCCGCTCCGTTCAGGGC
>JBFRWD010000164.1:0-6458 GCA_051439425.1 Synechococcus sp.
GTTCAATGCTGGCCCTGGGCTCGTCCAACTGCGAAACAGCACGGTGACCAACAACAAAGGAGCCCGCGGAGCTGGAGTTGCCAGTATCGGCGATAAAGTCACCCGCACCGATCTAGTCTCAACCATCGTTAGCGGGAACGCCGACGGAGATATTGAGTTTGTCCGAGGCAACACCAACTCTATTTATTCCGAAGGCAACAACCTAGTCGGTACGGGGAATGGCATTAAGAGCTTTTTCCCGGCCATTGGCGATCGCCTGATTGGCGACCGTTCGGCGGAGTTGCAAGTGTTAAACCTGAACGGAGGAAACACCCGAACTCATGCATTGTTGCCAGACAGCCCAGCTATCAATGCAGGGAGCAATCCCGATGGATTAGAAGCCGACCAGCGAGGGGCCGACCGTGAAGTGGGTGAGACCGATATCGGCGCATTCGAGGTGCAGAATGCCACCCTCGATCTTGGCCGTAATCCGCGTTTCGGGGCATTACGGTCGGCAAGTGCCAGCCTTCTGTCTTCAGCCGATCCCCTCGCCGGTCTGGAGGTGGGTCTTTACGATACTGATACGGATGAATGGATTGCAGATATTGTCAACGGCACAACGCTATCCGCCAGCGAATTACAAGATAAACGCCTGACCATTGCAGCATTTACCCTCTCCGGCAGCCCATTCTCAAATGAGGTGGAAAGCATTCTCCTCGACCTCAACAACGGTCAAGTGAGGCGGGTCGAGAATACAGAACCCTACGCCCTGTTTGGCGATATCAAGCAAGACTATTTTGCCGGAGGAGTTATTCCAGTCGGTACCAATACCCTCTCTTTAGAGCTGTATTCGCAAGACAAAGGGCGGGGAGATTTGCTCGGAAGTTTCCAAATTGTTTTTCATTGCCTGATGCGCTGAAGACCAAGATTATCCTCAGCTCCCATATCTAGAATGCTCAGTTGGTTGACGCCGATTGGGCTTTTTAATGTTCAACCTGGCGCAGTAGTTTCCGCATGTCAAAGCTTTCGATTCTCTAAATCGGAATATCCGGCGATCGCAAATCTTCCTGGTTGTGTATCCGTAGAAATTCGGAAAAAAAACTAACTAACCCTACCCATTATTTGGGCAGATAAATTTCTCCTGCACTAATTGTATAATATTTTACTTATAACTCGAGTGATTCCTCCAATGATTAATTTTGAGTGTATTGCGACACTCTGAAGGACTTGGGTGCGTACAAAATCTCTTTGAGGTCGTGATGTTGTTAGTTTTACCCTCCGAAATTAGTCGGGCATTAATCGAAACACCCTGGGGCATTATTCGGGGGGTTCGATACGACGAGAAGATTTACTTACGCAAAGCTTCCTACCATTTAGCAACTCTATCTTTAGATAGTCTGAGCTTAAATCAACAGTCCAACTGCCTTCTTCTGGAAGAACCCCTGTGCTACAGCGTGTGGGAATATGTTCCCGAAAATCAGGTCCTGTCGGTTATTGAACCTCAACTCCCAGAAAAGCAGACACAGCCTCAGTCCTCTCGCCCCACAGGGGTGGTTTTGCAACAGTGGTTTAGCCAAGCGGTGCGTCAGGCCGCCCGTTCTCAACAAGGAGATGGGGTTCAGCAAACAGATGGATTCCTCGCCCGTTCCATCCAAGCTATTCGTCAAACGCGCATGTAATAGACTAAACCTAGCTGTTTGCAAAGATACATTCACCGCATCAACGCATCGCATAGCCGACTGAGATCCGTAATTTCTGCAACATCATGTACTCTCAGTACATCTGCTGACTGTGCAATGGCGACGGCACAAGCAGCACCCGTTCCCCACAAACGTTCGTCGGGGTTTGGCCGATTCAAAATTTTGCCAATAAAGCTTTTTCTCGACACCCCAACTAATATCGGACAACCCAAGCTACACAATTCAGCTCCTCGGGCGATCAAACTGAGATTGTGTTCGACAGTTTTGCCAAAACCGATGCCGGGATCGATGGAAATTCGAGATCGCAGGATACCCGCAGCTTCTGCCGCTGCTATCCGCTCGACAAAGTAGTTGTACACATCATCCACAACGTCTCCATACGACGGAGCCGCTTGCATTGTGCGCGGTGTTCCTTGCATATGCATGAGAAAAACAGGCACCTCAAGGCGGGCAGCCGTAGGAAGCATGTCTGCATCCAAAAGTCCTGCTGAAATGTCATTCAAGATATCGGCCCCGGCAGCGATCGCGGCTTCTAATACTGGTGCTTTCGTCGTGTCAATCGAAATTGGAATCGAGGTCCATTCTCGCAGTGCCCGAATGACCGGTACCACTCGGTTCAGCTCTTCATCTAATGGGACAGATTCAGCTCCGGGTCGGCTGGATTCTCCACCAATATCGAGAATATCGGTCCCCGCCTCAATTAGTTGCTGTGCCCGATCGATTGCTCGCTCTACTGAATTAAACTGACCCCCATCGCTAAAACTGTCGGGAGTAATATTCAGCACCCCCATGATGTAAGTTCGAGAACCCCAAATAAACTTGCGATCGCGAATCTGCCACGGTTGGGGTGGCTCCATATATCTTCTAATAGCATCCTGTAGTTCTGGGGCTAGTGCCTTGACGCGATCGGCAGGAACCCAAGCTATGTAGCCCTGCGATGATGCGGGTGTCCACGTCAAGTCATCAGGTAGAGAGGCCAACCCCGCTTGGGTTGAATTGAATCCAGCGTAAATCTGGAATCCGCCGGGAGGCGTCGGAAGCTGTGCAATAACTCGGAATGGCATGGGAGGCGGGAGGGATTGTGCGGCGATCGTATCGCATGGAATAGGGATTGCGAGGCTTTGCCAAGGGGGCAACCCACATGCTCAAGAAGTCAAAAAAAAAGGAGGCCGTAGCCTCCCCTAAAGATATACAGATATATCGATGTTTCTGAAGCCTTATTTGATGGATACCTTGGCGCCAACTTCTTCCAGCTTCTTCTTGGCTTCTTCGGCTTCGTCCTTGGAAACACCTTCTTTGATAGCTTTGGGAGCAGACTCCACAACGCCCTTGGCGTCTTTCAGGCCCAAACCGGTGAGTTCGCGAACAGCTTTCAGAACCTTGATCTTCTCGCCGCCGACATCTTCCAGTACAACGTCGAACTCGGTCTTCTCTTCAGCCGCTTCAGCAGGCGCGCCAGGGGCACCAGCAGCAACCATGACAGGAGCAGCAGCAGCAGCAGCACTAACTTCGAAGGTCTCTTCGATCGCTTTAACCAGCTCGGCAGCTTCCAGCAGAGTCAGACCTTTCAGGTCTTCGATAATCTTGTCAACAGTGGCAGACATTGATGGTCTCCTTCAAGTGATTGGGGAATTCAAATAAATGAGTTAGCAAAGTCGCGATTAAGCCGCGTCCTTTTGCTTTTCTTCCAAAGCCGCAACAGCGCGAGCCAGAGAGGTGGGAACCTCTTTGATGCCAATGGCCAGCTTGGTTGCGAGAGCATTGATGCCGCCTGCAATTTGGGAAATGAGTACCTCTTTCGATGGCAGGTCGCCAATGGCCTTGACCTGGTCGTAGCTGTACGCAGTTCCGTTCATGACAGCGCCGCGACATTCACTCTTTTTGGAGTCCTTCTGGAATTTCCGGTATGCCTTGATGGCGGTTGCAATATCCCCTTTGATCAGGATGAATGCAGATTGGCCGCCCAACATATCCCCAATGGGTTCCCATTCGGGTTTGTCGGCAATAGCACGGCGCATGAGGGTGTTTTTGACCACCATGCATACGGAATCCGTTGGATAGAGTTGGTTGCGCAGCTCGGTGATCTCGGGCACGGTCAGGGCGGTGTAATCGATCGCCATCACCATCTGAGCATCAACCAAGAGCGCTTCCACGGATGCGACAATCTCTTGCTTTTGCGCTACGGATTGTTTACCCATGGAGCTACCTCCTTTCGTGTTCTCTTCGAGTGCTCAATATGCTTGTGAAGTCTCGATGATGCTGACTCACAACCATACAGAGGGTGCGGATTGGTGATGAAGCAATGGTTCGACCGAAAGTTAGCCATTAAAAAAGCCCCGGCATTACCGAGACGTTTCAAGGCGGGAAAACAGGGGATGGCGGGACAATCCCGACAGAGCCAAACTCCCATCTCTAACCTTGGCAGGACATTAAGCTTACGCACCTGCTGTCTGCGGCCAGATATTTATCTGTGTCGAGCAATGGTTCTTAAGCTTTCCCCAGGTTCACGTTTCGCACCGGCCTTCTACTATATCGCAATGTGTACGCCACTAGCACAAACAACTGAAATTCAATTTCTTTGTTACACGTGTATTCTTCGCAGGCACTTTTTCCATACCAACATTGAGCACAAGTCTTGCTAGCTGATGTAGGAGTGCAATCGGGAACACGAACCCAAGCCATATAGGAGCCAGTCGTTTTCTGGAAATCGTCGTTATGAATGCAAGGCCAATGATTGTATCTCCGAGAGGCATACAAACACTCCGGGGTTCTCCGTGGATGCGGTTTATTCGCTCAGCGGAAACACTATACCTGCAGAAACTGCGTAAACATCAACAGGCTGCCCAACCCCAGATAAATAGTGGAGCGTACCCACTCGTGAGGAATAGGCTTGCTACTATCACTACAGCTCCACAAGTCAAAAGTGAGAGCAGGAACCTACGTTCCCCATGATATCTTGCCGTAGCGTATTGAAGGAATAACACACACAGTATGCAAACCTGGGAGAGTCTTAGGCCGCAGCTACAGCTTGAAGTGGTTTGCCTTCCTTTGCCATTTCATGCACGCGAAAATCATCTGCCATGAACGAACGCAGATCGCTCAGGAGTGCATCCGAAAGGCCGTAGTTGTTGGCAGCAGCATCAGCAGTCGAAGGTCTGATCTTGAGCTCGCGTCTCAGTTTGTTGCGCACTAATTCCACAAATGCAGCAGTACTGGATTCGTATCGCTTTTTGGGTGACGTATTCAGCGTTTTGAGTTCAAGTGTCATTCCAACTTTGTCACTCATATAGGCAACAAAATCATCAATATTTTCGAATGCAAAAATCTTGTCAACCCCAATCTCTCGGGCTTCGTTCCGGACAAAATCGTATTGGAAACCCATATCAGCATATATGGGTGGGTTGGGCGACATGTATGCCTCAATAAATTCCGGAAATTCAATGTCTGCAGTGGATTGTTCTTGCCCCAATGCTTTATATCGCGATCTAAATCGGTACCAGCTATAGAGCCAATCAACAGGCTCGCGAACGATGCAGGTCGTCTCCAATGAGCCGATATCCGGGATTTCATCTATTTTGTCTTCTAAATAGGGCTTGATAAACCGGGTGTAATCTCTGAAGTTTGTATGCTTTAGAGGAGGAGGAGCATCGATCGAAATCTCTCCATACGGTGCAAGAGCAGCATGAATGGACGACGATGCGCACTTGGGGGTGCATAGAAAAACAAACCGGTGCTTGAGGCTTACTATCATCAGCTTGCTATCCTTAAAAACTAAGACACGACTAAGCCATGCGAGCGGATACCTGCGATTCCAATCGGGCATCTACCTAACGAAGAGCTTCCACTAGAACAAAGAGTTTGAAACGATTGGCATGTCCGCAACAAACATGTTTTTCGATTAAGAATCTCAGTCTAGAAAATTTCATCAGCGACAGTCTGTTTACTATTACACTAAAAATGGCGCAATCAGTAGTGTTCAGAAGCGTGCTGTTTCTGAGAAGTAGTGATTAACGGGGAGATAAGTAGGTTGTTCTAATCAATTTTGTAGGAGTAGCCACTTCTGTGAGGCTTCTGGAACATTGGTTTTACGATTAATTCGACCAAGTTATTTACTTATCCCAGAGGAGATGCTTACTTCAGAGGCAGATGAGTTCGGGATATGCAGGCTGTCCGAGCAGTTGTTGTGTTGATTTCGTCTAATGATATTGATTCTGTAGCCGGTAATTACTGCATGACCTTACAAGTGACTTAGCGTGTAGCTTGCAGGTAAGAAGTGTCGGTCAATGAGCGTTGTATTGAAATTGCCTGGTTAGGGCAAACTGAACACACCCTCTGGCCATGGAAGGTGATCCGGTTGAGAAGACGGCAATTACTACTCTTCCTTGACATCTAGAGTTTACCTCTCCTGCCTGAAAGTCATTAAAATAACTGACAGGATTCGCAATGCACCTTCTACGTCTAGGGTAGAAGTCCAACCGAATTGCTTTACAATCGGCAATATTGCTGTGGGTGCCTGAGGACGTATCCGCCTGCTTCGCTCGATTGCAATGTTCGGTCTGCATTTGTCGCAGGCTACGATTTTATTGTGAATGTTGCGCTGCAATTGTGGGATTCTAGTTCAGCCCCCGTCGCACCTGATGGTGGTCGCCAATAGGTAAGTAGCACAGACACTTAGAGAATCAAGATGAAAGACCTTTCCAGCTATCGCAATATTGGTATCTTCGCTCACGTGGACGCGGGCAAGACGACCACGACCGAACGCATCCTCAACCTCACCGG
>JBFRWD010000165.1:0-9866 GCA_051439425.1 Synechococcus sp.
TTCCATGATAGAGGACTGCATAGATATCTCTAGCGCGCACTCAAAAATCTTACAGGCCATATGTATTGCTGCGACGATATTGAGTGTTGGACGCCACAAACAGAACTGTCAGGGTGACCAACACCATTCCCAATACAATGCCGAGAAGTAAAGGCTCAATCATGTAAAACTCCTGTTTGCTATGCGAGTGCAATCGCTAAAATGATTAATCTCTTTGTAGATTAACGCATTAGCAGGCTCGATTGAACCTCGTGCTCTTCAGATTTTGGACTCCCGTCGCGCTCCTTACCTTCAATCGGTTGCTCAGAGGATTGGGTTCGCCAATAGGAATGGTTGCAAGGTCATCGGTACCGAAGTTAGTCAATGGGGACTTCAATCGCCCGATAACCAATCGATCCCCGCCGATCCCGTTTCAAAACATTCAATTCGGGGATCATTTAAATGTCGCCTTTATATTTCCACCTGATGGACTTGAGACAGAAAGCATACACAACCACTAGGGATCGTGCATTCAGAATCGCACGAATTCTTTACAGGGATAGTGATTGCAAGATGGATTCTCGATGGGATCGCCCTGGTATCATAATTCCAATCCAACCTCATTAACAGGAGTTGGCCATCTTGCAGGTTCAAAAAAGCTCTTTTAATTCAGAATCTTTAGTTCAATCCTACACGCTGATTAGTTTCGGGGCCCCGTGGTGCCACCTCTGTCATCTGCTACAGCCCATTTTGAATCGAGTGGTTTCGGAATGGAATGATGCTGTCGATTTGCTGACAGTGGATGTGGAGCAAAACTGGACGCTAGCACGTCAATACAATATTCGTTCGCTCCCCGCTTTACTGTTGGTTGAGCCTGACGGCAATGTTGTGCAGCGTATCGAGTCCTTCCGCAACCGCGAAGATATGCTTCGCCAATGCGAGATGCTCGTGCAATCCGGAACCAGGCGCTCTTAGCTTGGGTTTTGAATCGGTTTAATCTCAGTCGTTTAATAATTTCTAGCGGTGCACAGGTGCCGCTTTTTTATTGGGCTGTCATCAACTTTCCTGCAAGCGGGGCATCAAGTCCACCAAGTTGCAGGGACGATAGCGACTGTCTAGCTGATACTGCAGTAAATCTTCCCAAGCATCGCGACAGGCACTGGTCGATCCAGGTAATGCAAATAAATAGGTATCTCCTGCAACTCCTGCAGTTGCTCGCGATTGCAGGGTTGAGGTACCAACTTTCTGGAAGCTCAACATACGAAAGATTTCACCAAAGCCAGGGATAGCTTTGTCATATAGAGCTTCAAAGGCCTCGGGTGTGACATCACGACCGGTCAGTCCAGTTCCGCCAGTCGCGATCGCCACTTGCACAGTAGGACTGGCGATCCATTGCTTGAGCTGGGTGGAAATGGCATCGATATCATCCGGTACAATCGCCCGTTCGACTACACAATGGCCGGACTGAGACGCTAAGTCCACCAGAGTTTGACCGGAACGATCGTCCGCGATTGTTCGCGTATCGGATACCGTCAAAATTGCGACGTTTACAGGGCGAAACTCGCGAGATTCGTCAATACCAGCCATCTGTTCCCAGTGCTCCCAATTCCTTTCAAGTAACCAGTTACTCAGCTATAGCTTCCACCCGCCTCTACCGTCCGTGTCGGTATCCTCCCGAGACCATCGGGATTCGTGCCGCCTACGTTGACTGACTTCGGTTGCTTGAGCACAGTATTTGTTTCTGATTGCGCAGCGATCACATTCGTAAAGCAATCATCCATCAATTGAGCAGATTGAATATCCCGGTCGAAGTGATACTGCAAACTTTTTCGTAACAACCGCTCCACTGTGCACCAAGCTTTCAGACTCGGTAAGGCTTGTGTTCGATTTTCAGCGAAGTCTAGAGGACCAATAGGTGTAGAAAGAATCTCGTCTGGGAGTTGCGGACGGGGCAATAGTTTCAGCACTGCCCGAGTGGAGGGCTCCAGAATCGATCGCTGCATAGGTCGCTGCGAGCCGATGCAATGGTGGCAGGCCACCCCACCCCCATCAGGGCTGAACGACCACCCGTTGGTGCCTGGGCAATCGGAACAAGGACGTACCTGGGGGGCAAGACCGGCGATCGCCAGGAGGTGATAGAGGCCGTGAACCAGTAGCGGCAGTGCTGCCACATCTGAGGGGGCGCGCTCCAATCGTTCCAAATGTTCCACCAACAGCACGAACAACTCCCGTTGAGGCTGGTCAGAGAGTGCTTGGTACAACACCACTTCCGCCCAGTATTGAGCAATTGTTAGTTGGGTCAGACTGGAGCGTAGGCGAGGCAGCCGTTGTACTCTATCTGCTTGGGAAATGCGATCGAGCGATCGCCCCTCCGCCAGCACCAGCTCGTTGATTGCAAATAGCTCCGTATTGCCCCCCAACTGCGTTTTCTGCTTGCGCGCCCCAGGAGCAACCGCCCGCACCAGTCCGTACTCATCGGTGAGGATGGTAACAATGCGATCGGCCTCACCAAGTGGAGTGACCTTTAAGTTAATGCCCGTGGTTCGGTAGAGGCGACGATTGATCATTGGCGGCCTGAGTTTGAACCTACTGAATTTGAATCTGTTGAATTTGAACCTGCTGAATATGGAGCACCGTCTGCAGCGATTCTGGCTGAGATGACAGAACTAGGGCAAAAGTCTTGCTGAAATTTCAGGTTTACCCGCTCCAGATAGACATTTAAGAGGGTTGAGCAGCTAACGGTTCGACGGCCTCAGCCGGGTATGTCAGAAGATGCAGACGCTCGTGATGCACGCTATCGGAAATACGACGGTAGGCCAAGGTCAATCCAGCCAGCTTGTATTCCAAATCGGGAGACAGCATCTCGTCAGTAAAGCGCCATTGCCAGTTGTTTGTGGTGGTGGAGGGCATATTCATACGGGCATCTCGACCCAACCCCATCACATCTTGTAGGGGTAGTAAAGACAGATCGGCCACTGAGCTGAGCGCTAAGCGATTGAAATCCCAATGAATGCCGTCGCGGACCTCATCTTCCGAGGAGTACCCCATATATTGCAGAACCCGTTGACGAGCGTGGTCGGAGATCCCTTCGCCGCGATCGCCAGTTTCCTCGTAAAACCATCCCACCATGGTGTCATTGTCGTGGGTGCCGGTGTAGACCACGCTATTGCGCACGTAATTGAATGGCAGGTAGGGATTATCGGCAGTATCCCCAAATGCGAACTGCAAAATGCGCATGCCCGGGAAATCGAACTGGTCTCGCAGTCGATCGACTTCAGGAGTAATCACCCCCAAGTCTTCAGCCATGATGGGTAGTTGGCCAAGGCGATCTCGCAGGGTCTCGAAGAAATGCGCTCCTGGTCCAAGCACCCATTCACCGTTCATCGCCGTATCTTCGTCGCCAGGCACCGACCAGTAGGCCTCGAAGGCGCGAAAGTGATCGATACGGACAATATCAACGTACTTGAGCAGATGTTTGAAGCGGAAGATCCACCAGTCGTATCCCCGCTCTTTCAAGACATCCCAACGGTAAATGGGATTCCCCCATAGTTGGCCGGTGCGGCTAAAGTAATCCGGTGGTACACCGGCCACCTGCTCTGGCAACCCGTCTTTGTCAAGATAAAACATATCTCGACGGGCCCACACGTCAGCGCTGTTGTAAGCCACGTAGATCGGAATATCTCCAACTAGCTGCACGTCATGCTTGGCGGCGTAGGCTTTTAGCTCCATCCACTGGCGAGCAAATACAAACTCCACAAAGCGACGGTAATCAATTTCCTCCGCATATCGGTCTCGACAAATAGCCATCGCTTCGGGATCGCGTTGGGCAATACTAAACCCCTCTATATCGGTCCAGTCCACCCACGATTTCCACTGATTTTCCGACAGCATGACAGCGAATAACGCGTAGTCTTCCAGCCAGTCTGCTTCTCTCCGACAGTAGTCTTGAAAGTCTTGGATTTGCTCCGGCGTCGCGTTCGCCTTGAAATTGCTGTAGGCAGTTTTAACGATGTAGCGCTTGAAGCGAATGGTGGTGGTATAGTCCACCAAGCCGGGAAATTGGGCTTGCACCTGGGGCCATTCTTCAGCCGCTTCCCAGTCAGATGAGTGCAACCAACCTTCTTGTGCGAGCAGCTCCGGGCTGATCAAAAGGGGGTTACCGGCGATCGCGGAAAAGCACGCATATGGAGAATTGCCATACCCTGTCGGGCCGAGGGGGAGCACCTGCCACAACCGCTGGCCGCTGCGCACGAGAAAATCGACAAAGCGATGGGCGGCTGGCCCCATGTCGCCTATACCGAACGGGCCGGGCAGCGAGGTGGGATGTAATAGGATGCCGCTGGCGCGTTCAAAACTCATAATGAATGCCTTGCCTAAATTGAGAGTAAGGATTGATAGCTTTCGAGTCTGAAAAGTGTGGGATCTAAGAAGTCTGGGATCTATGAAAGACGATCTTGACTGGTTCTGGGATACGCTTTCGAAAATTGCCGCTCCATCCCTGCAAAAGTGTAGGGCTTAGGTGTCGATCCATCGGTAGAGAAATCCAGAGATTATGTCTGCGGTTATGGAGAAACAGACCCGTCGAAAAGAGTGCTGCCGTTCAAAAAAGTGTACGGACCTGGGGCACCAATTTACACCATGCTTCGCCTAACAACACATTTCTAGCAACACAAGCATCTCCCCAAGCAATCTCATATACTTAATCACCGGTAGTTACCCCCCGGTCGCTCGTGAAAGACTTTAATACGGGCATCCCTAGCACCCGCTGGCTGCAGGCGATGGTTCAAAACAAGACCACCGTTAACGTTCAACTCACCACTGGCGATCGCGTTTCAGGTCGCGTTAAATGGCTCGATCCTGACTGCATTTGCCTGGTGGCCTCCTCCGGCGGCGAACAACTGGTATGGCGGCAGGCAATTGCTACCATTACCTCTACGAAAAGCCACCTCTGACGAACATGACAGCCAATTTCTGATTTGCTCTCCCACGTCTCGCGTACCGGGGTGGCTCCTGTGCAGAGTGTCGATATAGATGTAGATAGTGAGAACTGAGATGATTTGGCGGCAGGGCGATCGCTATACTGGGCGATGCTAGCTTTTCAGTTAGTTCACCCTCGCTCTGATTGGATATCGATACTGTATGGACGTAATACCTGCCATCGACCTGCTGGGAGGCCGCTGCGTGCGCCTAGTCCAAGGAGACTACGATCGCTCGGAAGTGTTTGGAGACGATCCGGTGGCGATGGCCCAGCGGTGGACCAATGACGGAGCCACTCGCTTGCACTTGGTGGATCTGGATGGAGCCAAGCGGGGGGAACCGACGAACTTCGGCGTGATTCAGGACATTGTGGCGGCTCTGGACATTCCCGTGCAGGTGGGAGGCGGGGTGCGATCGCTAGAGACGGCAGAACGACTGATTGGGTTTGGCGTCAACCGCGTGATTGTTGGCACGCTGGCGGTGGAACAGCCGCAGGAGCTGGCGCGCATGTGCGATCGCCATCCCGGAAAAATCGCCGTCGGCATCGACGCCCGTAACGGCAAAGTGGCCACTCGCGGTTGGCTGGACACCACCGAGGTAGAGGCGACCGATCTGGTCAGGCAGGTGTGCCAGCACGATCTCGCCGCCATTATCTACACCGACATTCATCGCGACGGCACCCTCAGCGGTCCCAATATCGAGCAATTGCGAGCGGTATCCGATGTTTCCTCCGTCCCGATCGTCGCCTCCGGCGGCATCAGCTCCATTGCCGACCTGCTAGCCCTTCTTCCTCTCAGCTCTCCCGGTCGCAGCGGGGCTCCCGTCAGCGAGGCAATTGTGGGTAAGGCGCTGTATGCTGAAGCCTTTACGTTACCGGATGCCATTCGAGCTGTCGGGAAAGGGCGCTGGCAAGATGTTCCCGAACAGTGGACAGATGGTTCTGCGCTGGCTTGATGGACCGTTATTTCAGACCGTCAGCTTGCCGTCGCACAACGGCACGTTGCTCTCGCACAAGTTGGAAATCTTGCGATCGAATCCTGCAGTTTTGTGGATCGATCAACCGGCGAAACCCTTATATGGCAGTCAATTCGGGCCAAGCAAAAATACTTAAACTTTTGTGTCCTGCCCCAGGCCCTTCTGGACTCTACGGTAAACTGAGGCCATAACATACCCGGTAGCACGTCTTTACTCGCTGGAGATTTGTTTGAATGTCCCACTCAGTTAAAATTTACGACACCTGCATCGGTTGCACCCAGTGCGTCCGCGCCTGCCCCACAGACGTACTGGAAATGGTGCCCTGGGAAGGTGGAAATAAAGCTGGTACCATCGCATCTTCTCCTCGCACTGAGGATTGTGTAGGCTGCAAGCGTTGCGAAACCGCTTGCCCCACCGACTTCCTCAGCATTCGCGTGTATCTGGGTGCAGAGACCACCCGCAGCATGGGTCTGGCTTACTAAACCTCACCTCGGTTTCTTATCCTTGCATCAAAAAGCGTCCGCACCGGCGGGCGCTTTTTGCATAGGAATTTGGCGGCTCAGAACAACTCTGAATATCCGAAAATACTGAACTTTCTTTAGTTGAGGCTCGATTCCCCCTTGCCAGTCCGTGTGGGTGGGATATACATGCAATCAGACTTGCGTTGCAGCAATAAGGATCGGCCTCATGACTCTGGAAATTCCTCGCCGTCAGTATGTCAGCACCTATGGGCCAACGGTTGGCGATCGCGTTCGATTGGCGGACACTTCCCTGGTCATCGAGGTAGAAAAAGATTTCACCACCTACGGCGAAGAAATTAAGTTTGGCGGGGGCAAAACCATTCGGGATGGCATGGGTCAATCCCCAACCGCGACTCGCGCCAAAGGAGCGTTGGATACCGTCATTACCAATGCGTTGATTTTGGATTGGTGGGGGATTGTCAAAGCAGATATTGGCATTCGCGATGGTTACATCGTCGGCATCGGTAAGGCGGGCAATCCCAACATCCAGGATGGTGTCACACCGGGGATGGTGGTGGGCGCGTCTACAGAGGCGATCGCCGGAGAGAACACCATCGTCACAGCGGGAGGGCTAGACACCCACGTTCACTTTATTTGTCCACAGTTGTGTGAGTTCGCGCTGGGATCCGGACTGACTACCTTGCTGGGAGGAGGCACTGGCCCTGCTACCGGAACGAATGCCACCACCTGCACTCCCGGAGCCTGGCACCTCGGCAAGATGTTTCAAGCGGCTGAAGCCTTTCCCATCAACCTCGGGTTCTTTGGCAAGGGTAATAGCTCCCTGCCTGAGTCGCTGGTGGAGCAGGTGGCTGCGGGGGCTTGCGGTCTGAAGATGCACGAAGACTGGGGCTCGACACCGGCGGTGATCGATACCTGCTTGGACGTGTGCGATCGCTTCGACATACAAGCTCTGATCCACACTGACACCCTCAACGAATCAGCGTTTGTGGAAGACACCATCGCCGCTATCAACGGTCGCACCATTCATACCTTCCATACGGAAGGGGCCGGTGGCGGTCACGCCCCGGATATCATTCGCATTGCTTCCGAACCCAACGTCCTGCCCAGCAGCACCAACCCCACCCGGCCATTCACGGTCAATACCATCGAGGAGCACCTGGACATGCTGATGGTGTGCCACCACCTCAGCAAAGACGTGCCAGAGGACGTAGCCTTTGCCGAATCGCGCATTCGCCCCCAGACGATCGCCGCAGAAGACATCCTTCACGATATGGGAGTGTTCAGCATTATTGCCTCCGACTCGCAAGCAATGGGTCGTGTGGGAGAGGTGATTATCCGAACCTGGCAAACCGCTTCCAAGATGAAAGACCAGCGGGGAGCGTTGCCGCAGGATAGCGATCGCAATGACAATCATCGGGCCAAGCGCTACGTGGCCAAGTACACCATCTGCCCGGCGATCGCCCACGGATTAGATAGCGTAATTGGCTCGGTGGAGGTGGGTAAGCTGGCAGACCTTTGCATTTGGAAGCCAGCATTTTTTGGCGTCAAGCCTGAGTTAGTGCTGAAGGGAGGGGCGATCGCCTACGCACAGATGGGAGATCCGAATGCTTCAATTCCAACTCCGCAACCGGTACACACCCGTCCGATGTTTGGCAGTTTTGGTAAAGCAAAGGAGCAAACCAGTCTGATCTTTATGTCTCGGGCCGGGGTAGAGAATGGCGTGCCCGAGCAACTGGGGTTACAGCGCCCGGTATTTGCTGTGAAGAACTGTCGGGAGATTAGTAAGGCCGACCTGAAGTTAAATACAGAGACACCACAGATTGAGGTGAACCCCGAGACGTACGAGGTACGTGCAGATGGGGAGTTGCTGACTTGCGAACCAGCAGAGGTATTACCGATGGCACAGCGGTATTTCTTATTTTAGATAATCGCCGATCCTAGCCACTGCATGGGCAGAGAATGTAGTTTCTATGCGACAGATCTTGCGTAAATAAAAAGGCTCCAGAAAACAAAAAAAGGCTCCAGAGAGCTGGAGCCTTTTTACCAGTTAGAGCTTTTCTCAAACTGGGCAGTTCTTCTAGATGGGCAGCGTCCACCAAAACCCTAGGTTTCAAGTGGATGCTAGTCTATGCTTTTGCTGCAGCTACTTCATCAGCAGAACGAACGCTGATACGCTGACGACGCTTGCCAAAACGCTCGAAGCAAACAATGCCTTCTGCCACAGCAAACAGCGTGTCGTCATTACCTCTCATGACATTGACGCCAGGATGAAACTTGGTGCCGCGCTGGCGAACCAAGATGTTGCCGGGAATCACTTTCTCGCCACCGTAGCGCTTGACGCCCAAGCGTTTGGCGTTAGAATCGCGACCGTTTCTTGTACTACCCGTTCCTTTCTTGTGTGCCACTGACCGTACTCCTTACTTGCGATGCGGGCTGGAAAAACTTGTGCGGGACTGAGAAGCCCCTTTGACTGAAAGTTAGGTTGGGCTTATTCGGCCTCTGCAACTGCTTCGGACGCCTTCAGTGCTTTACCGCCAACTTCGATGGATTCAATCATCAGGCGAGTCAAGCTTTGACGGTGACCGTTCTTTTTGCGGGTCTTCTTCTTGGGCTTCATCTTATAGACGATAACCTTGGGGCCACGACGGTGTTGCATGACGCGAGCCTTCACGACAGCGCCCTTAACGTAGGGCTGACCGACAGTGACATCACCGTCATCATTCACCAACAATACGTTGGCAAGATCGATAACAGAATCGGTCTCGTCCTTAAGAAGCTCGACATCGTAGAAGCGACCAGGCTCTGCCCACAGTTGCTTGCCACCAGTTTCAACAATTGCGTAAGTCATTTTGCGTTTCCCTGCCGTAAGGGTGTCAGTCTCCGGTATCTCTGGTCGTTACAGCTCCGGAACGTCTGCTCCAGACAACATCGTAGCGATCGCGGACTGCCTTCAACCCGTTCCGAGCATGTAGTTAGTCACGGCTTACTATCATACGGGACTTTGACCGCGCCTGTCACCTAATTTTTCGATTGGCAATCGCAGCAGTATGTTTCCCTGACTACGGGTCCTAATCAAGACACCTTAGCGCTCCCAGCGCTCCTGTTGCTCTGAGCGGTTCAGTTGCCATTCCGGTCTCTGAGGATAGCGAGAAGGCTGCTGGGGACGAGAAGGCTGTTGAGACTGAGAAGGCTGTTGAGAGCGAGGTGCAGGCGGTTGAATGGGGGGAGATGCGCTGGGGGGATATGTCCTGCTGCGATAAGGAGGCAACTGCACAAGAGGTTGCCGATTGGCCGAGGGTAATGATTGAGGCCGACCAAAAGACCGCACAGGTTCGGTGGGGGGAGGCGACTGAGGCGTTGACCGAGTCCGGTTGGGTTGGTATTGAATTTGGTAGTAGCGTTCAATGTCTGATTGAACTTGCTGTACTTCCTGGAATGACTGGGAGTGCAGCT
>JBFRWD010000166.1:0-6190 GCA_051439425.1 Synechococcus sp.
GATGATGGCGTTTTAATTTTCCCTACAGATTCACTGACAACAACAGTTAATGGCCGGCAAGTTACTGTTGATGCCGTTCAGTTAATTGATGCCAACCAAGGATTGAACCTTGGCAATCAGACCTTTAAAAAAGCATTTGAAGATTATGTAGAACCTTTCGATACAAATAGGAATGGTTCTGTAACCGATAGCGAACTGGCTCAGTACATCACTCCTTTAGATGATGCTTGGGGAGGTCGTTTTGATGCAGGAGACTGGGACCGTCGGGCTCAGCACCTTTTGGGGACCCGTCAGCATTTGGAGCTTTTAGAGCTTTTCCCAGACTATTTTGAGACGGTCGGTCTCAATATTCCACAGACCAACCAGAGTTTCGCTTCTATCAATGATTTATCATCAGCCAGAAGATCTCCCAATGGTCTTCCTGATTTACTCGATGAAGCACTTTGGGATGTGGAATTTTTTAGTCGATTACAGAATAGTGACGGTGGAGTTCGAGGGGGGATTGAATCAGCCAATCATCCTAGACGGGGGGAAACCAGTTGGAACGAATCACAAACTGTATTTGCTTATGCTGCCGACCCCTGGTCTAGCTATATCTATGCAGGTGTAGCTGCTCGAACTGCTCGAGTACTGGAACGGTACGATTCAAATCTAGCAAATGAATACCGCGACAGTTCTATTCGCGCCATGAATTGGGCCGAAACCGAACTACCTCGTAATAGCAAATACAATGTCAAGGAAATTCGTGACGAGCGCAACTTGGCTGCTCTAGAGCTATATCTGCTCACCAGAAATTCTCAATGGCATGACCTCTTTCTAGACACTACTGTTTTCACGAAGAAAGAAGATTCCTACAAAGCTACAACTCACGATCAACGGCAAGCAGCTTTTCTTTACGCCCGGGCTCCCCAACAGCTGGTTGATACAAGCGTAAGGAAAAATGCTATTGATGCTGTTTTGCGAGCTGGCGACAATAGTCTTGCCATTCAAAACGGCGGAGTGGTGAAATTTGCCAATTTTCAGAAGCAGGGAACTGAATCAGGGACTGCATTCAAATGGACAAAGAGTAAGAGCCCTTGGGACCCGCTGACCCCTGGTAGGCTGGCTACTCCTCAGGTAGATTCTTTGTTGCAGGCATATGTTCTGACTGAAGATAACAAATATCTAGATGGTGCTGTGTTGGGGAGTCAATTCTCAGCAGGTGCTAACCCTATGAACACAGTTTTTACAACTGGATTGGTAGATGCAGGGATAGCTCACCGTGAACCCAACAATCCATATGTCATCAACACCCGCTTTTCTGGTCAAGAGGCTCCAGCTGGGATTACTGTATACGGTCCACTCGACCCGAATTTTGGGTTTTATCAACAACAACGTAACCTTTACGGTCAAAACACCTATCCCAGACCCAACCAGTTTCCCGCTTACGAAAACTATCACGACAACTATTGGAGTTTTGAGCACAACGAGTACACTATCACGCAGTCAATTGCGCCCACTGCATACACTTGGGGATTCCTAGCTGCTAGCGACTACAAGAAAACAAGCGGGAGCGAACCTAGCATTCCTAATGTTCCAAACGAGCCCAGCAATCCTGTTGTTCCAGAAAATCCCATTAATCCTCCTGAGTCGATCGCTCCTAGCAATCCTCCTGCTCCGGCTCAACCGGTTACCTCAGACCCTTCTCAGAATCCCACGGGAAAAACTATTCAGGGAGGGTCAGGTAAAGATAAATTGAAAGGCAGCAATCGCAATGACTTACTCGCTGGCAATGGTGGGGATGATCGCCTTGATGGACTGGGTGCTGACGATACTCTACTAGGAGGGGCAGGCCGCGATAAGTTGGAGGGCGGGAATGGCAACGATTTGCTCGTTGGCGATGAAGATGACGATCGCCTCTACGGAGAGAAGGGGAACGACACTCTTGAAGGGGGCTCAGGTAAAGATAGATTGAATGGAGGGGATGGCGATGACTTGCTTGATGGCAATCTTGGAAACGATCGCCTTGAAGGCAAAAATGGTAACGATACGCTTCTGGGAGGTTCTGGAAAAGATAGGGTGAATGGTGGGGATGGCGATGACCTGCTTAATGGCAATGGTGGAGATGATCGGCTGGAAGGTAAAGATGGCGAAGATACCCTTTTAGGGGGTACTGGAAAAGATAGGTTAATCGGTGGAGATGGTAACGATGTCCTAAATGGTCAGGAAGGTGATGATGTGCTGATTGGAGGAAGAGGAAACGATATTTTCAATCTTTCACAGGGCAGCGGCATTGACCAGATTCGCGATTTTGTTGACGGTAAAGATAAACTGAATTTAGGAGCTAGCTTAAACTTTAGTCAGATATCTCTTGCTCAAATTGGTAGTGATGTTCGCATTTCAACATCTAATGACTTGTTAGCGGTTCTTGAGGGTGTAAGTATAAATTCAATAACTTTAGCTGACTTCGTTTAGAAACCGTTACTGAGCTGCAGCTGAGTATAGGACAAAAGCTTGAAAAGGAATAGAGGTGCGGGGTTCGTAGGATAACCACACTCAAACGAATCCCTCATGGACGAGATTAACCTGCTCAGAGATCGTCTGCGAACCCACTTCCCCTGGCATGGTGCTCGTTTGAGATTCATCGCGATGTTCCTAATAGCGCTGATTCGAGTCAGAACTGTGGACTTTAGCCAACTGGCCATCGCATTCGGTGGCAATGCGTTAGCTGAATTCCTTGCAGAAGGTAAAACTGTCTCAATCTGGCTAGAGGACTAGTATCGACAGAGAGAGTACTAATAATCAAATGTGACTTTTGAATGTCTGGTTTTAGCGCTCTCTCTGCATAATATTCTTCTATTGCAGTGAGCTGTGATTGCTATACTTCGAAAACGATTTTTAGACGTTCTCGAAGCGGTTCTTCTATGCCATGAAAATATTCAGTCCAATGAGGAACCTAGGCTTGGGCATAGAGCACCATTTCCAAAGACAATAGAAATTTCTGTCGTGTGTAGGTTGAGGCTTCTTGTTCAGCGTTTATTCAAAATTAAGATGAACAGCTATAGTGCGAGACGCCACCAGTATTAAAAAACGATTTGGGTCTGAGATGATAGTATTTATCCTCTACTTCTTGTGATTGCTCTTCATATGGATGGCTAAGTACTCCTTGCAATTCTTTAACTAAAGTATAGTCACCTTGCATAGCTTGTTGATAGGCAGGGACAATCAACCACTCTCGCCATGTGTATTTTGGGTTGGTCTGTTTCATCTTTGCAGATATTTCGGCTAAATCTTCGTCGCTAGTGACGAGGTCGCGCCAGCTTTTTAGCCAAGATTGCCATTGCTCGTCGAGTTGTTGTGTAGGTTCAATGTAGAAACTCTTTTTCAAGGCTGAGATATCGTCTGGTATATGAGATAACTCGCGGAAGAAAATGGTGTAATCCACCTTTGAGTCAGTCATTAACTGCATTAACTCCTTAAAGAGTTTGGGGTCAAATTCGGTCAGCCCGAGTTTTGCCGCCCACATTGTTTGACTTTGTAGTTGCATGGCTTCTGCAAAACCACGACGTACTCGATCGAAATGCTCTAAAGCTTCATCATCTTCTACCAGTAACGGTCTCACAGATTTCCAAAACATATGAAAATTTGCTTCCGCTGCGACTGGTTGATTAACGAATGAAAAGTGTTCGCCGCCGCCAGTCCAAGGTTGAAACAAAGGGTCAAAGACTTCACAAAACCCAAAGGGGCCATAGTCGAGGGTAAAGCCACCAACGGCGCAGTTATCACTGTTGAAATTCCCCTGGCAATAACCAACACGTAGCCAATGAGCCACCAGTGAAGCCAGGCGCTGACGAAATAACTTAGCCAACTCCACCAATCGCTCTGTAAAAGCAAGGTCTTGATTGATGTCGCTTTTGTACTCTCGCTCAATCACATGTGACACAATCATCCTCAATTCTTCTAATGCGTTTGGATGGGCATTGCTGCGATCGCGGCGGGCAAATAACTCCAGCTGCCCAACACGCAAAAAGGATGGTGCAACGCGAGTTGAAATGGCCACCGGATTGTCCACCAAAACATTCGGCTCAAAGGAGTGAGAGCCTTGAGAATACCAAGGCCGGGTAACGGTCTCAGATTTAGACACATACAGTGTCAACGATCGCGATGTTGGAACCCCCAACGCCTGCATATAGTCTTGCGCTAAAAACTCACGCACACTTGAACGGAGTACTGCGCGCCCGTCACCTCCTCGGCAATAAGGCGTTGGGCCACCGCCTTTCAATTGCATTTCCCAGCGTTGGCCATTGAATATTCCTTCAAACACAGAGATCGCCCGACCGTCGCCATAACCATTGCCAGTACCAAATGGACAATTTTGGATATATTCAGTGCCATAAATGGACAGGGCATAACCAGTCGCCCAGCCAACCTGACGCATAGGCTCATGAGCCGCAGAGAGATCGCCTGAAAATACATGGCGAAATCGTTTATCAAGCGCCAGCTCATCGCTCAACCCAAGTTCCTTAAAAAAAGTGCTGCTATGGGTGACGTATTCTGATTCTGCCAGCGGCGTGGGTGTCACAGGCACGAAATGACCGGAAAAAACCTGGCGGGCACGGCGATCCTCACCATCTTCGGTGGCACCAGGATCGACATTTAAGGTATCCATCAGAGAATAGTCCGCCAATCGCACAAACTCATCGAACGTTGTTATGCAGGGCTCAGCAGGTGGTTTAGATGGATGTGACATTGTTGCTAGTGCCAGTATTGTCGGGAAAGATTCATGTCTAATTAAAGACTTTGCAGAGGCTAGCACATTAATTGACTGGCTCTGTCGTACTAACTGGTCGGGTAGCCTGAGCTGGAAAAATGAGGAGATAGGTTATACTCCCGTTTTATACTCTCGCCATCGCCTTCCAGCCGTAGCCATTTGCTACGCGGCATGGCTCTACTATCGATTCTATTTGAGCGACTGAGATGTAAAAGAGTTCTTGGCTCTACGAGATAAAGTAGTTCGCTAAATGATCATCCGCCGCTGGTGGCTTAAATATTGAAATCTTGCTTCAGGCTCCACTGATGCTGGTAAGTACGAGTCAACGCCACCACCTCGTTAAAACTGGCGATCGCCAACTCTCCACTAAACAAACCGAATCTGCAGTTTCTTCCCAGTAGCCTGCGCAAACTTTTCGAGTGTACTTGTAGATGGGTTGCCCTTTCCCCCTTCCAGCCGAGCGATCGCCGATTGTGTCGTATTCATCCGCTGAGCGACTTCCGCTTGGGTCAGTCCGGCACTCACCCGAGCCTCAATCAGAGATTGAGCTATGGCGAATTCATCACCAAGGCGATCGAACTCGTCTCGATACTCTGGATCGGATAGCCACTGTTCGTGCAGATCTTGAATTTTCGTCATTCTTCAATCTCCCTTGCCCGTTTCAGGCCAGCTCAATCTCGCGACGCGGTGTTTTCTGAGTTTTTTTGACAAATGTGCGGACAATCACAACCCGTTCAGATTTGGCTGTCACGTACAGAGCACGAGCAATCCCATCTCGGCCCTTCAACCGAATTTCCCACACTGCCCATTCACCTGCCATTGCCCCACCAGTCACGATTTCATATTCAGCCACCACCAATCGGGAATCTCCTCGTTCACAACTCTGACATTCGCTTTCATAAGAATTAGGAACAAGTACCACCGCCAATTATCCGAGGTCTGCTGGAGCAGTACAGTAGGTATAGAGATCGTTCCCTCAGCAGATCGAGCCGGAGCTACGTTCTGCAGTGAAATTGACATAAAGCAGATAGCCTAACGATTGTCCTCGATACCGCTATCCAGAACGGAAGGAATAAGGATGAATACCGAGAACGAACAAACCAAGGAATCCTCTGACAAAAAGCCACTCATACCTGCAGAAGTCGAGGTTGATGCCGGTACGTTAGTCTTGATTGGTGCCGTACTACTACTGGTCCCTTTGTTATTTGTCGGCTTCTTTAGCCTCTAGCCAAGTTCTACTCAACCCATACATCGATCTTATAATTCGCTTCGATAAGACCGGTATATGACAACAGAAAACTCTTTTCTCAGCCGCTCATCTTTATTTGGCTGTTTCTAGTGCGATTGACAATCAACTCTGATATCTAGAAAAATTGCCCACATCAAAACAGCAACACCTGCTTTCATCGTCCGATACCCTTTTCCTCACATATGTACATT
>JBFRWD010000167.1:0-14041 GCA_051439425.1 Synechococcus sp.
ATGAGATCAATCGCAGACTGAGCCTCTTCCCGTACACTGATATTTCGCCTGATGACTTCTAGAATCCTTACTGAAAGAGGGTTTTAGCCTTAGCGTAGTTTTCTGTTCCAAAACTACTCAAACCCCTTTATCAGCGGCTACACTTGTCTGCTTTGCCTCTAAGTTCTAAATGGCTCGAAGGCAGCTAGATTCCCAGCCCTACATTTAAGGTATGAACAGCGCCGGTCTTGTTGTCTTCGCCATCGTTTTGGCATTGAGCTTTCTCCCCTCACCAGGGGAATATGCAACGCAATGGTTAGCTCGTTCATCAGTGCACACCTTCATACATGCAGTCGTGCCAGTGTGCACAAGTTCAATAGAACAAGAGTTCAGAGCCATCCCCATTCAGTAGAGAGAAGGACGCGCTTAATCCTTACCAGATAGAATAGATTCGTACTTTTAATCCAAAGTAAGGAATGAAGCCCATCAGCACCACCCTTACCAGCAAAGGGCAAACCACCATTCCCAAACAGATTCGAGACCTATTGCACCTGCAACCCGGCGATCGCATTGACTTTGTCATCGATGGTGACAAGGTCTACCTCAAACCCGCCAATGTAGATGTGCGACAACTATCCGGCTTCCTCCACAAGCCCAATCGCCCTCAGGTCTCTCTAGAAGAGATGGAAGAGGCGATCGGCTCCGCTGCCTGCGAGTCTGCTGGGGTAGACGATTGAAGGGACTCGATACGAATGTGCTGCTCCGCTTTTTGATGCGAGATGACGAGCAGCAATGGCAAATAGCCGATGCTTACGTGCGCGAGGCGATCGCTAACGGCGAAAGCTGCTTTATCAACAACATCGTGTTGTGCGAAACGGTCTGGGTCATGCAGCGGGCCTACAAACTATCCCGCGCCGACATCGTGAATGCTCTAGACCATATCCTCAGCGGCAGTCAGTTTGAATTTGAGGATAAAGGGGTGGTCTTGCTGGCTTTGCAACGGATGCGATCGGGCAAGGCTGACTTTGCGGACTATCTCATCGGTGCAGTCAACGAACAAGCGGGGTGCAATGAAACCGCGTCATTGGATCGAAAACTAGTCGGCGCGACAGGATTCACTCACCCTTGAAGCAAACGCTCCAGTCAATGGGATTGCAGGATTCCAATGATGTTGACTTCAAATTAACCACTGGAACCACTTGACACCAATACTCGCATTTTGCGAGCATTGGTTTATCAGTTGAGAGGCAAACTTTGCACGTCATCAGTCGTCCAGCCTTACGCCGATTCAGCAGATCCCACGCTGACGCTGCAGGAGCACTGGATAGCTGGTACAAGGTCGCAAGCAAGGCGACGTGGAAAAACCTTACTGAAGTGCAGTCAGATTACCCAAGCTCAGAAGCGGTGGGCGGCTTCACTGTATTCAACATCAAAGGCAATCATTACCGGCTGATCATCAGCATTGACTACCCTGGTCAAGCGATTTTCATCAAATATGTCTTGACTCACGCTGAGTACGACAAGGATAAGTGGAAAAATGACCCCTATTTCTAGCGCTGTTGCTGATTTCCTGCCGTGGACAACTCCCAAGTTGATTCAGACAGAGGAGGATTACGAACAAGCCTTGGCGGTCATTGAATCAATGATGAACCGCGATCGCACGCCAGAGCATTCGGACTTGTTTGATTTGCTGGTGGTGCTCGTGGAGCGATACGAAGATGAGCACTATCCCATCCCTGACGCTTCACCGAGAGACATGCTGGAGTTTTGGATGGATCAAAAGGGTGTCAAGCAGGCGCAGTTAGTTGGAGTCATTGGCTCTAGTGGGACTGTGTCAGATCTAGTCAATGGCAAGCGTGAGATATCCAAAAAGCAGGCGCGAGCACTTGGCGATTTTTTCTCAGTGGATTACACGCTCTTTCTTTGAGGGTGAGCCCAACTCCATAGAAAAAAATTCAATCAGAACGAGACACCCGCTCCTGCCAAGACACTTATATGGGAGATCTGGTTCCAGGCTTGGAAGCGCGATCGCAGAGTATCTCAGTAGAGACTCGCCGCCATTAAATGCCTTCACAGAGCCGCAGGATGCGATGAAACCGCTTCGTTCGATCGCAAACTAACGGGTGCGACTGGCTTTTGCCGAATGTAGAGCCCATCCAGATCGAAGTGTTTCCAGCGATGGCTACTCAGATATGACGGCCATGAACAAGAATGGCCTCGACCAGAGATCAAGTTAAAATTGGTTCTAATTAGAATGATTGGACATAATACCTTCAATATATTTTTCGACCAAAGTATCGCCAAAGCTCGATAAGTGATACTGTCTTCCAGGACGTGGTCTTTCGATTAATCCCATTCCTTCTAACTTATCTAGTGATGGTCGATAGAAGTTTGACTGCCTATAAATATTTAGGTATCGTCCTTCAGGCTCATCAATCAACTCTCGTAAAATTCTAAAATCTTTTCTCTCAAGGAGATCTAACAGTTTTGCGGCTGCTTCAGACTCGTTAGCTGTTTCTTGCCTAATTTGAGAAGCTTGTTCAGCTGCATTAATAGCTACTTTTGCATCACCAGCCCCAAACTCAACGTTGGTTATTTTGCCGATCCACTCTCCTATCGGGACCCTAAGCGTGTAGAGCATGATAAGAACCACTGAGGGCCAAGCAATATCACCTACAAGCTCAAACCAAGATTCGACTAATTGACTGTAACATTCCATCTACAAAGTCTCAGACAAAAACAGCCATTTATCATCAGCATTAAAAGTCGATTAAACAACAAAAAATCGACAATTCACAATCAAATAATAATTTGAGCTCCTCTTTTAAATACTATAAATATAAAGGCCGACAATGATTTTCTCTGTTCATCTTAATTGCCCCCCAAATCAACACAGAATATATTCATCATCACCTTAAGAAAAATATTCACAGCCATAATCCATCTATGAATCTGACAGAAGTCCAGATTTTAATTTTTGCCAACAACCTAGATATTATCGAATCATATTGTTTTTCTCTTAGAATATAATCATTTATTTATTCTTGTCTACAGTATATTGTTGCGAGTTTAATCACTCTAGGCCTACTGCTTTAGATTAGTTAGTTATTGTGAGAATTTAGCTTATATAATTTTGTCAAAAAAAAGAGTTCACAAAAATATCTTAGCCATCTACATATTTGGGCTTTATTTATTCCGTAAGTGTAAACATCATCTTGCCTCTACACCAAAAAGTATAATAAGAAGCTTTCTACGTTTATTCTGCCCATAACTATTAAAGCTCTCTTCGATTGTTACCGTCGCAAGATGCATGGCAGCTGCAACGAGTACGAGCAACAATTCAACACCTCGTTCCTGCACTTCGAGAAAGTCACATCAAGAGAAGGAGTAAGCCATAAACTAACCACAGAAATGTCTTCACAGAATCATTTTCTACGTAAAATTGCCGATCGCATACTGAGATCTTCAGTAATTCATAAGAATCACCTATCTATCCCCCCACGAAATCGCGAGTAAAACAGACTCTAGCGTGCTGCCGGATACGTTCTTGTAGCAGCACAGTCACAATATCTGCGGCTTAGCTCTCGTCCAGCGATCGCCGCGATGAGGGAATTTCCCTCGGGTATCTGTTGCAGTTTCAGCAGTGCAAATGCACTGTACTTATTATGGCGTCTATTAAAGTAGATGGGCCGTTTTTTGCCTTAACTCCAGATTTATTCGATCGCCTTTTAAACCTCAATCTCACACGCAATCAATTTCGAATATTTCTCTGGTTTACCACCCGCGATTGGGCGGGCGATCGCTGGGTAGATTTCGACCCGTCGCAGGTGATGGCCGATTGCCAAGTCAGCCGCAGCAGCTACTACGGAACGATGGCCAAATTCATCGAATGCGGACTGCTCTGCGTCCGCGATCGCTCCTCCCAGTTCGTCAACCGCCTGGGCTCCCAACATTCCAAATTCCAGGACACCCAGTCCAGAAATCTGGACTCCCAATCCAAAAAACCGGACGCACTGTCCGAAAAACCGGACGTTCAACAGCCAAAGCCACCGCCGTTAGTGGGTTCTGGCGTACCTCAAACTCAGTCAAACCATTTCAACCTCTCTCAAACCGACTCGGGGTCAGTAGGCGAGCGCCCACCAGAGAGAGAAAACGCATTCGCTTTTGAAAACCAAACAACCGTTAGAGAAGAAACGCAGCCGCAAGAGGATCTGGCTAACGTTCAATCGGGCAATCTCCAAGACTGTCTGCAATCTTTCAAACACCAGGACTTCCCCCGCCGCGCCGCCGTCGCAGTGTTGGAGCAAGTTGCTGAGGAAGTGCCGCAGTTCTGGCAGTGGGTGAAGGACAAGGGGGCGAAGCTGCCCGATCCAGTCAAGAGCTACGAGTTGTGGGGGGCAGCCCAGATTCGCACAGGACAGATGGCAGTGTGGTTTGACGAGTGGTTAGAGAGACAACTGGAGGCTCAGGCGATCGCTGTTAAATCCAAGCCGGTGGCCGCGGTGGAGGCTACTCCGGTAACTCCGCTCATTCGGTTGCAGACCTGGTGGAATATGAAGCTGTTTGGGAAGGTCAGGGAGGCGATCGCGACTCATCCTGACTGGGGAATTGAGTTAACCGATGCGGGACCACAGTTGGCGTTCTAGTCAGTCAGTACCAGTAGCCTCCAGTGGAGCTGATTTACCAAGAGTAGCTACCGCGCCTGCAGAATCAGCCAGCGCTGTCTGAGATGGTCGATTTGCTTCTGCCTGCAAGAAATCAAAAACAGCTTGAGGGTTCATCAAAAACTGGGGATTTGCCTCTAATTTATTTTGAATTTCCGTTGATACTACAGTCGTAAAGACCTGACTCTTATCGTTCTCATCAGTGACCTTTACGATTATGAGCTTGCCGACAAGCAAAGCAATATTGTCAAATTCTTTGACCCTATCTAGCAACTCAGCAGTTACCTTCCCCAACTTCTCTGTATTCACTACCCCAGCCTTTTCTAATTGGGCTTCGAGATTAGCCTTCCCGCGATTAGCCATATCTTTGGTAGTTTCGTAAATCTCGGCCTTCCTTTCAGGCGTCAAAAACCTCGAAATCCCATATCGAATTCGTTTAAAAAGTGAGCCACGTTTTTTATCTATAACCTCTTCCTGCTCATAGCCAAGGACGGCCATGTAGCGCTCGATGGCAGCTTCTAATGCTTGTTCTTTTTCAAGGTCAACGCCGCGATCGAGGATATTTATGCTGATTATTTCATTGAGCCATTCAAGCTCTGTTCCTGCATGAATAGCTCCTATAAGGTTGGCTCCTATAAGGTTGGCTCCTGTTAGGTTGGCTCCTGTTAGGTTGGCTTCTTCGAGGTGGGCTACGTAGAGGTTGGCTCCTGTGAGGTTGGCTCCATAGAGGTTGGCTCCATAGAGGTAGCCTCCGTAGAGGTTGGCTTTTTCAAGGTTGGCTTCTGTTAGATTGGCGTTTTTGAGATTGACTTCTGTTAAGTTGGCTCTTTCGAGGTTGCCTCTTTCGAGGTTACCTCTTTCGAGGTTGCCTCTGAAGAGGTTGGCTCTTTCGAGGTTGCCTCTTTCGAGGTTGCCTCTGAAGAGGTTAGCTCTTTCGAAGTAGGCCCCTGTGAGGTTGGCTCCTGTGAGGTTGGCTCCTGTGAGGTTGGCTTCTGTAAGGTTGGCTTTTTCGAGGTTGGCTCCTTCGAGATTGGCTTCTTCGACGTTGGCTTCTTTGAGGTTGGCTTCTTCGAGGTTGGCTCCTGTGAGGTTGGCTCCTGTGAGGTTAGCTCCTGTGAGGTTGGCTCCGTAGAAGTAGTTTATGTGGAGGTTGGCTCTGTGGAGGTTGGCTCCTGTGAGGTTGGCTCTGTAGAGGTTGGCTCCTTCCAGATTGGCTTCTGTGAGGTTGGCTCTGTAGAGGTTGGCTCCTTCCAGATTGGCTCTGTAGAGGAAGGCTCCTATGAGGTTGGACCCTATGAAGTTGGCTCCTATGAGGTTGGATCCTTCGAGGTTGGATCCTATGAAGTTGGATCCATAGAGGTTGGCTCCTGTAAGGTTGGCTCCTGTAAGGTTGGCTTCTTCGAGGTTGGCTCCTGTAAGGTTGGCTCCTGTAAGGTTGGCTCCTATGAGGTTGGCTTTTGCGAGATTGGCTCCTATGAGGTTGGCTTCTTCGAGGTTGACCGCGACCCCAGGATTTTGTTCGCGCCAAGCATTCCAAACCTGTGGCCCTTGACGAAGAATTTCCAACAAATCAAGGTTATCTAGATCGACAAGAGTTGTGGTCGCCATGGGCAAGAGCTACCTCGTTAATCTGCTGAGTCACTAGACCTTACTAACCTTTTCTCCGTCTTTACAACCGAAAAGAGTACAAATTACTCCCACTCTGGCAACAAAAAATACTCGCAACAAGCAGTTCAAAACGCTACTCGTATCCTTGCTTCGCTAACTCAACCTGCGAATTGAGCAATTGCTCCCTCTTCAGCACCCGATCGCCACTGAAGACAATTCACACTGTCAACATTTATACTCTCAATCCAAGCAGACCCTTTTTGTTTTCCCGTCCAAAACCCAACAGTGAACCCATCAGGAATCGACACCACAACGAACCAGGAACTATCCCTAATCGGTGCCGCGTCTTCCCGTTGCTACAGAGAGAGTGAGGAAAAAATTTCTCTCGGGGCGTTGGAGAAGGGCGAAAGTCTGCTGCTGGTAGGCGAGCAAGGGTGTGGAAAGACGTTCCTGGCTCGGCGTCTGATGGCGGGGTTACAGGGTTCTGTGCGCTGGCGGGTGCTGTTGGATGGGGGCGAGACGGTCAAAGAATTCGTGGCTGGCTTCGCTGAGGCGATCGCGATTGACCCCTACAACGAAGCGGGGAACATTTTGCCTACCACCAAGCTCCGCCCGGAGATCGAGGCAACGATTCGGAATAATCCGACGGACGTGGCACTGATTGTGGACGATGCCAATCACCTCTCGAAAACGATCCGGTTATGGCTGTCGAAGTTGGTTGACCTTGGGTTACCGGTATTGCTATTGGCCACTCGTCCGCCCAACCGCGATATCTTCCGCAAGCTGCCCCGCATTGAGCTGGAGCCGTTGGGGGAGGAGGACATTCGCGAGATGCTGTTCCGGGCGGGGGGAGATCGCGGGATCGTCATGAGCCCTGCCAAACTTGCAGAGCTGTCGCAGCGGTGCGGGGGGAATCCTCAGTTAGCGAAGCGGGTTGTGACTGAGGAGTATCTCAAGTTGCGGCATGTAGGCCCCGACCACACGTTGTTTATTGATGGGGTGCCGTTCCTGCTGGCTGCCGCTGCTTGTCTGGTGATTCTGCGCTACGTGGGCCTCGGCACTGGGGATCGCAATCTCTATCTGATTGGGGGTATGAGTACGGCGTTTGTCATGGTGGTGCGGGTGTTCGCCACCCAGGTTCCGAAGCGGGGCAGTCGATTATGATGGCCCGCTCCACGATCGCCTTCAGTGTGTCGCTGGGGGCTCTGATTCTGGCGACCACGTCTCCAGCAGAGTTGGCAGTCTGTGCTGGGGCGTCGCTGCTGCCCGATGTAGATATGAGTCGCAGCTATGCCGGTCGATTTTTGCCGTGGGTGGCCCGGTGGCTGGAGCACCGCTGGGCGCACCGGACCATCACCCACTCGTTTGTGGCCAGCATTGCGATCGCTGCGGTGTTGTGGCCCCTCAACTTAGTCGGTCTGGGTTGGGTGTGGCGGGCGGTGGTGTGTGGCTATTCGTTGGGTTGGTTTTCGGACACGTTTACCAAGGCGGGTGTCTGTGCCTTTTGGCCTGCCCCCCATCGGTTGGTGATGGGCAAGAATCCCCGCTACCGATTGGAAACGGGCAGCCGTGCGGAAAACTGGGTGTTCGGCTTCCTATTAATGGCCTGCTGTGGCGCGATCGCTCTGCAGATTCAGGGGGGCATTTTTAAGGTGTTTTCCCAGGCGTTAGCCATGCCTGCGGGAGCGGTGTCCGCTTACGAAGAAGTGGCGTTTACCCATCGGGCGCAGTTGGAGATCCTGAACGGATTTGAAGCGGCCACCCTACAACCCATTCGCCACCAGCGCTACGACATCGTCAAGCGCATCAGCACCTACGACCTATTGGTCAGAGACCGGGATCGCTTCTTTCAGGCGGGGACGGGATCGGATGTGCACTTGCATGTGAAGCGGGCGCGGGTGCTAGCAGGGGAGCCGGTGCAGTTGGAGGTGGCGGAGGCGTATCCGTCCTATGTAGATGTGACAGACGTGCTGGAGCCCTACCGAGATCGCGAGGTGTATGTCACCGGTCGGCTGGAGTTGAAGGGGGTGTATAACCTGCCCACGGCCAACAGCCCGTCCAGTTTTGCGGTGGTGCGGTTCCAGTACACCAGCCCCGGTGAGGGGGTGGCGCTGTTGGAGAGTTGCCCGATTGAGGTGGCGATCGCCGAGCTGTCGGAGTTCTACGCCACCACCGGAGAGTTGCAGTTTTTGATTACTAGCGAGGTTGACGATGTTTAAGCAGTTGCTGGAGACAATCCGAGCCAGCCGCCGACTGGAGCCCACAGTGCGCAGGCTATCCAGATTCATCGAGTCCCGAACGGGGGTCTCCGTGCCTCTGTTGGCACCTCCGCCGCCTTACATTCCCAACCGTCCCAATTACCGCCGCCGCCAAGCAGTGTTTGCCGCCCTCGATCGCGCCTGGGAAACCTACGGCTATCGCTCTGTCACTGACCTGCAGAAGTTGGTGAAGCAGGATACCGGTAAGGGGTGCTCGCGGCGATTGGTGTGCGAGTGGCGTCGGGAGCAGGGCAAGACCGACAAGCGTAGAGATGCCGTCTACCGTCATCTGGATAAAGCGCGGGCCTCCGGTCTGCGTAGTTATGCCGAATTGCGAGAATTTGTGCGAAAACACTCTGGCACCGGCTGCGGAAGCGAGTTAATTCTGGCTTGGAAGAAGTCGAGGGGGATCGAGATTAATAAGAGAGTTCGCAATGTCGATTCGGAAAATATATCAGTTGTATGCAGCGATTCTGGGGATGGCACTTGGCCTATCCCTCCCCACCTTCGCTCAGCGGCCCCCTCAGCCAAGGGTGCTTGAGTGGACGGTCACGCTGGATGACCCTTCAGAGTTGTTGGTGGGTGAAGGGGACAGCATCGAACCCGGACAACCGGTTGTGGTCAGAACCAATGCCCTACGCCAGTTGGAATCTCGCAAAGACCGGTTGAATGTCCAACTCGATCGCCTGCAACTAGTGGATCTAAATGTCCCGGCGCTGCCTGCAGATGTGGAAGCTTACAGTGCTCGTTTAGAGAGAGAAAAGTTCGAGTACGAGAACGCCGAGCGTCAGGTATCGGTGCAGCAAAACATTCTCGATTTGATGGCTGAGAACTCAAACGTGACTGAACTAGTCATAGACCACGAGACGGCCAGGTTACGTGAGCTACAGGCGATGGCGATAATTCAACGGTTGGAAGTGGAGGAAATTGAGGGTGAGATAGCAGATGCTAGCGCCCGTGCTGCCACGGCCACAGCCGCCGCCCGATTTGACGCAAATGTCGAAGCTCAACGAAACGCGATCGCTCAATCCGGCGTGTTGGCTCAACTGGAGGCAGTCGATCGAGACATCCAAGCGGCGCAGGCGTTTACTGCTCCCTTCGGAGGCGAGATTTCCTATGTCGAATTCCTGGATGCTACTGACGGCAGGATTCGCGCTCTGTTGCATGTCCAGCCCAGCGATCGCTAACCCGCTCCCCTGCGAAGACCCCAGCGGCGAGTGCGTACAGCAGCTCCACCAATTAGCACTAGAAAACTCCCAGGCTTGGGAGGTACAGAATCAGGCGATCGCTACCAGGCAAAAGACGTTGTGGGCGGAAGGATTGCCCAGGATTTCAGCCGGTCAGAACCTGCTGTCAGATGATTTCAGCGACGGGGCACAATTGAGTCTATCCATGGATCTAGTCAATCTATTCGGTGGTGGCGATCGGGCCCGGGCGCGGTTGTTTATTGCCGAATTGCAGGCGAGTCAGGCTGAGTTTTCGACAGATTTGATGTTGGCGATCGCCGATCGGTTGGTTCAGTTGGATGCAGCAACTGGGGAAGTACTCAGCTTGCAGGATGAGTTAGAAAGTCGGCAGCAGGCGTTGCAGTTTTACGAGTTGGGGTATGCCTCGGGGCAGGGCTCAACGTTAGAGTATTTCGGGCTGCAGGATGCGATCGCTGGGGTGGAACGGGAGTTATGTGCGGCGTTGAATCAGGAGCAGTTGGCGCGATTGGAGTTGGTGTCTACTGTGGTGCCGGATGGGTTGGGGGATGTTGGGTTTGATGGGTGTCGGCAGGGGGTTGGAGAAACGGCGCAGCGGTTTTGAAGTTGGTTGAAGTCAGCAGTCGTTTTCAAGTCGGTACCAGGAATATTCACATAGTTCTTCTGGTGAAAGCTCGTCGATGTGAATCATGCCCGCAGCTTCAAAGTCAAAGTTTGGATCGGGGAAGCGATCAACTGTGAAATCGTTGTATACCGCTCCCTCCCAAATGGTGGAGCAGGGATAAACGTCTCCATTTTCAAACGCTGTTTGAACCTCTTCATCTCTGAGATCCGGATTGCTTTCCCTGAAAATCTTGATACAGATTTCTTTTGATGAGTTCTCTTCACTTGTGTATTTCACCCACCTGAAGTCCGCATCCTGAAGGTTGGCATACCCCAGGGATGCGTACTGAAGGTTGGCGAGCCCCATGTATGCGTCCTGAAGATCGACCCCACCCAGGGATGCGTACTGAAGGTTAGCAGAATCCAGGGATGCGTACTGAAGGTTGGCACTCTCCAGATCTGCATCCTGAAGGTTGGCAAACCCCAGGTATGCGTACTGAAGGTTGGCGAACCCCAGGTATGCGTACTGAAGGTTGGCCCCACTCAGGACGCAGATCTGAAGGTTGGCACTCTCCAGATCTGCGTTCCGAAGGTCGGCACCCCCCAGGTATGCGTCCTGAAGGTCGGCACCCCCCAGGTATGCGTCCTGAAGGTTGGCATCCTCCAGGTATGCGTCCCGAAGGTTGGCATCCTCCAGGTCTACGTCCTGAAGGTCGGCACCCCCCAGGTATGCGTCCTGAAGGTTGGCGCGAGACAGGATCGAACCGGGTAATTGCAGCCCGCTTAGGAATGCCCCCGTACCTGTTACTTTCGTATCGGCCTCACCGTCGAGCCCTACATCCAAACCCGCAAGGCTTTGAGGTGGTTGTCGAATAATGCAACTTGGCCATCTATTCATGTCTCTACACAGAGGCCAAGGAAATCGCCACGGTCGAGACACCAAAAACTCGATCGCCTCTTTCCTCCCCCCATTACCCGGCTGCCCCGAAGCACTGGTAATGGTTTGCCAAGCCGTAAATACATCTTGCTCGTACCTGATGTCCTGATTGGCAATGAATGAGACAACGGCAATAGCAATACCCACGCTGCCCACCACTTCAAAGATTTCGAAGATCGCAAGACTCTTGAACCAGCGCAATGCAGCTTCGAGTTTTCTTTCAACCTTGACCAAGGGGCCAGTTACTCGGGCTGCTTCTCTCTTAAGCTGGCGTTCTGCTGTGACCCAGTAGTATTCATCTCGGTCATCCTGGCGACCATCGATATCCCATAGAAAAGCTGCTCTCTTCGCAATCCGCTCGCGAGAGATTCCAGGCTTGTCTTTCTTCTGCGAATACATTTGCCTGACGGCTTTTTGCAGCTCGGCCTTCCTGTCTTCTGAGCGACTGTGTTCGCTTCGCATGGTTTGTGATCAGCGAGTGTTCTGCAGGCAATTGGAGCCGCTATTGTGCTTCAGTTCAAGCTTTTGCTGATTTCGACTCTCGCTGTCTGGGGTTTCTACAGATGAGAGATTAGCGATCACAGAGCAATTGGTGGATTGCAAGCGGTAAACTCGGAGCTGGAAGCGCTGGATTATTGCAGCCCCCTAAAAAGACGAAAAGCAGAATTTTACAAGTTGTTGTCGGCTCAGGAGTGATTCGACCAATGCATATTTTGCATTACCTTCTGTTGTAAATCAATCAGGAGAGACTTGCGCTACAAGCAGCTAGCGCCGCCAGAGCTAATTCCCATAGTGGCACCGGATGTGTTGCCTAAAATTCCATTCACTGAGTGAGGGCGTTTTTCGGCATAACCGGATTAAGGACTAAATCTAAAGATCAAAATAATTTATCCTATCTTGAGCTAGCTTGTTTGCGTTTCTTACTCCTTCAGAAAATATGGATAATCTGTGGATTAAAGCAATTTCATCTGAACTTTTCTGGGATGCTCTTTCATCTATTGCAACTCTATTGGGATTACTAGTTGCATTATTCTTGCCATTTATTAGCAACTACAACAAGTACAACAGAATTGAAAAACTAATTAAGGCAGAGCTCGATCACAACTATCTCATCATCAGGAATATGCGTTCGTTAGATACAGTGACGATTCCTAAACCTCCTGGGAAAGCTCCTATTGCGATAGACCCTGCTTCAAGGAATGAGTCTTACCGGCAACATATTGAATTAAGGATATGGAGACAGTATAGATATGAGCTTGCTTCGGCCCGACTGAACAAATTTGAGAAATTTCAGTCTGTCAATAAGCTTGTTGAATATATTGTCGATCAATTTGAAAAACCTAATTTTCCACCGGGTGCAATAGCTATTATGCAAGCGGATGCAGCTAAATCTTTCGTCGAAATCTACAAAGAGCTTTGGCCCCCAAAAAGCTCTTTGCTTAATTGGAATATGGATGCCTTAGTTCTTGATCGCTCAAGTAAGAAGCAATCTTCTCCGGGGTAACTTGCGGTTACTCTGCACCAGTGTTTGCTATGAGCAGCTATATCTGCCAGCACTTCCGACCAGCATCCTTTTTGTCTGACTGGAGCACCGAGATATCGAGTGAGGTCAGGCGATTTCGTTCCACTATCGGCAATGGTGCCCTAAAGCTGTCGGTCGTGCCGCTCCCCGATCGGCGATCGCGAGTCATTTTGGAGTGGATACAGGAACGGGATTTCAGCCTTGAAGACTTATCAGGTCTACCCTGCAACCTCAACTCAGACTCCGAGTGCATAGTCATCGTGGATAGCGGTCCGGTGTTGGTTCACCGATTAGATCTGGTGGCAGCAAAATGAGCGCAAAACATCCGGTACCTGCGAACCGACTTGGCTGAGAGCAGGAAGCGTTCGGAATCACCCCATAGCTTGCGATTGAATCTTCTCCGGTGTCAGCTGATATCCCAACGCCCTCATAATCGCGTTGATGCTGGCAAACTGCGGATTCCCATCTTCAGACAGCGCTTTCTGTAATCCCTTGCGGGATATTCCCGCCGCCTCAGCCGTCGCAGTAATTCCCTTCGCACGACTCACAATCCGCAGGGCGGAGAGTAACGCCCCCATGTCGCCATCTTGGGCGAATTCCTCAAACGAGATTTTCAAAAAATCGTCGATTTCCTCTGGATGCTCGCGATAGTACTCGGATGTGACGTCACTTAGGGTTCTGTAGTTACGCATTGTCCAAATAATCCCTCCAATACTCCTTTGCCGCTTGAATATCCTTCTGCTGACTGCTCTTATCCCCTCCACTCAGCAAAACCACGATGGTATTTTTGTCCTGCCCGAAATACACCCGATATCCGGGGCCAAAAAACATCCTCAACTCCGAAACCCCATCTCCCACACTTTGACAATCCCCGAAGTTCCCTTGCTCCAATCTCAGCAACCGAGCTTCAATCCGTTTTCTCCCCAGCCGATCCTTCAACCCTCTCAACCAGTCCGTAAACGGCTCGTAGCCTCGCTCATCGGCATAGACAATGACGACTTTTTGACTGCTTTCACCAGGCACAGGATACTGTCGCTGCTTCATTATATGCGTACCATAGTACGCAGCACTGGGCCTCTTGCCCACACGCGAACGCAGAGGACACAGGCAAATAGCTCTGGGCACGCCATCAGAGCCCAGATTAGGGGTCGACGGAGCAGTTACCCGCTCCGCCTCCCATTCAAAACCGTGCATGCGAGTTTCCCAGCACACGGCTCCTCCTTAGTTAGCCAAAGTAGTAGGGCTAGCGACCCGAGTGGGGGGTC
>JBFRWD010000168.1:0-7929 GCA_051439425.1 Synechococcus sp.
GTGGCAGGGCCGATAGTTGATCGACTCTGGATTCGCGTGTTTGGGGAGCCGGTCTCGCTATCGGTGGTGGGGTGGGCCGAGGAGTCGCTACCGGAGTTGTAGCCGGGGCGGGGGGGGCTATCGGAACTTCGGCTTGCTGGGGAATGGGATCGGGTTCTGGCGGGGTCGGCTCGGGGGGAGCCACTGGTTCAACCGGAGGTGCGGATGGGGCTGCGGCTTGCTGTTGCGGAGCAGGTTGAACGGGCTGGGGCTGTGGGGGTTGTGGAGGGGGAGCTTGAGTTTGTGCACCATCTACTGGGCTGCCACCCCCAGCATTGGGGTCTTCGGTGGGATCAGCTTCACCCCCATCAACAGAATTATTGTTGGCTTGCAAGTCAGCATCTGCTGGGGCCAACTCTGACGGATCTACAATGGTGAATCGGACTGGCTCGTCGGGCAGTGGTGTTGGGGGAGACCAGAGGGACCACAACACAAGGAGCAGCAGTGCCAAGCCGTGAGCAATTGCTGACCCCAGAAGCCATAGCAGGAGCCGTCGATCTTTTTGGCTCTGCTCTCTGCGCCGGTATTCCGCAGCAGATATGCTCATGGGCCTGCCTCAATACACAGGCCAGTTATAACACTGGTTTATACCCTTTCTCTAGGGGGTGAGAAGCATTTTTCTCCAGAAAAAGGGGTACACTAACCAATTCGTGATTTGGCAATACTCAAAACCGTTCAATCTGGAGAGAAGCACGTATTGAGAATCTCCAGTAACTCGTCGGTGGAGCTTTTCGCGATTAAATCTCGAATCAACTGCTTTTGCGCTTCGGGATTCTCCACCTTGCCCAGGCGCTCCATCGCTTCTAGTTTTTTAGCGGCTTTGACTTGGTTAGTTTGCAGATCGAGTCGCAAATCGCTACTCAAGTTTCGACCTGGATCGCCCAGCAGATGGCTGGCGATTTCGGTGAATACTAGGGGCCCAGCCAGCGTTAACGAGTCCTTTGACTTCCGAGCTTCTCTGGCTAACGATTGCGCTTCTTGGTAGCTGGCGGTTTCTTCCACCAAGGTTTGCAGTAGGCGTAATAGAGTCGGCGTTTCCAGCGGGGTTAACTGTTGACGAGCGGCGTTTTGCAGCACGGTAATGTCTACGTCCCGTTCTTGAGCGACAGCACGAACTAAGTCCTCTGTCGATTGGATTTCAGCGGCGATCGCCGTTTCCCCGCCCTCCGCGATCTCCTCTTGCTGTTCGGGCGTTAATCGAGGCTGGAGTTGTCTGAGCACCTCGCAGTAGAGTAGCTCCCGCGGCAGCAGCATTCCCGTCACGCCATTTCCGCTGCTGGACTGGGCTAGAAACGCATCAACATCACCGCCGGCAGTTCCGACTAACCGCTGCAATAGACCCAATACATCTTCTGGGTCGGATAATCGCAGTACCGAACGAACGAGTTGGCGAAGATCTTCAATATCGGAGCGTTCTAGGCCACTGATGTGAGTTTCTGCTGTAGCAATGGCTTTTTCCATTACTTTAGGAAGGTCGATCGATTCCTGCCCGTCTTCTACCAATTGAAGGCTGGCTTCTTGCAGTAGACGAGCTGCCTCCACAAACATCAATAAGTTAGGAGCTTCGAGGGACGGGACAGAAGTCATAGGAGTCTCTTGCGCTGCGATCGCCTTGAGAATTGTCGCAGATGATGGCATTTCAATTGGCGAATATCTTCAAAGGAGGGTGGCTTAACTCCGGTCGGTAGACTCTGTCAGTCATGTTGAATTGCCAAGGGATAGGCAATGAGTGAGTGTTGTTTCCATATCCTCGGCTTTCACACGGCCAAAAACTCAGCCTCCGATGCTTGAACCCTCATCCGAAATTGAGCCCGTTGTTCCGATAAGTAAACGTATTCTGTCATTTGCCTCCGGTTCCTCAAAAACTGATTCATTTCATCGAAAACTTCGCAAACCCGTTTTGCTGATTCAAAGGCTCCCAATCCCAGCAGCAGTGCTTTCTCCGGACTTTGATGAACGTTTCGTTCACGTACCAGTTGTAGTTGACAGCTCCTCGATGCTGGGCTTTCAACTAGTTTTCAACTAATGGATGAAAATAGGAGTGAATCTCTCCTCCCAATCCCTGGGTGTCTCATGGGTGAATTCGAATCCTCGCAGTAAAAAGAGTTTCGCTAAATCGCGAAGGCTAGGCTTGAATGGTAGCGCGATCGCTGGATTGAGTGCTGGATTGAGTCTGGGTGTCTAATGGTACCGCTGCGTCTGAGCCTGCCGCTGGCACTGTAAGTTCAGCCAGATTGGCACAGGGGATACCATCAACTGCAACGCTTCCCGAGTCTGCCTGATAGAGGGTGAAGTGGGGGTGCGGAGAAACGCCAGGACGATAATAAAGACCCCGCTGCATAACCGGTGATGCTTGAGCTGATTCATGGTTAATGTGCTTAACAGGGATCGGCATAGACCTGATAGCCATCCATCCAGGTTTCTAGCACCCGAATATCAGAAATCTGGGTGGGGGGCACATTGCGCGGATCTTGGGCTAACACCACAAAGTCCGCTAACTTACCGACTTCGAGACTGCCCAGTTTATCCTCCTCATGGCTCTGCCAGGCAGCGTTAATCGTGATGGCCCGAATCGCCGCTTCCACAGAGACCCGCTCATCAGGCGCCAACATGTTACCCGGTTCTTTCCAGAGGTCGCGGGCAACGGCCACCCGAATTTTATGCAGCGACCCCAACGGCGATACTGGCGAATCCGAATGATTGGTCCAAATAATCCCAGCGTTTTCTACACTGGCGCAGCGATCGAGCAGTTGCACCTTTTCCGCACCAAAGACGTTATCTCGCATGGCATGCCCCCAGTAATGAACATGGTTTATCAAAAAACTGGGGCCGACGTTGAGGGCTTTGATCCGCTCAATTTGCTCATCATGCAAAATTGAGCAGTGTTCAATCCGGCAGCGCAGGGATTGAACATCGAGGCCCTCAGCTTCAGCCGATTCCAAGGCATCCAAAATGCTGTCAATCGCGGCATCGCCATTGCCGTGCAGCACCAACTGCCAGCCCTGGCCGGCCCGCAGGCGTACCATCTCCTTTAACTCATCGGGCTGAATGTAGAAAATACCGCGATCCTCAGTATTGAGGTAAGGCTCTCGCTGCCGACCGGTGAATCCCTGGTTGGAACCATCAGCAAGCATTTTCCAGCCGACCACCCGTAGTTTGTCATCCCCATCAGCTGGCTTGATATCGGTGGCATCAAAGTCAGCGGCCCGTTCGTAAAACAGATTGGCGCGAACGCGCACTTTTATTTGCCCAGACTCAACCATGGCCCGAAACAGATCCAAATCACCTGTACCGGCCAGTCCCCCCGTTGCCATATCAGACATGGTGGTAATGCCTAAGGCTGTCGCTGCTTCACTTACCTCAATGCCCGCCGCAACGTAATCATTGTTGAGACGCTCCATCAGAGCGGTGTTGAGAAACACCAGAGGCAGATAAGCCGCTTGGGTCATGGCACCATTGGGAGTGCCATCTTCATACCGGAAATATTCACCCCCTTCCGGGTCCGGTGTATCTTTGGTGATGCCTGCCAGTTCAAAGAGTTTGGTGTTGGCATAGGCTAAATGCCCCGAAGCATTGAGAACGAAAACGGGTTGTGTGGTGGAAATTTCGTCCAATTCTCGGGTGGTTAACGCCTCTGGCCCCTCTTGCAAACTCGGATCGAACTGCCGCACCATTACCCACCGATCGTCAGGGGTTTGAGCGGCGATTTCTTTGAGCGCCTGCAGGGCCTCTTCGGTAGTGGGGTAAACAAAGGGACCAATATCCGGCAAATGCCCCAATCCTGCCATCAAGGCAAAGTGCATGTGGGGTTCAATAAAACCTGGCAATACTGTTTTGCCCCGCAAGTTAATGGTTCTGGCGCCATTGCCTGCTGCCTGGGTGGCCGCTTCCCGACTCCCCACGGCCACAATGCGATTTCCTCGGATAGCCATGGCTTCTGCTTTGGAAAATTCGGTATCCACGGTCAAGATATTGCCATTGACAAAGAGGAGGGTGTCATCGCGATGGGCGGCAGTCATTTCTTGGGCTTGGGCGCTGCCCGATCGCTGAGAACCCAGAGCAGCTGTTACCCCGACAAAGAATGCCCCAGTGCGGATGAAGTTGCGGCGGCTAATGCGGCTCGAAAAGGTTGAGATGTCTCCCAGCAGTTTTTTACTGTTGGCTTTTTGGAACAACTCCCCTAGGGGAAACATGCAAGGGCAACCAAATCTATCTCTAGTCATACATTGCGCCTTATTGTATTTGCAGTGCAATTTGTAATAAGTGCCGTATTTCCAAATGGCTCTATATGGATTGCAGGGAGGTGTTGTAGAAACCTCATTCTGCTAGCTTACGAGCAGTTATAACGTAATGCTCAGATGTTGAATCTGGTCAAACGGCTTGATGAAAGCAAATGTTACGAAGCCGTGCGGCAGTTGCGTTGGCTGGCGGGTGTGAGGTGTTCAAGATGCTCCGGCGAACGGGTCTTCAAGCGAGGTACGGACGAGCTTGATGCAGACCGTCAACACTATCAGTAAGTCATGCGGGCAACAGTTTGATGACCTGAGCGATACCATATTTGCAGGTCGCCACCAGCCATTGCGAGCCTGGATTAGCTATTGCTAAACAACATGCAGCAAGTCACCATTGAACCGATTCTGCGAACCACCATTGTCCCCAGCCACATTGGTTTATACGGATGAGTACGCCATTTACAATCGCTATGTCGGTGGGAACTTCGACGAAAGAGAAGGGAGTTCCGCTCCGCTCGTTGAAGGTGCGATCGCCGTTGTGACAGTGAAAGACGGGACAGTCTAACTTTGTCGCGAGTTTGAGACGACTGGTGGCTAAACATGCAATGAGGACAGTTCATTCAGTGCCAAGGGCAGGTGTTTGAGTAAGGGTTGCATAGCTTCGCAGAACAATGCCTCCTCTAGAGAGCTGAAACCTGACAGTTTCCCGGTCGGTCAGCTTCACTCCCCACGCCTCAGCGTGTAGACGGGGGTAGTCTACATACAATTGCACGACTTAATTTCTAATGACAGGAATTTCTCTACCCGCCCCTGAAGACACCAATCCGTTCCAGGATCATTTCAAAGCTCGCTTTATGACCCTGTATTTTGTGGCAATTTCAATTGTATTGGGGGTTGTCCTCGGTGGATTGTCGGCAACTTACCCTGAATTGTTCGAGCAATCCTTCTCCCAGATCGTGCTCATTTCCAATTCGGCGGTCATGGCATTGCTGTGCTTGCTGTTGATGGCCAAGATGGTGGGTTTCAACATGTATGTCCGAGATCTGGTGGGAGGGATTCCATCTAACCGAAATGTTTGGTTATTGGCACTGGTGTTGCCGGTTCTGCTGTTTTCTGTCGGTACGGGGCAAGTCTATTTTTACGTTATTAGTCTGATAGATCCCGACTATGCGGTGCAAATGATGGGTGGCGCGCTTGAATTACCCACCTCCGCAAGCCCTGTGTGGGAAGTGGTGCTATCTGCCGTAACGGTTGCCATGATTGTCCCGCTGACGGAAGAGTTCCTATTTCGTGGCATATTGCTACACCGCTGGATCGCTAAAATGGGAGTGTTGCCAGGGGTTTTCGCTTCATCTATTTTTTTCGGAATTTTGCATCCCAACCCAGTTGGCCTGACTGTCTTCGGACTTGTGGTAGCCCTAATTTATCTAAAAACTCATTCCTTATGGTTGGTGGCAGCATTTCACGCTATCAACAACGGCATAGTAGTGGGAATGGGATTACTGTCTGAACAAGCTGCGCCGCACAGCCAAGAAATGGTGTTAGAACACTTACGAAGCGGCCTCCTGCTTGGCAGCATTTTGATCTTAATCACAGCACCAGTATTGCTGTATGCCATGAAGGTGCTTTGGCCTCATCCGTCTGAAAAGCTACCGTATTTTGCAAATCATTGGAGGCGGATGGAATCTCGCCGTCTCGTCGCGCGAAACTAGCTACTCAGGTTAAAGCATGAGCTTCGCACGAGTGTTCTATCGAACTTAGGTAGCAATGTTACAGCGAAGAGCTCGCGTTCTCCATCCGGCTAACTGCAGTGCATTCGTAGATCGATGGCATTCCCGATCGCAAGCCTGACAATTGACTAGGTAGCGATCGCCAGTTCAGACTCGCTCCCTCCCACAAATGTGCCAATCTTGCCTTCTCGAACGGCTTTGCAGATATTGCCAGGAACGGTGAGGTCAAAAACCACGATCGGAATATTGTTGTCTTTGCACAATGCGATCGCCGTAGTATCCATAACTCGCAAATCTTGGGTTAGGACGTGCTGGTAGCTGAGGGTTTCAAAGCGTTTGGCGTCGGGGTTGCTTTTTGGATCGCTGTCATAAACTCCGTCAACCTTTGTTGCCTTGAAAATAACTTCCGCATCAATTTCTGCGGCTCGCAAGGCGGCAGTCGTGTCGGTGGTGAAGAATGGGTTGCCCGATCCTGCGCCAAAAATGACAACGCGACCCTTTTCTAAATGACGAATAGCTCGGCGGCGGATATAGGGTTCGGCAACCTCTTGCATGGCGATCGCAGTAAGCACTCGCGTTGCGACTCCAGCGTTCTCCAGAGCATTTTGCAGGGTCAGAGCATTCATGACAGTGGCCAACATGCCCACATAGTCAGCCGAGGCGCGGTCCATTCCCATCGACGCGGCTTTACTGACGCCACGGAAAATATTGCCGCCTCCGACCACAATAGCTAGCTGAACTCCGGCCTTAACCACTTCGGCTACTTCGGCAGCGATTGAGCCCAAAACTTCTGGCATAATGCCGTAGTCTTGCTCTCCCATCAGGGCTTCGCCACTGAGCTTCAACAACACACGGTCGTATTTCATGCTGTCCGGATTCCCTGCCCCATGTTGGGAACACTCACCTGAGCTACCATACCAGTTCGAATGCGCTTCGCTGCAGGGTCTGTGTTTTTGAGCAAAGCCTGCAGGCCATAGACAAGAAATAACCTTCCTTGAGAGCGATTGTTTGAGAAGTCTTCTCGCCTGTGTTCCGCCAGTTCATTCCTGGCCACATTTGTATTGTGGGGGTGTTGTGTGGGCCTAAAAGGAACGCCCCCGAAACGAGGGCGCCTACCTTCTAAGTGGTGCATGGCTTCTGATAGTGTGCCGCTAATCTGGAGGCTAGCGCCATCAAATACTGACAGATGCGCGGTCGGAGGGACTGGACGCACTATCGATATCGAGATTGTGTTCGCTCGCGATCGCATCTTTGTTGTCTACTAGCGTTCCCAGCTCATCCATAAAGTCGCGGACTCCACGGAATTGGCGATAGACCGAGGCGAATCGAACGTATGCAACTTCGCTCAGGTCTTGGAGACGCTGCAGCACCATTTCGCCGATTTCTCGGGTCGTAATTTCTTGCTTATCCGCCAGTTGTAGGGTTTCTTCCAACCCTTCTACCAGCTCTTCCATTGACTTGACGCTGACATCTGTTTTCTCGCAAGCCCGCATGACCCCTTTGAGAATTTTGTTGCGATCGAAGGATTCGCGCGATCCATCTCGCTTAATCGTCATGATGGGGACAAATTCAATACGCTCGTAGGTGGTAAAGCGGAACTTGCACTCCATGCACTCGCGGCGGCGGCGAACACTTTGGCCAGCTTCGGCCGAGCGAGATTCCAAAACACGAATGTTACGCGAGCTGCATTTGGGGCACTTCATAGTGAATCGAATCCTAACGAGCGAAAAAAGGGCCTAAACCATATCGGGAGACTGAGGGTGAATGCTAGTTCTGCTGTGCTGAGTACGGTTTTTCGGAAGATGCACTCCATATGTGCACATTTGACTGTGCACAAGAACCACTCCTATTTTGCCCAAAATTGCCTGGAATGGGCGATGCAAGATGTGAAGTTGGGCTCTTTTGTATCGAAATGGTTACCTGTCGCT
>JBFRWD010000169.1:0-22661 GCA_051439425.1 Synechococcus sp.
CTCAATTCAGAGTCGATTGTGTCCCGGGGCTCAGCATACCTTTCAGCTAAGCGGAGCGATAGGTAGTCACAAGTTGCCCACCAGAGTACTGTTCCGAGCACGCGAAGAACATGGGGTTCAATACTTGCGGAGAGGATGCAACCTACCCCAATCATTCAAGTCCAGCCCTCAAATTTCGGCAACTGAATTCATGCGAGCACGAATCGATACAGGCGAAAAAGTAAAATCGACCAGACTTGAATACTAACTGGTTTTAAATACCGGCCAGAGCTCGACGCAAAACTGAACTCGATTCAGACCTGAACCTGACACCTGAATCGATCGCCGGTCCAGTCTCGCCTCATCAAACTTCACTTCAGCTCTGGCACACCGAATCGTTAGGGTTACTGCCATAGCCTGAGTTCTCCGTTGAAAGCCATCCAGTCAGGAATTGGACACATAATACTTGGCCCCAAACCGTCGAAGGCATTACGGCTTGCCGACATCTCTTCCCCATAGACAGCATGAGAAGCAGCAAATTACTGACTGACAGCAACCAAAAGCTAACGTAGAGGGAGCTGATATTCCCACAATAATTTCCAACAACTTGTGGTGTGGTTGGATGCTGAATGTACGGTCAGTGCATTACTCTTAGGAGCGGACTACTTTACCAGGAACAGGAGACATTCGGTGGACACGGCGATCGAATTTATTACGGCACGAGAAATTCTGGATTCTCGCGGTCGACCGACTGTAGAAGCAGAAGTGTTTCTGGAAAGCGGGATTTCCGGCCTAGCACAGGTACCCAGCGGAGCTTCGACTGGTAGCTTTGAGGCTCACGAACTTAGGGATGGAGATAACGAACGCTATGCCGGCAAGGGCGTATTAGCTGCTGTCTCTAATGTCGAAACCGTTATTGCCCCCGAACTCATTGGTCAGGATGTCTTGGAGCAGACCGATGTCGATCGCCTGATGATCGAACTGGACGGCACCCAGAACAAAAGCAAGCTAGGCGCCAATGCCATTTTGGCCGTATCGTTGGCTGCTGCGAAGGCTGGTGCCTCGTTGGTTGGACTGCCCCTCTATCGCTATCTGGGTGGCCCTTTGGCCAATGTACTGCCCGTTCCGCTGATGAATGTGTTAAATGGCGGGGCTCACGCTGATAACAACGTCGATATTCAAGAGTTTATGATTGTACCGCTGGGGGCGCCCACCTTCAGTGAGGCACTGAGGTACGGAGCAGAAGTATTTGCCGTTCTCAAAAGCATTTTGGGCAGCAAGGGATTGACCACCAGCGTGGGAGACGAAGGTGGATTTGCTCCTAATCTGGGTTCGAATGCTGAAGCACTCGATCTACTGATGGCAGCGATCGAGCAGGCTGGCTACACCCCCGGCCAAGATATTGCGCTGGCGCTAGATGTGGCGTCTACCGAATTCTTCAGTAATGGCATGTACACCTTTGAGGGAGCTCAAAAGTCAGCCACTGACATGGTGGGGTACTACGAGCAGTTGTTGGCCAAATATCCCGTGGTGTCCATTGAAGACGGACTGGCTGAGGATGATTGGGATAATTGGACGTTGATGACCCAGCAGATTGGCGATCGCTGTCAGTTGGTGGGTGACGATTTGTTCGTCACGAATCCCCAACGCCTACAGAAGGGGATTGATTCTAGTGCGGGCAACTCCATCTTGATCAAGCTGAATCAAATCGGCACCTTGACCGAAACGCTGCGGGCGATCGACCTGGCCACTCGCAATGGCTTCACGTCAGTTGTCAGCCACCGCTCCGGCGAAACAGAAGACACCACGATTGCCGATTTGGCTGTAGCTACCCGGGCCGGTCAGATCAAAACCGGTTCTCTATCTCGTAGCGAGCGAATTGCTAAATACAATCAATTGCTACGGATTGAAGCCGAACTTGGAGACGCGGCAATCTATGCAGGGCGCTCTTTCGGCCTGTCTTAGCAGACTCCTCGTGCAACTGCACTTGAAAGGAGGGGTTTCCCCTCCTATTTTTATTTGACGTCTACAGCCCTTTGCAGGACAAACACGGGTACTCGGAGATTCTTCTGCGGGTAAGCTCTGAGCATAAGCAAGCAGCAAGCGTGCCACAGTTGCGCTTCAGCCAAGCGTATGGAGAAATAACCCATGATGTCCGCACGCAGTGTTCCTCCCACAGATATGGTGAACGTGCTCGAAGAGCTCGTAATCAACGAGGCGAAACGACAGATTGCCGCTCTACCCGAAATCCAGAGAAAAAAACTAGCATTAGCAGAAGTGGCCGCCTACGTCCTCAATCAAATGAGCCCCATGTACGCCACTACCCGAAATGGATGGGCTCACCAGCGAGAGAAAGCCCTACGACAAGTGGGGCGAGATGTACAAAGTCAGGTCTGCAAAGCGATTGTGAAAATCCGTACATCACCAGCACGGATAGGCAAGCCACTGCCAGAAGCGATTGAAGCCCGCAGCTCTCTCAACCAACTACGAGTCATGCTCAATCAACCCGAGTTGAGCTGGGTGGACGTCCCAAAAGTGGTAGAGGATCTATTGAGTCGCATCGGGCAAGTGGTCTAGCGTAGTCTCGAACTATAGAGTTTCGAAACAGGTCTGTAGGCTGACTCACTGAGCTCAGACAATGCACCATTCAACCGTCACATTACCGAATCAGCATCGAACTCCCTTCCCTAACGGTCCAGACTGGTTGTCAAATTTCAAATCAGCCATCAAGCCGACAATGCCTGCGACCCGCTGAGTCACATTAATCCCCATTGAATAACCAATTTCAGTTGGTTTGTAACCGGATAGTTTTCAGCTCATGCCCCCAAGTTCTCAAACCTCTTTACTGTAGCGATCGCCACTTCTTATTGCGACAGATCTGCCCAAGACTGGAGTTAAGTCAGCTTAATAAAAATCTTCTTTGCTGATTTCCATTCACGTCGCTCGGCCTGCATTGTGCCAGTCACACTGAGTGGGCCGCAATGAGATCGACCCATCGTTTTTCTGTTCACTCCTCTCTGCTTCCCCCCATGATTTCCGCCTCCAGAGACCCCAATGTCAAACCCCAACCGTCATCTCAGGCTGCTCAATCGGGGCCTCGTAACCGTTGTGCGATCCGCACTCAAGCCGCCAAACAGACCCGATACAATCGATTATTTGCAGCGGTGGTTCCCCGGGCACGAGCATGGCAATTATTCTTGGTCGTAGCTCACCAAGCTGTGGACTGGGACACCGTTGGGAAGCCGCGATCGCCCATTTAGGAACGCCAGCTCGATCGCAAAACCAAATCCACACAGCACCCCTCCAGCCTCCTGAACCAGTTCTGCAGTAGCGATCGCAGTCCCTCCCGTCGCAATCAGATCGTCGACAATTGCCACACGGCTGCCTTCAGGAAATGCGTCGGCATGCATCTCTAGCGAGTCGGTACCGTACTCCAGAGCATAATCACGACTGAGGGTTTGGGCGGGCAACTTCCCTGGCTTGCGCACCGGAACAAAACCTGCGCCCAAAGTACACGCTAGGGGGGTACCAAAAATAAATCCTCTCGATTCAATCCCAATAACGTAGTCAACATCGCTCTCGCCAAAGCAAGTGCTCAACTTATCGACACAGGCCTGTAATCCTTGAGGGTTACCCAACAGAGTTGTGATGTCCCGAAACACAATTCCAGGCTTGGGAAAGTCAGGAATGCTGCGGATTAAGGGTTTGAGTTCCATGTCACCACCTTTGTTCACTCAATAATTGTCCACACTCACTAGATCTTCAGACTCACAAGAGCACGAGACCCACCAGAACTCTACAAGGAATTTCTTCAGAGCATCTGTCCCGAGCGGTGCAGCCAGGCACAACCACTCCGAGCCATAATCACTTCGGGCGGAGCGTTGGCATCGGAAGTGGACGGGCCCGCTATAGTAAACGGGCATTCTTCGCTGAGACAAAAAACACTTCTTGCGTCTTCTTTATGTCCGTTTTCTCTATGGCATTTCTCGCTCATGTCAGCCTAACGATGGCCCTCTCTGTGGCTGTTGCCATCTGCGCGAGCCATCGCTGGGGACTATTGGCAATCTCGGCACCACTATCCGCCGTACTCTGGATGATTTTAGATGGTATCTGGCAACCCTCTTATGCGTTTTCTGTTGTAGAACCCAGCCTATTAGTGGTGGTTCTGACTGTATTTGCACTGACAGGGATGACTGGACAATGGAGATTGGTTGGAGGAGCGATCGGCATTTTCGAGGTTTGTGGCGTATTGGCTACGATCTACGCGTTGCAGGCATCAGCAGACCCTAACCCTCTTTTCCATGAAGCGATTCGTTCGGGCAGTCCTATGGTTGTAGGAGGTTTGGTTGCCACCAGTGTTGCGTTGGGGGCTCAGAAGCTCAACTGGCAGCCTTTCCCAACACTCTGTGCCGCCCTCGCAATCGGACTAACTCTAGATAGTTCGCTATATACCGCTTGGGTGCAAGAGCAAGCCCTTTGGCAACAGTTCGATTGGGTACAGCCGCTGTTGATGAAACTGGCGGATAAACTACTACTCGCTTCAGTTGCTATCGCCACAATATGGATTTTGGGAGCAGCACCTTCGGAATCAGTCAATCAGCCAGTCAGTCAATCAACAGCAGAAAGACGGTGATTATTTTTGGCGGCTGCCGATATCTTTGCCGTGTAGCCGCCATTGAGTCAGGCGATCGCGGGTGGAGCGGTCGAGAAATGCATCAATACCTCGACCCGGCTTGCGGGTAGTGCGCGAGGCTCGCTTGGCCTGTTTGGCCGCCAGCTTCACTTCTTCGTGCAAGCCCAGTACCGATACCCAATCCGCATCAAATCCCATCGCAATGAGTTGAATGGCGCGATCGGACGTCGCCACTCTAACCCGACAATCCTCCCACTGCAGCTGGGCACAGGTACGCTCGATGTATGCATCGGCGGTTTCGCCATAGTCCGTGAAATAAACGTCCACACCTTTCGGCGTCACCATTGGCACGCTCGGGTGTTGGTGATTGTGTGCATCAAACGCCACAATTCCTCGATATCCCCGAAACACCACAAAACTTGAAAGTTTTTCTAGCAGCTTGCCGCGAGCAATGTGCAAGTCAGTTTTCGTCGCGTATCTCTGCAAACCCGGCCAAGCATGGATCGCGTTATATCCATCCACAATCAGTAATGTGGCAGCCATTGAGCCAAGCTTGATAGGTCGAACTCATTATTACCAAATAAGAACTTAAATTACAATTTACGACCTTCGATTCTCATAACCCAGCCGAACCCCAAGCGGCTGCCATCATCACTTGGCTCGCAACGGTTACAGCAATCCGCTGCAAGGTCTAGAGTGCGAAAACCGCTCAAAGCTTTAATTGGCAGGAGAAAGCGATCGGGATACTCTCTGTAGCAGATTGCAAACCACTATATCAGCGCCAATCTTGTCAGATCGATGGGCCTGCAAGTTGGGAATTCAATGGATTATTCCATCAAGGGGCGACTGCCAATCCCCAATACCAATCCACAATTTGGGGGCCAAAAAACATCGCCGTTACGGCCCCTAAGACTAGATACGGCCCGAATGGAATCGGCTTACTCCACTGCTTGCCACGCATTAGCTTTAAGGAAATACCAATCGCAGTTCCCAGCAAACAGGCCACAAAAATACTGACCAATACAGCACGCCACCCCAACCAAAACCCAACGGCCGCCATCAGCTTGCCATCGCCTCCTCCCATCGCTTCTTTTCCCAACACGAGGAGACCAATCCAACCAATAGCTTCTAGTGAGACAATTCCTAGCGTCATGCCAATAGCGCCATCCAGTAATGACGGGGCAATCGCGGCTAGACCTCCACCAGATAGCAGGGGTAACCCCAATCGCAACAGCAAAGCAGTAATAAGCGCCGAACGGGTGAGCAGCTCGGGCAACAGATATGTCTCGATATCGATGAGTGCTAGTGGAAATAGCCAGCTTAGGAGTAACGCCCCGCTCGCGGCTGTCCACGACCACCCCCACACCACAAAGCAGAGCAAATACAGCCCCATGGTGAATGCTTCAACGATTGGATACCGAATTGAAATGGGGGTACCGCAATGGCGGCACCGCCCCCTCAATGCAATCCAGCCCAGAATCGGGACATTTTCGGTGGGGCCCAAGCCAGTACCGCACTTGGGACAATGGGACGGCGGATGAATCAGGGAAAGTTGGCGGGGAACTCGGTAGACCACCACATTCAAGAAACTTCCGACAGATGCTCCTACCACTGCGACCAACAGCCAACCGGGCCAGAACTCCCATCCCATTGAATTTTCCTCTGTACGCTTACCGTCGTGCCCCCTTCGCAGAGCGAGACAATCGTTCTTTAGTGATGCGCTAACTTCATAACCTGCTGTCAACAACAGGATGCGCGTTGAACGGTGCCATTCTCTTATCAGAGGCCGCAGTCTAAGATGCCACTGCCATCTCCAATTGATTCATGGGGATAAACCGTTCGTAGGGCAATAGAACCGGATAGGGAGAACAGAGTAGCTCCCCCCTCAGGGTTTCAACATTGACAACAACGCCCGTAGGTTCGCGATCGCGCAAGGTCATCCAGCGAACTTTCTCGTCATACACCTGACGAGCGACCAGCATCAATTCTGAATTCATCATTACTTTTAATCTCAACCCACTCACACGCCTCAACAATAGCGCCGATCCCCCAAGTCGCCAGTTGCAAACTGTTGCGTTTCGTAGGGGCTCGTAAATGAAGCTAATGAAGAGTCATGCTGGGTCAACGCCTGTCAGGTCTACCGCTGATACTGGGTGCTCGTCGCCACAATCCCAGCAGTTCGGCCAATCCTCGTAAATCCCCCGTCAAGATTGGTCAGCCCTGGTGGGATTTTTTCGGATGGCTTGCGGCTGCTTGACGCACTACCATTAGTGCTTCAGATTGCGATCCCCATCAAACCTATAGCGATCCCCATCAAACCTGTAGAGATCCCTAGCCCAATCGTCGCGGTCGAAGTTTTCACATAGAGATTGGTTCATTGTTGGGTACACTCATGAAGGTTTGTAAACGCATGGTCTTCCCTCGCTGGCATTCCTACATCTCCTGTTCGGGATGAGTGTTTAACGGGCTAGGTCGCATCCATTCCCGCCATCGATTTATATCTCTTGTCGATGAATTCGATGTTGAGACGCCACTCAGGTGGCTAATCATCTAGAGGAATAACCATCCGCTGGATGCGACCGGTCAGAGCGAGGGGGACGAGTCCCATCACCGGTTTAAAAATTCGTGCAAACACTATCCCGTTCACCGTCAAAATCGAACCGCCGATCCGAGCTGCCGTTCACCCTCCAGGACATCCGCACTGCGATTCCGGAATATTGCTTTCAGCCCAATGCTTGGCGATCGCTGGCTTATTTCTTTTTAGACATTGGCGTCATTGCAGGGCTCTATGCCTTAGCCATTACTCTCAATTCTTGGCTGTTTTTCCCCGTATTTTGGCTGGCCACCGGCACCATGTTCTGGTCTCTATTCGTGGTGGGTCACGACTGCGGTCACGGTTCCTTTTCCCGCTACAAGTGGCTCAATAACTTGATCGGCCACCTCAGCCATACCCCCATCTTGGTGCCGTTCCATGGATGGCGCATTAGCCACCGTACTCACCTCGCCAACACCGGCAATATCGATACTGACGAAAGTTGGTATCCGATCGGGGAAGAGAAATACAACCAAATGCCTTGGTACGAGAAGCTATTTCGCTTCTATGCCCCTCTAGTAGCATTTCCTATTTATCTTTTCCGACGCTCGCCGTCTCGGGAAGGTGGCTCCCACTTTTCCCCCAACAGTCCTCTATTCAAGCCCAAAGAGCGGGTTGGTGTCGTAGTCAGCACGATTTGTTGGCTGGGCATGGTCGGATTTCTCGGATGGTTGACTTATCAATTTGGCTGGATGGTGTTGCTGAAGTACTATGCGGTTCCCTATCTGATTTTTGTTATATGGCTGGATTTGGTCACCTTCTTGCACCACACCGAGGATGACATTCCCTGGTATCGCGGCAAAGACTGGTACTTCTTGAAAGGAGCACTATCCACCATCGATCGCGACTACGGCTTCATCAACGAGATTCACCACAACATCGGCACCCACGTCGCCCACCACATTTTCTTGGCCATTCCTCACTATCACTTGAAGGAAGCAACCGAGGCCATTAAGCCTGTACTGGGTGACTACTACCGCAAGTCTGAAGAGTCCATCTGGACAAGTTTCATCAAATCCTGTTGGTCCTGCCACTTTGTGTCAGATAAGGGTGGGAAAGTGTTCTATCAGCCCCAACCTTCGAAAGCGACTGAGTCTCGCTAGAACTAGATTGGTACTAGGAACGACATGCTCGTTTCCCATAAAGCTCCCCCTTGCATGTGTTGGTTGAACCATAAGGTGCAAGGGGATTTTGTATATACCAATCCGCTGTAAGGCCTAGAGTCAGGAGACAGCTCAAAGCCTTAATCTACAAGGAGAAATCATTGAAAATTCTCCATAGTGGATTGCCTAGCGCTGTATGCGATCGCATTGACACACGCCACTAGCGAACTTCTTCAAAACTACTAATTGCTGACTTCAGGACGGTTTGGTTGCGAGGATAGAAATCGGCCAATGTCCAGGCGAGGAGTTGATGGTAGGTGTTCTCGCCATCTACAGTCGTATGAAGATAGACAACCCTTAGTCCCTGAATTTCTGTACGGATTTCGTATTGTATTGCTTGGCGACCATTAATCGTTAGTTGAGATGGAGAGCTAACTGATGCCGCAGTGCCCAAGTTGTCGAGCAAGAGTTGACGGGTGACATCGGCATGATTGCGGAATGTCCAGTTTGAAGGGAAGTCTACTTTAGGCTCGGAAATAACGATCAGATATTCTTCTGACCTCAGGTCGGCCACCTGGAGGTCGGCCTCGCCATTTAAATCGCCCTGTTCTAACCAACGACCGGGGACATTCACGCGACTGCCGTTGTCGGCGGAATACACATAATTTAGTCGAGAAATACCGGTTTGACTGATCGATTGCGTTGCAGGGAGCATGACTCCCACTAGCGTCGCGAAGGCAGACAGGCCCAAGACTGCAAGGTTTGACGTCAGAGTGCGCTGCATAAATTGATTCCCTTCAAGCAAGGTCGAGCAGATAGTGATGAAACAGCAGCCTATCGCTACATTATTGATTCACCGTCACTACTTATAGAGCCCATTCGCGTCACTCTTGTATACTGCCTGACCGCAACTTATAAGGCGAAGAAAAAACTGCCAGTGCAATACCGGCAGTCAACGAACATCAATGTGAGGTGAATTCGAATGTTCTAATTTAGATATTGGCAAACACAGTCTTCGCTGCAGCGATCGTCTGCTCGACCAGCTCCTCAGTGTGAGTCAAAGAGGTAAACCCAGCTTCAAACTGAGAAGGGGCGAGGTAAACACCTTCCTCTAGCATGGCGCGGTGGAAGCGACTGAACTTGTCGGTGTCGGACTTCTTGGCATCGTCAAAGCTATTGACCGGGCCGGGATTGAAGAAGAAACCAAACATACCGCCAGCACATTGACCACAAGCTTCGTGACCGGCGTCCTTAGCTGCAGCCACTAGGCCATCAGAGACCGTCTGGCTCATCTTGTGCAGGTACTCGTAAGTACCGGGTCGCTTGAGAATCTCTAGAGTCTTAATCCCCGCCGTCATGGCTAAGGGGTTCCCGGACAATGTCCCCGCCTGATACATGGGGCCAGCCGGCGCCACCATACTCATCATGTCTGCACGTCCGCCATAAGCACCGACGGGCAGGCCACCGCCAATCACCTTACCCATCGTGGTCAGATCGGGGGTAACACCGAAGCGTTCTTGGGCACCACCGTAAGCGAGACGGAAGCCAGTCATGACTTCGTCGAATACCAATACAGCATCGTACTTGCGAGTCATGTCCCGCAGTCCTTGCAAGAAACCGGGCTGAGGAGCAATGCAACCCGCGTTGCCCACCATCGGCTCTAGAATCACTCCGGCGATCTGACCGGGGTTGGCTTCGAACAAAGCTTCGACAGAAGCTAGATCATTGTAAGGCGCAGTTAGAGTGTTAGCGGCAGTCGCAGCAGTAACGCCAGGAGAGTTGGGCAGACCCAGAGTGGCTACGCCAGAGCCAGCTTCCACCAAGAACATGTCGGCGTGACCGTGATAGTTGCCCTTGAATTTGATGATTTTTTCGCGCCCGGTGAACGCACGCATCAAACGCAGCACCGACATGCAAGCCTCGGTACCGGAGTTTACAAACCGCACCATCTCCACGCTGGGAACAGCGTCGATGACCATCTCGGCCAACTGGTTTTCTAGAACGCAGGGAGCGCCAAAGCTGGTGCCCTTGTCCAATGCCGCGTGCAGGGCTTCTAACACTTCGGGGTGTGCATGACCGACGATCGCGGGTCCCCAAGTGCCCACGTAGTCGATGTACTGGTTACCATCTACGTCCCAGATATAGGAATCCTTAACACGATCGAACACGATCGGATCGCCCCCAACCGACTTGAATGCGCGCACGGGGGAGCTCACACCACCGGGCATAAGCGTCTGAGCCGCCGCGAATATCTTTTGGGATTCGGTTGTTCTGAACGCAGTAACCACTACAGTCTCCTGTGCAATAAATCAGTTTCGAGAGAGGGCTTAAAAAATTAAATCGGCTTTCATTGTAGTGCGATCGCTCCCCACAAAATGTGGACTTGCGTTAAGCACAGTTAGGTAAAACGCTTACGTACCACGATCGATTCGCACCTCTCCGAGCATCTGCTATTGTCATGCCGCCGATCGCTCGACAAAATCCAACCCCACATCCAACCAGGTTGCCTGCATGATCGGAGCACTGGTGGACATGAAATCCACTCCCAACTCGGCGATCGAGCGCAATCGGTCGCGGGTGATATTCCCCGAGGCTTCTGTTTGGGCACGTCCATCAATTAATGTCAGTGCTTCGGTCATCATCTCCACAGGCATGTTGTCTAACATGATGATGTCAGCCCCAGCCGCGACTGCCTCTTCTACCTGCAATAACGTTTCTGTCTCGACTTCAATCGGCATGGGATAGGGGGATCGGTCACGAATCGCGGCAACAGCCGCAGCAATAGAGCCCGCAGCCAAAATGTGGTTGTCCTTAATCATGGCCGCATCATCCAGCCCGTAGCGGTGGTTGCGCCCACCCCCGACAGCAAAGGCGTATTTTTCAAGGTCTCGCAGGCCAGGTCGAGTTTTACGCGTATCCACCAACTGAGTCGGGAGATCGACGATCGCGTCGGCATATTGTTTCGTTAATGTGGCAATTCCGCTGAGATGCCCCAGTTGATTCAACACCACCCGCTCCCCCATCAGTAGCACTGCCGCTGGGGCTGAGATCGTCAGTAATGTGGTTGTTGCCGAACAGGTTGCCCCTTCCTCGACCATCAGCTCGATCGTTGGGTTGGTTGCGCCATACAACGAAGCAACCCTCTCCCAAATAGAACGAGCTAAGGGGAGACCGGCAACAGTCCCCAATCGCTTCAAAACAACGCGAGCTGTCCAGATGGGAGATTGAGCCGGATCGGGGAAGAGCCCTAACGATGTGCGATCGCCTCTGCCCCAATCCTCGCAGAGCCAGGACTGAATTTGAGGATTGAGAATTGTTGGCGGAGGTAACGGGATCGGCATGGAGCAACAGCAGCTAGACATTCGGTCAATCGGTATCGCATTCGAACGCGAGCCAGCCGCGACATCTCAAATGCTTCCCAATTTTGAGGGGGGCTGCAGTCAATTGCAACGCTTCCCATCCTGCAATGGCTGCTCGATCCACACCGACACCGATCGGCCAGCACAACCGAACTCTCCCCATCCCCATTCATCGGTCACCACTGGCTCCTTGGTGCGCCCCAACACATCTCGAAACATCGTATTGGCCCGACACACCTGCATCCATTTGCTCGCAGCACGATCGTTGCTCATCAATACAGCGATCGCCGACGGATGTGTCTCATCCCCCAATCGCGTCCAACCTATGACATTCGGGTCGTCAAAGTAATCTCGCTGCCCTCCGTAGGCGTGATGAGTGCGCACGGTCATGAGGCGATCGATTGCCCATTGGTGAGAATCCAACACAATCGAATACGTCTGCCCATCCCCGCCAACACCGTCGTAGTCCGCCCCGTAGTAATCACCGTAAAACACGCTGGGATAGCCGTCTTTCCTCAGCAAAATCAGGGCATAGGCCAACGGCTTGAACCAAGATTCCACCACGGAATCGTAAATTTCGAGGGGCTGGCTGTGCTGGTTGTCGACAAAAGTCACGGCCAACTCGGGGCATCGCTGTACGAGTGAACCATTCAGAATGCGGCGCAAGTCGTACTGTCGCCCTGCTTGGCTAGCATTATGAAAGTTGTAGTGCAGGGGCACATCCATCAAACAGAATCGATGCTCCACTTCTTGCAAAAACCATTGCAGCGGCCCCGCATCCCCCAACCAGTATTCTCCAAAGTTAAATAAGGCCATTTCGGCCGATCTCGTCTCAGGTACTTCCGGTCGATCGCGAGCTAGCGATCGTAGCCAATCATTGATGGTGTCGAACGGTAGGTCAATCGCCGCGTCTAAGCGAAACCCATTCACCCCCGTCACATCTAAAAACCAGCGGCTCCAATCCTGTAGCTGCCCTCGCAAGATTCCGGCTTCGCCGTGAAACACAATGTCGGCGTATACCTGCACCCCCTGAGCCTGCAGCCCATCGACGATCGCCGCCAACTTCCCTCCGGTTGAATACTGCAGCAGCGACCCGCTCGAACCAAACGGATCTGCATCTGCTCCCACCCATACATCCGACAACAGCTCATCCAGTCCGTCTTGCTGGCTAATGCTATACGCAGCGGGCAACCATACTGCAGTGAATCCAGTCTGGGCGATCGCTGGAATCCGGGTACCTAATTCGTTCCACAGGTGACTGTCAATAGGCAGAAAGTTATGGAAGTACTGCAGGATGGTGCCGTTCATTGAAGTTATGCGAAAGAACGTGGTGGGATAAGCGTTGGGCTGTGGAGATGTGCAGTTGTTGTTGAGTAGGAGGGAGAGGCTTGGGGTCGATCTAGTGGGACTTAAGGGTGTGGGCTTGGGGGTGGCAATTTAGACGGGTCACTGGTCACTGGTCATTGGTCATTGGCGGGGGAAAGAGGGAGTGGGAGGCCGTGAAGTTTTGTTAACGAAAAGCCCTTCCTGACATAACGCTGTCAGTAGTCCCTCCCTATACTTCCAACCAACAGCGCTGTTTGCATCAGTCCAGCAATATTCGTCCCCCGAGCGGACAAGAGTGGTTTAGATGAACGTTAAGAGCATTACTCCTATTATCTCTACCCCCAAACTTGGCGAGGTCAAGGCCTTTTATACCCAACACCTGAAGTTCAAAGTAGTCTATGACGGCGAGTGGTATTTGAGCATGCAGGCCCTGGAAAACAAAGAGATCGCCATTGATTTCATGCGACCAAATGTCAAAGAAATTGCAGAGCCTGTTTTCCACACGACATATGACGGTAAAGGGGCATTTATCGCACTGGAGGTGGAGGATGTGGATAAGGAATGGCAACGTCTGAAGCTTGCCGGTGTACCGTTGGAATCCGAGCCCAGGGATGAACCGTGGGGGCAGCGTCATTTTGCTCTTGTGGATCCGTGTGGGCTGGCCATTGACATTTTTAAGTGGATTCCGGCGACAAAAGAATATGCCAAAGACTGCGTTGCTTAAAGGTCATTTCTAGGTAGTCAACGGGGAGTGAGTCTTGCATCCCGTTGAAGCGATCGCTCCCATTGGAGTTGTGCCAACGAGCGATCGCCGACACGCTTATTGGGTATCTCCCCATTCGTTATCCGCCCAGTTGGACGCTGGCTGGAGGTATACCTCCTCAGTAATCCCGTTCCTGCACCGCGTTAACCAAACTCTATGCGCCGCGCCGATCGCCTGCTCCAAATCCTACTAATTCTGCGAGCCCAGTCTGTGGTGACGGCGCGACAATTGGCCAGCCGCCTAGAAGTGTCGGAACGAACGATTTATCGAGATATTCAAGAGCTGATCTTTTCCGGTATCCCCATCGAAGCGGAGGCGGGCACCGGCTATTGTCTGGCAGATAGCTTTGACTTGCCCCCCATTATGTTCACGACAGAGGAACTCAGGGCGCTGGTATTGGGAGTACGCACTGTCCAAAGTTGGGGCGATCGCGATTTGGCTGACGCCGCATCTGTGGTGTTGGACAAAGTCAACGCTATCTTGCCGGAGCGATTGCAGGAGGATTTCGAGTCAATTCCTCTATTTGTCCCTGCGTTTCACGTCTCCAAGACGGTGAAAGATGTCCTAGCAATTCTGCGCAAAGGAACCACCAACCATCAGAAAGTACAGTTCAACTATCAGAGGGCTGACGGTCAGAAATCCAGCCGCACCGTGCAACCCCTCGGGCTCTTCTATTGGGGCGCGACCTGGAGTTTGGGCAGTTGGTGCGAGCTGCGCCAAGACTTTCGAAATTTCCGCTTAGACAGAATGATGCATGTAAAGTTGCTTGACGACTCCTTTGATTCGCTTCCGGGGCGATCGCTGCATGACTATATGAATGCGATGTGCGATTAATTCATCACTATCAAGCAATAACTGACCACCTCTCAGAGCCCGAACTGTCTATCTTGTGGCTAACTATCTTGAAACCATTCATCAACAACATTCTGCAAGTCGTCCCCTCCCCTGAAGTCAACTGCGCGTAGGGTGTCCAACTACTACAATCGCGGGTAATCATCAGACAGAGACTCATTGCTTGAGGTACCGGGCGTGACGCAACGCGAGTACGAGTTCGATACCATCGAAAACCAAATTATTCGTCGGCTGTCGCTGGCCATGCGCTGCCTCAGCATTGTCCTAGTTATCTTAGGATTCGTGATTTTTGCTAGTGGAACGCTCGCCGCTTGGAACTACCGCGCAACAGCGACATTTCTTCTCAGTAGTTTGCAAGCCGCCGTCCTGATTCTATTTGGTACGTGGACGGGGGGAGCCTCTCAATCATTCAAGCTGATTGTAGAGACCGAAGGGCACGATATCGCCAACTTGATGGCAGCACTCAAGGATCTGAGCAAACTGTTTTTCCTGCAATTCGGATTGGTTGTCCTGGCGATCGCGCTATTGATCGGAGTGAGCACCTCCCAATTTTGGGGCACCTCTCAACTAACCCCTCCCCCGCCCAACCAAATCCAGGTAGAGTAATGTCCTGTTGGGATGAATGTCCAGTAGACATTAAGGGAGCAGTGTGATCGTGCATGTGTTGGTAGTGGGCTCGGGCGGGCGCGAACACGCATTGGTTTGGAAGCTATCGCAATCAACCATTGTCTCGAGAATCACCTGTGCCCCCGGAAACGTTGGCCTAGCGCAGGTTGAAAAATGCACGACTCTTCCCCTCTCCGTCACAGATTTTGACGGCCTGATTGAGTTTGCTCGCAATCATGATGTTGAACTAGCGGTCATCGGCCCCGAAGTGCCGTTGGTAGCCGGAATTGCCGATGCATTCAAGGCCGCAGGTATCAAGGTATTCGGTCCCACCCAAGACGGAGCGCTACTGGAAGGCAGCAAGTCTTGGTCAAAGCAGCTCATGGATGATGCTGGCGTGCCGACAGCGAGGTCCCAAACGTTTACCGCTGCTGCAGATGCGATTGATTACCTGAACCAGCAATCTGCCCCCATTGTCGTTAAGGCCGATGGTCTGGCGGCCGGAAAAGGAGTAACAGTGGCCGGCACGATTCAAGAGGCGATCGATGCCGTTACCGATTTATTCTCCGGCACGTTGGGGGATGCAGGCAGCACCGTAGTGATCGAAGACTTTCTCGTCGGCCAAGAAGCATCCGTACTGGCATTTACAGACGGTCAAACCATTCTGCCAATGGTGGCCGCTCAAGATCACAAACAAGTGGGAGAGGGAGATACCGGCCCCAACACTGGAGGAATGGGAGCCTACGCACCAACACCGATCGCCCCCCCAGAGGTAATGGAGCAAGTCCTAAAACAGGTGTTGGAACCGACCTTAAAGACGCTGTGCGATCGCGGCATCACCTACCAGGGCGTACTCTATGCTGGGTTGATGATTGCTCCGGACGGCCAGCCCTCGGTGGTGGAGTTCAATTGCCGCTTTGGCGATCCCGAAACTCAAGTGGTTCTTCCCTTACTCAAATCAGACTTGGCAACGGTGATGTTGGCCTGTGCTGAAGGCAAGCTACACGAGATTGACTTGGAATGGCATGACGGTTATGCCGCCTGCGTGGTCATGGCATCGGGTGGATATCCAGGTGCATACGAGAAAGGAAAGGTCATTAGTGGCTTAGAGTCTACAGAAAATACAGCAGTGGTATTCCATGCCGGAACGGCGGCTGCAGAGTCAGGAGACGTTGTCACCAATGGTGGCCGAGTGTTAGGAATCACTGGGCGGGGCAACAGCCTGCAAGAGGCTCTGGATTCCGCTTACCAGGCAATCTCTAGCATTCAGTTTGAAGGGGCCTACTATCGCTCTGATATCGGATTTAGGGTAATGGGAAACGGCTAGCGTAGTCGGCTTGTCACAGCCAACAGAATATGAGGTAGGGGTCTTCACGTTACGCACCGACAAATATCCCCACTAACAGTTCTCGACTCAACCCCCTACAAAATAAATTCCTCAATCGCAGCGGCAACCCCATCTTCATCGATGCTGGGAGCCTGCCAACTAGAGCGAGCTTTCACGGGTAATTCTGCGTTCCCCATCGCCACCGCAATCCCCCCGTAGTCAAACATTTCTACATCGTTGTAGCTATCCCCCACCACCATCACTTGCTCCGGTGCTAAGTCCAACAAGTCCTCAGCCATGTATTTGACAGCAATCCCCTTATTGATACCTGGATGGGTAGCCTCGAAGAACGTTGGCAGTGATTTGGTCAGATAGAGCTGATCCGGAGGAAACTGGGCTCGCATGCTATCCAGCAGCTCGTCAACCACCTGTGTATCCTGCGTCATGCCCAACACTTTGGTGGGGGGAGTCGTTTCTTGCCTATGTAGGTCTTCAATCAGGTGTAACTTGACCCGCGATCGCTCCGCATACCAATCACTGAGGGGGTTAGCAGCCTGAATGTAGAGATTGTCCTCTACATAGACGTGGATAGCCTCCAGTGGAAATTTCGCTAGTGTATCCAGCAGCGTTTGAGCCATCTCGGACGGCAAATGGTAGTGGTGATATAGCTCATCTGTGCGAGGGTCTTTCAAAATCGCCCCCTGGTAAGCAGCCAGCGGCATATCGGAATCAATCGCCCGATGAAATCGCAATGCCGATTGATACATGCGACCGGTGGCGATCGCCACCTTCACCCCTTTTGCCTTCGCTGCAGCAATAGCATCGACAACGACCGCAGACACCTCATTGGCATGACCAGCGATCGTGCCGTCAATATCCAACACCAGCAGACGAATATCCGAACTCACTAAATCTGTCCGTGCAAGTGCGACAACCGCTCCATGCTATAGCAATCCGCTGTAAGGTCTAGAGTATGGAGACAGTCCAAAGACTTAACCGACAAGGAGAAGTGAGTGGAGAGCTCTCCATAGCGGATTGCCTATCGCCATATAGCAGTGCCAATACGATTGCGGATACTCCTTCTACTTGTGAAGACAATCCAGCGATCGCAAAACAACCCAACATGCACCATGCACTGAGAAATAATCCGGCTACGATTGAGCACAGCGATTGATACTGGCCAATGCATTTGTCCCCCCAGGAAAAAGATAAACTCTTGATTTATCTGGCAGCCCAGCTCGCTCGCGAGCGGCGAGAGCGGGGCGTCAAGCTCAACTATCCGGAAGCAGTGGCATTGCTGAGCTCTGCAGTTTTAGAGGGGGCCAGGGATGGCAAGTCCGTCGCAACGTTGATGAGCGACGGCCTCAAGATCCTCTCGCAGGAGGATGTGATGCCGGGGGTGCCAGAAATGATTCCCGAGATCCAGGTAGAAGCAACATTTCCTGATGGTACAAAGCTGGTTACACTGCACCATCCCATCCGGTGACGGACTCACCCCTTTCATTCCATCGATCGAGTCATCGATGGCGTTAGCCGGAGTGTCATCAAACGACGAATCCATCACAGAAAGACTGAGAGAGAGTAAGTATCCACCACTCCTGTGCCGAAGAATATTAGCCCTGCCGGGCGGTCTCAGGTCGGTGGTAAATGTAGCGCCATAAACACCATGTCCCGATTCCGGATAGAATGCGGGTTCGGATAGCTGCATGCATTTGTCGATGCAGTAAAACTTCACTAGCGTGGGGGATTTACGCTGCATCTCAATAATTGACGGGCTTGAAGCGCCTGACATTGCCTCCCTCTACCGTGCCGTAGGAATGGTGAAGTCAGCGATCCCACTCGACATGAACGTGCAGCAACGTTCGCTCTACTCAACCTGCATTAACCTCCAATTTAGTGACCTGGACTGCTCCCACATCACCCTCTCAGCTCGAACTGGCTGCCCAGCGAGGCGACTTCCTGCTAACCGCCGAAGTCGCTCCTCCGAAAGGCGGAGATCCAACCCACATGCTGAATCAAGCAGCGACACTCCGAGGTCGCGTCCATGCCGTAAACGTGACTGACTCCAGTCGCGCGATGGCCCGTATGAGCCCCCTCGCTGCAGCCTTATTGCTAGAAACTATGGGTATCGAGTCGGTCATGCAGTTGGCTTGCCGCGATCGCAACCGCATCGCCCTCCAGGGTGACTTAATGGGAGCAGCCGCACTCGGTATTCGCAACGTGTTGGCACTAACCGGGGATCCGGTGAAACTGGGTGACTGTCAATCCGCTCGCCAGGTTTCCGATTTAGAAGCTGTTCGACTCCTCCGTCTCATCCGAAGTTTAAAGGGCGGAACTGATGCGAATGACAAAGTCCTACCGGATGGACCGGTCAGACTGTTTGCCGGAGCTGCCGTCGATCCCCAATTGCCCAGCCTCAAAGCACTACAAAAACGATGCGATCGCAAAGTCGAGAACGGTGCAGAATTTTTTCAAAGCCAAATGATCACCGACTTCAATCGCCTAGAAGTCTTTATGGACAAAGTCGCGCGTCCAATTGGCAAACCCGTCCTAGCCGGGATTTTTCTACTCAAGTCAGCGAAAAATGCCCAATTCATCAACAAATACATACCAGGCGTCAAAATTCCCGACAGCACGATCGAACGATTGGACTCTGCCAGCGATCCCTTGTTAGAGGGTGTTGATATAGCAGCCGAACAAGTCAAAATTGCCAGAGAGTTGTGCGACGGTGCTCATTTAATGGCAGTAAAAGCCGAACATCTCATTCCCAAAATCCTCGATCGGGCCGAAATCCCTCCCCTGACTGAACACAAAGTATCCGCCCCCCTCACGTCCCCGACCCAACTGACGCGGTAGGGTTCCCTAACTTTGTCCGTATATTTCCTACGGCAAACAGCGAACTTTACTCGTCAACCGTAATAACCACGAATTATTTTTTCTTAATCCCCTATCATAAATCTTTGTAAACCATTACTATCGGGCAAAGGATTCAAACCCGACTAGCCAACAAGCAATGTTACCCAGCAAGGGAGCGAGATATGACTGCTGCTGCCGAACGTACTACTACATCCACGATGACTCACAAAGGCTTTCTGTTGTGGTTCACCGGTCTCTCCGGTTCTGGAAAATCTACCGTTTCTGTCCCCGTTGCCAAAGCTCTTAAAAAAGCTGGATGCAAAGTAGAGGTGTTGGACGGAGATATCGTTCGCATGAACCTCAGCAAAGGACTGGGCTTTAGTAAAGAAGATCGAGATATCAACGTTCGTCGCATCGGTTTTGTTGGTGGAATGCTCTCGCGCAACGGAGTGGTTGCATTGACAGCAGCTATCTCTCCCTATCGCGCGACTCGCGAGTCTATCCGCGACCAAACGGTCAACTTTATTGAAGTCTTTGTTGACTGCCCCGTTGAAATTTGCGCTCAGCGCGATGTGAAAGGACTGTATGAGAAAGCATACAAAGGTGAGATTGCTAACTTTACCGGCGTATCCGATCCTTACGAACCTCCTTCTAACCCCGAAATCGTCCTCAAAACCCACGAAGAATCTATTGAGGAGTCTGTCAATAAGGTAATGACCTACTTGCTTGAGCACGACTACATCTCTCAAATGCCATAGGTCACGCCTCACCGTTTACCACTCTTCCTACAAGTCTTTATGCCCTGCATTCGCAGGGTTTTTTTGATGTGTATTCGTACTACACGTATTTCTATTCTGCAGAAAAGGCACCAGGGACACAGAGCCCACCCAAATAACTCTCAAGTCCAAACGGTTAAAGTACTGCCATGCACGACACCAGCAAAACGCTTCAATTGGAGCGTTACATGGTTTGCCTCACTGGCAGCCTCGCACCTCGTAGCGGCAAATGCCAAACAAACGAATAGGTACTTTAGCTCGTTCGAACGGAGACTGAGCGAGTTGGCTGGAGTCAATGATAACTTTAATGAAGGGATACGTAGAAAATAGAGGTCAAAAAGGCTTTTTGCTGCGTACATCTACTCATCTGCATTTGTCATCTGGGCACGGTAATCTCCAAATATCGATAAAGTAGAAATACTTATCTCTGGCCATCAAGAAGTGTTGGAAGCAGCTATGAAATTTTCATGACACATGCAATCAATACAGATCTAAAGTCAGAGGACTCATACATTCACCCAAACATAAAAAATCCTGAAAAGAATCGACAAATTCCTCTCTCAGTAAAGCTTTCGGGCGATTCTGACTAAAGTATAATGACCGATAAGACTTCCTTTTTGCACAGAAATCGACATTTTGTCTGAAAGTTATCTCGATAAGTCTAGTCATCCTTCGTTGTTCGTGTAACGATGGTGTCTAGTGATGCATTGAAAGAGGCTTCTGCTCCCCAGCCCCTTTGAAGAAACCGTTACGGAACCTGGAAGTTTTCGTAACACTTCCGTCTAGATGTATGTGCTACATTGTGCGCACAGATTCATCGTACATTCGGTTTCGCTTCCAGGAGCTTCTTTAATGCCTCTAGAAAATGTTCGGGTCAAGGTAGACACTCGCAATCACAAAGGTTTCTTCGTCCCCGAAGCGTCTTATACGCTGCACGATGTCGATCAGAACGGCTGGGCGTTAATCTGTGTTGACGATGCCCACTGTCATTATGTAGACCCGGACTCCCTGCGGTTACCCAAAGGGGCTCGGCGCGCAAAAGCCTAGGGGCTGCGTATACTCGCATTGGTTTTCTGTTCAATTAATTCCTGGAGAGGCTGTTTCAAGCCTCTTTTTTGGTTCTTTCACTGGCTCATTACAACCTGAATTAAGGGAGTTCCCAGCTTGTTTTAAATTGGCTTTTTCCCAGGCAGGGTCTTGGAACTTTGCAATCTCCTGTCTTCAGCAGAGACCCTCTCACTCAAGTAAATACGTTCCGCAGACATGACAGCTCGTCAGGATACGGGAAGCACCTTAGTGTTGTCACGGCAGATTGATTGCTCAACCATGAGCGATCGCCCCCCAGTTTTACAGCACTAGCCATAACGCTGGTGATGAGATCCCTCTTTGCATACCCGCATCACTACACTCCCAGCAACGCGCCTTGCACAGAGAAAAGGCAAGCCGACATTTCCGGCTTGCCTGAGTGAGTATTCCATTGAGGCCTAGTGTAGTGAACAGAAACTTGAGACTCTAAGCGCAAGATCTCTTCCCACATGTAGCCTAGCGACTTAGAACACAAGCGTGCGAGGAATCGTATGAATTAACGACGACCCAAACTCCCCTCCATTGCCCAACGGGCAAGCTCGGTACGATTGTGAAGTCCCGTCTTGCTCAGCATGTTACTGACGTGGCTTTCTACCGTACGCTGACTAACGCTTAGGGTTGCTGCAATTTCGCGATTGGACATGCCTTTCGACACTAGCTGGATCACGCGATTTTCCGTTGGAGTTAACTCGACTTCACGATCTAATGTCAAGGTGGGCTGCAACATCCCCCCTTGCATGTGTAACAGCCGCTCCGTTTGTTTCAGAGACGATTCAACTTGAGCAACCAGTTCTTCGGGCTCAAATGGCTTCACCATATAAACGTCTGCCCCGGTCGTTAGGCCCCGAACGCGATCCGCGCTTTGACCTTTTGCAGACAAGAACATGACCGGAATCCAACTGGTATCGGCGTCCTCCCGAACTTTCTCAACAAAGCTATAACCATCCATCTCTGGCATCATGACATCGCAAATGATTAAGTCAGGACGGAAGTCCTCCATTGCGACCAGAGCTTCTTGGCCATTACCCGCAGTAATCACGTCATAACCACGAAATTCCAAATAATCCTTAACCAAGAGAATCAGATTTGGATCGTCATCAACCAGAAGTAATTTTTTAGGGGCATCCACGCTATTCACCTTATAATTTTCACGCACTCAATACGTTGAATTACCGACTTAGCACCTAAGAGCAGGAACACGAACAATGATGATCGCGCAACGTTCTAAGCCAAAGAGAAAGAATCTACAAAAGTCGCCACCCACTTGTCGAAAAACACCAAGTAATAGAGGACAAATGCTCGGATAAGCGAGACAGAAAATGTCTCCACAAGGAGAAGAACAACCACTGTTTAAAGAAAACAAGAGGTACAAGTGGAGGTTTAGTCAACAGCGCAACAGACC
>JBFRWD010000170.1:0-44740 GCA_051439425.1 Synechococcus sp.
GAGGCCTAATTTACTCGGTAAATACTGCGTGATTGGTGTCAAAGCCCATCCCAAAAAGATGACTAAGGGATAAACGCACATGACACCGATCGCCACCCTTTTCCAATAGGGAGGCTGAGGTAATGGAGCATTGCTGGTAGGTCGATCGAACCAAAGTTCCAAGCCAACGCACTCTTGCATGTGGGATGGAGTAGCGAGAAATTCCGGTAGTTGTTCGATCCATATAGCGAGCTCGCTAGATTCGTTCCAGTTTTTTAAGTTCTCGCAGCGATCGAATTTCACCAGGGTGATGTATTCCGGTAGCTCGCCATGCTTGGAGGTAATAACATCGACACTGATAAAACCGGGGCGACGTTTGACTGCACCATTCACGCCAGCCAGCCATACTTTGAATTCTGGCAATTTGTCTGGCTTGACCAGAGCTGTATACATTGTTGTGACAGGTTCATTCCTTAATTTGGGATTCATCGATATCCCTCTCTTAAGACTATTCAAGAGTTTGCAATGAATAAGTAGGGGCAAGAGCGAGGGTGTGAACAATAACGCTAAGAGACTTTTAAGTTAGGTATACATTATTAACATAAAAGTGCTGATCAATCATCTATATATCTAGACGAAAAAGCAATCTATTAAAGTATTTCTTGGTGACTTTGGAAATCTTTAGAAATTGCCCTGGCACCCTCGGCAGAACAGCTAGTCTGGAAATTTATCAGAACTCAACTGCCCAGAAACACCCCAATCCTCTTTTTTGACTTCCTCGATGATGACGTAAATAGAATCAAGGCTTCCACCTGTGATTCTTGCTGTCTCTCTCGTCAAGACCTCTACCAGCTCCCTTTTCTGCTCGATAGTTTTTCCGTCCCAAAATGAGACCCTAATTACAGGCATTATCAAGCTCCATACAGGATTGCAACGCTCGATCTTTAATGAAGAATCTACCATAGTTTCACTTCTACCGAACCGGTAACGGTAGGTGGCACCGTCATGCAGGTGGATTATTAACTAGGACCAGCGACTTCATCAGAATAGAAAGTTACAGTTTTGCCCGAAAGGCCGATTATAAAATCTTTTCAGGTCCGCTTAGATCGAGAAATATGTGGCTGATTGGTATTAAAACCTGTCTTTGGCCTCCTTCAGGATGAGATACGGCGTTGATCGACCTATCCCAAACTGCTTGGCGATGGCCGTTGCCCCTATCCCTTTTGCCTTTAAAGCATGGACCTTTTGGCGATCGTCCCGACGTTTGCATCCAAACTTGAGAATGACCCTGGGTTTAGCTTTCCGAGTAACGACGCACATTGTTTCAACGATCGGAACAGCTCAAAGCACTATTGCTTGCAGCTTGAGGTTTTTCAATGAAGGAATACTTTGCTCAACTTTATGGGGCTAATTCCGTGCTCACATTTCTGACAGGCTCCTATGAATGATTGCTATCCCCGATACGATCTGGTTGTCTTTGGTGCCACAGGTTTTGTAGGCAAACTCGTTTGCCAATATCTGCTCGATTGCATTGGAACAAATAATGGCGATGTCAGATGGGCTGCCGCTGGTCGCTCCCGTGCCAAATTAGACCAGCTAGTGAGCGATCTCGCTCCCGAGGCTGCTAACCTACCTCTTCTGACTGCAGATGTGACGGACGAATCTACGTTGCGGGCCCTGTGCACCCAAACCCGAGTAGTGGTTTCCACCGTTGGTCCGTATGCCTTGTACGGTGAGCATCTGGTTAAAGTTTGCGTCGAGACCGGCACTGACTACTGCGACTTAACTGGGGAGGTTCAATGGATTCGTCGCATGGTGTCAAAGTACGAGGTACAGGCTCGGCAATCTGGAGCTCGTATTGTCCATTGTTGTGGTTTTGACTCTATTCCTTCCGATCTTGGAGTTTACTACCTTCAACAGGAGGCCCAAAAACGGTTTGGACAGACTTGCACCCGGGTCAAAATGCGAGTGAAGGCAGCCCGGGGGGGGATTTCTGGTGGAACCACCGCCAGCGCTATCAATCTAGTGAAAGAAGCCGTAGCAAGTCCAGAATTACGGCAAGAACTCACAAATCCTTATTCCCTTTGTCCTACGAGTAATGGATGCCCCCATCAGCAACCGCCACTAATTCCCGTGCAGCAGGATAAGGATTTTCGGGAATGGATTGCGCCATTTGTGATGGCTCAAATCAATACGCCCGTTGTGCTGAGATCGAACGCGATGCTTGAGAATGCTTACGGACTAGCCTTTCAGTATGACGAGGCGATTCTGACGGGACGCGGGCTCCTGGGCTGGATGGTGGCTCAAGGACTAAAAGTGGGGTTAGCGAGCTTCGCGCTTGCGACTTCAATTCAATCAACTCGTTGGCTCTTGGAACATTTTGTTGTGCCTGCATCCGGACAGGGTCCTAGTGAAGAAGCACGAAATAATGGCTATTACGACTTACGATTCTGGGGCAAGACAGCAGATGGCCAAACCATAGAGGTGAAAGTGACAGGCGATCGCGATCCTGGATATGGCTCCACAGCTAAGATTTTGGGTCAGGCAGGTGTTTGCCTGGCAAATGACTTTCCAAAGTCCCACAAAAAGGGTGGTTTTTGGACCCCATCCGTTATGTTTGGAGGTGTCTTAATCGAGCGTCTAGTGAAATATTCTGGGCTAACTTTTGATGTTGTCTAGCTTTTGCGTATTACCGCGCGCTTATTCCGCCTTTGAATCGGCTCAACCCACTTTGCTTTTGTTTAGAGATTGTTTGCCATGGAGAAGTCTTTGAACTTGAAGTATCAATAGGTGCTAATTCTGAAGATCTATGGACTCTTTCAATATCCTCAATGGTTACCCGCTGTTCGTTTCGGACTCCTCATGAGGAGTTCCCTTGCGAAAAAACTGCCTCAAAATTTCTCCAGGGCTGCGGTCCCAAGTATCAATATGCTCGTAGATGCTTCCGTCGAGTGCGAGCTTGTAACTAGAATAGCCGTTAAACAGGATGTTAGCGCCTTAGAGTGCCACGCACGGTCCAGCGAGCCACAATCTCATCTTCAGCCGTCTGCTCGACATCGTGTAAATCGAAGTAAAGGTTGGAGAAAAACAGTTTTCCTTGAAACCTTAATGTCCAAAAGATAATTCTGTAATTGAGTTTTCCCTTAAAACTATTGACCGGGTCTTTGAAATTAATATCCTTTGAATAGATGTCATAGGCAATGTCTTTTTCAAACAGATGCGGCAGTTCAATCACTATTGGGTCTGATTCCCCGTGGCTTGCCGCGTTTATCAGAAGCGGGAGTGCCTTCCGAAGGAAAAAATTCCGTAATGCCCCGTCCGCTTTCGGCGGGAATAGGAATTTTAGCGCCCCGCAACTTTTACTTTTTTTGCCCTTTACTCAGATTTTAAACTAAGATCATCTTTTAAAGTTATCTGAGAAAATAAGAACTATGGAAGCGCTTATTCTGATAGCTATATTCATAGCCCTTGTTGCCATCAGCACTTTGGTTATCAAAGAATCTGAACGTGCAGTTGTCTTTAGAAAAGGTAAGCCAAATCATGTCATTGGCCCAGGTGTATACTTCGTCGCACCATTTTTCGAGGTTGTAAAGCGTGTTGACATGGAAATATTTTCTAATGATTGGCGCTCGTTATCTTCCGAAGAGTTGATGAGATTACTATTGAATCATTTTGATGGCACTTTGAAATAACTCCTACCTTTCGGGAGATAGGGGACATGAATAACGGTGAATGGTTTAGAGCTCTCGGTCCCTGTAGTGACTGGACTGGCTGATAGATTTGAATTATCTGCTCTTTCTATCAGGCAAGTTTCGGGCAGGAATAGGTCTACCAATAAGGAATCGCTGTTCGAGGCTATTAAACGCTAACCATGCGATGCCAACCAGAGAAGCGATCGCGCTTAAAGCAATAACTTCAAAAGTTGCCGCCTGTCCAAAGAGGGCGACAAGCACTGGAGAAACGATCAAAATTACTGCTATACCAACTACAGCGCCCAGCTTTATTCTTCGTATACCTTTCAATGCTGAGCGACAGGCCGAACAGTGTTTGGTATGAGAATGGAAGCGATCTAGCAGTTCATCCTGAGTTTTCTCTGGTGGAAAAGGGGCGTTGGGAAATGGATCGGCATTGTAGCCATTCACCCACTTATGCAATTCGAGGACCAAGGCATCGGCTTTTGTTGGTAGGAAGCAGGCCTTTGAGTACTTGGAGCTTCCACCTAACTTTTCGAGAGCTCGCTCCTGCAAATGCAGAAAGATCTGATCGTCTTCGAGGACGCGATTCTGCCCAAGATGAGAAAACCAGCGGGGAGTTAGCTTAATGAAGATGCCTGGCAATTTAGAGGAGAACTTGAACGGGAACCGTGCAAAAATTCTGCACTCTCCTTTGTGAATAGGAGTGGAGTAAACTACGGTGAGAGTCCTACCCATCGCAGAAAGAGACTATCACGAGTAGTATTATAACGTTATGCGTTATAGTGCTGAACTCTGAAAGATAAATCGCAACCTTGGTAACTATTGATATTCCTTGACAAAAGGAGTACCAAACGAAAAATCAACTCATCACTAACTTCCTTTTATTAAAAGCATCATAGAAATGATGAAAATGCGTGATTCGAATCTATCTATCAAGCAATTTGTCTGACCCTTTCGTCACAAAAGCGACAGCTGTTTCGGAACGCTTCTATCCGTCTCATTAGATAGATTGGACGCGGTCAGTCCTAGCAAACGAACGGGACGCGCATCAACTTCCGTCATCCTCAATAAATCACTGGCGAGCCCTAGCAATATGTCTCGCTCGCGAAATGAAGTTTCCAATGTCAAGCTGCGAGTCACCTGTTCGTAGTTGCTGTATTTCACTTTCAAGGTCAACGTCCTTCCTCTGCAGCCATGCTTTTCTAAGCGGGCTTGCAATGAATCGGCCAGTACACTTAGCGCTTCCGAGATCGTGGCAGGAGAGCTTAGCTCTCTGACGTAACTTCTTTCGACACCAATGGACTTGCGTAAGCGATGGGGTTCCACCGGTCGCTGGTCGATTCCCCGAGCAATGGAGTAGAAGTGATGCCCCCGCTTGCCAAACTGTTCCCTCAGCGTATCGAGGGACTGTTGCTTGAGATCGGCTCCGTACTTCACTCCCATTGCCATCAGTTTTTTGGCCGTCGCGGGACCGATACCGAAAAACTTCTCGATCGCTAACTCATCCACAAACGCCTCAGCCTTTGCGGGAGGAATGACATACAGTCCGTTAGGCTTTTGCATTCCCGATGCAATCTTGGCCAAGAACTTGTTGCAAGAAACTCCTGCTGAAGCTGTAAGTTGCGTTTCACGTCGAATATCTCGACGGATCAAGCGAGCGATGCGTGTTGCTGGATCAACACCTAGCTTGTTATCGGTTACATCCAAATAGGCTTCATCTAACGACAGGGGTTCAACTAAGTCGGTATACCGGAAAAAGATCTCTTGGATTTGCTGGGAAACAGACCGGTAAATGTCGAACCTTGGAGGGACAAAAATCAGTTGCGGGCAAAGTTGTAGGGCAGTTCGAGACGGCATGGCAGAGCGGACACCAAACTTGCGAGCCTCGTAGCTGGCTGTTGCCACGACTCCTCTCTGTGCGGGAGTTCCTCCCACGGCAATCGGTTGATTTCGGTAGTTAGGGAAATCTCGTTGCTCTACAGAAGCAAAAAACGCATCCATATCGATATGGACAATTTTGCGCATACTCGAGCAGGTGCTAGATCGGTCTGTATCAGTGCGAATCTGGCAGCTTCAGACATCACCAGATTATCTCAGGAACTGTATGGAAGGATGCTGGCAGCTCAAGCCACTTGGAAACGGTAGCGTCGAAAGGTGATGTTAATCCTGTAATCCTTGACTCGCTTACGGACTGGAAGTGAGTGCTCCCAAAATTGCTGCAAAGGACCTTTCATGACCAGCAGATCGCCATGATGTAAGGGGACAAGCACTTTGGCACGGCGATCGCTTTTCTTGCGAAACACGAAATCCCGACTGGCTCCAATGGATAGCGAAGCGATGGGATCGTCAGGGTGGTAGTGAAATTCGTTGTCGGAATGCCAGCCCATAGAATCGTTGCCATCGCGATAGTAGTTGCAAAGAGCGCTATTAAACCGAAATCCAGTAATAGTTTCCACTTGATGCTTGATTTGCAGCAGGTTGGGAGGAAACGCCAAGGGCACGTTAGCTTTACCGCTGTAGAAGTAAGTTCCGGGATGATTGCCGTAGTAAGCGGTTAGTCGTGGCTCTGGATACGTCTTGTCAAACAGATTAACCGTGCCCTGAGAGAAGTCCAGTTGACGGTAGTCGAAATTGGGTAGGTCAACGGTGCACAGTTCGGCGATCCCCGAATCATCCAGAACAGTTCTCCAACTCTTTTGAGAAGTTTCGAAATCGAGCTGAAGGTATTGAATGTTCATTCGTCCTCACTCTTTCAACTGTAGATATAGGGTTTCAGTAGTCCATGTTGCGATACCGCACCCGAGAAAATCATTGTCTAGAGTCCAAATATCTGACCCAGTGAGCAAAGCTAGTGCAACTGTTGGAATATCGAGAGGATCTCTGGGAATTCGTATTGCTGCCTCAGCAAGATAATTTTGCAGCTTTGCAAAAGGAACGATATCGAGGACTTCCGAACCGAGCGAGATAGCGGCCTCACACAACCGCTTTTGTTGCTCTTCTGTCATAAGGTTTCGAGCTGCTATCGCTGCTGTCCGTTTGCCAATCTCGTACTTCGTTTCTTCCCAGACTTTCTCGGTGGCATAGAGAATCAGGCTGTCATGCTGAAGCATCAATCGGCCGCGCTTACGCAGTAACTCGCCAACTAAGACGCTAGCGTCAATCGCTATTTGCATTCAACCGAATCCATATCCAATTCCAAATAGGCTTCCATAAACGCGTCTTCGTCAATTCCTTTGTCAGCCAACTCGGCAAAAACAGCATCAATTTTGGCAGATGCAGCTTTCGCCTTTTCTAGGTTTCGTTGCTTCATAGGAATGTAATGTCCGATGGTCTGTCCGTTGCGCTGAATCTCTAGAGTTTCATCTCCCCCCAAATAATGGGTGGCTCTATCGCGAAACTCCTTAATACCAATAGCTCTCACCGTATCTGCCCACCAGATGACCACTATCATGGTATCCCAAGTCCAATGGACTCATTCAGCTGGTTATCACCCAAATCTGGTCGAAGCTGACGTAGAAAACGTCCACATTTAACCTAATGCTCAACCGCTCGGATACGAGGACAGTCAGCAAAGCTGATAACAAATTCCCTATTCCAATTATTTGTGACAGCTCAATCAGTCTGATTGCTTGGCGATGAGGGGCGAGTTCGTCCCAAATAGCCCTTTCGATCGCCCCAATCTCTTCCTTCTGAGCCAGAGCCACAATTTCCTCAACAGTCTCCAAATCCTCTGTCTCAAGAGCAGCCAAAGCTTCGTCCTTCGAGACATACCGAACTCGACGATGACTGTCTTTGCTCGTACGTCTGGGAGGACTCGGCAACCGGACGGGTTCGGTCTCGTAAGCAGCTAGCTCAAAAGTAGGCGCTCGTCCCACCAACCCTTCTAACCAATTGCCATCCACCAACGGTCCTCGGCAGCGATCCTCCCAATCCAGCAGCAATAGCTCTGCCCGTTCCGAAAAAGCCGCCACGATCTTGGTCAGCGCTTCTCCAGCAACGGTCATCTGCTCTGAGACCGAAACTCCATCCAGAGTTATGTCCAGCTGTTGGAGAAGGTCGTTCACAGACATCTCCTCCGGAATTCGCACCGCTTCATCCAACCGTTCGAATAGCTCTAAGGTCAGCTGCCTGCCTTCCATTCCGCCCTCCTACATTCTTAGAGGACAAGGATTTATCGGACATTCCCGTTCATGGCGTTCGTATACTCCAGAAAATGCCGAGAGCTCTTCTCCACATGCATCCGAGAAGCTAGCCAGGATGCTCTTGACGTAGCGATCTAGCTGCCGGGAAGTCAGTCCATCGCAATGAATCGGCTCGGTGGCAAACGTTAGTTGCCCGTCGATCCATAGCTGGACCTGCAACGAATGTGGGGATCGCCATTCCAACAATTGGAGCCATCTCCATCTGGACCGTGCAAGAGACGGGCTTCGGCAGTGCTTAGTGACCTAAAGGTCATCGTTCCTAGGGCAAATCGACTGACTTTGCGGCCAGTGGGTTTGAAGGGGTTGTAGTTCCTGGCCGGTACCAGGCTTGCAAGAAAGTCAATGGTAGCTAAGGTGTTACCACCTCCCTCGCGTCGCTATGCCGCGATCTCCTCGGCGCAGCCGTGTTGAAGGTTGCTCGATATTGGAACGAAATTGCTTGGGTATCTGCGATGGCTGATGTTGCCAATCCAAGCTCATTTATACGGAGTCATACTCTTGCATCCTGGCCCTGAAGTAGATCCGGGATATGTATTCAGTGCGAGCTTAGTAAATCAGTGTTTCAAATTGTCAGAAGGGACCCCCGTCCGAAATATCGAATATCAGGCAGTCTTCAATGACATCTCCAGCTACACTCGTCTCGCGCGTAAAACCGATGGTGACGGGGCCGCTGGCAGTCTCGATCACCTGCTCTCTCTCCCGAACGATGTCGATTCTAGGCAGCCGCAGAGAATCATCAAAGGCGATTTCAGAGTGGAATTCCAACCTGAAATCATTGCGTGAGAGCTCCGCTTCGAAACCGAATTCCAGTTCTTCGATCTCGAAGAGAGGTCTTCTGCGCCTTCCCCTGCGACCTCTGGGATTGAGCAGTTCGTCATACAGATCCCCGTCGTACCCTACAATCACTTCCCCAAATGGGGCGAAGGGGTCATCGACATTCGCGCTATTGCCTCTCTTCTTTGCCCTTGATGGGCTCGCGGATAGAAGATCGAAGCCGGGATTTCTACGTCTTGAACCTCGACCTTTAAAGATGCCACCTGCCAAGATAAAGTCCTTTAGCCCCCCCAAAGAGACGGGAGCAAATTCGATTGTCACTTCGCGCTGGCTCGCTAGCGACGATTCTCCATCAAGGTCTGTAACGAATACCCTATCGCTACTTTGACTCAGTTCGGGGGTCAGCCGCAGGTTAAAGCTCTGGGAAATCTCGGCCGTTTCGCCGATGGTTATTTCGGAAATGGGTTCCAAAAAGGGAACGTCCCCATCCTCTCCCAAGCCCAGAACGGCGATCAGATCTGCCAACAGGTTTTGCACTCGTCCGGTGGTTCCATCATCGAGATCCCAAACAAGGTCGAAGGGATTGGCACCATCGCTACTACGGTAAGCAGGTAGGGGTAGAGGGCCGCCTATCTCAACGAAGAAGCGATTAAATTCGGTGTAAGCACTGTCAAGGAAGCCTCGGGTAGAGCTAGTGGTGCCGTCATCAATATCCCAAATGAGTTCGAAGGGACTGACATCATCTGTTGAACCACCATCGGATCCGGAACCGTCGCCAAAGTCGAAGTCGTCAAATCGCGACCTGAGTCGTTGCAACGAGCGGCGCCCTCGCTGGTTAAAAGTATCTAACAAACCTCCGGAAATTCCGCGTTCGACTGGCTCGGGCAAGCCATCCTCGCTGAAAAGCTTCAGTAATTTAGGAGGCGAGTTACTTTGCCCATTACGAACAAGATTCATGTATCCTCCTGAGACTCTTCAGTCCCTATAGGATATTGTGCGGCACTAACTTTCCTTACAACACTTAAACAAACTGTAGTGTGCCAATGTTCTGCCAGAAATCCAGGTCTACATTTGCTGCGTCGAAATCCTGCAAAATTAAGAAGTTGTTGACGATTTTGTCAGATCTGGGATCTCAGCCAGAAGCAATCAGCCTGTTAAGCTGAGTAACCCCTACCTTGCATATGTCATAACTGCGGTCGCACCTTCAACGAACGGACAGGTACTCCCTTCAATTTCATTGAAGTTCCAACCGATATCGTCTTTCAAGTGCTGTTCTCTCGAGTCCGATTCAAGCTCAGTCTGCGCGATCTGGTGGAGTTCTTTTTGCTTCGAGGATTCGAATTCACCCATGAGACGGTAAGGGATTGGGAGGAGAGATTCATTCCCATATTCATCCATCAGTTGAGAGACAAACGTCGAGGAACAGTCAATCGCAGCTGGTTTGTGGGAGACGTTCATCAAAGTCCGGGGAACGAACTGCTACCTGTATCGAGCCATCGATTCGGACGGCAATCTAGTCGGTTCTATGCTGAGCCGGAAGAGAGACGTGGTAGCAGCTAAAGCCTTTTTCCGATAGGCGCTGGAGTTGGCGACACAACCTCCAGAGGTGGTGGTCACTGATGGATTGACCTCTAATCCGTGAGCGATCTCTCAAGAATTAGGGACAGACGTCAAGCATGAGCGCCGCGGCTGTCAGGGCAATCCGGTCGAGCCAAGAAGCACACTCTAATTGCACTTAATCTGGGTCCAAAATCGCCGTTATTGCAGGTCCTGACGAGCTTTACTGTGGGCGCTACAAATATGGCAAGCATAACTCTTTCGATTTACGTTGAAAATCTGCCTGAAACAAACCCCACCGATTATTGTCCAGTAAGAAGAAACAGTTGCTAACCTTGCGTGCATCAATCCCGAAATACTTCTGAAGTGACCTGCGATCGAGATCGCACCCATAGCTAGATAGCGATCGCTGAGAGCCACCTATGACCAGCCTTATAAGGGACTTGTAACGGTCTTCTTTCCAACAAGTGCGGCTCCTCAAAATCCTTACAGTTACTGGAAATCAAGAACAATGGCATTCATTAGCCTCGACAACTCTGACAACTTTCGCATTGGAACCAGTGACGCCGATCGGATTTTGGGCAATGGAGGCAATGACACCCTATTTGGCATCGGTGGCCAAGATATGCTTGAGGGCGGCCGAGGCAAAGATTCTCTCTCTGGTGGTTCAGGGAAAGACTTTTTGGTGGGGGGGGGAGGTAACGACACCCTAAATGGCGGTGCCGGTTTCGATACAGCAATCATTAACCCCATTCAGAGTGCGATCGTCTCCGACACGCGAATTATTGGCCAAGGCCGCGATTCCATCTCGAGTATCGAGCTTATAAGCGTCAACGGTAACGTTAAAGACCAACTCTTTAATGCGCACAATTTCAGTGGCCGTGTTTTCCTGTCTGGTGGTGATGGCAGTGACACCTTGATAGGCGGCAAGAACGACGACACTCTCTTGGGGGGAGGAGAAGAGCGCAACCGTTTGGACGGCGGTAATGGCAATGACTCTTTGGAGGGCGGTAGTAGCCACGACAAATTGGACGGCGGTAAAGGCAACGACACGTTGGACGGCGGCAGTGGCTATGACAAGGCATATATCGATGCGACTGGCAATGTCGAAATCACCAACAGTCAAATCACGGGTCAAGGAACTGATTCCATTACCAGCATCGAAGGAGTCTACGTAACGGGTGGCGCCAACAACCAAAGGTTGGATGCCCAATTCTTCAGCGGTCGGGTCTCTCTTAATGCTCTGGGTGGCAATGACACCTTGCTGGGAGCCTCTGGTCCCGACACCCTGATGGGAGGCGCTGGTGACGACAGCCTTTATGGTTTCTCTGGCGATGACTCCCTGATGGGAGGCAGTGGTAACGACTTCCTTTCGGGGGGCGATGGCGATGACTCCCTGAATGGTGGTGACGGAACCGACAGGGCATACGTCAGAGCTAGTGGAAACGTGTTTGTCAACAATACTCAGCTTAGTGGCGATGACACTATCAGCCTCAGTAGCATCGAACGTGTTGTTGCTAGCGCTTATGGTAGTTCTAGCAACCAATACATGGCTGCCACCGAGTTTGATGGCTCTGTTAAGTTTTCGGGTTATGGCGGTAACGACAGCCTGTACGGCACTAAATCGGGTGACGATATCCTTCAGGGTGGCAGCGGCGATGACTATCTGCGGGGGTACGGTGGCGACGATAACCTCTACGGCGAAGAGGGGTTTGATACTGCTCAATTTAATTCGGCTGGCGATATCAGAGCCACCAACAATCGGGTGACGGGGCAAGGCACGGATTTCATTAACAGCATCGAGCAACTGAACCTTCGCGGAAACAAAAACGATCAAAGGATTGATGCCGAGGATTTCAGCGGTCAGTCCAGCCTATTTGGTCTTGGTGGCAAAGATACACTGCTGGCTGGAGCGAACAACGACACTTTGGATGGTGGTGCCCAAGCAGATTTATTGTGGGGTGGTGCAGGGGATGATGACATTAACGGTGGAGCTGGTTTTGATACCGCTGCGTTCGACGCGAATATATCCTTTACCCTAACCAACTCCACAGCCACCGGTCAGGGCACCGATAGCATCACCAATATCGAGCTCGTGCACGTAGACGGCTTAAACCAGAGTGACGATATTGACGCAACAGCGTTTAGCAAACGCACTATCTTACAGGGTGGTTCGGGTAACGACTCCCTAAAGGGTGGTAGTAACAGAGACGAACTATTTGGTGAATCGGATCGCGACTTGTTGGAAGGAAACGCTGGCAATGACTTGCTGCGCGGCGGTGCTGGTAAGGATGTCCTCAAAGGCGGCGATGGCAATGACACCCTGATTGGCGGTACAGGCAATGATGTCTTGCTCGGTGGATTGGGTCAGGATGTGCTCACCAGTGGCACCGTCAATGACCGCGATACCTTTGTCTACAACAATATTGTTCAGGGCCGCGACCTGATTACAGACTTCGATCGCGTCGGTTCCACCAAAGACAAGTTCCGTATATCAGCATCAGGTTTTGCGGCCACGGGTGGAGCGTCTGACCTGACTGCCGGTAAGCTGCCTAACAGCAAAATTGTGGGCATTAACGGCAATCTTGGTTCCAGCGCTGGTTTCCGGTACAAGCAAGCCAACGGCAAGCTGTTCTTCGACAGCGACGGTGGTGACAAGTTCTCCGGTTTATCCTTGCTGGCGACCGTTGAGAACGGAGGCTCCGCAGTTGGCCTCAACGCAATCCGTAACTCCATCCTTGTTGTCTAGCTTCCAAGAGAGCAGGCGAGTGGGTACTGTCAGCTGCAGCTGATTGGTCCCTGAAACTTGTGAGAAATGCGGGTGCTCTCTCTTGGCCTGACAGTGGTTTGGGATAGATCGCCCACGAGGTCTCAACTACTCAAGACCTGTATTTCTGGATATCATTCATGCTGTTGCGCTCTATTTAAGTGCAACAGAGGGTTGCGCACACAATCTGTCTGGACAACGTTAGGTGGAAAAGAACCGAGTCGCTAGAGTCGCAGGCAAATGGATTTGCGAACAAATATAGCGTTTGGTGAGGCGACTTTGTATGCGTGGTTTAAGGCGGCTAATTCCTCAAGATCTTCAGGATTCTCTGAATGCCAATCCTATTTTTCAGTGGATTGTCGTTGTTCTGCTGGGGTTTGTCGGACTCTCGTTTGTTTTCACAGGTTTCAACGGAGTAAAGAACGGGCGCATGAGGGGAAAGTACGGGCGGGTACTGGAGGGAACCGCTGCAAAATTTCTCGGGATCGTCTATATCCTGCTAGGAATTATCATGTCGGGCTTGGCGGTATCAATGAAGCTGACATCGTAAATATATATATTGATCTCCGCAATCCGCTACGGAAGGTTTTCCAATCATCTCTTCTTGTCAATTTAGGCTTTGAGCTATCTACAGACTCCAGACCTCAGAGCGGATTGCCATTCATCACAGCTAAGGTTAAGAACTGGAACGACAATCCACCGCGATTGGGCGACTGCTGGTATTCGAGAGAGAGGGCACTGCTTGGCGATCGCCGTCATGTCCCCGTTGTTATCAGTAAAGACATGATGCTGACATTTGGGCGAGAAACTTGCGGTGATTTGTCCATTTCGGAACGGCGAGAGTGGCTGGTGACCAACGGCATTGGCGGCTTTGCCTCGGGGACGGTGGCAGGGCTTTTAACTCGTCGGTATCACGGTTTATTGGTGGCGGCATTACAGCCACCGTTGGGTCGCACGCTGCTGATGGCAAAGCTAGACGAGACGGTTGTGTATGGTGGAGATCGCTACGAATTAGCCACCAATCGCTGGGCAAGCGGAGCCATCGATCCTGCTGGATTTCGGTATATCGAACAGTTTCGTTTAGAGGGAACAACCCCCGTTTGGACGTTTGCCTGCGCTGATGCTCTGCTAGAAAAGTGCATATGGATGCAGCCTGGAGCCAACACGACCTACGTGCGCTACTGCCTGCGGCGAGCCAGTGCTCCGATGTCCCTATCCCTGAAGGTCTTGGTCAATTATCGGGGCTTTCACCGCACCACTCAGGTCGATGGCTGGCAGATGCAGATCGATCGCCTGCCCAGTGGTATTGCCGTTACAGCGTTTGCAGAGGCAACTCCGTTTTACGTGTTGAGCGATCGCGGAACGTTTCAGCGTTGCTCGGACTGGTATCGCGGATTCGATTTGGTTGTGGAACGATATCGGGGATTAGGCGATCGCGACGATCATCTTCATGCGGCGACTGTGGCGGTCGAGCTGGAACCGGGTGCTTCGCTACTCATGGCAGTTTCTACCGAAGCCGAACCCGAGATGGATGCGGAGATCGCGTGGGCAGCTCTCCACGCCTACGAGACGCAACTGTTGGCACAAGCAAGCCCCTCTGGCAATTCACCTATCCAGCCCCCTTGGGTCGATCGGCTCGTGTTGGCGGCAGATCAATTCATCGTAGATCGCCCAATTGACTGCGATACGGAGGATTCCGAGATGGACGGCAAAACCGTTATCGCGGGCTATCCGTGGTTTGGAGATTGGGGGCGCGACACCATGATTAGCCTGCCGGGGTTAACCACTGCAGTAGGTCGCTCGGACATTGCACGCACGATTATTCGTACGTTTTCCCGCTATCTCGATCGCGGTATGTTGCCCAACGTGTTTCCCGATGCTGGCGAGCAACCGGGCTACAACACTGTCGATGCCATTCTTTGGTACTTCGAAGCCATTCGAGGGTATTTTGCCGCTACGGGCGATCGAGATCTCTTGCAGGAGGTTTGGCCTGCATTGGTGGAGGTAATTGACTGGCATCGGCGTGGAACTCGATACAACATTCACGTCGATCGCGATGGGTTGATTTACGCTGGCGAAGCGGGGGTTCAGCTGACCTGGATGGATGCCAAAGTAGGGGATTGGGTGGTGACTCCAAGGATTGGTAAGCCGATTGAAATTAGCGCCCTTTGGTACAACGCCCTACGCAGTATGGAACAGTTTGCCGTGGTTTTAGGGGAACCGGCTGAGAAATTCCAGGCAATGGCACACCAGACTCTGACGGGCTTCCAACGATTTTGGGCTGGGGATAAAGGCTATTGTTACGACCTCTTGGATGGTCCCGACGGCCACGATGATGCGTTGCGACCTAACCAGATTTTTGCAGTGTCTCTGCCGCTGGTCAGCGATCGGGATGGTCGCTCGCTCCTCGATCGCCACCAGCAGAAATCAATCGTTGATGTTTGCGGACGGACACTACTGACCTCCCATGGATTGCGATCGCTGGCCCCCACCCATCCCGATTACGTTGGCCGCTATGCCGGGGGGCCGCTGCAGCGGGATGGTGCCTATCATCAGGGCACGACCTGGGGCTGGTTGCTTGGCCCTTACATTCAGGCTCATCTACAGGTTTACAACGACGTTCGGCAAGCCGAGGCATTGTTAGAGCCGATGGTGCGCCATTTATCAGGTGCCGGCATTGGCACTCTGAGCGAAATATTTGATGGAGATGCTCCTATGGCACCCCGTGGATGCTGTGCTCAGGCTTGGACCGTGGCTGAGGTGTTGCGAGTGTGGCGGTTGTTAACTGCACATAACGATCGCGGTTTTTAATCTCTCTCTCAATCACTCTTTGTATAACTGTGGTTCCAAGTCTTGGGGATATCGTCATGAATGCCGAATGCCAACGCCTAGACGAATGCCGCGATCTCCAAATCCCTTGGAAGCGCTGGGGGCCGTATCTCAGCGAACGGCAGTGGGGCACGGTGCGCGAAGACTATAGCGAGCATGGCGAAGCCTGGGATTATTTCTCGCACGACCAAGCCCGATCTAGAGCCTATCGCTGGGGGGAAGATGGACTGTTGGGAATTTCGGACGACCAACAGCAGTTATGCTTTGCGATCGCATTGTGGAACGGTAACGACCCCATCTTGAAAGAGCGCATCTTTGGCCTGACAGGGAATCAGGGCAACCACGGCGAAGACGTCAAAGACTATTATTTCTATCTCGACAGCACCCCCACCCATTCCTACATGAAGGGGTTGTACAAATATCCCCAAGCCGCATTTCCCTATCACCAGTTAGAGCGAGAAAACCGCGATCGAGAGCGAAGGGATATGGAATACGAACTGCTCGACACCGGAGTGTTTGACGAGAACCGTTACTTTGATGTGCGGGTGGAATATGCCAAGGAATCGGCAGACGACATACTCATACGCATCAGCATTAGCAATCGCGGCCCCGATCCCCATACTGTGCACCTGCTGCCCACCTTATGGTTTAGGAACACATGGTCGTGGCACTCAAGCTCCGCCCCTCCCGTTTTGAAAGAGCAATCGAGTAGAGACAATCTCCACGTTGTGCTCGCTTCTCACCCCAGCTTGGGACAGCGGTGGTTGTATTGCGAGCAGGCCGATCGCCTTCTGTTCACCAACAACGAAACCAACGTTCAGCGTCTGTTCGACGTAGAGAATGGTAGCCCCTACGTCAAAGATGGAATTCATCGATATGTGGTGGGCGGGGAAACGGACGCGGTTAATCCCGATATGGTGGGAACGAAAGTTTCTCCCCACTACCTGCTAGAGATTCCTGCTGGGGCCACTCGGGTGGTGCTATTGCGTCTTTGCGATCGCTACGATATCGATCGACCATTTGGCCCCGAATTCGATACGACTTTTCAGAACCGCTTGGCTGAAGCAGATGAGTTCTTTGCCAGCCTCAACCCCAAGCCTTTTAGCGCGGATTTAAGCAATATTCAGCGACAGGCGATCGCCGGTTTGTTGTGGAGCAAGCAGTATTACTACTACGACGTTGAAGATTGGTTGCAGGGAGATCCGCAGCAGCCGGCCCCGGAGGATGCCCGTCGCAGGGGTCGAAATCGCCAGTGGCGTCACCTTAACGCTGCCGACATTATCTCCATGCCAGACAAATGGGAATATCCCTGGTTTGCCGCTTGGGATTTAGCATTTCATGCCGTACCGCTGGCGATCGTGGATGTAGAGTTTGCCAAGACCCAGCTCGATATCATGACGCGGGAATGGTACATGCACCCCAACGGCCAGCTCCCGGCTTATGAGTGGGCTCTTGGGGATGTCAATCCTCCCGTGCATGCCTGGGCTACCTGGCGAGTATACAAGATCGAACAAAAGCAGCGGGGGCAGGGGGATCTGCAGTTTCTGGAACGGGTGTTTCAAAAGCTCTTGCTCAACTTTACGTGGTGGGTCAATCGTAAAGACACCGATGGCAACAACGTCTTTGAGGGGGGCTTTTTAGGACTGGACAACATTGGTGTGTTCGATCGCAGCGCCCCCCTACCCACCGGCGGACGCATCGAGCAGGCGGATGGCACCAGTTGGATGGCGATGTACAGCCTCAATATGCTGACCATTGCACTGGAGTTAGCTCGACACAATCCTGTCTACGAGGATATGGCGACCAAGTTCTTCGAGCATTTTTTGTATATTGCCGATGCCATGAATCATGTTGGGGATACCAAAACCCAACTGTGGGATGAAGAGGATGGCTTTTTCTACGATGTGCTGCATTTACCGAACGGGGAGCGAATTCGGCTTAAAGTGCGATCGATGGTGGGGTTGATTCCCCTGTTTGCTGTTATGACGTTGGAACCCGAATTACTCAAGACGCTACCTGGGTTTAAGGAACGGTTGGAGTGGTTTGTCGAGTACCGCACCGACCTCAAGCGTAATGTCGCTTGTATGGAGATGCAGGGGGAAGGAGCGCGGCGCATGTTGGCGCTCTGTTACGTCACTCTAGACCGAGTAGAGGGTGGCGATAAGCTGCGTCGCATTCTGTCAAAGTTATTGGATGAATCGGAATTTCTCAGCGACTACGGTATTCGAGCCCTGTCTCGCCACCATGCAGACTCTCCTTACATCTTTCACGTCAATGGAGAACAGCATCGGGTGGATTACGAACCGGCAGAATCCAGCAGTGGATTGTTTGGGGGCAATTCCAATTGGCGAGGCCCCATTTGGTTTCCGGTCAATTATTTGATTATTGAATCACTACAAAAATTTCACCATTACGTTGGAGATGACTTTTGGGTGGAATGTCCGACCGGGTCAGGAAATATGATGACGTTGTGGGAGGTGGCGGCAGAGCTGTCGCGGCGGCTGATTCGCATTTTCACACAAGATGAATCCGGCCGCAGGCCGCTGTATGGAGGCATCGAGCCGTTCCAAACGGATCCCCATTGGCACGACTCCATTTTGTTTTACGAATACTTTCATGGGGATAACGGAGCTGGAATTGGAGCTAGCCATCAAACGGGCTGGACTGGGTTAGTCGCCAAGTTGATCCAGCAAAGTGGAGATTCAATTATTTGACGGAGGGCAAATATTGTCCGACAAGCCTGTCTAGACTGTAGTAAAGAGATCCCGGTTCAAACAACTTTATTCCTTGTTCGGTTTAGGATATTAGCCAGTGCTGTAGTTGATTAAAGTTGGCATAGAGCCAACTTTAATCATGCGGTCAAAACTTCAGTTTTTCACAGGACATTCCTATCAAGGCAAATCTAAAGCCTCGATAGCGCCCTCAGGTAGTTCTCGCACTACATTAAAGTTGAAAGGATCTTCGCTAACGGCTTCGATAAAGGGAGCGCCTAAAAAGGATTCGTACTCAGGATTCTCAGCAACATGTACATTAATAAAGCCAATCATAATTGATTTGACAACCCCTCGCTGGAGTACCAATGCTTCTTCAAGCTCTTGTTCGAATTCCTCACTCACTTCAAGGTCGATCGTAGTCAAATCAATATCTTCGATAGATTCCTCAATGTCTCCATCCAATCCTTGTGCAACATTGAGAGCAATACTGGTCATCCGAGTTGTGGATCGAGTGTGGGATCCTCGTGCGGCCAGGAATAAATATTTGTCCGGGGATTGCAACCATGCAAACGCCAAAGCCTGTTGAGGCACCACCGGAGAAACTACGTCAAAGGCCCCACCCAATAAGCCCACGGGGATTTCGATTCGACTAATACCCGATTCCCCAAATAATCTAGTGACGGGGGTAAAGCCCATCACCGCTGCAACCCGCGAGTCACTTAGCCCTACTGTGCCCAATCTCTCTACTGCATCTGGGTCGTCAGTTAGTTCGAGCGCCCTACATTCCAATAACCTGGCAGTATTGACGATGACGTTGGCATCAGGAGAGCATCGTTGTGCTAATTCTTCGAAATCAATGGTGGCTCCAGCAAGCGCCAACGCCGTGTAGCCACCAAACGAGTGACCGACGACACCGACGCGATCGAGTCCTAGCTTGCCTTGATAGCTTGTTTCGTTTACTTGTTCCAGTTCATCGAGTAAAAACGTGATGTCGAGAGGGCGATCGAGAAATTCGCTGGCCAAAAACATCTCTCCGGACAACCCACTCAACAACGCTTTCTTTTGGGCTCTATTGCTGCCTATATGTTCCGGTAAAACAGTCGCGATGCCATGGCTGGCCATGTGGGCGGCATATTCGTGAAAATTTGTCCGCGTGTCGCCCAATCCGTGGGACAGGACCGTGACTGGAATAGGCTGTTCGAATTCATTAATGTCTTGAGGTAGGAACAGATCGGCTGGGAAGGTGCGTTGGCGTGAACTATCCTCCAGGATTAACTCCACCATTTCGACGGCATGAGGACCAGCACTAATCAGATCGGGGAGTTCCTCTAAAACGACAGGTGGGCCTTGTTCTGCATCTGCCGCCGACTGTTCTTCGACGGCTTCAATCACAGCTAAAGTCAAGTTGGCATCTTCAATTGCCTGGCGACCGTAGGCAATTGCTTGAGAAATGTCTACCACCAGCTTTCGGGTAGGGAATTTCTGAATCAGTTCTAGGGTGGAAAGCTCACCATCATCAGCAAGTGAAGTAATAATTGCCGCACGAATTGCCTGTTGCCCGTTAAATCTGGCTCCAGTTTTAAAGAGTTGTCCGATGAATTGTAGAGTGTCCTCTCCCATCGGAGAGTTTAACCATTGGGAAAGTTCAATAATGTTGAATTCTTGGCTCTCGGTTAGGGCAAGTCTCAGGTATTCCTGTTGTTCTTCGTTCAAATATTGCAGGAGACCAGAGGTAGTCCCATTCTCTAAAAAATCTTCCAGGGAAGAGACTGAGATACTCCTATTAGCAGGCCCGAGTTGTAAAATCACTTCCTCGGCCGATTGACTGGATAATGCTGCAATAGCAATAGATGACAAACTTAGTGCTATTGGGGAGATGACACTTACTAGCAGACGAGATGAAAACATAAATTGAACTTAAATTAAATATAAATCAATTATATGAGCAGTAATCACAGAGATAAAAGCTGTTCTATCCTCGTGAAGATGCCTAAATTTCCCTCCTCGGCTGCTCTCTAATGTGAGACTGTGCCGGATGTTTGTGTTTAGAAGAATGGAAGGATCATGCGAAGAATCAAGACGATTGTTGCAGGCGCGTTGTGGAAGCTCAGTCTCACCGCCGCCATAGTTGCTCTTCTCTCACCCCCCGCCCTTGCTTGCACAGGGATTACGCTAACAGCGACTGATGGCTCAGTTGTGTACGGCCGCACCCTTGAATGGGGGGCATTCGATCTCAACTCGCGAGTGATGATCGTACCGCGCGGCCAGGCCATGAGCGCGAAGATGGAGGACGGCTCGCCAGGCATGACCTGGGAGGCCAAACATGGGTTTGTTGCTCTCGATGCGCTTGATAAACCCCTCGCTGTTGACGGAATAAACGAGCAGGGCCTCTCGGTGGGCGTCTTCTACCATCCTGGCTTCGCCGACTATCAACCCTTTGAAACTGCTACACGTGACCGCTCGCTCGGGCCCCTCGACGTCGCCAATTATCTTCTCAGCCAATTCGCAACGACTGAGGAGGTTAAATCCGGCATTGCCGATGTCCGCGTTGTCCCGGTTGTCGAGCCTGCCCTTGGCTTCCCCGCGCCTGTCCACTTCATCGTTACCGATGCGAGCGGTGCAGCCATCGTGATTGAGTATCTTGAGGGTGAACTCTCCATCTTTGATGCACCGCTCGGGGTGATTACTAACTCGCCGACCTATGACTGGCATTTGACTAATTTGCGCAACTACATCAATCTCTCGCCAGTTGCGCTGCCGGCGCAAAACATTAACGAGCTTGAGTTCGCGCCCCTCGGTGGTGGTACCGGTATGATCGGCCTTCCAGGAGACTTCACTCCGCCCTCGCGTTTCGTACGTGCGGTTGCCTTCTCTGCGACAGCACGCACGACGGATACGGGGGAGGAGACGATGTACGAGCTCTTCCGAATTCTTGACAACTTTAATGTGCCACTTGGCGCAACAGAGGGCTCGGACATCGAGGGCGATATTGTCGGCCTCCGCTCGGCCACTCTCTGGACAACGGCGATCGATACGAATAACCTCAAGTTCTATTACCACACGATGCACAATCGTCGCGTGCGCATGGTCGATCTGAATACGATCGACTTTGAGACGCTTGAAGAGATGATCTTCCTGCCCCTCGATCGAGAAAAGCGTCAGGACATCGAGACTGTCGCGGTACCGTAATGATAAGAAGGGGGTTTGAAACCAGTGGTGTGCAAATACAGGCTACGGCGATCCTCTACAGAGTTTTGAAAATACTCTGGATTGATTGCTGAACGCCAGACGGGATACTAAAGCTGCACAAAGGTTTCTGTGTAGGATTTTGTCGCTAGAGCATATTCAAACGACAAGAGTCACCAATATTGATAGGAACGCTTGCTACGTTTAAGCGATCTTCGCACTGAAGCAATCAGGTGAGCTTCCAGAAAACTGCCAGCATCGGGGAGATCAATGATGGAATGAGCGATTGCGAAAACAAGAAAATCTGCTTGTTCGTCAATGATGGCTGGTTAGCGGCTGCCTAGGTGGCGCGCGCGCGAATTAGCTCTCCGACAGGTCAGCGAGCCCAACAGACTGGTCTGTTGACAGCGGCTGAAGTTGGCCGATCGCCGTAGTCTCGATCGATCGTAAGACTGGGGGGTGAGCAGGGCCATTGCTAGCAAACCGCCAACGGTTAGATGAATCAGTGTTCTGGAAATTGAGTCTGTAGATGTCATTGGCCGCTCCTGGAAAATTAAGTCTGGGTTGGAACATGCTGGAGGCGAGACCGGAGGCGGTAAACAAAAGTAAGCAGTCACGGCACAACCGTTAGTGCTCGACATGGTGTCGAGCTACAGCTGGGATGACCGGTCAATTGAAATGCTTAGAAAAAAATTGCGAGTGTCGCCGAACTCCGGCAAATACAGGAGAAAGCGTTGCTGTATCCTGTGTGATGGCCTCAGAGTATCAAGGGTACAGAGGCAGAAGTTGAGGTAAATTCAGGTCTGCTCAACTCCAAAATTGAGGTTGTGGACGATCGCAATTCAGGACCTATGGATATCCCTGTTTTCGAGAGGTCAATAGTCCGAAGGCAAGGAGTAAAATTGACCTCAAAGCTTGTCTAGATCGCATAAATTTTGAATGATTGGCACTGACGTTGACTCGCGAGGCCGGCCAGTCGATTTAGCATTTGCCCAGCGGGACAGTGACCATGAGAACGTATCAAGCTGGTGGCAGTCTCGATGCCCAACATCCTTACTACATTCGACGTCAAGCCGATCGCCAGCTCTACGAAGCTCTGATAGCCGGAGAATTTTGTTCAGTATTGAATGCCCGTCAGATGGGGAAATCCAGCCTGATGGTGCAAGTAATGTCGCAGTTGCAGAACGTAGACATACGCTGCGCCACCATCGACATGTCCCGCATTTGCGGCGAGGGGGTAACGCCAGAGCAGTTTTATAAGGGGATGGCGATTGAGCTGTGGAGAAGTCTGGGGCTGATGGGCTCGTTCGATTTGCTGGGAACTTGGCGCGGGTGGGGGGACCTGGCTCCTGTTCAGAAGTGGAGTCTGGTCGTCGATCGCCTGCTGGACAATGTGCTTGAATCTTTCGAGCTTGAATCTTTCGAACTTGATTCTGCTGGTGCGGCGCTCTTGGGCAACCATATCTCGAACCGGCAAATCTCGAACCAGGAAATCCCGAACAAGCAGACTTCGATGCGGCTAGTTGTGTTTGTGGACGAAGTGGATAGTGTGTTGCACCTGCCATTTCCGGTGTACGACTTTTTAGCTACGCTGCGCTCCTACTACAACCAACGCAGTATCAAATCCCAGTACAACCGCCTCACGTTTGCTCTGTTTGGTACGGCAACCCCTGCAGAGTTGATGGGCGATCGACGTGCGACTCCCTTCAATATCGGAACGGCAATCTCCCTCTCTGGATTTGAGCGACAGGAAGCACAACCACTCGCTCGCGGTTTGGAAGGTTATACCCATAACCCAGATGAAGCGTTGCAGGAGATTCTGGCCTGGACGGGCGGCCAACCATTCTTGATGCAACGGGTTTGTCGATTGGTGACCGAACGGGAGCCCGCAGAAGACGAGCAGATATCGGATCGTCAGTTAATCGCAGACATCGTGCAATCGCGTGTCATCGACAATTGGGAGTTGCAGGATGTTCCCGAACACCTGCGCACCATTCGCGATCGCCTTACCCGCACTCCCGCTACAGCCAATCGGTTGCTGGGTCTCTACAAACAGGTGCTGCAATCCGACATAGGCCAACCCAATTGCGATCCTTCTCAAGATGGCGATCCTGCTCAAGCAGATAAACATCCATCTTCAGTCGATGGTAAGCACCCCTATTACGATCTAATGCTGTCGGGCATTGTAAGTGACGATCTAGGACAGATCCGGGTAAAAAATCCGATTTATCGAACCATCTTTGATGAAAATTGGGTAGAAGGACAACTTGCCGAACTGCGGCCCTATGCGGTCTCCTTCGAGCGCTGGTTAAGCTCTCGGGGCGATCGGGCGTTTCTGTTACGGGGGGTGGATCTGGACGAGGCTCTGGCATGGTCGGCTAGCCGCCGCTTGGGCGATGAGGACTATCGATATTTGGCTGCTAGTCAGGACTTAGCCAAACAACAAACCCTTGCGAGTCTCGATGCCCTTGAACGGGCCAGTCAAGTACTGGCGGACTCCCGTCAACAGGCTCGGGTTGATAATCGCAGCCCAGCACGAAGATGGATGGGGACGTTTGCGATCGCCATCGGTACTGCGATTCTGATTGTGGTACTGCGCGCGATTGGCGTGCTGCAGGGTTGGGAATGGAACGCTTTGGATTTAATGTTTCGCTGGCGGGCCATGGAACCTCCCGATGCTCGAATTGCGATTGTGACTGTAGATGAGCAAGATATTGAAGCCGTTGGACGCTGGCCCTTACCCGATGCGGTTTTGGCCGAAGCTATTTCCGCCCTTAGGGAGCGTCAGCCTAGAGCCATCGGCCTCGATTTTCATCGCAATTTACCTGTGAATCCCGGCCACGAGCAATTGGTGGACATATTTCGCACCACCCCGCAATTGGTGGGGATCGAGCGAGCGATTGGCGATCGCTTACCGGCGGCTCCCGAGTTAGAGCGGAGGGGGCAGGTCGGATTTTCCGATGTGGTGTTGGATAGTGACGGCACCGTCAGGCGGGCGCTGCTATCGGTTCAGTTAGTGGAGGGAGATATTCGGCAGAGTTTCGCAGTCCGTCTGGCCTTGAACTATTTGCAAGACGAAGAAATAAGCGTGGCTCCGGTGGAGGGCGATCCTGGACGCTTGCGGGTTGGTCAACAGATATTCGAACGGTTTGAACCGAATGATGGGGGGTATGTCCGAGCGGATGCCGGCGGATTTCAGGTGTTGCTCAACTATCGAGGCCGCACTGATGATTTCGACACAATACCGTTGCGGGAGGTGGTACAAGGCAATATTCCAGATGAACTGGTGCGCGATCGCGTCGTGCTGATTGGCCTCACCGCTCAGAGCGCCAGCGATTGGTTCCTCACCCCCTACAGCGATCGCTGGTTTGGCTTTCCCAACATTTCTCCCGGTGTGGTTATTCATGCCAATACGCTCAGCCAAATCCTCAGCGCTGCTCTGGACGGTCGCACGCTAATTCGCATGTGGCCCGCCTATCAAGAGGTGGTTTGGATTGTATTGTGGGCGATGGTTGGCAGTGCCCTTGCCCAAACGGTGCGATCGCTGCTGCGACTCACAATTGCCGTGCTGATAGCCGAAGCGCTATTAGTCGCAGGATGCATGTGGGTGTTTGGGTATGGGTGGTGGATTCCGAGCGTCCCTCCCCTGCTTGCCTGTGGAATTGCTGCAGGAGTTACGGCCACAACCTTAGAGCGGCGGCGAGAGTCTCAACTATTTCGCAGCACTCTCGTTCGGTTGCTGGAGATGCAGGCCCGCGATCCAGTAGTTGGACGGATTGCGTTGGAATATTTGCGCCAGTCAGAGCCCCCTGCTCGACAGAGGCTGGTGGAACAGCACCTCAATTCCGTTCAACCACCAAATTTACTCATTTCTGGGGACGAGCAAGGGGGAGGAGATCGAGCTGAGTTCGGCGTAGTCGAGTAATGATTGCCAGGTCTCATCTAAGCTCTCACTGCTCGCGTCTTCTGCAGCAACCGTGGCGTTGTTAGACGAGCTGGCCTGAACGAACGCATCCACTGCGTCATACCACTGGCCTTGACGGGCATAGTCTTCGGCCCTGGCTAGTGCCGTGGTGGGGGTAGGGTTCCAGTTAGCAAGACTAGAAGGGGAATTTACTCTACGAATCCGTATTGAGGTGGCGGGATCGTTAGGACTGGGGGCGTTTCCACAGAGGGCGATCGTTGCCCACACGTAATTCGTGTCGGGTTCCAGCGGAGGAGCGTCATCGGGCAATTGCAGGGCAACCCACTGGCTGTTGGGTGGCATGTCGAGTGTTGTTTGCGAGTGGAACTGTTGGCTATCTTCCTCGCGCACGCTGAGCAGAATGCGTCGAACGGAGGCAATGGGTTGATAGAGCCATACGGTTGGTTTTTCTCGTTCGGTCAGACCCATAATTTGCGGGGGGGGCGCTAATGCAGCGATCTCCAGTTCCGGACTGGCAGTTGAGTCGGTGGATAGAGCTGAGCTGCTGGTTAGCAGCCCCGAGGAGTCCATGCACTGAGCGTTACGCCGACCTCCTCCTAATGTGTTTTGAGGGGCTGGTTCTTCTGGAGGAGGGACAAAGGGGAGTAGGCCCAGTTGAATTGTTCGGTCCAGCGATGGTCGATCTTCGCCAGGTTCTGAGCTGTTTAACTCGTTTGCATTGCGGGTTTCTTGCTCTTGCGATCGCGCCGTTTCCATCTCCCTTGGCATTGGTGTTGATGCTGGCGTTGACGTTTGGATTTGCGCACTGACAGGAAGTCCGGATACCGAGATGACTATTAGTCCAAATCCGAGCCCGAATAGAGTTGGGAGACTGGATGGGGGCATGGGGGTCAATCCTTGTAATCTAGCTTTCAAGCCCCGTAATTTATTCAATTGCATCACATACATTCCTTGCGATCGATGCCTGAGTGAACTATCTAAATCTCGTCTACACTTGTTTCGATCGGCCCCTTCTGGACAGAGATATCACAGCCAATTTCCCACCAAAACGAAGGGAGCCCAATAAAACGGGTGGGAGTATTGAGAGGAGTGAAGCAGAGCAAGCTGGGCCTGCTGCAAAGCTTTTGCTTTGCTGCTGTTTCCCTGTTTCAGAACGGTGTAAAACTCGCCGATCGCATCTGCAGTCGAAGCATCCTGAACGGCCCACAGTGTCGCCACCGTACTGCGTGCCCCCGACCGCACCGCCATTCCCGCCAAGCCTAACGCGGCTCGGTTATCTCCCACTGCTGTTTGGCAGGCACTGAGCACCAATAGCTCGATCGGACGATCGCGCCGACTGAGTAACAGCGCATCCAGATCTTTGACGTTAATGCGATCGTTCCACGTAATCAGAAACGTATCTTCCGAGCGGGATGACAGTTGGGCGTGGGAGGCAATATGTACCAGCGGATAGGTCGCTGTCATTGCTAGCTCCTGAAACCGCTCTCGCGTGAAATCGCCATCCAAGATCGCATCAGTGGGGGCAAGTTCGGCAATCTTGGCAACTTCCTGTTTGACCCCCGGTAGCGAGGCAAACCCTTGCCGGGACTCTGCTATTCCGCCCGCCAGAACATTGGTATTCTCCAGCGCTAACACCTCAGCATCCAGTAGTTGCAATCCGGGCGTCAGGGAAACGGCGTAACTCTCGATTAGATATCGCTCGCCATCGTGCAACGCTGCCACAGGAATTCCGCGTAGATATCCGTCCAGAACAAACACCAATGTTTCGATGTCGTTGTTTTGCAACGTGGTTTCGGCAGGCCGAATGAGCCAGTCGTACAGTTGCTGATGGGGCTGGAGGGGAGTCGGACTGAAATAAGCTGGGTTTAACTCACCCAACAAGTGTTCGAAGGTTTGTTCCACCAAAGCCGTTCCCTGCCCCTCGGGGGCGAGAGCGAAGTCAGTCGAGTAGAGCATCAGAGGCTGATTGGCGACAGACAAAATAACAGCCAATCGTCCGGGCAGCAGAATCGAGTAGAACACGGCTGCCTTGGAGTCGATCGCATCGATGGCCTGCTCCTGCTGAGTTTCGCAGGCTTCGCGAAAGTAATCGTTCAGCTCTGCCAACTGCAAAGATTCAATAGCCGATCTGGCTTGCTGAAGCTCTGCTTGGGTCGGATTTTCTGGCTGCAAAAGCAAGTCAACGTATTCTCGATAGACGGGTTCGACGCTGTCTCGAAAGTTGAATTGAATTTCGGGTGAGACAGCCACTAGATCGGTTCTCAGCCCATCCAGCGTATTGACCGCCAGCCGGTAGGCATTCAAGGCGCGCTCTCGCTCTTCTGTCTGCCGGTAAATACGTCCTAGTTGCCACTGCCAAAGATAGGCGGCGCTAGGAACATCAAAGGCTGTAATTTTTTGCAGAGCTTGAGTGGTGAACTGATTGGCTCTAGACTCGTCACCCATTTGCAGGGCGATCGCACCCATATAACCGAGAGCGAAGGACTCAGAGACACCATCTCCCAATTCTTCGGCGCGATCGCGAGCGATCTCTGCGTAGCGTTGCAACTGGCTCCAGCTTGGCTGCGATTGACGATCTGCCTCTGAATTGGGCTCAGAAGGGGGAGTGTATGGCTGGCAGTCTTGTAGCAGGGGGGATTGGACTCCGTCTGTTCCTCTCGATTGGAGACACATCCCGGTTTGGATGAGATTGAGGCGAGCTGTGATGGTAGCGCTGCTGTTCGGCAGATCTTCGATACGGGTTTGCAACGGCTCCAACGGAGGAAGAGAGAGAGTTGTTACCCCATCGGTACGGGCGGCCAGGGCTGCTTGGTTCAAGCGAGCTTGTAATGTTTCGAGGTCAGAAGGGGAGCTAGCGGCCTGCTGAAAGCATTGGTTGGCTTGGCGAAAAAAAGCGGCAGGGTCAGTTGTTTCGAGAGGCTCTGTGCAACTTGTGGGGGATGGGGGAACAGCCTCTGGTTGCTCTGAACGGGGTGTAGATTGGTTCGATTGGCGGATTCCTAAGGCTTGGGCTGTGTTGCCGAGCGCGATCGCCCATTGGCCACCCAATAGTGTGGACTCAGATGGTTCCAGCAGCGGCCCTATCGCAATCAATAGGTCGTAGGACGATCGCAGTTGCCCCGTGACGCGCAGCATCGTTCCTAGATTGAGTAAGGCTTGCAGTCTTAAGGATGAGGGTAGTTCGGCACTGGAGGATTCGGCAGAAAAAAGTGTTTCAGGATTGGGAAGCTGGCAGCGATCGCTATCTTCTCCCAACACCTCCAGCAAGTTGGTACAAGCACTGGAGTACAAACCCAGAGTTTGTCGGGCGCGGGCTTGGTTGATTTGGCTGGAAGCTGTGCGATCGGTAATTCCTAATTGTCGATAGATTGATTCAGTCTCTTGCCATAGAACCAACGCATCTCTAGATTGTCCGGTAGAGAACTTCAGTTGAGCTTGAGTGTCTAGTGCATTGGCCAGTACCCGCTGTTGATCTGGATTTGCGTCGTAACGGCGGAGGATACTGATGCTCGTTTGAACGGAGTCACTAGCGTCCGACCAGCGGCCTAACTGTTGCGCACTGAGGGAAAGATTGGTTAGGGCCATAGCCTGATTGAGGTGATCGCCTTGCTCCTCAAAAGAATTGGCAGCTTGCTCCCATATTGGTAGAGCCTCAGAAAAGCGCTCGGATGTATAGAGTTCTTGAGCGGTTTCAACCAACTGACCCACATCGGACTGGGCGTTAACAGGTTGGTTGCTGTGAACAGAGAATACGGTTAGTACAGCAATGCTGAAGACCAGAACAGAAGCGATCGTGGCAATGATACGTTTCCATTGCCTTATCTTCCTCCATTGTCTGGCGGTAGTCATTGAAATGCTGCTCCCGCTAGCTCACATGGACATTGGGTGGGGGGCGCAGAAAGTTGTCTTGCTCTCTCAATCTAATTAGTTGACTAGAACTGCAGTTATATACTTCTTATCTCTTAAGCTCAGACGCATATGCACGTGTCTGGCAGCTTACGAGCCTGACTAGTGGCCCGAACACAAACCGCTATGGCTGGGAAGTCGCTGAGAGGCTATCTCAGCCGGATCGTGAGCAGTTAAAAGCACTTCACCCTTGTCATTCCAGACCCATCCCCAAGCAGGTGTAACTCCAGCTGCTTGAGCTATAGATTCGCCCTCAAAGCTGTCAGAGGGGAATGAGCTTTCAGAATCTCGATCTGGTATGTCCACAGGTTCGGCTAAATCGGTTGGTATCAGCCCCTCTGGAGAAAGAGTATTTCCAGGGCTAGAAGGAATTCCCCCACTTCCTTCGACAACAAATTCACTCTCAAATCCCTCTGGACAGGGGCTGGCAGAGACAAGACTGTCGATATCTACAACTGTGTCAGGTAGCGATTCTAAGTTATTGCTGGGGTCGAGGTCGGGAGTGTTGAGTTTTACGAGGCCACTGAATTGAGGCCCGAGGGCAGAACTTGCTGTGATGTCGCTTTCTGGAGTAAGACGATCTCGAAATTCGGTACCCAAAATACCTTCAGCATTAATTGTGATCGTACCCCCGAAGTTATTAATGGCGTTTGCAGTGATGTCACTGTTCTCTAAGGCAACTAGATTATCAACATCAATTCGAATATTGCCGCCAGGGTCTTGTCCCGATGCATCTGTAGAAATGCGACTGCCTCTCCTTAGGATTAAATCTCTAAGGAATAGGTTAATGTTACCTCTATCTCCAATTGTTTCTGCAGATGTTTGAGAGTCGATGAGAGCGTTATTGTCGAACTTTAAATCTTCAGCGGTGATAACCAAAATATTTCCAGCATCACCGGTTCCTTCCGCAGAGGTAGAAATAAAGGCTCCATCGCGTAAGGAGAAATTTCCAGCATTGATATTTATATTTCCTGCATTACCTGCCCCAAAGCTTCGGCTACTAAGACCTGACGGAAATATTTCTCCGTTAGAAAGAAGCCCTTGAGCACTGATGTCTATCGAGTTGTTAGCTGTGATATCAATATCTCCACCAGCGCCATCTTCAAAGGTTTCGCTGAGAATCTGAACCCCATTCCGCAAAGAAAGTGTGTTCGATTTAATACTGATATTCCCCGCCATACCAAGACCTAGTGTTGAGACCCCTAATGTGATAAATCCACTCTCAGCATCAACATCTATAACATCGCTATTAATTTTAATATCCCCTCCATCTGCATTAGAAAGTGTCCCTGCTCGAATACTGGTTTCAGGACCAATAGTAAGCTCGCTTGACTTAAACAAAATGTCACCTGCGTTACCCCGTCCAACAGTTGTAGAACTGATAGCTACCACTTCAGTAAGTTCAATCAAACCGGGAGAGTAGAGTGTAATATTCCCACTATTTCCTGGGTCAAAAGGACTTTTTGTAGAAAAGATCGCTGTGCCCAAACCTAGAGATAGAGGGTCTCCAAACAAGGTTACATCTCCACTTGAGATTGAAGATAAAGGAGGAGGAGGTGTAATGATCGAAGTTTGTTCTAAAATAGTCGAACCATAATGGTCAATGTTTTCATAGTCGACAGAAAAGCGATTTGACGAAAATTTGATATTAGCTGAACCATTATCACCCACAGCTCCAATAGTAACAAAACTACCCTGCGAAGATATTATGGTATTAATTAATGATATGTCACCACCTATAAGAGCGATCTCGTTGCCGCTACTTACTTGAAAGCTAGCTCCATCTGAAAAAATTGAAGCAGGTTCTCGAAATAACAAAGAAGTTGGAACATTGACAACCAGCTCTAGAGGAATAGTATTAGCTTGTTCGGCACTAAAAGCAAAATCTTCATCAAAAACGATACTTTCTGCTGTTGAGGCAACAAAAGAGCCATTCAATTGCAGGCTTGTATTTGAATTGAAAAATATTCCATTTGGGTTAACAAAAAATAGGTCGGCATTTCCAATGACACCCAATCTACCATAAATATCCGATGGATTGTTGCCAGTAACTCTTGAAAAAATTGAAGCGATCTCTTCGCCGGTTGATGAATTTAACGCATCAAAGAAAACATCGCTGGAAGTATCAACATTAAATTCCTCGAAGCTATGGAAGAGTAGCTCTCCTCGTTGCTCACCACCAATAATACGTTTAATATCTCTTCCTTCAAAGATATCATCAACAATGTTAGTTGAGGTTGAGCCATCGCGGATCAATCTTTGCGCGTTAACTTTCGAGTCTGACTGAATAAATGCCAGTAGAATCCCTAAAAATGATATAGCTGAAATGAGAGGTCTATTCATATCTTTATGAACCTAACTCAAAATATTCCTAGGATACATGCGACCGAATGATTACTATGCTTTAGCTCTATATATGCAATCTTATTGCCGCCCCAAGGGCCGACAGGCCGCTTGTCCCCGCAGCAAGCTGACAGGGAATGGGCGACCCTTTTTTGATCGATCAACCTTAAGGACAAGATGTTGAGTTCGTACTACTCTGTATGCATTGTTTGGGACCTGACCCTGGTATGTTTACCGTTCCAGGAAAGCAGTTTCCACCCACACTTTTTTTGATATAGCATTGAACTACATTAACTTGCTCGTTTTTTGGGTTTACCTGAGAACTATCACCTTTGTAACATCCCACCGCATTCGTTGCTCCCCATACTTTCCATTTAGATCTAAAAGTACCTAATGTTCCATTCGATTTTATATAAATCCCATCGCAATTTTTCTTTTCCTTAATAAGGACTGCTGGCACAATTGGGCTGAGTGCATTTGCCGGTAATGTAACTGAAGAAAACAGTATCAACGTGATGGATAGCGTGCACATCAAGCTCATGAAAATGTTTCTCAACTTTGACTGAAGTCCTAAACTCATAAGTTTCCTCTCCTCTTTTCTGAAGACTTTAAGTCAACGTTGCTAAACATAGTCAAGATCTAATAATATCTTAAAGATCAGCTTGATAGATTGATTATATTAGGTTTAAAATTATAGAAATTAGTCATCATTAATACAGCTTATTCTTGCAAGCAAATCATGATGTCTTGAAAAGCATTGCTTTAAGTTTTGAATTATCTTTTGGTTCTTGCAATAAGCAAGTTTTTTGTAGATGAACTTAAATCGTATGTATCTACATGGCTAAAATGGTGAATAAGTGATTTGAAAGAGCAGGCCACTCTCTTGTAAGGTTCTCTCTCGATTTGGCCTATCTATCAAAGGGACCCCCCAATCTAGTCGAGCATTAAATTCATCACTCATTTGCCATTGCGCTCCAATGCCAACTCCTAATAAATCTGAATCATCAGGATCGCCCCTGTTCCCGACATTCCAGCCAACGCCATAGTCAATGAACGGAATCAGTTTAAACACTCCATCCACTGACGAAATTCTGAAGATAGGAAATGCTGTTTCGGCGGAAATAAACCAGCCGCTATCTGTCAGGAGGGAATCCTGACGATATCCGCGAACGCTATTTAATCCACCTAAGTTGAACTGCTCCTGGATCAGTAGCGGGCGATCGGCCAACTGAAGATTGGAACGTGTTGAAAACAAAATGTCGGCGGGGAATCTACGGACGTATTGCACTTGACCTTGCCAAGTAACAAAGCTACTGTCCGGATAACTAGAATTGTCGGTCGCACCAAATGCATCCAAACCGACACTGACTTGAGAACGGGCTGCAAACACATCGTTGACGCTCCGCTCCGTCCAATCTTGTGAAAGTCGCAACGCTGTTATCCGGACGCGGCCATCACGATCTGCCCCCTCAGACAACCGCACTCCTTGACCAAATATTTTGGTTTGACTGGACTGCCCCGTCACTGCCAAGCCAACAGCCACTTCTCGATTGGGGTTACGCACGATCGGCTGTCGAAACCCCGCACTCCAATAAAAAGACTCTCCAGTTAAATCGATACGATCGAAGGGGTCTTCTACAACTTCTGTATCGTTAAGACCTCCCGACAATTCAAACGTTCCATCCCGTCCATTGAATGGAATGCTGTACGAGAAGTCCCCAGCATTGCTGCCATCAGTATTGGTATACGTCCCCATCAGTTCATCGCCAAATCCCAACAGGTTACGGTGCCCGAGGGTAATCCCTCTGCGAATGGTTCCGACTGAAGGCACCCGTCCGTTGTTCGTAAAAATTTCTAAGCGAAATGGATTTGCTTCCTCTACTACAATCGCCAAAACGCCTGAGTTAGCCCGAGTGCCCGCCGACAAATCAGCAGAAACCGAATCGATCAGAGGGTCAAGTTGTAGCAGCTGCAGGGCTTCTAAAATTTTCTGTTGATTGAGGGCACCCGCTGTTGCTACTTCCAAACGGCTTCGCAGGTAAGAGTCCCTCAATCGACGAGTTCCCGATATCTCGATCGCTTCCAGCTCCCCTTCAATTACGCTGACTGTCACGACTGCATTCGTGGGAGATAGTGCTTGGTTGGCCTCAATAACTGCTCCAGAACTGATAAAACCGTCCTGCGAATACACCTCTTCAATAACCGTTTCAACTTCCAACAACTCCACAAAAGTTAGCGGTTTACCGACATAACGTTCAAGAGTGGAGGCTAGTTGGCGATTGCTAAACGCCGTATTCCCTTCAAACTCAAACCTTTCAACGACGATTGTTGCTGGAGCGACAGGAGCATCATCCCAACCCTCTTCCGCAGATGTATCGGATAGTGGCTCCTCTTCATCACTGCTGTCAGAGGATGGTGGTGATTCTGGCAGCGTTAACTGTGCAATATAAGTGCGACAACTATTCGTATTCGTGTGGAAAGCTGGCGAGCTTGCAACAGCAGAGCCGGTGCTTCCAGAGAGGCCAAGCATACCGGTCATTCCGAAGGATATTATCCCCGCCAATCTTAGCTTCAGAGCAATAGAGAGTTTATGAGAAGGGAGTATTACTGCCAATGGCTCGGTTCCAAGTGACATCCAAAATGCTAAGAATCACAATTGAGATGAGAGCCAAAATAAATCTAAAATTTATTTCAAGTGAAGCCTAAAGATAACTTACTATCTCTGAATGGTTGATGCAAATGAAATCTCTCTTTCTCAAAACAACTATGAGGAACGAAGAAACCCTGTCAGACTGATTCCAAATTCGTTGCTAATTGATAGCAACCCTCCATGCTGCCAAGCGATTGCCCTAGAAAAACTGTTATCGCAATCCGCTGTAAGGTTTGAAGGGTAGTAGATCGCAAAATGCCTTTGTTTGCAGAGAAAAATGCCAGGAAACTCTCAAAATCAGATTGGCTATCTCACTATATTAATCCCTGTTATTGGCAAGTCGAGACTGAAAATACACTCTGTATAAGCCACAGCTGAATCCTAATTGACCAGTTATTGTGTCGAGTAACCCCAAACTATTCAAACGGTGCAAAACATGGGGCTCTAAGTTCGCGGATTCTGTGGCATTCAAAATTAACCGCACAGCATTAAGAAGCTCCGGTCGATCGCTCAGTGTCTCCCACTGTCGCTGTAGGTGGTGGCTGTAAATGCCGCTGTGGGTGGCTGCCGTTGATAGCAATTCTGACAGGTCGGTGCTTCCTCTACTCAGGTGATAGATGGCCACATGTACCAATGCAGGCTGTCCTCCCAGCACCGTACTCAGTTGGTTGATATCGGTCTCCGACAGTGCGACTTGGTAGCGTTGCGCTAACTGTTGGATGTCTCGATCCGTGAATGGTGTTACTTGGACAGGCAGGCCAACATTAAAAGGAGATTGGTGGTAGTTCAACTGCACGTACACATCGGTGGAATGCACCATCACAATGCGCAATTTTTGCCAAACGGGAATTCTCTTTGACTCCTCGTACCACGAGCGAATTAACGGTAGGAAATCCTGAGCAATATTAGGATATTCAAAGATTTGATTAACCTGATTGATCACTAAGATTACTGGCCGCTCGACAGTATCCAAAATTGTCTGCAAGCATAAGGTGCTGCTCAGTTTGCACCCCATTTCTGCATCCCAATAATTGTCGAGATTTGACTTGAGCTGTAGTTGGAATGCGATATTGACCAGCATCCACCGCAACAGGCGATCGAGGTGGGTCAAGATATCGCTATCCGCCTGCTCGAAATTAATGTAGACGCTAGTAAAGCCTTTCTGTTTGAGAGTATCTAAGACCCTCAAAATAATTGACGTTTTTCCCATTTCCTGGGGGGCTTTTAAGCGCACTAGTGCTCCCGATTGAGTTAATTCCTGCTCGATTTTGGTCTCAATCTCCGTGCGTTCGATATAAAAATTCGAACCGAGGGAAATGGCGCCGCTAGGATATTGCGAGGACTTCAAAATAGGACTCGATGCTTCATTATGCGATGCACTATTGGCACTGGAGTCCGGTTCTGGATTCTGGGGTTGTGCAACTAGCGCTTCAGACTGCTCTTCGAAATATCGCTTGAGAGCTTCTTTGAAATTTGTCTTGCGGACTTTTTCTCCCAAAGACTCAGACAAAATCTTCCAGAGTTTGGGAGCTACATCTTGACTGATATATCCGGTTGAATATTGGGCTTTTGCGGCAATGGTGTCGTAATCGCTACGCTCCCAAGAACCTTCGAATACAACCGTCTCAATGTCGGTGAGATACCGATTGGCGGTGGTATGGACCAACTGATTAGCCAGTCTGAGGGCTGTCTCCAGGTTAAATGCTGTCATAGGCAATGGATGGAGAATAGTGGTTCGGCTCTTGGGATGCTGCTAATGGTTCGAGACGAAGGCTTGGTCATCGATTGCTCAAGCGTTTATCAAGTCAGTACTATCGCAGGTTTGATGAATCGGCCTCTTTTCGAAGGGGAGAGTTTAGGTCTGTTTCACTATTGATAGTGCGTTATGGGGTTGCTCTGCGGTACAAGTAGGGCTTGTTTGCATCAAGCAATATATAGGCTAAGAGTCCCACGATCGCCATCCAGCTCTGCTATTACTCCCACAGGCAACGCCAGATTATCCCCGTCCCCATGTCCGAACTCCAGCCCCGCCACAATCGGGATTCCTAAATCAAGCAGGCGATCGCGAAGGGTTATCTCCGCCGAATATGGACTGTCCTCCGACCAAGTATCCTCCCAACAAAAGCGACCCAGAGCAACACCGACCACCGATTTCAATGCCCCCGAACCTCGCCATTGTGTCAACATGCGGTCAATCCGATAGTTCTGTTCGTTGATGTCTTCGAGCGCCAGCACCGTTGGGCGCTCGCCCACCGGCCAGTCCGAGGTGCCCAGCAAAGCAGTAGCTACTGTTAAATTGGCAGGCATCAGCACCCCTGTCGCATGCCCTGCAGACCACGCTTGGCCAGATATTGACGGCATAGTGCCCTTAGTCAGATATCGATGCAGGCGATCGCGAGACTCGGCAGACTCTAGCGACATATGCGTCACAATTGGCCCGTGTACGCTGACAATCCCACGAGATGCCGCCGCCCACAACAATGCAGTGATGTCTGAAAACCCCACAATCCATTTGGGAGAGTCCATAAAACCCCGCCAATCCAGCTGTGGCAGCAGCCGTGTGGCACCGTATCCGCCGCGTCCGCAGAGAATGGCTCGACAATCGGGATCGTCGAATGCTGTTTGTAGACAAGCCAAGCGTTCGAGATCGCTCCCCGCTAAATAGTTCAATGGGGCTGCTTCCTGAGGCAGCATTGGCACCACCTCGTACCCCCAACTCCGCCAAATCTCGATGCCAGTTTGCAATGACTGCGGCGACCCCGAGCCGCTGGGTAGCACCACACACACCCGATCCCCCGCCTGCAACAGTGGAGGAGTCACAAAGGCCATATGCGTTTTTCCCTCTACTATTTTCAGGTGTCATCTCAAGCTTGTGCCATCTCTAACTTGCGGCGACGCAGTTGACCGCAGGCCGCATCCGCATCCAATCCGCGAGATCGGCGCACGCTGGCAGCCACCCGCCGCTGCTTGAGGCGATCGATAAATCGCTCGACGAGATCGCTCTCCGGTCGCTGATAATCGGCATCGGAAATCGGATTGTAGAGTAATAAATTGACGTGAGACTGAAAACCACCCACCAAGTCCGCAAGCTGGTCGGCGTGAATCAGATGGTCGTTGACCCCGCCGAGAAGGATGTATTCAAAACTCACCCGTCGCCCGGTGATATCGACGTAATGACGGCAATCATCGATCAGATCGTGAATTGGGTATTTGTCCGCAGAAGGGATGAGTTGGTGGCGCAGCTCTTGGTTGGGGGCGTGCAAACTAACAGCGAGCGTTACCTGCAGCTTGTGCTTGGCAAAGCGGCGAATTTGGTTGGGAATGCCAACGGTTGAGACTGTCATATGTCGCTGACCGATGCCGATATCTTCGTTGAAACACCGCAGTGACTCCAACACATTGGGCAGATTTTGTAGGGGTTCTCCCATGCCCATAAACACGATGTTGCTGACACGGCGCTCCATGTCTTCCTGCACCGTCAGCACCTGATCGACAATCTCGTGAACGGCTAGGTTTCGTTTCAAGCCACCCTTACCCGTTGCGCAAAAATCACAAGCCATCGCGCAGCCCACTTGGGATGACACGCAGACGGTCAGGCGATCGCTGGTGGGAATCCCCACCGTTTCGATGGTTTCCCCATCCTGCAGTCCCATCAAAAACTTGACGGTGCCATCTCTTGCTTCCGAACGATAGGTGATATCGGCTCGCCCCACCGGATAGTCTTGCACCTGCTCCCGCCATGCTTTGGAAAACACCGTGATTTCCGAGAGCGATCGCACTCCCTTCTGATAAATCCATTGGTGCAATTGCTTGCCGCGAAACTTGGCCTGCCCTTGGGCTACGACCCAATCAGTCAACGCAGCAGCAGATTGTCCGACAAGAGGTTGGGGAGCGTTCACGATATGTCTTGGGGGAGGATAACTGTTTCGCTCGCGAAGTAACCAATTGCCATACAACCTAGAGCTGGACGAGCAGAGGGTTTGGCGAGCAGAGTAAGACCACTGTACCTGCAGCACGAAAATGGAGATCGAGAGCGAGATTGCTGCTGGTGATGTATGGGTGGCGTTAAAACCGAACGACAGCGCCTTTTAGATTGTTGACACCACTGTCAGGACTAAAGCTAACTGCGACGAAATTGCTAACGATCCAGATTTTCAGGACATCCATTAACATTCTCAATCATGACCATGTCGTTGAAGCGACCGCTGGCTATCTCCTGTACGCTATTCGCCCCGCAATGCTAGACCGTAACGATGTTCGCGCCGAAACAACCGAGAAGACATCAGACGACAGCAATTATCAAGAATGACAAAGACAACCGCAATATTACTTAACTCGGCAGGATATAGAGGTTGGCCTGGGTACGCTATGGCCAGCAAGACCATTCCACTTGGCTGAACGATCGCCTTCCGCGATAGTTTTGCAAGTCTCCTGTAGAAGTCCGCATAGTTGCTAGACGCGTGTTGCTGCCAGTCATGGCAGCACACTTTTTAAGAAGCAGATTTGTGTTGAGGCAGCAATCGTTCAATCGAAAGACCCCCAATCGCGATCGGCCTCACCGCTAGCTTGACTAAACTGGGCCGATAATCTCGCAGCAATCCAGTTAGCTGTTGACGCGCAAGAGCGGGCAGAAGTCTTACGAGAACAGTTAGATTTTGCATACGAAAACGTACGAAGAACGCAATCGCCATATCAAAGAATTGCTGGCATCCATCCGCCAGAGTCGAGATGCGCTGACGGGGATCTACCGTCAAGACATGAGTAAGCTACAAGACTTTGGATTCAACGTTGAGCAAAAAGGCTTGAAGCGATTGGCAGATAGTAGATCTCTGGACGCGCCAAACTGAGCGCAAGGAGCAGAAACTAGATCGAAAATACTTCTTCAATGACAGAAAGCGAGCAGAAGACTTTCCGCGTTGCGTCTTCCACCCGCTTTTTGTCGTTCACTCCTCACCTGCAGTGCAGTGTAGCCCATAATTGTCAGTCCGGCACCGTTAAGCTCCAAGGTGAATAGAGCTTGTAACGGGCGAGCAATCTTACGGTGCTCCACCGCTGCAGCACCGTTCTTTGGGGATGGCTTGTGGAACAGACGATTGCTTTTTCCTCTCTAGGTCTAGAGACTCTCACCTGCCAAATTCCTCTAGGAAGTCTGAAAAGATTAGGGGCGATCGCTCGGTTGCCTGCAAGGAAGGTGTTAAATAACGTTAAGAGCCTGCTTAACAGGATGAAGGGATCGTGACAATAGCTGTTTCCATTCAGGGATTGCGAAAGCGCTACGGCGACTTTGAAGCAGTGAAGGATGTGTCGCTGCAGGTGGAAAGCGGACAGATTTTAGGGCTGTTGGGGCCGAATGGGGCGGGGAAGACAACGACACTTAGATGTCTGTGCACCCTGTTGCGTCCTGATGCTGGTGACCTGCGCGTATGTGGAGTTTCGGCGATAGAGAATCCGCGTGCGGTGCGCAAACTGTTGGGATACGTTGCCCAAGAAGTGGCACTTGATAAGGTCTTGACTGGGCGGGAGCTACTGCAGTTGCAGGCCGATCTCTACCATATGAAAAGAGCTCAGGCGACCGCTCGCATCGACACCGTACTCAAATTACTGGATTTGGAAGCTAGGGCTGATGACCAGTCAGGAACCTATTCCGGTGGATTGAAGAAGCGGCTAGATTTGGCGGCAGGGTTGCTGCACGAACCCAAAGTATTAGTTCTAGACGAGCCAACTGTTGGTCTGGATATTGAAAGCCGCGTGGCGATTTGGGAGTTCCTTAGAGAGATTAAGGAGCGCGGCATCACTGTGTTGATGACCAGTCATTATCTGGAGGAGATCGACGCGCTGGCGGATTCGGTTGCCATCATCGATGCCGGTCGAGTCATCGCCACGGGCACTCCCTCTGAATTGAAAGACCAAGTGGGAGGCGATCGCCTCACCTTGCGGCTCAAGGAATTCACGCCGCGATCGGAAGCAGAACAAGCTCTTGATGTCCTCACCGGTTTGGCCTTTGTTCAGAACATTGTGATTAACGCCGCTCAGGGCAATGCCCTTAACCTAGTCGTTAACATAAATGAAGCGGACGCCAGTACTGAAGTGCGTCAGCAGTTAGACCGTGCTGGGTTACCTGTATTCGGGCTAGCGTATTCCCGCCCCAGTCTGGACGATGTCTATTTGGCGGCTACGGGTAAAACCCTGAGAGATGCCGAACTTGCGGCGGCTGAAGCCGATGCTGGCGGCAGAAAGAAGAAGTAAGCGCTCAGTTCCCCATCCATAGTCCTTTTTTGTCGTTTCACATGGCCTCTTTTGCATGACTGAAGCTACCTCCCCCAATCTGCAAGCAGACTACGCGGGTGAAGTTGATTCTCAATTACCCGGTCTTCTGTCTCCCGAATTCTGGCAAGAAACCGCTGCTCTCACCCGTCGCCTATTCATCCAGCTCAAGCGTCGCCCAACCTCGTTTGCGGTAGGGATCGTTCAGCCGTTGCTGTGGCTGTTGCTGTTTGGTTCGCTGTTCCAAAATGCTCCCCAGGGAATTTTTGGCGATACCCAAAGCTACGTTCAGTTCTTGGGAGCTGGGGTGATTGTGTTTACCGCATACGGCGGTGCGCTGAACGCGGGGTTACCTGTGTTATTCGATCGCGAGTTTGGCTTTCTCAATCGCTTGCTAGTGGCTCCGCTGGCCTCGCGATTCTCGATCGTGCTGGCTTCGGCGTTTTACATTGTGAGTCTGGCTTTGGTGCAAACTGCGGTGATTGTTGGCGCCAGTTATGTGTTGGGCGCCGGTATTCCCGACCCTGTTGGTTTGGGGTTGGTGATTGCGATTGTTTCGCTGCTAGTGCTCGGATTCACTGCTCTTAGTTTGGGGTTGGCGTTTGCCATGCCCGGTCACGTTGAGCTGTTGGCTGTAATTTTCCTGATCAACCTGCCATTAATTTTCTCCAGTACTGCGTTGGCTCCTCTCTCTTTTATGCCCACGTGGCTGAAGTGGGTGGCTAGCCTTAATCCACTAACCCACGCGATCGAACCGATTCGCCATCTTTACACCCATGCCGATTGGGCTTGGTCTGACATCGTGCTACATGCTCCTTGGGGGGACCTGTCGTTGTTAAGCTCCCTGGGAGCGCTGTCGCTCTTTGTGGTGCTGTCCGTTACGTTAGTGCAAGGAGTATTGCGTAAGGTTCTTGCCTAATGCCGGTTCTCGATCGCATTTGGATTTACCCCATCAAGTCATTTGATGGGGTTTTGTTGTCTGAAGCTGAAGTATTACCGAGTGGAGCGTTGAAGGGCGATCGCGAGTTTGCTCTGTTCGATCGCCTCGGTCGTTACGTAAATGCCAAACGCACGGCCCGAATTCATCAGCTAAGGGCGCAGTTCGATCTGGCTGCGCGACGAGTGTCTTTACAAGAAGAGGGCACTTCGGAATGGTTGGACTTTGGGATGGATGGCGATCGCTCTTTGCTAGAGGCATGGCTGAGCGAGTTCTTTGGCCATCGGGTTTGGGTGAAGCAGAACCAGGGGGCAGGATTTCCTGACGACACGAATTATCCAGGACCAACGGTTGTTGCAACCGAAACGCTGGCGACGATTGCTGGATGGTTTGACGGGCTCGATGCTACTCAGCTACAACGGCGCTTGCGAGTGAATCTGGAGGTAAGGGACGCGGAGGTATTTTGGGAGGATCGCTTGTGTGTGAATGGCGATCACGGTGTTCCGTTTCGGATTGGTGATTCCGTTACGTTGGCAGGTACTAACCCCTGCGCTCGATGTGTGGTGCCGACTCGCGATCCCGTTACAGGGGAGCAGACCGATAAGTTTCAAAAGAATTTTGTCGAGCGCCGCAAAGCGATGTTCCCTGAGTGGGGCAATCCCGATCGGTTCAACCACTACTATCGGCTAACTACAAACACGCGGCTGCTAGATAGCAGCGATGGCGGCACGATTCGGGTGGGCGATCGGGTGGAGCTGGTTTAGTCCGTCGGCGATCGACAATTGGCGACTATACAGAGTTCAATTCAATCGCAATGCATTTGCAATGCACAGTTATCGACGCCACTTGTTTTCTCCTTCGTTGAGGAACTCCTGGGATTGGGGTTTCTCTGAGGGGCACTCGTCTGGGGACACTAAAAATAGCTACAAAATTTCAGCTAATCCTACTCACACTTAAAGGCTGACTTTAGTAGTTGGAAAACAAACCGAAAAAAGTCAGCCTGGCGAAGGGGGCCAATCAGAATGTAGAAGACATTCGATTTCAACAAGTTCCCGCCCTTTAGCACCCCAGGGGTTGTTATGAAAGCGCTGCGCACCTTCAGAATTGCTCCTTTCTTACCCCAGCCACTCGAACCCCTTAGGCAACTGGCCCACAACCTATATTTCAGTTGGAGCGTTGAAACCCAGCGACTGTTCCAGCGCATGGACGAACATCTCTGGGAAGACTGTCAGCACAACCCCGTTCAACTGTTGGGGAATCTCTCTCAAGAGAAACTGAGCGCATTGGCCTCAGACGACGGCTTTTTGGCCCACATGCAGCGGGCTCAACAACAGCTTCAGGCGTATTTGGACGCAGGCACCTGGTATAGCCAGGTACGAGGGGAAACCAAGGTAGAAGGGGAATGCTACGCCTACTTTTCAGCTGAGTTTGGCCTGGCGGACTGTTTACCGATCTATTCCGGTGGCTTGGGGGTTTTGGCTGGAGATCACCTTAAATCTGCCAGCGATTTGGGATTACCACTGGTTGGCGTTGGACTGCTGTACCAGAAAGGCTACTTCCGCCAATATCTCAACCAGGATGGCTGGCAGCAAGAACGCTATCCCATCAACGACTTCTACAACATGCCCCTCAGCCTAGAGCGGCATCCCGACGGATCGGAGATTCATATTCGGGTGGACTATCCCAACCGAGCAGTATTTGCCCGCATTTGGCGCGCGCAAGTGGGACGGGTGCCCCTCTATCTCTTGGATACCAATATTGACGTCAACAGCCAGTACGACCAAGACATCACTGACGAGCTGTACGGTGGCGACAAAGACCTCCGCATTCACCAAGAAATCATGCTGGGTATCGGTGGAGTTCTTGCCCTGCAAGCATTGGGAATTCGGCCTACCCTCTTCCACATGAACGAGGGACACTCGGCCTTTCTCGGATTAGAACGCATCAGCCAGCTCATGGAGCAAGAAAGCTTACCGTTCACCACCGCATTTCAAGTAGCCAAATCCAGCCAAATCTTCACCACCCACACCCCTGTCCCAGCCGGCATCGATCTGTTTCCCCCCGACAAAATTGACTACTACTTGGGGCGCTATTACAAAACATTCGGTCTTTCGCGAGAGCAATTCCTGGGCTTGGGGCGAGCAAATACCGGAGACTTTAACGCTCCGTTCAGCATGGCGGTGTTAGCCATCAACACCGCTAGCTACGTCAATGGCGTCAGCCAACTGCACGGTCAAGTAGCGCGAGAGATGTTCAGCAACTTGTGGATGGACTTGCCCCAGGAGGAGGTTCCGATCGCCGCCGTTACCAACGGCATCCACTCTCGCACTTGGGTGGGGGTTGACGTTCAGGAACTGTACGATCGCTATCTGGGCCCCGGCTGGTCATCGGCAACCCCCTCCGATCCCCTCTGGGACAAAGTCAACGCTCTTCCCGATGAGGAACTGTGGCGCACCCACGAGCGCAGTCGTGCCAATTTAGTGGAGTTCAGTCGCAAGCGGCTGCACGATCAGATCGCCGCGCGAGGAGCATCGGTGATGGAGCTGTCGCGAGCATTAGAAGTTCTCGATCCCAAGGCACTGACGATTGGCTTTGCTCGCCGGTTTGCTACCTATAAACGAGCGACATTACTGCTCAGAGATCGCGAGCGCCTGATCGAGCTGTTGGCCAATAAAGAGCGACCGCTGCAAATTATCTTTGCGGGCAAAGCCCACCCCAAAGACTCTCCGGGTAAAGAACTCATCCGGGAGATCGTGCATTTTTCTCGGGATGAGAGTGTCTACAACCGCATCGTCTTTATCGAAGATTACGACATGTTCGTCACCAGTCTGATGGTGGCAGGGGCAGACATTTGGCTGAATACGCCGCTACGTCCGCGAGAGGCATCCGGGACCAGCGGCATGAAAGCCGCCGCCAATGGCTTGCTGAACCTCAGCATTTTGGATGGTTGGTGGGCAGAGGCGGACTATCGGGCAACGGGATGGGCGATTGGCCGTGGAGAAGAATATCAAG
>JBFRWD010000171.1:0-7278 GCA_051439425.1 Synechococcus sp.
CCATCGAAGTCAGATGCTTGTTGACCGTACTGGTCTTGCAGGCGCTTGATATTGGCGGCAATTTCCAACCGACTGGCCGCAGGTTCCAAACAGGGAATCCAATCGGAGCCGAGGGCCGCCGAGGGAATAGCGCTAACAATCGGAGGGAGCAGAGAGCTGGCTAAGTTGAGTTCCAATCCACCAGTGTTGGGCAGAACGACATCATCTACGCTCAAGGGGATTTCGACCCGATCCTCCGTGGTGCCGGTTTCTACGGTCTGTTCAGTGACAGGGAGATTTTGAACCTCTAGCGGCACCTGGAAGGCATCGCCAAAGTCATTCAACTGAGTATCAAACTGGATACTGGCCGTACCGACGCGATCGGCGTTGACACGAAAACGATAAGCCTCAGTCCCTGCGTCAATGGAATCGCTCAGATTCGCGATGGAGGTATCTCCATCCCCCTCTGCAAACCGGATGGGAAGTGCTTCATCACCTGCGCTATCGGATCCTGTGCGATCGGAGAGTCCCAGTTGGCTATTCACTTGCAGTTGCCCGGATTCTCCGGTGGTGTTGGTCACCGAAACCCCCAGATCGAAACGGTCTCCTAACCGAGCAAACTGCGGCAGAATCGGGTTGGCCAGCAACGGTTGAGTGGCAATAAACGTTGCATCGCCATTGCCAAACTGCAACTCGTTTTTGGCCGAAGCTACAGCCATCACTCGCCAGGTGGTGAGGTCGTCCGGCAACGTAAACGTAACTTCAGCGGTACCACCCTCATCGGTTTCCACCGTGCCGTAATAGGCCAGCGGCTTGAAATCCGTTCGCACTCGCGTCCCTTCCCCTCCTGCAGACAATCCGCCACCATAACCCCAGCCTTTTGATAGGGAGCTTGCCGGTGCTTCTAGCTCGATGTCGGGTCGATTATCGGCAAAGCGGGTGGAAATGGGCTGGTCGGCAAAAACGACATCGACGAGGTTGGGGGGACGGTAGCCATTGAGTTGCAAGATAGACTCGTTCACCACCATTACAGTCACTTCAGCCGTTGTCGGACGACCGTCGCGATCGCTGACCGCCAAGCGCACCGTCTGATCGTCTCCAGGCCCAACAGATTCGTTTACCGGGCTGACATCCACTTGCAAATATTTGTTTCCCAAGTCGGCATTGAACGTCGCGAACCCCACTTTGCTGAGAGCATCCAAACTGTCGGGTTTTACCTCAGATAGCGGCACCCCTTGGCGCACCAACAACACTTGAACGGTGGCATTGGGCAACATGTCGGGGGTGACTTGGAATTGTAATTGCGGTGCCCCTCCCTCCACGGCTTCAGTCGTGGTGAATAGCGTGTTATGGCGAATGACGGCTAGGGACAGTTCTGCGTTGGCATATGGAGATTCCACTAGAACGGTAGCGGTATCGCCCACCTTGTAGGTGTCTTTGTCCAGTCGTATTTCCAGTCGATTGCCGCGATCGCCCCACCAAACCGGCTCGTCCCCCGACACCCAAATCTGTAGGTCGGTGGCAGTAGTCTCCTCCGATGCCCCTGGAAAGTTGGCTCGAATGCGATAGCTACCCGATTCGGGAGGCGTCAGTTGGACTGTCATGACATCCTGTTTTGAACGCACCTGCACCGTATCCACCGTGGTGTATTCCGCTTGGTTGCGAGCCACCTCACTGCCTTCAATCGACTGGGTTACGGTCTTGTAGTCAATTTTCTGTAGCTCTACAGTCACCCGTTCGCTATTTAGGGCATTGCCTTCGGGGTCTGTAACAATCAGCTCCACGTCAAATGGCTGTTCGGCCTCGGCCACAAAGTCGCTGTTGAGACCAATCAGGCGATCGCTCGGTAGAGCGGTGAAGGTTTGCGTCCCAGAGACGGATAGGTTCGACGCATCCGACACGGCCCCTTCAAATCGATATGTCATGGGATAGGGCAAGTCATCCCCTACCGTCACAGCTTGAGTACCACTCCCCGATTCATCTAGGACTTCATCTACCTGCAGGACTTCGCTCGACACGGTCGGTACTTCCTCCGGCCAGAACCAGGAACGACCAAAGCGAAACTCTTCCCAGCCGTCGGGGACAAAGAACTCGCGGCTGCGGGTCACGGTATAGCGAACCTTGCCATTGTCCACAGGAGCGCCAAACAGGTAATTGCTTTGTAGGGACGCAGCCACTGTGTCATTTGGCAGGGCAATATCGGTATCCAGTTGTAGCTCTGCCTTGAAATTCGGCGGTTTGAATTCCGCCACCCGAAACTCTCCGAACAGGGTGACCCCATCCTCACCAGTGGCATTATCACTACTGGCTTCAATGGAGTAATATCCCAGCGGCTGCTTGTCATCGAACGTATAGGGAATCGAGACGGTACCGTAGTCATTGGTAGTAAAACTACCCATTGCGTCTTCCTCGCCATCCGGCGATCGCAGCACTACGTCGAACGACGTGTTGGCTTCACGCTTCAGCTCTCCCTTCACCAATGAATAGGCTACTGCCGTAAACTCAGCCTCTTCTCCAGGCTGATACAACTGGCGATCACTAAACACCGTGCCGCGGCTGGTGGGGTCGCCTCCTTCCCAGCCACTCCAAAAGCCGTAGCCCCATGCGCCGCTGTACTGCCACAATCGTGCAAATGCCCAGTCATCCCCTTCACGCACCACCACCAGCAATTCGGGAGGTTGGGCAAACGTGTCTTCACCAGCCATACAGGCGGATAAATCCACTGCGGTGAGCGTGGCAATGCCGTTGTCATCCGCATTCCCCGTGGCACAGGGAGTCAGCGCGGATTTGGGAGTGCGATCGGCAGGCCGCTTGTTGATCTGTTGCTCGTAAACTTCGATCTCCACCGCAGCCGGAGAACCATCGGAGAGATGATGGGCGCGCACGACGGCGGATTCCGGAAACACTTGGGCAAACACCCCGAGATTGGTGAGCTGCACCAGCCCCGAGTAAGCGGGTTTCCAGGTTTGCTGCTGCCCCTGGTTATCCACAAACTTGAGGGCATCGGCCCCTACCCCATAGGCCAACATTCCGGTGGGGCCACCCAATTGGTCTTGAATGGGGACGGGTGTTTGCACCAACTCGTTCGGAGGAACGGTGTCCAGACTGACATCCGGCCAGCTCTCGGGTTCGCTGAGAAGATTATTGCGATCGCTCCACCAGCTAGCGTCGGTGGTATAAGCCAAATCTTTGGGGTCAACAACGCGATATTGGGCGCGGTAAGCGCCTTCCGGTAAGTTGACGCTGGCGATATTGAGATTTACCCCTTGGCCAGCCGGAAACACATTTAGCCCCTCTGCCACCCAAATACCAGAGGCGATATCTTCGCTGGAATAGACCTCGGAAGTTGACTCTCCTAGCGCTTGGCCGTAGATATCGGTTAGTTCGGCATCAATCGCGATCGTGTAGTCAGTGTTGGGCTCCAGTAACCACGGATTGATTTCCACCGAGTTCCAACTGGGGCTAATGAGCTGGGCGCTACTGTCCTCATCGACAACAGGGGCGGGCGATAGATGAATGTGGGCGATCGCTGATTCGGGATCGACACGGTTGTTGAAATCGAGTCTGGGGCTACCGTTAACGAACCGGCCAAAAGCTCCGCCATAGCTGGGGCGACCCTGTAATTTCAGCTCCTGAAAACGGAAGGGTTGGAACGTTGTAACGACAGCTTCGAATGATTGGAGACTGGGCAAATTACCGTATGCCGGTAGCAGGCCGGGACTGACAGCAATCTGGTATTTCATTCCTACGCTGAGAGACGTTTTTGGCGTAATGGTGTACTGCCAGCGCTGTTGGGAGGCATCGAATCTGGCCGCCTCCTCGAAGAGCGTGCGTTGCTCTGCAGGTGTAATGTCGACTGGAATTGCTTCCTCTGCTTCCGAGGTAAGGGTCAACAGATCTTGCAAAGACTCGATGTCAAGTTCGACATTGGACCCCACGGAAAAGGTGGAGTCCAGTTGTAGCGGAGAGGATTCGGAGTAGACCGGTAAATTGAGGGAAATGTCCTCGGTTTCAAAGCTCCAGGCTAGATCCTCTTGCAGTGCATTACCGGATAAATCCTCCAATCCAGCGTTCAAAGTGACGCGAACGCGAGTGGACTTGGGTAAGGCGCGATCGGCCTGAAATCCGACCATGCGTGGGGTTAGGAAGCGAAACGTCCCCGGCAACTCTGGTTCTATTTGAAACTTATCGAGCAGTTCCTGCTGGGCGGGCGTATCCAGGCGTTCTAAAGGAATCAGCGGGTTTTGAAACCGAATGCGAATTTGTGACAGTGGCTCTACCGAACCTCTTGGGTCGATGCTATCGATCCAGTCCGGCAACGTCGGGTTGGGAACGGGCTCAACCTCTGCCAAAGAGGGGGGAAGCGGTGCCGACGGTCTAGATTCGGTGGTCGGCTGAACGTCAGAAGGGCCTTGGGATGATTGGGGAGAACAAGCGATCGCTGCCACCGCAAAAAAAACAGCGGCTAGACTACAAGCAAGCCACTGGCGAACATATTTTCCGTTTCCCATCGACGAGCCCTCAGCAGATACTCAAAGCCTATTGCGTACCGAAAGGCACGGCGAGAGTTATTCAAATTGCTTAAAGCACGTGTAACAAAGCCGCAGTATTCATAAAGTAGAAATAGTAGAGTCGGACTGCTGCAATTGATTCATTCGCCGCTTCACCAGATCCAGGCCAGATATATCGGCCATAAGAGCGGATCGATTGACTATCTACTTATACAGTTCATCAAACAAGTAACTAGCAACTGAATTAATTCCAGGATCAATTGCAGATCAAACGACAAACACGAGCACTAAAATAGCAAATGCACCAACAATAATCCCCAAAAATACTAAGTCTTTTCGAGACGTCAGTAGCTTGGTAAAAATAAGCGTCAGATGTGCTCATGTAAGAGCAATTGAAGCCAAATGCCAGCAGCCTTACAAATTAACTTGAGTGAAGCAGAGATATCACGCTGCATGACTAGCTTCCGGTGTGCCGCGCCCCACCCGTGAGCGAACTCAGGCACTGCGGTTAAATAGTCAAGGCTGGAAAGTCTCCGAGATTGTGAGCTTCTTGGACTGCTCGCCTCAACGAATCAGAGTGACCATTCATCGTTGACAACTCCCGGGAAAGTTGAACACTAAAATGAGTCCTAACAAGATTTTCAGGATAGCTGGCAACAGCTTTTACGCTTGTCCCAATACATAAATTCAAGCCTAACCAATTAATAGGGCCGAGTAGACTCGACCCTAAAAGTTAGTAATTGAACATTTCAGCCAGACTTACTCTTCTGGGTCGTAAGTGGAAGCGACATACAGCTCTTTCAACTGCTTGTCTTCCACACCAGCAGGAGCATCCACCATCAGATCCTTACCTTGCTGCGTCTTCGGAAACGCAATTACATCGCGAATCGAATCTTCACCTGCCATCAGCATGACCAGCCGGTCTAAACCGTAGGCAATACCGCCGTGGGGAGGAGTACCGTACTCAAACGCCTCCAGCAAGAAGCCGAACTTGTCGCGCGCCTCCTCCATCGACAAGCCGATCGCCTCAAACACCTTCTCCTGAATCTCCCGCTGGTAAATCCGCAAGCTACCGCCGCCAATCTCCACCCCGTTCCACACCAGGTCGTATGCCACAGCCCGAGCATTTACCAAATCGTCTATATCTTCAGGATTGGGAGAGGTAAACGGGTGGTGCAACGCCTCGTTGCGCTTCTCATCCTCATTCCACTCAAACATGGGGAACTCAGTCACCCACAACAGATTGAGCTGTCCTTCCGGAATCATCCCCAATTGCTGACCCAAGTGCATCCGCAAGCGATACAGAGACTCGTTAACGATCGCCTCGTCCCCAGCCCCAAACAGCAACAATGTTCCTGGCTCCGCATTGGTCAGCTCCAGCAACTTCGCCTTCAGCTCGTCCGTCAGGCTGTCCTTCAACGCACCAATCGTGTCAATCTCGCCACCGTCGCGCACCCGCACAAACGCCAGACCGCCAGCACCATACTGCTGCACTAGCGAGAACAGATCGCCACCCGGCTTAATGCTGGTATTTGAAATGGTGTCGTTACCGCCAGGAACCGGCAGCGCCTTGATAATGCCGCCCTTCTTCAGAGTGCTAGAAAAAATCTTGAACTTGGTGTTTTCAAACACCTCCGAAACATTCACCAACTCCATGCCAAAGCGAGTGTCCGGGCGATCGCAGCCGTAGCGATCCATCGACTCCGCATAGGTCAACCGAGGGAACGGACGGGGCAAATCGATGCCTTTCACCGACTTAAAGATGTGGCACACAAGCCGCTCGTTCAAATCCAGAATCTCCTCTTCCGAGAGGAAACTCATCTCCATATCCAACTGAGTAAATTCCGGCTGGCGATCGGCCCGTAAGTCTTCATCCCGGAAGCAGCGAGCAATTTGATAGTAGCGATCGAACCCCGACACCATCAAAATCTGCTTGAACAGTTGCGGAGATTGAGGCAGAGCGTACCAATCGCCAGGATTGACGCGACTGGGCACCAAAAAGTCCCGCGCCCCTTCCGGAGTGGAGCGAGTTAGAACGGGAGTTTCAACTTCAGTGAAGTCCTCCTGGTCCTCCAAGAAACGACGAATGGCCTTGACCACCGAGTGGCGCAAACGCAGGTTGCTGCTCATGCGATCGCGACGCAAGTCCAAATAGCGATAGCGCAAGCGCAGCTCTTCTTTAATCGTCCCCTGCTCGCTATCCGCATCGTTCTCCGACACGATGAACGGCAGTTGCTTGCCTACGCGGTTGAGAATTTCCAACTCGTCCGCGTAAATTTCGATTTCCCCTGTTGCCAGCTTGGGGTTCAGCGACTCATCCGGACGACCGTTAACGGTACCGGTCACCCGCACCACATATTCACTGCGCACATCCCCAGCCAGTTCGTAAGTGGCTGGAGTCTTCTCGGGGTCGCTTACCAACTGCACGATGCCGGAGCGATCGCGCAGATCCAAAAAGATCACACCGCCGTGGTCGCGACGCCGGTCGATCCAACCGTAGAGTGTTACGGTCTGGCCGGTGTGGTCAGCCCGCAGGTCTCCACAATAATTGGTTCGACCCGGACGGGTGGTGGCAGTCGTCATGGCGATCGCTTGAATGGTTTCCGTTACTTCTTGTGCGGCGGCTAAACCCGTTGTGTCCAAATACAAGAATGCTGTCTCAGTCCGAGATGCTTCTCTGCGAGTCCGAGAACCCGTGCAAACAAACGGGTCAAATACCGTTTCCGCCTTGACGAGTATAAAGCTGCATCAGACCCGTCAGCCTAAAAATCTTAGCTCACCCAAGCTC
>JBFRWD010000172.1:0-61729 GCA_051439425.1 Synechococcus sp.
CGTTATCAACAATAAACAGTTCTGCTTTTGCAAAAAGCGTTGGGGAATGGGACAGCACTAGATCGAGCATGTCGCGAGCCTTCCTGTCTCAATGAGTTTGCTAGAGCGATAGCCCAATTTTGATTGAAACAGTATTACCTTGAAGAGTTATAAACTGTTGTCAGGGCTACTGATTAATCTGTTTTGCTCTCATCGTCTAGCATTTTTCAGTCTTATTAGCGTTCAGGCACCACACATAGCAAATACTTGCTCTTGTTCAAATTCCACAACATCATCAAAGGAATTCAAACTGTAGGTATGGAAGAAGTACTTTACAGCTAGTGAAGACTAGCAATGTAAAGTCGCTTAGACTGTCATAACGTAAAACGCTTGCGCTTTTATAAAGCGCAAGCGTTCTTGACTTAGAGGCTAAGCCTCAACAGTACCGACCTCAGGATTTTCTACCCAATCGCAGTACTTCGAACCTGCAATCAGGGGATCCCAAGTCCTAGGCTCGGTTAAGCCCAATTCCTCTAGGATGTCGAACTGACCGTCAGCACGGTGCTGACCGACCATTACGGGCTTCGTAGTGTGGTGGTTCGGCATCATGGTGTGAACACCGCCAGGAGCATCAAATTCAACTCCAATCACCGCTTTGAGAACTTCCTCAATATCGAAAGTTCCTGCTTTTTCACAGGCTAGCTTCCACATGTTGACACCGACGTAACCCTTCTCAATGGGGTCTCCGGTTACGCGGTCTTGCCCATACTTGGCTTTGAAAGCTTCAACAAAGGCAGCATTTTGAGGACGGTCTTGGCTTTGGAAATAGTTCCAGACTGCATACTGACCGACAACGTTCTCAGCACCGATACCACGGACGTCATCCTCGGACAAACTGGAGGACATTACCGGACAGATCTCGGAATTGAGACCTTGAGCGGTGTACTGCTTGAAGAAACCAACGTTACTGTCACCATTAATGGTGTTCAGAACGCCATTTGCTCCAGACGCAACAATCTTAGTAACTGCTGTTGCGTAGTCTTGGTGTCCCAGAGGAAGGTAGTTTTCACCCACCAGCTCCAGATCGAAACCTTCCGCTTTCAGCTCTTCAATCTGAGCTTTGGCGATTTGGTTTGCGGTTCGTGGATAAACGTAATCGGAAGCTTCCAAATAAACTTTGGTTACTCCCAGGTTTTCAACCATGTAGCGCAGAGCGGGCTTGGTCTGCTGGTTAGGAACGGCAGGGGTGTAGAGAATGTTCTTCGAGCACTCGTTACCTTCGTACTGAACGGGGTACCACAGCAGGTGGTTGAGACGCTCGAATACTGGAAGAACGGCTTTGCGGCTAGCAGATGTCCAGCAACCAAAGATGGTTGCCACCTCATCGACTTCGATCAGCTTTTGAGCCTTTTCCGCAAAGGTGGGCCAGTCAGAGGCACCATCTTCAATCACGTATTCGATCTGCTTGCCGAGAACACCACCAGCGGCGTTGATTTCTTCCGCAGCCATGACACAGACGTCCTTAATGGACACCTCGCTAATGGCCATCGTGCCGCTCAGAGAGTGCAGAATGCCGATTTTGACGGTTTCCCCTTGAGCGTAGGCGGGAACAGCCTTGCGGATGATGATTTGAGGGCCAATAGCTCCGGCTGCAGCTCCTGCCGTTACAACAGCACCAGCTTTCAAAAATTGACGGCGATTAAACTTCATGGGGACGTTATCTCTCCATAGCGATCTTGAAGTATAAGCATTGACTGATCGAGTAGAGCGGATGTTCCTGGTCGTTGACTGATTGAAACACGCGAACCCGCACAGCAATTGAACAAGTGAGGGGAAACGCTCATCTCGTTAGATCGTTGTCGGACGCAATTTGGGTATTGTTCCGACAGCCATTCAACCAGAAGTTAGAAGGAAAACAGCCAAGCGATTGTAGTTAAACATACAAAAATCTGAAGCGTGCGCAATTGCAGCTAGCCTTACGGGTGTTTTTTATATTGGCTTAATCTGAAAATACCGCTAGTCCCTGTGGAACTCCTGGAAAGCTCAGTATTGTTTTTCACACGGGAATCTGGCTTTATGCGGCGGTCGCTACCGTGAATTCTTTGTTTGACAATATAATGATGTGCTATGGAAGCATCAATGTTCTCTATGATTGCCCCTCCAAAGTTTGTTTCTAGGCGAAAAATGTAACGTTTAGCGATCGCCCTCAAATACTCGATAGGACTTCAGGCACTCACTGCATGCCTTCCAGTGTTGTTCTTCCTTAACTATGGTGATCGGCTATTTGCTATGGAGACTTTACTAGCTAATACCCCTTGAAAATCAAGTAGTTTCCCTGTCTCAAAACCCTAGACGTCACAGCGGATTTTTATAAGTATATGCACTTTGATAGTGATTCTCATTCTCATTCTGTGGATAAAAGATCGCAACTATGTCAACAACAATTCGATACTTTCTCGCGTTATTCTGAGGTGCAAACTGATGCCTGAAGATATGACAGAAGCCTATTCTTTTTGATACTTTTATTTCATCCGGAAAATTTCTAATGAAATGGTAGTTTCCGATACAATTTTGACTGGGTGAGGATTTCATACTTCAATGCCAAGAGATCGTGGCGACAGTAGTTCTGCGTTCTTGGGCTGTCAAACGATACGGTGTTTTATGCGTGTTTTTCGCGGCGTGACGAGCACATGCGATCGCGATTGAGTGCTAATTCAACACGGCTTGATGTCGCTTCTTTGGCTGCTGACTTCTTATTGAATTCATGTGGGGTTAATCGTGCCTGAAACACTGTTCAAAGTTGATTTAACCAAGCCGATGTCCGAGCAGGAACTGCCCGGACATAATCGTTGGCATCCCGATATTCCGGCAGTAGTTTCGGTTAATCCGGGGGACGTCTTTCGGATTGAGTGCAAAGACTGGACGGATGGCCAAATTGGAAACAACGACAGCCCCGACGATATTCGTGATGTAGACCTCACGGTTGTCCACGTCCTCAGCGGTCCCATTCACGTTAATGGTGCCGAGCCCGGCGATATTTTGGTTGTCGATCTGCTAGATATTGGCGCTTTGCAGGGGGATGAGTGGGGATTCACTGGGATTTTCTCTCGCGATAATGGCGGTGGCTTTTTGACCGATCACTATCCGGAAGCCGCAAAAGCTATTTGGGATTTCCAGGGGATTTACACCACGTCCCGTCATATCCCTGGCGTAAGATTTGCTGGGATTACTCACCCTGGTTTGATCGGCTGCGCCCCTTCGCACGAGTTGCTTGCAACTTGGAATAAGCGCGAGAAGGCGTTAGTGGATGCCGGAAACGCTGCAGCCCTACCCTGGAAGCCCCAGATTCCTCCACTGGCGGCATTGCCGAACCCTCAAAATGCCGTGCTAGGCAATGTTCCGGCATCGGATTTCGATCGCATTGCTGCCGAAGCCGCCCGTACCGTTCCCCCGCGAGAGCACGGCGGAAACTGCGACATTAAAAACTTGTCCCGCGGCTCCCGGATTTACTTCCCCGTCTATGTTGATGGTGCGAAACTATCGATGGGAGATATCCACTTCTCGCAGGGGGATGGCGAAATCTCCTTCTGCGGAGCGATTGAGATGTCTGGGTTTATCGACCTGCATGTAGACATCATCAAGGGGGGGATGGATAAGTACAGCATGGTCAACCCCATCTTCAAGCCCGGCCCGGTAGAGCCCCGCTATTCCGAGTACCTGGTATTTGAAGGGATTTCCGTCGATGAATTCACCGGACAGCAGTATTACCTGGATGCCCACGTGTCGTATCGACGAGCCTGCCTCAATGCGGTGGAGTATCTGAAGAAGTTCGGCTTTACCGGCGAACAAGCATATCTGCTACTCAGTTGTGCGCCAGTTGAAGGACGGGTCAGTGGGATTGTGGATATTCCTAATGCCTGTTGCACGATGGCATTGCCCACCGAGATTTTCGATAAGGATATCTTGCCGGTCTAGTAGACGTTCTTCATTAGAAACTCCCCCTTTACTCAGACGCTTAGTTTGGCAAAGGGGGAGTAACCATTGCAATAAAGACTTGAAGAGTGCTAGAGGTTTCTAATGCCACTTTACGAATATCAATGTCAAGAGTGCGGTCCGTTCGATGCCTTTCGATCGCTGGCCGATCGTGACAAACCGTTGGAGTGTCAATCTTGCTCCGGCCCTACATCTCGGATCTTTTCTCCTCCAACGATGCTATCAATTGGTCTGTCAGGAATTCGTAGACCGTCAGAAGAGCCGCGTGTTGTTAAGAGATCGAGCGATCGCGAGCCTCCAAAGCCCCAAAATACCGTGAAGACCGGTGGGCGACCCTGGATGTTTAATCACTGAATGTTGAGCCTTTTGCTGAGTTGCACTGCCGCACATCCGTTTGAGTCCAGATTCAACGTTTCCTGACCTCTTTGTGGCTCTTGCTAGAACTAGCTCTTGGGGATCGGCCCGAATACAGCTCATGCAGGAGGCTAATGGGATGATCGAGATCGGCCTAACGCCCCGCATCAGCGGCCAGACTGCGATCGGGGTCTGTGGCCGTGGTTTGCACGTGCTTGTTAGGCGGTATCAGCCACACAGGCCTACAACTTGGCGAAGATGCTTACATTCCCTTGCTTCAGTTAACAGAAAGCGGGCTACTGCTGGGCGTGAAATGGAACCTCCCCCATCGGGAAATGCCCCTACAGCTGTTCGATACTCTGTTGAGTTATTGCTATTGAGAAAGCCTGTTCGCACGATTGTCCAATCTAGGTTTGAACCCCGAATAGTCTCTTCCATCCTTTTCGCGCTTTGAGCATTGTGCTTGGCAATCCAATTCAATATGCGATCGGACAGCTTATCGCTGGGAAAGAGTAATGCAGTGGACATCACGATGAGCCTGGTTACTTCACTTTGCTGCATGGCCTCTACAATCGCTGTTGCAGATTCTGAGTAGATTGCACATGCTGCCTTAGTTGGTTTTCGTGGCCCTACTGTAGAAATGACAATGTCGTGTCCAGGCAAAACTGCTTTTAGATCGTCTGAATTACATACATCTGCTATGCGAACATTTAAATGATTATGGGTGACATCTGCGAGCCTGTCTTCACTACGAACTAAGGCAGTGACAGTATCCCCCGCATCTAGTGCACGGCCAATGATTTGACGACCTGTTTTGCCATTTGCGCCTAGTAAAGCAATTTTCACGTAAATCTCTTTAATAATCTTTTGAGGGCTTTGTTCGAATTCCCTATTTCATAACGGATTGCGGTCAGGGGCAGACGCTTGTTATGTGTCTTCATCTGGTCTTTCTGCAAAATGGAGTAACACCCCGGCTGGATCCCAAACATGTGTTATCAATAATCCCCAGGGCATAAGATCGGGGGCTGCGACTTTTGTTCCCTCGAATTTTTCAGCAAGTTTCACTGCATTAAAATGGTCGTACCATTCTTGTGCCGAATTAACCATGAAATGGAGCATTAAACTATGCGCATAGTTATTGTGATTTTTCGGTAATAGTAGAAACCGATATCCAAAATTCGTATCAATTTCACACACCTCTCCGTCATCCCAATTAATGGTAAAACCCATACATTCGTAAAATGCCTTCGACACCGCGTAGTCATTTGAGGGAACGAAAGGTTTAAAGTCGGTTATCTTGCGCATGATCGTAATTTATTTAATACATAACGTCGAGCTGAGCGGCGGTCAGTATTTTTGAATCAACACGTAAATTACTCATTCCGTCCGCTTCTGCTCAGGGTTAGGTGGCAAGGCCGGGGGCTTTGTTCGTATCCGCCTCAGGGACTATGTTGAACTGCCCGATATATGTCTTCTCTCTGGTTGACAGACAAAATTCTCGAAAGCCCTCTCCTGTGGTAACAGATTAGGTAAAGCCCAGTGGGCATGGCTGTGCTAGGGCTCTAGCGTCCCCTAACAAAACCTTTATTGGATATGAATCGTCGCATTCACCAGACGGGAACTGTTGGAGGTATTGTTCATCGGCATGAATGCCCCTTTTGCCCCACAAATGTGACACACTACAATACGATCCACGCTATCCGATCGCTATGACTGCCGCTACGCCACTAAACGTCTTTGTTGCTGGAGCTAGTCGTGGTGTGGGCTTTGAAGTTGTAAAAGGATTAATCCAAAAAGGCTATCAAGTTGTGGCCTTATTGCGAACCGATGATGCGAGATCGCAGCTCGAATCTCTGGGTGCGATTGTCCAGGTAGGTGATGCGTTGGATATTGATTTTGTGAAAGCAGCGGTGCAATGGTTTGGCTCAAAGCCATTTGCTGTGGTGACAACTCTTGGGGGTATGGGCTTTACCCGTGACCGACCCCGCGCCGACTATCTGGGCAACCGAAATCTTGTAGATGCGGTAAAGTCACGGCCTTGTCAGCAATTTATCTTGGTGTCTTCGATTGGGGTGCGAGATAGTGCCGTCGCGCTTCCTGAGCAGGTGCTAGAAACGCTGCGTCCCGCTCTCCTCGCCAAAGCTAAGGCCGAAGAACACCTGATAGCGAGTGGTCTCTCCTTTACTATCGTGCGTCCTGGGGGGTTACTATCTGAACACGCTACGGGTACAGGCTTTCTTGTGGCAGATATGCGCGTTGCAGGCAGCATCACACGTATCGATGTCGCCGAGTTGATAATTCAGTGTTTAGCATCGTCCAAAGCCAAAAATCAAGTGCTTTCGGCAGTTGATCGCGATCGTATCCGCAGTGAGCATCCTATCGTTCCATTCGTACTCTAACGGTGCCCATCACCCGCCGCAGATAACCTTTACTCACAATCAATAAACCTTTGCGGTCGTTGTGCATGGGCCTTGTTAGACTTTGTCTGCTTTCCCCTCTATCTTGCTATGTTTCTTCTTACGCTTTTGATATTTTTCCAACCAAAAAGGAACAGTTAAAATAGGACCAAATGCAGTCGAAACTATCGAAATCAATGAAATATGACTAGCTTGCAAACCAATAATATTGGTAACAGATATTCCAACATTTTTACTTGCAATAAGTTCAGGAAAATCCTCGCTAGTTATGATTGAGACCACAACACTGTAAGTTCCAGGTTTGTCAGGGGTGACAACCCAATTGAATTCAGTTGCATCAAGAGGGGCAATACTAAAAGTCTGTATCGGCTCAACGCTTGTAGTAAAGTTAGGGGCATCAAGGATAATGGACACCTTACATGTTTCCGCTGCCCAATTTAGTAATGTAACCGAAAGTATCTGAGATTCGCTAACTGACATTAATTTAGGGACATCTAGCCTTGTGAAATATAAAGCATCTCTACTACAGCTAGAGGGACGTGGGAGAGGCGTGCAATTTGGACAACCTAGTACATCGAGTAAAGGGCGGCTATCGAGGGAAAGCGCATTGTGTTTCAACATAAGCATCAATAAGCTTAGTCCACCACCTACGCTAACAAGACAAACACCACAGATAAAAAGAAATTTTCTCATATCAAGTGTGCAGTAACTTATAAATTAGGCAATCCTTATGAATCATGAAAATCAAGACTCAAGATTATCAGCAGAAATAAAAACTTTGTAGTGTACCCCCACAGTAGTCTTTGCGGTCTAACGTTCAGGATCACCGGGCGGGGAGTTGACGTTGATGAGCGAAGCGAACGTGCAACTCGACTCCCGCTACGGTGCATCCGTTTGTTAGCCAGCTGTTCGTCCTGCTTTCAATTGTGTGAGTATTCCCTCGCTCAAACGATCCAATGAATCAGAATCACCAGAGGCCACGTGAGTCCACTGCAAGTGTTTAAGAAGTGTATTTGCGTCTAAGCGAATGCGTGGGATCTCACACGCCTCCAGCAAGATCGGCAAAAGATAAATAGTACCGGCAGGACGTCGGCGGTATTCGTCGATTGCTGTTCTGATTTCGTTTTGTATAAACCCAGACTTAGTCACAGCGCGACGAGATATACAAATCGCAAAAAAGTCACTCTTTTCGATGGCTTGGAATATCTCTTCCTGTCAAGGAACGCCTGGCAGCAATTTGTCCTTGTCGTACCATGCATCAATTCGTTTGTCGTTCAAAAAATCGCGAATCTCTTCGACTCGGACCTGGTCTTCTTTTGCGTGACACAGGAAAACGCTCGGCATTCGGCGAAGTTGTTCGATTAGACGATCCATTTCGGCGGCATCCCAGTTGCGTAAATCGAAGTAGCGCAACGTCCGCAAGAATAGCGGTAACGTCGACGGCTCTGCGCCCGGAAGCAGCACGGTGATTGTCTTTGCGTCCGAGTGTCTCACACGTTCCGCCCACGAGGCAGAGACTTCTGTTTGTGCCCAATCCGACTCCAGCCCCCTGGCTCCTATTACAACGAGAATTGTCCGGCTTGCTTCAAGCGCTCGTGCAGCCACGTCAAACCATCGTTGACCAAGATTAATATTCAACCGGTCGATCCAGATATCAATCCCGGCGTCCTTTAATATCGCAGCGAGCTGCATGGCACTCTCACCATCTCCAGCTGAGTAGTTGATAAAGGCGTCGTATTGTGAATGCACCATGATGGACTCGACCTCATTGCTGCCTAACGCTTCTGGTCAGCGGTTGCCGATATCTAGACACCTCATACTGACGACTTCGAACAATCCGTTGCACCAGAATGGTTAGACGTCTAGCATTTCATCACTTTAGACTGTAGATGCGACCAGTACAAAATACGTTGCAAACACAAATGAAAGTATTGTTGAAACATCAAAAATAATAGTTGGCCAAAGGCGTTGTATGAACCAGTAGGAGATTTTATAGTAACGTTTGGAGACTGAGAAATTTAATTCACCTAGATGAAGTTGCCAAAGAGCATACTTATACAGCAATGCTGATAATATTTGAATACAAACACCTACTAGAAAGGTGATTATGACTGTATTTGCCTGTCCAGTAGCAACAAGTTTGTTTGATAACTCAGCTTGTGACGCAATCAGGATAGGAGCACCGATCCCATAACTCACCAACCAAGTGCGAAGTGTACGAGCAAAGTAACTATAAGGCTCGTAATATTTTGAAAGATTTATGTTGTCGTCGCTCATATTCCTTAAAAATAAGAGGTTTGCTATGTCCGTTCCTAGAAAAACATTGCTAAGTAGAACAAAAGCACTCTGTCAGAAACCTTTTGCTTTCATAAGGATTGCATACAGGCTTTCAAATAAGCCCTTTACAGCTCAGATAGACATCTAACGCCCTGCGGCTCACCGGACAGCGATAATTTTGCATCATAACCGATAGCGTATACTTCTGTTCCGATTGCAGCTGCTTGCTATGCTTGAACTACAACTTGATTGTTATTCAACTATTTCTTCGTCTGTATTATCAACTATTTCTTCATCTAAATTCCAAGATTTTATTAATGAATCACGAAGGGCATGAGAAAGTTTATAAGCTGCCTGTCGCTCTGGGTTCAATGGCTCAAGTTCTGGATCGACCAGTCTAGCTAATTCGACCATGCTTGACTCAACACCTCGTGCCTCTACTAAACTTAATTCTGCAACATAGAGTTGGCGAAATCTTTTGCGGGCAATTGTGATTTCTTCAGATGTATGCACTTCGGTATTTGATAATACTGCCGCAGCTTGAACAGCTTCCAGGTATAGCTTTTGTCGGAGGTCTAAGAAGGGTTTTGCCGCCTCTGCTCTTCTCGATTTTGCATCTTTTAATTGAGCATTAGTAAAGCTTAAAACACTAATTACTACGCCAACAGCAACACTAACCACTTGAATCGTTTGGGCTACTTTATCAACTATGGTTACAGATTTGTTGGCATTAGCTTGAGTTTGAGAAGATTCTGCACGAGCTTGCGCTGGGAAAAGCAGATTCAAAGAGATGAACAAGCTCCACAAAAAAAGTTTCATTTTCTCTCTTTCTCAACTTAGTTTTCCAAATGATAATTACACCAATATCCATGCTGCATAACGTTAAAACGCAGCGGCAAAAGATAACTTTTCAAGCACTACTAGTAATTTTGCCCTGTCCGCTGCCGTGATATGCTAGGTGGCTTTCACATACAGTATTCAATCTTTTGGCCAATACTCAACTTCGTAATACCAGACTGAGTGAAATACTCTTTCATTTTTTCCTCCAAAGGTAAGCCCTTGGCTAGCAATCTTCGCAGCAATTTCACCGCCAATCCCAATTCTCTCGCTAAACTCTAGCGTAACTCGGTCATACTCAAGATTGGCTTCAATTCGTCCACGTACCATAGTTTTTAAATCTGGATCTGACTCCACCCATTGCTGCAAGTCTGGAGGTACTTTTGGCAAAAAATCAGGTTTTCCAAATCGAGAATAGACACTTTTAATTAAACTTCCAGATTGGTCCAAATCTGCATGTATTCCAACTTGAGTTGCAGCTTCCTTGAGAGACAGAGAACCACCCCAAAAAAAACGTTTCTCCTTGATCTCAGCACTAACTAAACGCAGTTCCTTCGCTCCTAGTGCAGCAGCAATTTGCCTAAATGCCGCTTCTTTTTCACGGGAAACACGACGTGAGTAATGAGCAGGGCTGATGTAAAGATCTCGATCAATTGGATGCTGAACAAGGATGTCACCATCTTTAGGTGTGTAACCAACGTCAAATTTAAATTGTCTCTTAGCTTTAGAAGGCTCGTACCAATAAATTCTATGCTTAAGATCAAGCAATTTCTCTAATACGACTAAAAATCGTTCTTCAGGTGTGGCATTGACTGCACCCACCAATGCTTGAGAGATATTAAATATACCATTGTAATAACCATAAAACTGATTCCCAACTAGACGTAATGCAAGTTGATTTATTTCGGAAGGTTCAGCAACAATAATAACAGGGCGATCCTTAGGGTCAACAGTACTAGTTCCTATTGGCATAGTAGATATCTTTTTACTAAAGAAACTTGCCTCAAGAATAACTTGTGCGTCAAGCATCTGAATATTAGCTTCCTTAAGTACCTGAACATTAGCTAGCTATCTCGACGCATTACCTCAAGAAAAAACTAAGCGAACCTATCTATTAAGTAGAGAGGATGTTTCTACCTAACTATTGATTAGTAGGAAGTTTTCCGCCTAACCTCCTCATTTGGGTGAATAAGAGGAACTCATCCGCCTAATCACCCATAAACGGTGTTTAGTAGGACGGATAATCCGCATAATACCCCTTACGACTGAAAATAGGCGGAAATCTTCCGTGTATTCTCGCTCTGCTTGTATGGTTTTATCTGCCTAAGATCCCGAAACTGGTGATTAGTCGGAATGGACCTACGCAAAAACCATGCAAAAACGCCCGAAGAAGCTTTTGGATTGAGTCAGAGATTCGCTCCGTGTAAAGCACTACTCGTATCGCGCCGAACAAACATACGTCCATTGGATACGACGCTTCATCTTGTTTCACAACAAACACCACCCACAAGAAATAGGCACTTCAGATATCGAAGCCTTTCTGAGTCATCTTGCAGTATCCGCGAAGGTAGCCGCCTCAACTCAAAACTAGACTCTCGGTATATTTCTGTGCTTGTACAGTTATTTGCTTCAAATTTAGATGGAAGGATATTCAGAACTTTGCTGAACCAAACCAATGACCAATGACCAATAACCAATGACGTTTATCCAGCCCCCTACTTCGAATCTCCCAACGACAAAATCGCCATAAACGCCGACTGAGGCACATCCACCGTCCCCACCGACTTCATCCGCTTCTTACCCGCCTTCTGCTTCTCCAGCAACTTACGCTTCCGCGACACATCACCGCCATAACACTTCGCCAACACATTCTTCCGCAACGCCGGAATCGTCTCGCGAGCAATAATCTTCGACCCAATCGCCGCCTGAATCGGCACCACAAACTGATGGCGAGGAATCAACTCCCGCAACTTACTCACCAACTGCTTGCCCACAAAATAAGCCTTGTCCACATGCACGATGCCCGACAACGCATCCACCACATCGCCATTAATCAACACGTCTAAGCGAGCCAGCTTGTCTTCTTGATACCCCTTCAACGAGTAATCCATGCTGGCATACCCGCGAGAGCGCGACTTCAACTGATCGAAGAAATCCGTCACCACCTCCGCCAGCGGCAAATCGTAAATTAGCGTGGTGCGCCCCTGAGCCAAATAACGCATGTCCTTAAAATTGCCGCGCCGCGTCTCGCACAGCTCCATCATCGCCCCCACAAATTCCTCGGGGATGATGATCTCGACTTTGACAATCGGCTCTTCAATCTTCAGCCGCTCGTTCGGAGGGGGCAGAAGCGTTGGATTGTCGATTTCAATCACCGACTCATCATTTAGCGTCACTTTATAAATTACCGACGGAGCCGTCACAATCAAGTCCAGATCGTACTCCCGCTCCAACCGCTCCTGCACGATCTCCATGTGCAGCAACCCCAAAAATCCGCAGCGGAACCCAAAGCCCATCGCCCCCGACGTCTCCGGCTCGTACTGCAGTGCTGCATCATTCAGCTTCAACTTATCCAGCGCATCCCGCAATTCCGGAAACTGGTCTGTGGCCGTCGGGAACAACCCGCAGAACACCATCGGCTTCGCTTCCACATAACCGGGCAGCGGCTCCGGAGCTTTCGCACTCGCCAGCGTAATCGTGTCCCCCACACGGGCATCTTCCACCGACTTAATCGCCGCACTGATATATCCCACTTCTCCAGCGTGCAGGCTTTCCACATTCTTCTGGGCCGGAGTCAGCACACCCAACTCATCCAGCTCGAAAGAGCGATCTGAGGCCATGAAATGCACTTTCTCTTTGGCATTCAACGTGCCAGCCATCACCCGGAAATAGGCGATCGCCCCCCGATAGGGGTCGTAATAACTATCAAAAATCAGCGCCTGTAACGGCTCGTCCACCGTGTCTTGGGGCGGCGGAATCCGGTGGACGATCGCCTCTAAAATCTCCTCAATCCCAATCCCTTCTTTGGCCGAGGCATAAATCGCATCGGTACAGTCCAACCCCACAATCTCTTCAATTTCGCCAATTACGCGATCGGGGTCGGCACCGGGCAAGTCAATCTTGTTGAGTACCGGAATAATCTCCAGGTCGTTCTCAATCGCCAAATACACGTTAGCCAGCGTCTGAGCCTCTACCCCTTGAGACGCATCCACCACCAGCAGAGCCCCTTCGCATGCCGCCAGCGATCGCGACACCTCGTAGGTGAAGTCAACGTGACCGGGGGTGTCAATCAAATTCAGGACGTACTCTTCGCCATCCTTCGCTTTGTAGTTCAGCCGCGCCGCCTGCAGCTTAATCGTAATTCCCCGCTCCCGCTCGATATCCATCGTGTCCAGGAACTGTGCCTTCATCTCCCGCTCGGAAATTGCCCCTGTAGTCAGCAGCAAGCGATCGGCCAGCGTCGACTTGCCGTGGTCAATGTGAGCAATGATCGAGAAATTTCGAATGCGAGAGACAGGAACGTCGGTCATGGAATTACCGCGTAAAGTTCGTCAAAGGTTCTTCACAATCCTAACGCTTTAGTCGAAACCTACAGAAGGGCAGGTGGTGAATCGATCGCCCAACAGCGCTAGAACTGCCCTCATCATTCCCAGCGGCAATTGTCTGCAGTCTTCCTGCTGTGGCTCGCCAGCTTGCCTGTTCGAGAGGTCAAGCGCGGCGATCGCCCAACCTCAGCTTGTAATTACTCTTCACCGAGATTGAGAATCTGCTGTTGCACCTGTTGTCGGTTGTCGGCATACGACTCCAGCCGTTCTTGAGCGGGATCGTAAAACTCACTGCAAGAACGAACCTCACCCAGTCGCTCAATCGCCACTCCCCACATGGCATCCGCCCGCCGCCATTGTGTTAGCGCGTCGGATGACTCCGATGCTGTAGGTGCTTGCCGCCCCAAAAACACGGCTTCTTGTGCAAAGGTGAGCGCTTCTTGATAGCTGGCATCGCCACAGGGATCGGGGTTTAACAGCAGCAGTACTACCCCCGTAGCCGCCCCCGCCACCAAACCAATTCCCATCGGAAGAATGTTGTCGTAAAGCAAGGTTTCAAAAAGAATCAATCGGGACTTTTTTTAGAGCCCTCAGTCAGAACCTGTCCTTAATTAAGGCCATAAAGGCTCTATCTGAGTGCTTACAGGCAATTATGCAATTGCTTTTAGGCTACAGCAGAGCGTAAAACCGCAGATTGGAGCAGCCTGAGGATTGCAGGCTAGTTGGCGATCGCCTCGCATCCCATAAATGGCTGCAACACGTCAGGCACCGTAACGCTGCCATCTGGCTGCTGGTAATTTTCTAGGATGGCCGCCATGGCACGCCCGATTGCCAATCCCGAGCCATTCAGAGTATGCAAATATTGCGTTCCCTTCTTACCGGTTTCTTTAAAGCGAATACTGGCCCGACGCGCTTGGAAATCCCAACAGTTGGAGCAACTGGAAATTTCGCGGTAGGTGTTCTGAGAGGGCAGCCACACTTCTAAGTCGTAGCACCGGCTAGCGGAGAATCCCAAATCACCAGTGCACAACTCGATGACGCGGTAGGGCAATTTCAATTGCTGCAGAATATCCTCAGCATCCGCCACTAGCTTTTGGTGTTCCTCTTCGGAGGTTTCGGGATGAACGATTTTGACCATCTCCACCTTGTTGAACTGGTGCAGGCGAATCAGTCCTTTGACATCGCGGCCGTAGCTCCCCGCCTCCCGTCGGAAGCAGGGGGTAAACGCCGTCATATGCAGTGGCAGTTGGTCGCTAGAGAGAATCTCATCCCGATACAAGTTCGTGAGGGGGACTTCGGAGGTGGGAATCAACCACAGGTCGTCGTCCTGACACTTAAAGCTATCGTCGGCAAATTTTGGCAGTTGACCGGTGCCCTGCAGGGTGGAGCTATTCACCAGCAGCGGTGGCATCACTTCGGTGTAACCAGCCTTGATGTGGCGATCGAGCATGAAGTTGACTAATGCTCGCTCCAGCGCTGCCCCTTTTCCCTTCAGGGCAATAAATCGGCTCTGGGCAATTTTGACAGCACGGGGAATATCCAGCAGACCTAACTGTTCGGCCACATCGTCGTGGGCCATGACTTCGTGTTGGGGCTTGTACTCGTCTCCCCACACCCGCTGTTCAACATTGTCATCTTCGCTGGCCCCCACCGGAACCACTGCTTGTGCGGGGTTAGGCACCGTTAATAGGAGGGCTTCTAGTTTGCTCTGCAGTTCCTTCTCTCGGCCTTCAATCTCGGAAATCTGACCTTTTAAGTCCGTCCCTTTCTGTCGTAACGCTGCAACTTCTTCTCCCTTTGGGTCGGCCCCTCCCTTAATAGCAGCGCCCACCTGCTTGCCAATACTGTTGCTTTCTGTCTGCAATTCCGTACGATTTTTGGCCAATTCGCGACTGCTGGCATCCAAACTGAGGATTTCGTCCACGTCCACTTTGGCATTGCGGTTCGCCATCGCCTGGCGCACCTCATCCGGGCGATCGCGCAACAGTTTGATATCTAGCACAGCATTCCTTCCAAAATCCCCGATCGAGTCTAGCGGTATAGGGGATTTCCGAGCAATCGGAGCATTGGATATTGACTGCCACCATTCGTGACTCGATACTGCAATTCGGCCAAATCAAGGCCATTCTCAATCGACCATCCCAGAAAGCAGCAAAGCTCCCCCAATCTGGAGAAGCCTTTACTGAATGCAGCTCTGCGGGTAGCGAGCCAAGATTAATCGTGAAAGAGAAACTTCAAGAGGAGTGGCCGAGCGGACTTAGAACGTGATGTCATCGTTCGAGTTGCCCCAGACGCCCCAGACAAAGGCAGCGGCAATCGCCACGTAGACCCACCAAGTCGGAGAAGCGTAAAGTTCCATTGAGTATCCAGGCAGTTGTTTAATGTATTCGTCAATTATTGTAAAGAAACATTAGGGAGTCAAGAGTTAAATTGCTGTTGACTGCTGTAGTTTGCGATCGCTTGCAAAAGGCTCAAAGCCAGGTTTCAAGATGGACGTAGAGATTTTCCACGCCCAGGATGGGTGGAAAGTAATGCGATCGAATCCTTAAGATCGCGTTTTATTAAGGCGATTACTTTGGCTGTGACGTTTGTAGCCGAAGCAGATTAGTTGAGGTGAGCAGAATGAGCTTCCTCATTCTCGGGAACGGGCCAGTCATCCCCCTGTCCTCCAATTACCATGCGTTCGATACCGACATATTCCAGACTGAGACGGTTCATGGCGTTAATTAAGATATCCAGGGCCATGGCATCGGCAGTGCCCAGATCGAACCAGCAGCGCCCCCACTGCCCTTCGTATTCCGCATTTCCCATGTTGTGCATCAAGGACGGTAGCTGTTCGGCTTCGGAGTCGTACGTCATATAGCTGATATCCAAGCCCTCATCCTGAACGGACATAGACGTCGCGTTGTAGCCCCCTAACATGCCAACGGTGTACCAAGAATCCAGCACCTGCTCGACATATTGTTTTTCCCCTTCCGAGGGAACGTTGGCGAACTCGATCCAAATCCACAGATCCGACCAGTTACATTCACGAAATTCGACTTGCATATGACGTTGAGAGGCTCAGAGAAAAACAGGAGGCGAGATGAATTCAATTGCCAGGATGCAACAGCTAATGTCGCACATTTGTAGCAAGCGGACGTTGACCAAACCCATCCGAAAACACTGGTTCGGAAAACGCTAGGTATCCCCGGACATTACCACAGCACCGAAGTCAGCTAAAAGCTGGGCATTGTGGCTGAGGACGGAGAGTAAGTTTAAGCGATTGGTGCGCACGGCAGCATCTTTATCCATGACCAGCACAGCTTCAAAGAAGTTCGTAACCGCTGGGGCTGCATCGAGTAATGAGGTGACCAACAAGCTGTAATCATTGGCTGCCAGCGCTGCCTGCCCCTGCGAATAGACCGTTTTGCTAGCGTCGAATAACACGCTCTCTTCCGCTTCTTTCAAAACAGCTGCGTCGATCGCCGCTGTTGGGTCCAGAATGTCTGCCGCCAGTTCTCCTTTCTCGGCCAAGCGCGCCGTGCGATTCACAGTTGGATAAATCTGAGCCAGCGTTCCATCCTGACGCAATGTCTGCAAGTACTCCGCCCGCTGGCGAGTACCGCGCAAATCTTTGAGGGCGCGGCGCAACATGTCGGGTTTATCTGCACCGACAACAGCATTCACTAGGTCGTAATCGATCTGGCAGTCTTCTTGCAACAGGGTTTGGATGCGCTGTCCGAAGAATTCCACTAGCGTATCCAGCGTTTCGGGAGCATCCGCCGCGTAGGTGTCTACCGCCCGCGTCAGCAATGCCAGCAGGTCGAGGGGAAGATTGGCTTGCCACACAATCGAGACAATGCTGTTAGCGGCACGGCGTAGGGCAAAGCGATCGGAAGAGCCACTGGGAATTTTGCCAATTTTGAATAAGCCAACCAGGCTATCGACCCGATCGCCAATGCCAACCACCTGACCGGTCGCAACTTCCGGTAAGCGATCGCCTGCTCCCAACGGCCAATAATGCTGTTCGATACCGTCGGCCACCGCCGCGGACTCACCGCCGCGCAGGGCGTAGTCACGGCCCATGACCCCCTGCATTTCGGGGAATTCATACACCATTTGCGACATCAGATCGGCCTTGCACAAGCGGGCCGTCTTCACCACTTCAGCCGCATCTGTGGCGGAAAATCCCAGTTGCTCGGCAATCCAGCCACTAACGGTTTCAATTCGTTCTACCTTGGCCAGCATCGACCCTAGCGATTGCTCGAAGGTGACTTGCTCTAACTTATCGACAAAGGCTTCCAGCGGTTGCTTGAGATCTTCTTTGTAAAAGAAGCGGCCATCTTCTAAACGCGCCCGAATCACGCGACCGTTACCAGTAGCGATCGCTTCGGACTGTGCCGGATCTCCATTCGAGATCGTAATAAAGTACGGAATCAGTTCTTCAGTTTTTCCGGAGGGATGCAGGGAGAAATAGCGCTGGTGTTCTACCATGACGCTTTCGATCACGGGTACCGGCAGTTCCAAGAATTCCTCTTCAAATTGACCCAATACCGCTGTGGGCCATTCCACTAAGTCAGTCACTTCTTCCAATAGGTCGGTGGGGATAGACGCTTCACCACCGGCTTTGGCTGCCGATTGTTTTACTTGCTCAAGAATGGAACTTTGGCGGGCAGCGCGATCGACTTGAACGAAGCCTTTCTCTAGTGCGGCAACGTAGCGATCGGCGGCGGAAATTTCGATGGGCTCGGGATGCAGTACTCGGTGGCATTGGGACACACGACCGGCAGCGGTGTCTGCCACTTCAATCGGTAAAAGGCAATCTCCCCACAGGGCCACCAGCCAGCGTATTGGGCGAGGAAAGCGAAATTCACCATCTCCCCAACGCATGGCACGACCGGCATCCAGTTTGGTTACCCAAGTGGGGGCAAGTTCCTGCAGGATCTCCGGAGTGGAACGACCGGCAATGTGCCTGGTGGCAAAGACAAACTCACCCTTCTTGCCCATTTCCCGTAATTCGACCGTGTCCATGTCGATGCCTTGCTTGCGAGCAAACCCCAAGAGTGCCTGAGTGGGCTCCCCATCTTTATAGGCAATGCTGGCGGGGGGGCCTTTGATTTCTTCGCTGCGGTCAGCTTGGTGATCGGGGAGCTCTGAGATTTCGACGGCCAAGCGTCTGGGGGTGCCGTAGACCTTAATTGCTCCACAGTCCAAATTGGCTTCAGCCAAACTGGCTGGAATAGCGCGTTCCCATTGCGCGATCGCCGAGCGAACAAAACTTGCCGGGAGCTCTTCCGTCCCGACCTCAAACAAGAACGAAACCATAGACGCGATCGCCTCGAGGGGCTAGTGGGCTAAAAACTGCCTACCTAGTCTATCAGCCGATTTGAACGGGATTAGTCGATGGCGATCGCTTCTTTCATGGAGTCCAGATTGGTAACAATTTCACCTGTTAGGTCAATCTGTCTAAGGGGAGAAACAGTCATCAGTGCGGCAATCTAGAAAGCAAATATCACATCACAATAGACACAACCCCGTCCTGCAGACTCGTCGCAATGCAAACCGCCACCAAATCCCTCAAAACCATACCGACCGTCAAAAAAGTCGGCTTGACACAGCGCTGGGATGTAATCTCCCGCCCGCTCGACTATCTGTCCGACTGCGCCAGTCTTTATCCCGATCTATTTCGCTCCAAGCTCGGTGGTTACTCCATTCCCCTTACAGTCATCCATCACCCCCAAGCAATCGAGCAAATCTTCACTAACGACACCAAACAATTCTCTGCCCCAGGAGACATCAACAATATTCTTGTACCCGTGCTCGGCAGCCAGTCATTACTCAATTTGGAAGGCGATCGCCACCGCCGTTCCCGCAAGCTAATGATGCCTTCCTTCCATGGGGAACGCATGTACCACTACGGCCAAAAAATCGTTGATATCGCTCGGGACCTCACCCTCCAGCTTCCGACCGATGCTCCCTTCCTCGCCCAAACTCTCACTCAGCAAATTACGGTTCGGCTGATCCTGCAAATTGTTCTTGGCATCGAAAGTGGCGAACGTTACGAACACATCATTCGGGCCACCACTAACTTGCTCAATCACTTCAATTCCCCCCTGACGATCGTCTCTCTGTTTGCACCCAGGTTCCAAATCAACTTGGGTAGCTGGAGTCCGTGGGGACGCTTCCTGCAACTGCAAGCAGACCTCGACTCTGCTATCTACGCCGAGATCGGCGATCGCCATCGCTACCCTGAGCCCGATCGCAAAGACATTCTTGCCCTCATGATGAGCGCTACCGATGAAGACGGTCAGCATCTTTCCGATCGGGAACTGAGGGACGAACTGATGCTGCTGATTTTGGCGGGCCACGATACGACGGCTCTCGCGATGGCGTGGGGGATGTACTGGTTGCATTCCTTGCCCAACGTCAAACACAAGGTGTTGGACGAACTGGCCACGTTGGGAGACAACCCCGACCCAATGGACATCTTCAAACTGCCGTTCCTAACCGCTGTCTGCCAAGAAATCCTCAGAATCCACCCCGTCGCCGCGTTTAGCTTCCCTCGCCGCGCCCAAGAAGAGGTCAATCTGATGGGATATCACATGCCTGCTGGTGAGAATGCGATTGTCTCCATCCATCTTTTGCATCAGCGTCCGGATCTCTATCCCAACCCCCGCCAGTTCGATCCAGACCGTTTCCTCCAACGAAAATTTTCGCCGTACGAATTTATGCCATTTGGTGGGGGTGTCCGTCGCTGTGTTGGTAATGCCCTGGCGATGTACGAGTTAAAACTGTCCTTGGCCACATTGCTGCGAACAGCAGACTTCAGCCTACTCGATCGCCAAGAGCCCCAAGTCCAACGTCGCGGTGTGATCTTCGCTCCCAAAGGCGGTATCCCCATGCAGGTAACTCATCGCACCTGACTCCTATCTGCCATCATTAGGTCTTCGATTGCTTATGAGTTTGCTTCTGAAACAACGCAATCAGCCTCGATCTCCACCAGCCAATCCTTTTTGATAAATCTCGATACCTCAACGAAGGTACAAGCAGGTCGGATGCCCGAGAAAAACTCTCCATGTGCTTTGGCTGCATCTTCCCATTGAGAAATATCGGTCAGCATGATGCGAGTGCGGATAACGTCTTCTAGGCGGCCTCCTGCTTGAGCGATCGCCGAACGAATAATCGATAAGCAACAGTCTGTCTGACCGTAGACGTCTCCGGGGCAAGCGGTCGATCCATCTGGAGCAATAGGAGCGGTTCCGGCGATCGCGATGATATTGCCAACACGTACAGCCCGAGAAAATCCAATGGGTTCTTCTAATGGAGAGCCAGAAGATACGTTCTGCCGCTTCATGTCGCTATCCTGTTTCAACTGTGGGTCAAACTCTTACTCTCTTCAGCCTTCAGCACATACACACCGTCTCAGTACATTGCGACACGGTGTGTATGCACTTCTGGTTACCAGCCTAGACGGATCGAAATTGATTTAAGTCATGCATAACAAGAAGTTTGAGAAGCCGATATGCTTCTCTCAATCCAAAGCATAGATTGAATCGACACTAATAACGGATTCTTATAGAGGATTTGCAAAATGACAATATTGATCGTGTATATACTAATTTTCTTATGTGATTAAATAAATCCATAGATTCAACCATTCAAAGTCGGCGCTGTCGATAGTTCGGCGATTGGCTCAGCGATTTTGATATCTCTATGTTAAACATTTGTTTTTATATATAGATGTCAATATACCTGCCAAAGTAGATGTATAGATCTATTCTCATATGTTTCCCCTCTCCATCTAGTGATGGTTGATCCTGTGGTAGCCACTCCTGCGTCGCGGAGAACATGGTTGACGTTACTGAATACAGGTCATTCCTGAGATAAGGGATTGAATCAAAATACTTACCTATTGATTGTGGAGTGTTGCTTTTTGAGAGGCTCAATAGAGATTTGATATGGTTAATTTCTTAGGCTATAGCAATCCATTATCGAGCATTATTGACTGCTCGAATTCGATACCGATATTTGCTACTGCACCTTCATCGACCGCAGAGGTAGGGCCATTTGTTCTGACTTCTGTACTCCTAAGCCTAATGGCTATTTACATTGTCAGTAAGTTGGGGGGCGAGCTTTCAAAGCGCCTTGACCTACCTCCTGTTTTGGGTGAGTTGATTGGCGGTGTTGTCGTTGGCGTCTCAGCTCTACATCTTCTAGTTTTTCCCGAAGCGGGCGCTACTGCTAGTGATTCAACGCTAATGGCTGCACTGCAGTCATTGGGCAATCTCGATACTGAAGCGATTGCTCAAATCTTTGCCAGTCAAAGTGAGATTGTCTCGATATTGGCCGAGCTAGGAGTCATTGTTCTGTTATTCGAGATCGGTCTAGAGTCCGATCTGCGGGAGTTAACGAAGGTTGGTTACCAAGCTGCAATTGTCGCTGTTGTTGGTGTGACGTTACCGTTTACTCTCGGAACATTAGGCCTTATTTGGTTATTTCATGCTCCGATAATTCCGGCTATTTTTGCTGGAGCAGCACTAACTGCCACTAGCATTGGTATTACTTCAAAGGTTTTATCAGAACTGGGATATCTAAAATCAACTGAAGGGCAGATTATCGTTGGTGCCGCTGTCATTGATGATGTTCTGGGAATTATTGTTCTCGCTGTTGTAGCTAGCTTAGCGAAAACAGGTGAGGTTGACTTGCTCAACGTTACGTATTTAATTCTGAGTGCTAGCGGCTTCCTCTTGGGCGCAATCTTCTTAGGTAAGTTCTTCAACAAAGGCTTCGTGGCGATCGCCGACAAGTTACAAACTCGCGGGGCCTTAATTATTCCAGCCCTGACTTTCGCTTTAGCTATGGCTGTTGTTGCAAATCTGATACACCTTGAAGCAATTTTGGGAGCTTTTGCTGCAGGCTTAGTCCTCGATGAAACTGACAAGCGAAAAGAGTTAGATCGACAAATTATCCCGATCGCTGACATTCTAGTTCCGATCTTCTTTGTGACTGTGGGTGCAAAGGCCGATTTGGGAGTGTTAAACCCCACCATTGCTGAGAATAGGGAAGGGTTGATCGTTGCGGCATTCTTGATCGCTGTTGCCATATTGGGGAAGGTTGTTACGGGATGGGCTGTATTTGGTCAACCTGGTGTTAACAAGCTTGCCATTGGTGTTGGCATGATTCCTCGAGGAGAGGTGGGTCTTGTTTTTGCTGGCATTGGTTCTGCTAGTGGAGTGCTGGATAAACCTTTGGAAGCTGCCATCATTGTGATGGTCATCCTTACGACCTTTCTTGCTCCTCCCATGCTTCAACTGGTCCTGAAGGATAAAGACGCAGAACCTGTGGTTGATGATGCCGATCTATCCACTGTCTGAGTGCAAGTGTTGAGCCCTTAGGATTTTCCCGAACGAAGTTCCGTTGATGACAATACTGTGTTGTCCTATCAAACCTCATTCACTTCTTTGTAAATGGGGTGAGCAGTAAAGAATGTAATCCGCAATTCATTGAATCTTCAGTTTGTTCCATCTAATGAGCTTTGAATTCAATGAATTGCTGGTTTTTGCTGTTAGAACTGTTCGATTATGGGAAGGCTCCCAGACTCAAACTCATATAGGCAGTGATGTCGGTGGAATCTACGACTGTTTCATACGTTGAGTTGATATTGAAGACCGTTTCGATTGGATGAGGATATTTCTAATGAATCAAATCCTGAACGTATGGATATTTATACCGTTTTTGTTTGGGTTTGGTATCTATCTGATTCCTAGAATCGATCGCCTACTGGCTGTCGCTGTCGCTCTATCTTCTCTGGCGATCGGGCTTTACACGGCCGGTCTTGCAGATCCGTTAACTCTCCAGCTCGTGGATAGTTTTGGGGTCACTCTAACGGTCGATTCTCTGAGTGGATTTTTTATTCTCACCAACGCGATCGTTACGATTGCCGTGGTGCTGTACTGCTGGCCCAGCCCAAGAACGGTTTTCTTCTACATGCAAACCATCATTCTGCACGGCAGCCTGAATGCGGTGTTTGTATGTTCTGACTTCATTAGCCTCTACGTTGCCCTCGAAGTCATTGGTATTTCGGCATTCTTATTAATTACCTATGTCAGAACCGATAAATCGATATGGGTGGGGTTGAGGTACTTACTCCTCAGCAATATAGCCATGCTGTTTTATCTGGTGGGGGCTGTGTTGGTCTACCAATCGGCTCAAACCTTTGCCTTCGAAGGGTTGCGGGAGGCTCCGATTGAGGCGATCGTGCTCATTTTTGTGGGATTGCTAACAAAGGGTGGGGTGTTTGTTTCTGGTTTGTGGTTACCCCTGACCCACTCTGAAGCTGCAACACCAGTTTCGGCCTTACTCTCCGGTGCGGTGGTCAAATCTGGCATATTTCCGTTGTTGCGTTGTGCAATGCTGATTGAAGAGCTCTCGCCAGTGTTGCAATTAATGGGAGTTCTCACGGCTCTATCGGCGGTGATTTGTGCGGTATTCGAGCAAGATACGAAACGAACCCTAGCATTCAGTACCGTTTCACAGGTAGGGTTTGCATTGGTTGCACCTGCAGTGGCCGGATTTTACGTACTCACTCATGGACTTGCAAAAGCCACGCTATTTTTAACGGCAGGTAGTTTACCCAGCCGCCAGTTCACAGAGTTGCGGCAACAGCCGATGCCGTTTCTAAAGTGGCTGGTAATGACTATCGCCTGTTTGTCTTTATCTGGAATGCCATTGTTCGGAGGATTCGGAGCTAAGACCGCTGCCTTTGGGCAGCTAAGCGGTAGCGTGAATATCGCCATGAATATCGCTGCAGTGGGAACGGCGATTGTGTGTGCAAAGTTCCTTTTTCTGCCCTTCAGAGCTTCAAATCCATTCTTGAGGAGAGATGGCGTTCAAACCAGTTTTGCGATCGCGACTCTGTTCCTAAGTATTGGTCTGTTCTCTGCTAACGCTGGTTATTTAGATGCCTACAGCCTGAACAAGATAGCCAAGGCGATAGTGACTATTGCGCTTGGATGGGTTACCTACCAAGTGGTTATCAAAAACATTGACATCGTAGTCTCAAGATTGTTTGAACGTCTCGAACATCTCATTGGGATGATGAGCGTTATTCTGACAATTTTGTTCTGGATGGTATTGGCATAATTCAATCGGTTGACCCAGAACATATCGCAATTGGCAATCTCCTACGGAGAGGGTCCGAGCTGCCATAGCAAGCGCCATAACTCAGATTTAACGGATGGGACTGAACGTGTCAGGCTCGCATCAGTTGATGGACATCGGTTCGACAAACCTGTCACAGCTCAGAGGCACCATCAATTCCTAGTGAGGAATTCGGCTTTTAGGTCTTGACCCCCCTCTCCCGGATGGGAAAAGGGGATGGGGTTATCGAACTTAGTTTGATGGAGAGAATTCCCGTCTAGACTCCACCAAATCTACGATGCCGAACTTGGAAGGTCTCTAGTGCTTTTTGGAACTCATCTAGAGAGAAATCCGGCCACTGCACATCGGCAAAATACAGCTCGGTATAGGCCATTTGCCAAAGTAGGAAGTTACTGAGGCGCTGTTCGCCACTGGTGCGAATTAACAAGTCGGGGTCGGGCAGGTCTGAAAGATAGAGATAGCGACCGAAAAACTCGGCATTGATGTCGTCAGGGTTGAGATTGCCTTGGCTGGCTTGTTGGGCGATCGCCTTCACCCCCTCAACAATTTCGTCTCGGCCACCATAATTCATCGCCACCGTCAGACGTACATCGGTATTAGCCAACGTAGCCGTCTCGGCTCGCTCGATTTCAGCCTGCAGGGATTTGGGCAAAACGGTGAGATTACCAGCAAACGAGACTCGTACCCCCTCCTCACACAGTTCCTTCAGCTCGTGGCGCAACATGCGCTCGAACAACTTCATGAGGAAATCCACTTCCGTAGACGAGCGTCGCCAGTTCTCTGTCGAAAAGGCATACACCGTTAGGGCCGGAATTCCCCATTCTTTGCAGCAGCGTAGAAGATCTTTGAGGGTTTGTACCCCCTGTTTGTGGCCGGCAATTCTAGGCAGACCCCGTCTCTGTGCCCAGCGACCGTTGCCATCCATAATCACAGCAACGTGTTGGGGCAAGCAGTCAGCCTTAAGAGTGGCAGGCAGAGACGAGCGTTGGAGAGAGCAAACCATAGGCTTTTGTCAGTAGAGTATGTTGTGGGAGAAACGCCACCAGCAGGTGACAGGCGAGTGCGAACGTTGCTGGCCAGAGCAAGTAGCTTGCGCTGAGATTGCCCCAAATAGAGATTGACCAGTATTACGATGACCTTAGGACGAGGGACAACTAACATCCGGCAACGGCCCGAAAATATCCTTGAGGGAATCTCGGGTTAACCGGTGGCTCCAGCGCAGCATGTGAACCAGAACCCGCATGCAGATTAGAGAGAACTCTGCCTGCAAACCAGGAGTCCAGTCTTGCCAGGCCATAATCTCGGCCATGCGACGCAATGTGCGCGGCAGGCTGGATTGTCCGAAGCGATCGCTCGCTTGAGGACAATCCCTGACGGTCTTCGCCAACTGCACCGCCACCCGTCGTAGGTGTCCTGGGGTGGAAAAGGGATAAGCCCACGCTCCAAACCCCCAGAATTTGGTCATGTGATTGATTTCATCACGCAGCAGTTCCCCCCATACCTGACGTAACGTACCCGTGGAGTGGGACATGAGCCACAGATACAGGCAAGTTGCCCCGTATTCGGTGGCAATCCGATGCATACCGTGGCGGTACAAATCGCTGCGCGGATCGCAGGAGGGTGAAAATTCACGTGCTTCTCGCACATCGATGGAGAGATGACGACCGCTGAGCTGGCGATAAATTCTCAGTAGGGCTGGAATATGGCGTTGTTCCTCACGCTCCCACAACCCTTTTTCGATGAGAGTGCCGTCCGCTTCCACTGTCCCTCCCACAAAGCGAGCCATATCGGGGTGCAGGCGTTGAAGATACTGGCGACTGGTTTGGCTGTACCCACGAATGGGTATTTCGGTTTCAATCGCTCCGGCAATCACATTTAGATACACGTCCAGATCGAACCCATGCACTTGATTGAGGGCGATTGCATCCCAATCGATAAACCGCCAGTGGCGAACTTGAGGGGCCTCAAACTGCTCCGGAAGTTCTTGCACCAGTCCGTCTAAGGTATCGAAGGATAAATACTGGCAAATGAGATATCGAATGTGGGTGTGTTTATCGGCAAGTATTGATTCCTCTTTGTCCGATTTACAGTTTGCGATCGCCAGCTTGTTCTCCGTGAAATCCTTTGCCACTTGCATCACCATCAGTCGATCTCCTAAAACTCAAAGGCTCGAATTTGCATGACCTCAAATTCGCGAAGCAAGGAGACATCTGTTCACTGCTTCGCTCAGTAGCTTAGAAATCGCCAAGATTGGCGTCAGTCGGCGAAAGTCGGGAGTTTGCATTCGTCCTGTCACATCGCAGTCGGAAATGGTCGGAAAAACGTCGGAATCTAAGCTGTGACTGTTCAAACCGGTAGTCTGTCTCTGGTATTGAACTGGGGACACCCGTCCGATCGCGGGGGTAGGGTAGTCTAAGCTCAACCCTCGGGCGAGTGACCCATTAGCTCTGAAGATGTATGAGCCCTGAAGATGTCCTGAATTGGGCGGACGAGTTACTATACCGACACACCGGCGATCGCCTGTCCGATTTGCAGCAGGAGATTATTAGGCTGGCGTGGCAAGGGCGCACCTATCCCGAAATTGCCGATTGCTATGGCTGCACGGAAGGTCACGCCAAAGATACGGGCTCGGAGCTGTGGCAATTGTTGTCAACAGCCCTAAACGATAAAGTCACCAAATCAAATTTGAAGGCTGTTGTCCGCCGATCGCTGGTCAAGGTGGTACGTAAATCCGGGTTGAATTTGCCGCCGAGCTTAAAATCTGTTGGCAACTCTCTGCTGCCTCCACAGCCACCGAGTCCTGTCTCTCCAAGCTTTCTGCTGACACCGGGGTTTGTGGGCCGGGGAGAGGCGATCGCCGATTTAAATCGTCGATTCGACAGCGGTGCCAAGGTCGTGCTGATTCAGGGGGAAGGGGGGCTAGGCAAAACAGCGCTGGCTCAGCATTTCTTTCAACAGCAGGAGTTTGACCTGGTTCTGGAGCTGATGGTGGCGAAGGAGACCGAGAACCTGATCGCAGCCGAACATATCGTAGAAGAATGGCTTCAACAGGATTTACAGGTGGAGCCGGGGCGAGAGTTTGGTATTTCGCTAGGGCGGCTGAAGCGCCAGCTACGTCAGCGCCGCATCGGAATTTCGATCGACAACCTGGAGCCTGCGCTGGATCGGCGCGGTCAGTTTGTGGCCGGACATTCTGGCTATGTCGAGCTGTTGCGAGTGTTGGGCGATCCCACTCTGCAATCCGTGACGGTGATTACCAGTCGCGATCGCCTCTGCGAACCCAGTTTGGCCGTCGAGCACTATCGCCTCGCTGGATTGGGGGTGGAGGCATGGCAACTGTATTTCGACCAGCGGGGTATTCGATTGAAAGAGAAGCCTCGCTTTGACAGAACGGCAAATGGGAAATTGGATACGTTGAGTGCCATGCACGCTGCTTATGGCGGTAATGCTAAGGCGATGGGAATTTTGTGCGGCACTATCGACACCGAATACGATCACGACGCCGACGCCTATTGGCGAGTCAACCATCACGATCCTTTAGCAGAAACCAGTCTTAAAAATCTGATTGTCAGCCACTTCGATCGCCTGGCCACTCTCGATCCGCAAGCGTATCGACTGTTGTGTCGGCTGGGTTGCTTTCGCTATCAGGATGTAGCCACCGTGTCAGCCAATGCGATTGCCAGCGTGTTGTGGGATGTACCGGTAGTGGAGCATCGACGGGAGATCGAATCCTTGCGCAATCGCTCGCTGCTGGAGACATCCAAAGGACAATACGGATTGCACCCTGCGATCCGAGAAGAAGCAATTCGACGATTGCGGGCCAGTGATGAATGGGAGATAAGTAATCAGCGAGCCGCTGACTATTGGACTTCCAGCGTAGACACCGTTGAAACCGTTTCGGATGCTCTAACAGCATTGGAGGCCTTCTATCACTGTGTCGCCATTCGCGATTACGAACGGGCAGGACAAACCCTCTTGCACTGTCGCACCAATCAATGGCAGCAGTATTTGACTCTCGGCAGTTCTCTGTATCGACTCGGATTGGTGCAACCGGTGTTATCGGCGATCGCTCTCGTTACCCGCAAGACGGAGCTGACCCCGCAATTGTGCGAACTCTACAACATATTGGGGGATGTGTATTGGACGACTGGTCGGGTGCGGGAGGCGATTGAATGCCAGCAGCGATCGCTGCAAGTGGTGAATGCAGCACTGGCTGAAACGGCTGATTTTGGTACCTCGAAGCCGGACAGCCTTAGCAATCGCGATCGCCATTACCTAGAAATGTTGGCATTTGATTCTCAACTCAGTATGGGCCTCTACAACATTGACCTGTGGGAGTTGGAGACAGCCGCTGAGGACTTTCAACAAACGATTGCAGCCGCTCGGGATACGAAACATGCCCGTTGGGTGGAGAAAGCGCGGGTGGGATTGGCCGTGGTCTACGCCCACTTGGGTCACACCGTTGAAGCGAAAAAGCTAGCTGACGGCATTTTAGAGGCGATCGCCGCCGCTCCCGCCGCCCATTCCGGACGATTTGCTTTTTTCCTGCAACTGTTAGGAGTGACTTACAAGACGTTAGGTGAATCTCAAGCAGCCACGGAGCTATTCCAGACCTCGATCCGATATGCAGAAGAGAGTCATTACATTCAAGTGAAAGGGAAGGCGATAGGGGGATTGGCAGAACTCGATCGCCAGCAGCAGCAGTTTTCTCCCGCATTAGCTCAGCATGAAGAGGCGATCGCCTTATTGGAAGGAATTTCCGCTCAGTGCGATCTGGCAGAGGCGTATTTGCAGCAGGGGTTGACGTATCGGGCGATGGGGAATGAGGGGCTAGCGAGGCAATTGCGAGATCGGGCTTGCAAGCTATTTGAAGAGATTGCCGCTACCCGCCAACTCGCTCGTGTCGATGCACTCTGGAAGGCAGACTGTATTTCCTGCACAAGCTAAGATCCTAGCGAATCGGGGCAATATTGCCGGCCTTCACCCAGCCCTCCGTTCCGGTTGAGTCGCGTCGCACCCGCCGCCAACGACCATCGCTGCTAGTACTCAAAATCGTCACCACCTCCGAGAACGGAATCCCATCTATCTGAGCAGCACCATCGCGAGGCTCCACCCGAATAGCCAGCCCCCGCCGCCAAGTTACCCGACCTCGATAACTAGCCGACGTTGAGGGCGTAGACGCCGCCGGAGAATTGGGAGATGTCGTCAGCGCAGCAATATTCCCTGCCTTCACCCACCCTTCAGTACCCGTTGCATCCCGCCGCACCCGCTGCCATCGGCCATCCTCACTATTCTCCAAAATCGTCACAACTTCGTTAAAGCGAATGCCGTCAATTTGTCTGACACCATCCTGCGGTACCGGACGAATCGCCAAACCGCTAGGCCATGTCACTCGACCGCGATCGCCCGCTGGGGAGGACGCTGCAACCACTTCACCAGAGTCAGCATTTTCACTAGAGTGGGTCGTTTCACCAGAGCTGGCAGTCTCTCCAGAATCAACATGTTCACTAGAGTCAGCAGTTGAGTCTCCACCAGTCGCAACCGACTCTGGTGCATCTGGTTCCTCAACAGCTGGCAGCAACGCCAAATTGCCAGCCTTTACCCATCCTTCCTGACCGTTCGATTCGCGCCGTACCCGCTGCCACTGTCCATCTCCACTGGTGTCCAAGATTTCCACAATCTCGTTAAACCGAATCCCGCCCACATTGGAGCCTGCCGGGGCAGACAGTAAACGCAAACCATCCGGCCACGTCACCCGTCCCTGAGGAATGGAGGGGGTTGTAGCTGGTTGAACGGTATCCGCTTCTGCCGCCGCGATCGCTTGAGAGGAATTGTCTAGCTGCGATGATTCTCCATCGCTGGAACTTGGCTCGCTCAACTCTTCTTCATCTGCTGCTGGGGCAGTAGCGATAGCTTCAGGCTCTCCAGAGTCCTCCTCGCTACTCTCTGCATCTACAGGTTCAGTAGCTGTTGCTCCTTCTCCATCAAGCTGGGATTCACTATCTGATTCAATGCGCTCTGAATCGGAGGGCTCTGACTCAACAAAATCGGTATTTGTTGAGGCGGAAAGTTCGTTGGGCTCGGAACGGCTATTTGAATTGCCATCCGCAGCCATTTTGTTCTCAACAGCCCCATTAGACGAGCGTGTCGCAATCAGCTCGGAGTCGCAGACAGCTTGGCGGCCAAGATCGGTACCGGAGAACGCCTCCAGATCTGCCGCAATCTGCTCGCATCCCCTCGCCAGTAAATCCTCCACCTCAAAATTCCAGACCCTCACGGTACCGTCTTCACCGGCAGACGCCAGTAAATGACCGTCTGGACTGAAATTGGCACTAAACACAGTCCCTTCGTGGCCGCGTAATGTGGCAATGTGCATACCATCTGGTGCATGCCACAACATCACAGTTCCGTCCGTTCCAGTGGATGCCACCGTCTGACCGTCAGGGGCAAATCTGACGCCATTTACGGCCCCATCGTGGCCCTGCAGCACTGCGATCTCTTCACCATCAACCGTCCAAACTTTAATTGTTCCATCTGCACTGGCCGAGGCTAATGTCCGTCCATCTGGACTGAAACTCAGTGCATTAATTGCCGCATTGTGTCCTTGCAGCACCGCCAACTCTTTGCCCTCCAGATTCCACAAACGCACCGTGGAGTCAGCTCCAGCAGAAGCGATGGTGTTCCCGTTTGGATTGAAGGCAATACCCTTCACCACTCCTTCATGTCCGCGCAGGGTAACCAGTGAGTCCCCATCTAAATGCCACACTCTGACCGTGGCATCGTCCCCTGCTGAAGCCAGCAACTTACCATCGGGGCTAAAGCTAACATCGCGGATGGCTCCTTCGTGCCCTTGAAATGTGGCCAGCACCTCACCATGCAAATTCCAAATATCGATCGTGCCATCGGCACTGGCTGCGGCGATCGCCATGCCGTCGGGATGAAAGCTAACACTACTGCTGAGTTCCTCCCGGCCGTGCAACGTACTTAATGCCTCTCCCCCAAAACTCCACACAACAATCTCTGCGTCTTCTCCCGTTGACACCAATGTCTGGCCGTCAGGACTAAAGCTGGCGCTGTAGATGGGCCCAGACTGAGCCTCAAGCCGACTAAACTCACCCCCGCCATCCACAGTTTCTCGAAGCTGGGCCGCCACACGCATTGCCAAATAGGGTTCGGGGTCGTCGCTCGAGTCTTGCAACTGTCTTCCTGCTGTCAGCGCCTCAACCGCACCAGCCAATTCTTGTCCAGCCTGTTGAAAGCTCTTCGAGGCAGAAAGTCTGGCATCAATTTCGGCATTGGTCGCTTGCTGTCGGGCCCGATTGACATTGGAGAGATGAAATCCAGTCAACACAATTCCCAACAGAGCAGCCACGGCGATCGCTGCCATTGCGGTTGCAGTGCCCACCACTTGTCCGAATCGCCGTTTACGCAAGTCTTCCCGAGCCGCTGCGGCAGACTTCCGCAATGCGCTCTCGCGCTCGCGCGCTTTACGGCTAAGCTCCAGAAAATGAATCGTATCGCCGTAGCTACTGTCATAGCGACTGGCCCAAGCACTGTTGGGTTTCCACTGATGCTGCCACCGCAAGGCCACAGTCAGATCGGGATCTTGCAACAGCTTGGCCTCTCCCGACCAATAGCGCGAGGCCAGCTCGACCAAGTGCTTGTATTCGCGGGCAGCCTCTTCCTCTTGCCATATCCATTCCTTCAGTCGTGGCCACACGCGCATCAAACTGCTATGAGAAATAGACAGAACCGTCGAACTCAACAGGGGATCGGGCTGAGGGGGCATCAGGAAGGAATTGTGCCGTCCCCGAAACCGATTCACGACACCGCGAACTTCATCCTGCGACACCTGAGCAACCCGGGCAATATCCTGCAAGGTGGCAGCTCGACTCATATCCCGCCCATCAGAACGATGCTGCGTCAATAGTTGAAACATCCGCTGCGCGATCGCCTGTTGCTGGGAGGTCAGTTGGGCGTAGATGCGATCGGCATGATTGGTTAAGGCAGCCGCAAGGCCACCGACTGCCTCGTAATGGCGCAGATCGACCGGTTCGTTGCTGTCGTGATGGCCCAGCCAATAATCCCAGGTGCGCATCAGACCATGCTGCATCACTGGTAATGCCTCCAGACTATCTCCCATATCGTTCAGCATGCGCTGCACCAAGTGGGGGGCAATCCGTCCTCCGACAACCCCAATGGGGCCTTCAATTGCTGAGCGCAGTTGCTCGCGTGTCAGTCTGGGAAGTAAATACTGGCTACTATTAATTACCTCAGGTAAACCGTCAAATCGGGCACAATCCCCCACAAAATCGGAGCGCAGGGTCATCACCACGTAGATAGGCTGCTGGCCTTGCTCAATCGCCGTCAGTAGCAGCTTTACAAATGCGGCTGTTTCGTCCTCCGAACGCTCGCCACCCAATTGGGAACTGTCGCTCCAGGCATCGCAGTCAATCCAAGCTTCTAGCCCATCCACCACCACGATCAAATTTTCATGGGTGGATAGTTGACATTGTCGGACGGCCTCAACCAGCCCTAACCGACCCCGGCGCAAGGTTGATTCCAGCCCTAACATACGCTCTTGCAACAGATTGCCAGATGTCTCCTCCTGTCCACCTTGCTGCGCTATGAGCGAACCGGCCAGGGCTGCCGCCAAACAGTGAATAGGACTGCCACCCGGTCGGACATCTGCCACTCTCCAGTTTGAATTCATGTTGGGCAAGAAACCACTATAGAGGGCCGGTAGCAAGCCAGCCCGCACCAGAGACGACTTTCCGCTACCTGCACTGCCTACAACAGCAACAAAACGATGCTTGTGCAGGCGATCCAACAATTCATCGATTCGATCTTCACGACCAAAAAAGAGATGCTCTTCCCCAAATTCAAACGCTCGCAGCCCGGGGAACGGATTCAGGCGCTCTGTTACGCGGGTCATCCCTCTACCCCTCTTGGAACATTGGTTATTCGAGTCGCAAATGGTTGTAGAACGTCCGCTGAAAAGGGTTCGGACGGGTGAAGAACGGACACTTGAGTGACGTTGAGATTGTGTTTGTGGAGGGTGGCTGGTGGCCCGATATACACGGCGCGCGGCACTGGCGATCGTTCGGCAGAGCAGGTCTTACGCAGAGCGTTTAACCGTCGCCTCAACCACACATCACTCCCTTGCCCGTAGTAGATCAAGACACCATCGGCTTGTCGAAGCTTTGCTTCCGAACTGCTAACCCCTTCTCCTGAGGAGTAGTTGGGGGCAAGCACCTCAAACCGTTCACTCAACCAATTCCGAAGTTGAATCAGCACCGGTTCGCCTTCATCCTGTCGTTCGAAATCAACGTATACCTTACGAGAGAAGTTCGTACGACAATTACTGGTCTTGAAGATCGGAGAATCGTGTTCTAGGTAGGTCTGAATGGCCGTTTTTAGGCCTTCGACACCAGACAACAACACCTCGGGCAATCCTGGCAACGTTTCGAGTATTGTCTCCCAATAATCCCGCTCTCTCGTCCCAGGAACCCATAGAATTTGTGAAAATCCAGTATCCCCTAGGCGATTGGCTGCCAGCTTAATTTGCGTGCGTACGCGAGCCATCTCCAAATGCGAGGACTGCAAGGGTGGGGAGGAGAGAGGTGATGCAGGAAATTGTGTAGTGAGCGCATCATCAACTCCCAGCAAATGGACGGAGAGATCGCAAAGAGCCAACGATGCTTGGATTTCTTCGGTAAAACTTTTGGAGCGAGGTAAGGGGCGATCGGGAAGCACCCAATGTCCTGACAGTTCAAGTTCTCGGCGGACTTCATCCCGAATGGCGACCAGTTGAGAGTTGGTTTCGGCTAGGTATATGACTTTTCCTTCTGCTTCATCTCTCAGCGGCCTGGTGGCCTGCATTGCATCAGCTTTCTTGGGGGAGGTATTTGTTTTGACGGCCAATGCGTCGAGAAGCTTGTGGATGTCGTAGGCTAAATCATCAATAATTTGAAGAAATTTTAGATCTTCTGCAAAACCGCAGTCTGTCTCGAAGCTTATGCCTCGATCTGGCTCCGTACTTCCCTCCGAACTCGTGTGGTTGTCTGATGTCGCAGTTCGCCCGAACTCAATCAAGCGATCGCCATCCCATTCAAAACAATTATGAGATAGAACCCCTCGCAATTCTCGTGGCTGTCGCTCAAGCAGCACCGGAAACCGTACAACCTTGAACAGGCGAGTCAAGCTTCCTTCAACCCACAGACCTCCAGTACGGGCAGCCGCACGGGTAAACGATTGCAGCGCTTGGGCACAGCCTCGCGATCGCACCGACTGGGGGGACACCACCGAAACGAGGGCCGCGACAGTCTCCATCGTGTCCGAATTGCTATGCCCTTCCTGATTTCCGTACGCTGGAGTGGTATCTATGCTTTCACTATCTGTTACAAAATCTGTGGGTGGCGAGCTATCCGCAGTCATAGTCCCAGTGGCTCGACCGCCATCTGTTTGCTTCGGATCGGGGGACGCGTCGTCAGCTCGACATAGAATTTTTGGGGTTGTTCCCGTGAGTTGGGTAAGCCGAGTCTCAAGCAGGCGATGAAACCGAGTCACCCATCCTTCTTCCCCTACTCGAATTGGCTGATTATCAGTGTGGGCGTAGCTGATACAAACATCCCATTCGAATGCCATGCCAGACTTGACTCAGTGATTATACGCAGGAATTAATGTAGCGTAATTCCCCTGGCGTGGCTTGCTTCTCGCAAAAGTTTTTCCCGGGGGTGTTGGGGCTTCGTCATGCCGATCGGAGAGAAATGAATGATGGTGATCGATGGCCGGGGATGATGGCGATCGGACTTAGGTTGCTAAGAACGAGAACACGTCAGAAAAAGTGTCCGCAATCAGCTCTCCACTTAACGATAAATCAAACATTTGGCAGTAGGAATGAAATGTCACGATCGCGTTTCTATCCGCTTCCCCTTTACCAATGTGTCCGATGCGCTCGATCAGGGCAGCGTTGATAATGGCCAGTTGCTCGTACCGATGCTTCACTAAGTCGCAAATCTCGTCGATGTCTCGCACGGTTTTATGCTTGATGAGTTCGGAGAGCGTGCAACTGGACATGGAGCGAAATAGGGTTTCTTCAAACGATGCAAACGGCAGGTGAAATCGGGCTAATGGCTTCAGCCACTGGAAATGAGGACAGCTACTTGAGGCCATGATCAGCCCAAATATTGAGTTCAATCCTCGTTGCAAATCTGTCTGTTTGGAGTAGGTTCGTTCGGGGCCAATTACCGTGACATGGGTGGCTTCATAGGACAGACCATCTTTAAATTGCACGATCGCGCTGGAGATGTTGGCTGCCACGGGGCAGTATTTGACGTCCGTTGGATCGAGCGGGCAATTGGGACATTGATGGTGATGAAGTTCCGTCCACGGTTCGTACTCTCGTTCGGAGTAATCGATCAAATTTAGAGTCTTGCGATCGATCGATATGGGGATCTCGTATTGAGGTTTGTCCTGAATGGAAAACACGTACCGAAATGTTATGGCATCCATCTAGATAGCTCCGGCTAGATAGGCTCCAATAAGGGGCTACTCCTCCGGTAAAGGGGCAGCTTAGGTGAAATTATTGACGCTTTTTGGGGGCGCACCCCATCTTTACAGAAATAAACCAGTTTCTATAAAGATGGGCTGGATTGGGTTTCAAGCAGATTGAGTTGTATCCCCATTGCTCTAGACAGGCTTCAGGCAACACACAGTCTCAAACGAACTTGCAAGATGGATGCAGCATATGTGCGTTAAGCAGATTGATAGCGAATACCAGCATTCGCAAGACGCTGCATGGCCTCGCCCAGGCGATCGCAGTCGGCAATCAGGCTAATACGAACGTAGCCTTCTCCTCCATTGCCAAATGCACTGCCGGGGGTAACCACAACTCCGGTTGTCTCCAAGACTCTGAGGGCGAAGTCTGTCGAGTTTTCAGCTTCTCCAGACGCCGTGCGGGGGGTGGGCACCCACAAATACATCGTGGCGCGGGAAGGGGGCACATCCCAACCCATTTTGGCCAACTCGGCAGTCAGGAAATCCCGTCGCTGACTGTAGCGAGCTTGAACCTCGGCGAGATGAGAATCCGGTAGCTTGAGAGCAGTCTCAGCCGCAGTCTGAATGGCAGCAAAAATACCGTAATCCAGGTTGGTCTTCAACGTACGCAGACTTTGGATGATGTCGCGGTTCCCCACCACAAAGCCCACTCGCCAACCGGCCATGTTGTAGGTTTTTGAGAGGGTATGGAACTCTACCCCCAGCTCTTTGGCCCCCGAGATCTCAAGCAAACTGGTGGGTTGATAGCCGTCAAATGCCAATTCTGCGTAGCACAAATCGTGGACGAGCAGAATGTTGTACTCGTGGGCAAATTCGACAATCTCTTCGAAGAAGGAGCGGGGGGCAACGGCGGAGGTGGGGTTATTGGGGTAGTTGAAGTAGAGGACTTTAGCCTTACGAGCAACTTCTGCGGGAATTTCATTCAAGTCGATCAGCCAATCGTTTTCGGGGCGCATCACCATCGGATAGACAGTGCCGCCAGCAATGAGGGGGCCGCGGAAATGAGCGGGATAGGCCGGGCTGGGCACCAGAACGATGTCTCCCGGATCGACGTAGGCCAGCGCCAGGTGAGTCAGTCCTTCTTTGGAACCCAACAGAGGGAGGGCTTCCCCGTTCGGGTCAAGCTGAACACCATAACGGCGGAAATACCAATCGGAAATTGCCGCTCTGAAGTTACTGGTGCCCTCAAATGGGGGATAGCCGTGGTTGCTGGAATCAGCAATCGCTTGCTGTGCCGCTGTGACTACCGCATCGGGGGTAGGGCCGTCAGGGTTACCCATTCCCAGGTCGATCAGGTCGAGCCCCTGTTCGCGGGTGCGGGCCTTGAGTTCATCGAGCCTCGCGAACACGTATGGAGGTAGCTTGTTTAAGCGTTGGGCAGGGGTAAACAGATTGGACATGGCTCGCGGGTGGGCTAGAGACGCGGTGAACTGAAGACGCAGGCTGGCTGGGAATGGCTGCACTTATCAAGGCTGAACGAAAACTAGGCCGAACTAAGGTGCAGATAGTACCGGGCGATCGGCGGCGATCGATAGTCGTGTTGTGGTCATAGCCACCACCAAGGCTTCGGGGGTGACGGCAAACGGCAGATGGTGAATGTCTGAGGACGGAGCACAGGCCACTTGAGCCGCTACTGCCAGAGTTTCTCCAATCGCATTACTTTCATTCAGAGCCGCCATTTGCAGCTCTTCTAGCGATGTAGGGAGTCCAACGGTTTCGTAAAACTGCAGCAGTTGCTGGCGGGCCGTAGCGGCAAGCTGGCGTCCCTGCAAAATTTCTTCCAGCCGCAATTGAACCAAAATTCCGAAGGCTACTTTTGCGCCGTGGAGCTGCGACTTGTGGCCAACTAAGTGGGTCAGACCATTATGGACGGCATGGGCAGCTACTGTGCGACATTTCGCCCCCCCCAGCCCTCCCATCACACCAGCCAAACACACCGATGCATCTACCACTTGTATCCAGGCCGTACCGCCGGGGTAAGCAATTGCCTCTGCCGATTTCTGCAGCAACAAATCTCGCAAAATGCGGGCCTGCTGCACAGCAGCAATTGTCAGGACATCTGCAGAACCACTGCTGCTGACCGAGGCTTCGTACCATTTGGCCAGGGCATCTCCAATGCCTGCTTTCAGGGTGTGAAGAGGAGCTTGGCGAATAAGCTCGTAGTCCAGAATCAGTAGGTCGGGAGCGCGATCGAGCGGGACATCGTACTGAAATGCCCCAGCGTCGGAATAAACATTCGACAGCGCCGTCCAAGCCGCGCAGGTGGCAGCAGAGGTGGGAATGGTAATGATGGGTAGCTGCAGTTGGTGGGCAATTAGCTTAGCTGTGTCGAGTGCCTTGCCGCCCCCCATCCCGACGATCGCCGTCGCTGAAAACTCGCGAGCCGCATATCTCAAACGTTCTAATTCAGCCTCGCAGCAATCCAAGCCGTAGGTCATCCATTCGCAGGCGATAGAGCGATCTTCCCGTGCCAGAGCGTCGAAGGCCGGAGCAAGCACTGCCTGTACTAGTGGCAGTGAATGATTGCCTCCAATGGCGAAAATACGAGCCGCCCGCCGCTCCCGAGCCGCTGCAAATTTGGCAAGTCGAACAATATCGGTGGCGCGCTCGGCCGCAATTCCCCAGCCGCGACAAACAGCGCCGGGGGCGGGAATCAGAGCCGGTTCCTGAGATGAGAGTGGAACCATGGGGCAATTGTTGAACGATCAGGTATCCATGATGACAACCTTTGCCCCTGACATCAAGCACTTTGATGCATATTCCGCAGTCGCGTTCGCGACTTCATCCCCCTGCTCAGCTAGCGTGCACCATCCTCCTAAGCGATCGGTCACATTGCGATGTGAGTACGCTGAAATGATCGAGCCACAGTAAAGTTGGGGGCTGTGTCTTCAGAGGAGAACAACGATCGGAACATAACTATGCTGCGATTGGAACCGTGAACCGGAAGGTGCTACCTAAATCTGGCCCTTCAGACTCTGCCCAAATGCGACCCCCCATCGCTTCTACGATCTGACGACAAATGGCCAATCCCAGCCCCGTCCCACCCACCGTGCGGCGGAGCGATCGCTCCGCTTGGTAGAACCGTTCGAAAATCTGCTGCAGGCGATCGGACTCAATCCCCCGCCCGGTATCCGCCACGCTAAACATCACCTCATCGTTTCCTTGAACGTCTACCTCCACCGTCACGTGCCCGTTGCTGGGGGTAAATTTGCGGGCATTACTGAGCAATTTGCGCAGTACTTCCACCAGCCATTCCCCATCTGCAGACACCAACGGTAACTGTTCGGAAACCTCAACTTGAATATCGAAGGCATCGTCCTGACGGGCAAAACTGCTCAATGCTAGATCCACGCATTCTTGAGGAGGTAGGGCTTCCACATGCCAATCCACCCGACCGCTCTCCAGTCGAGACAGGGTGAGAAAATCTTGTACCAGGGTTCGCAAGCGTTCGGCATCGTGAATGGCAGTATCCAACATCACCTGACGGATTTCCGGCTCCATGTCCGGCTCACTGGCTAAAGACTCCAAACACACTTGAATGGTCGATAAGGGGGTGCGCAATTCATGCCCTGTAACAGCAATCAAATCGCTTTTGGCGCTGTCCAGTTCTTCTAATTGCTGGTTGAGCTGAGTTAAGTTCTCGTATGCCTCCGCTTGAATCAAAGCTACGCCGATCTGTACCGCTACAGTCTTGACCAATTCCACATCGGCATCCACCCAGCCCAATCGTGTCTTATGGCCTTCGGCCTCCGAGACACAACGATGCAGCTCAATTGCCCCGAGCAAGCGTCCCTGGTACACAATCGGCACCACTAGGCACGCACTGACTCCCCACTGTTTCCATACCGTCTGAAGAGAGGGGTGAAGTGTGTTGAGGGGGACATCGCTAAGTTGAGCAGCGTCCTCACTCTGTAACGCCTCAGCTAACAAGGGATTGTCCGATACCGCGATGGTTTGTCCCAACAAACTGGAAATGCCCTGCCGCACAAATTCGCTGGAAATCTCTATCGTCGTCTGTCCTTCGCGACAGCTATAGAGCAAACAGCGGCAAGCGCCCAACCCAACGCCTAACTCTCGGACAGTGAGGTCAAAAATCTCTTCAGAATCCAGAGAACGACGAATTGCCATCACAATAGTGTTGATTAATCGCTCGCGTTCTTCCTTGCGAGAGATAGCCCGATAGGCCCGCTGAAGTTTGTACTGCCCAGCCTGCAGGTAAGTCATCAACCGCTCGGAGAAGGGGTCACGGCGGTGGAGAGCGTCCTTAAGCTGACCGTGAATCTCCTCGAGCTGATCTGAATGAATAGCCAGTTGCTCGGCTAGGTCAGGACGGTAGGCGGCAATCTTGGGAAGCAACAGTTGAGCAGAGGAGATCGCCACTTCCGGCTCAAACGACCAATATCCTTCGAATTGCCTCATCGCATCCATCCCTTCCCCAGGCCGCAGTGCTTCCGTTCGGGGTTTCTCCGCACAAATCAAACAACCGGCATAGTGGCGATCGACAATAATCAAATGCCACTCATTGGCTAGAGGGTCATTCAGGTCAAGGGCCACCCGTTCGTAAGGGACATCTTCTGCATGGAAATCGGTCTCCGGTGCGGCCAACACGTAGACACGAGCGGCAACATCGTGAATGCGAAGATAGCGTGCCGCTTCCTGGCGGTAAAATCTCTCGCGCTGAAAGTTGGCAAAGACTAAAGCATCGCCTGCTTCCGACAGCACCAAGTCTTCAAGGGCATGGCTGAGTGCAACCAGTGACGATTTGAAATAGACCTGGGGCCGCACCTGCGGACAGGCAGCAAGCAAGTCCACTAATAGTGAAGTGCGATGGGGGGCTCGATGGGGTGAAGAGGATTCGGGCCGGGAAGAGTGCTTGCGTGGCAATTTAGCAGCCTCAACCGATACGTGCGATTTGCGATCTGAAATATTGGGATGGAGTGGGCTAGCCAACTAGTCCCAATCAAGTCAGGCTCCTATCCTGACATTTTTGCAGGCCAGTTTACGCAAATATTATTCATCCCACCATTACTTCAGCACAAATTACCGGGGGATGCGTGCTTGTCTAGCCTGTTTATCTCGTCTGCCGATCTGCAGCACGGAGACAGATGCCTAGTGATAACGACTAGGGTCACTGCTCTTATGGATCGAGGAATAGGCAATCGCAACTTTTGCTTGGCGGATTGCCGGCAGCAAGATTGACAAGAGTGCCGATTTCTAGAGTGCGAATAGAGTTAAAGAAGCCGAACTGAGGAACCGAATAAGAGTAGGTCGGAAGCTAGCGTGTCATCTCAATTCCATTCCTCTCCGAACGATTGCTACGAGGCTGTCTCAATCCCCAAATGTATGGCTGTTTTAGGGGCGGGAGCCTGGGGCCGCACTCTTGCTCAGTTAGCCAGCAAGAATATTGCCGATGTGCGAGTGTGGTCCCGCCAGGGTGACTTAGCCATCGCTGATGCCATAGCCGAAAGCGATCTCCTGGTGTCAGCGATTTCAATGAACGGGGTTCCTAGCACGATCGCACGAGTACAGGCATATGGGCTGCCCGATCGTTGCGCAATTGTTTCTGCGACCAAAGGGCTCGATTCGGTCACCCTAAAAACCCCCTCCCAACTCTGGCAAGAGGCATTCCCACAACATGCGGTCGTTGTGCTGTCCGGCCCCAATCTTTCGAAAGAAATTAGCAATGGATTACCAGCCGCAACCGTTGCCGCCAGTCGGGAGGCGATCGCTGCGGACATCACTCAGTGGGCGTTTGCCTCGGAACGATTTCGGGTTTACACCAATGCCGATCCGATAGGGACTGAGTTGGGGGGAACTCTGAAAAATGTGATGGCGATCGCTGTGGGTGTTTGCGACGGGCTGCAACTCGGTACCAATGCAAAATCAGCTCTCATCACTCGCGGTCTTGCAGAAATGTTGAGAATTGGCCTCCACTTTGGAGCACAGGCGGAAACATTCAGCGGACTATCGGGGTTGGGGGACTTATTGGCCACCTGCAGCAGCATGCTAAGCCGCAATTATCAGGTGGGGTATAACTTGGCCAAAGGCCGCTCTCTCAACGATATTCTGGCCACATTGGAGGGCACAGCCGAAGGGGTCAACACGGCAGGGGTGATGGTGGATCTGGCCAATCGAGAACAACTCTCCATCCCAATCACCCGCCAAGTACACAAACTGCTGCTCGGGAGGGATACTCCGCAAGCAGCAGTAGAGGCGTTAATGGAACGAGAACTCAAGCCAGAAACATGTGAGTTGCTTTAAGTTGGCTCGTTGATTAGAAATCGGGATCTAGCGCAGACCTTGGGCAACAGGGTCGAAACCATAGGGGAACTTGGTATAAGCACTATAGGACGCTCCGACCAGGCTGGCCCCCTCTAGATTGGCTTGATTGAGCTTGGTACTGCCCGTGATGTCAGCGCGTTCTAGGTTAACGCCTTTGAGGTCAGCACCGTCGAAGTTAGCCCGACGCATGCTGGCCCCCCGCATGTCAGCGTTGGTCAAAGTGGTTTCCATCATGTTGGCCCGACGCAAATCGACACCGCGCAAATCTGCTTCGGTCAAGTCGGAACCACGAAGATTCACAAACCACAGCTTGGCTTTGTACAGGCTGGCTCCGCGCAGATTGGAGTTGCGAAAATCGCGCTCCCCAGCGGCATATTTCTCAAGCAATTCTTCGACACTGCTAACTGCGGGCATCGGCCCCTCCCAATTTATCTTCATAAACGCAATATTTTGTCATGCTTTTTAATGCATGTGACCTTATTAAATCACCAACCGGCCCCGCTGCAGAATCTCGCATACGTAAGGGCTAGGAGTGTGAGAAGGGAGACCCATCTAGAGTGCAGTTTCTGCAGAAGCAGCATCGTCTTCAAATTGCTCCCCCCATTCGTGCATGGCATCTAAAACGGGTTCTAAGCTGCGACCTTTTTGGGTCAAGGAGTATTCCACTTTGGGAGGAACCTGTTTGTACACCTCCCGATGGATGATTCCATCCGACTCCAGCTCGCGGAGTTGTTGGGTCAGCATCTTCTGCGTAATGCCAGAGATTGCACGATGCAATTGGTTAAATCGACAAGTCTCGATGAACAGCTCTCTCAAAATGAGGACTTTCCAGCGTCCGCCGATCGCTTTCAGAGTGGCTTCTACAGGACAGGATGCTTTATCGCGTTCGGGTGCCGCCATCGTCTAAATCCCTAGCAACTCGCTACTAATCCAAGTTGAGCTAGCCCAAGTTGATTGTGCTCTATTAGTTTCTTTTTGGTAAGTACCTCACCAAATAGTGCATACTTCCACAGGAAGAGGTACACCTATAAAATTAACTCATAGCGAATCACGTCCTGAATCTGCAGATTTCCGAAGACCAAGTCGCTGTTGTCTTGAGGAAGAATCATTATGAGTCAGCCCGTTATCGCCGACCGTATGCCAGCGATCGTAACTCTAGAACCCGGTACTTATTACTGGTGTGCGTGCGGCCAGTCTGCAAAGCAGCCATTTTGCGATGGAAGTCATGCAGGTACAGACTTTACACCTCTCCAGTTCACACAAGATAGTCAGTCTCAAGTGGCATTATGCAACTGCAAGCACACGAGCAATCCTCCCTACTGCGATGGGGCACATGCCAAGCTTTGACGGCCTCATTTTTGGGTTTGGAAGCTGACACTGTAGACAAGTATTCCAGCACTTTTTCGCTGGCAAACCGCGAATGTATGCGTTTGTTTCCCTCATCTTGAATTAGGAGAATATCCATGATTACCATTCGTAAATCTAGCGATCGCGGCCATGCTAACTTTGGCTGGCTAGACTCCTACCACACATTTTCGTTTGGCAATTATTACGATCCCGAGCACATGGGATTTCGCTCGTTGCGCGTGATAAACCAAGATCGAGTCAACGGAGGCGGCGGTTTCGGCACTCACGGGCACAGGGACATGGAGATTATTTCCTACGTTCTTTCAGGCGCTTTAGATCACCAGGACAGTATGGGAAATGGATCGACAATCGTGCCGGGAGATGTGCAGCTCATGACCGCAGGGACGGGAGTCAGGCACAGCGAGTTCAACCACTCGGATAGCGATCCAGTTCGCTTTCTGCAAATTTGGATCGAGCCCGATCGAGTGGGGTTGGAACCCAGTTACGAACAAACCCGCTTTTCGAGGGAGGACAAGCTCAACCGATTGCGGCTCATCGCCTCTCCCGATGGCCGCGATGGCTCTGTAACCATTCACCAAGACGCTAATATCTACGCCACGGTCTTGGAGGTTAATCGCTCTCTTGAGTACCAATTACCCGATGGGCGGTACGGTTGGTTGCAGGTGGCTCGCGGGAGCGTCAAGCTCAACGGAGTCGAACTCTCGACAGGGGATGGCGCAGCGATCGCTGCTGCTAGCACCGTAACTCTACACGCCTCAGAAGAAGCCGAACTCCTCTTATTCGATCTGGCTTGATCCAACAAGCCCTGCACTTTCTAGTGGCGGGGCTTGTTGGCTCCGTAAGTGAAGTGTTACGACTACTACCTACATTGTGCGGCCATCGTGACCTTTGCTCCCATCGTTCCAAGCTGCTTATCTCGATGCGTTCAGAAAATCCCACATGCTTAAATAATCGGGAGAACATGGACTAGGTAGAACGCTGAGAAAACGTATGCGATTGATAGATAATTTGCATCTCAAGAGCTTGGGGGTGTGCTTAAACGACCTGAGTTCGATAGCCCACACCCCCAGCCCCTCTCCCACATTGGGATAGGGGGAAAGAGGCTTCAAATCCTAATGGTTTCGTTGTACAGCGAAGGACTGATTCAACTCAAACTGCTCTGTCGAGCTAATGTTTAACGACCACCATTCTTTATATATCTATTCGATTTTGAGAAGCATCAGGAGCATAAAATCGGCAATACAACAGTCACTCATTCAGATGACTTCTACATATTTCTAACTCAATGGACTTGCTTCTAGGCATGCTGCTGAACTTATTTTTTCTGCAAAAAGTTCAAGACGTGAACGAGGTCTGTAAAGTTAAGTAATTTCTTCAGTTGTTTACAATTCACTTTTCCATCTTTCCTAAAAAATGAGACGGAATAGTCAATTCTGAAATCTTAGAACTGAAAGGCATTTCCGATTTTTCGTGAGACCAGTGTAAATTTTTGCGCTTCAATGAAATTTCTATAAAGATCATTGGCTGCTTGATTCAATAGACAACACTCAATCGAGCTGTTCTACGTATTAGCACTTAACAGCCTGATTTTTCTGAAAAGATGACGATGCTTTGTTGGTAGAAAAAGGGAACGGTATTAATACGAGGTTCAGGGAAATTATGGGTTTCTCTAGTGCCTTTTCATACGATTTGGAGAAAGCCGTGTTTCGTCTGAAAACCCTAATTGCGACTGTGGCCTTATCTGCCATTGCTTTTGCAGGCGCTGCTGTAGAGGAAGCTAAAGCCCAAGATCGAACTCTGTGGTTATACAACGGCGGAGCTGGTACGGTCGAAGGCGCCTTCTACAGTGGTGAGGCTATCTATGGTAGCTGTGACGGCGATTGCTTCGACTTGGATTTAGCAATCTACGACTATAACGGCAATTTGCTGAGCTACGATACGGCATACGATGCATTTCCTATTGTAGTGGCTCCCTATGATGGTTATTTTTACGTAGAAGTCACTATGCCCAATTGTTCCCACCCAAGTGGTTGCCAAGTATGGGTAAGCTCCGACCACGGTTTCTAGACTGTCGAAACTGTAACGTTTGAGTTCTTCTATGGCTTCAGATTAACGGGGCTCAAGCCTGTTTCAGAAACGCCTCGTACCGCTGACTTAAGGACTCCGAGCTACCCTTTTGCTGCCAATGCTCCGCTACCGCGCGACCGAATGCCCAGGCATCGCGATCCGGTGAAGTGGAGTTTTTTACAATCAATGGCCATAGCTCCACAAGATTCACGGAGGCTGATTGGCGATCGCCCAAAATCCCAAACAACTCGTACGCCATCTGCACCTTGCCGATCGCCCGTGGCAACACCTCGACCGGAATTTCTGTAGCCAAAAGATGGGCAAGGGCGGGAGACCCCGTCACGAGTGTAGATAGAGCTTGCAAAATCGGGCTTTTCAAAAAGGTGGCTAGCCCTTGGGTTGTAGCCATCTGAAAGCGATAGCGCTCGATGACGTTAGCGGCAGCGAGCGCCTTGGCTTCTCCATCCTGCAAAAATTGCGCAAGACGAGACTGCTTGACCGGATCGATTTCCTCCACCAAAGCCACAGAAAGTTCGTCAACCCCCCATGCCTCCCGTTGCTTAGACAGATCGCCATTGACCATTGGCAACATTAGCTCGCAAAACTCTCCCAATTGCTCGATCCGATACGCAATCGCCTCTCGAATAGCCCGTTCTTTGGGGCGAGAGCCTTCTCTCCAGTCGTAAGGTGGCTCCCACTCCCGTAAGGGGCGCAATCGATCCACCTGCGTGACCACTGCGATCGCCGATAAATCTGGCTGCTGTTGTGTCACATCCTGCAAAAACTGGGCATCTGCTTGCAGCGACGGATCGAGGGCAGGATTGACCAAAACTAGAACATCAACGCTGCAAGCATAGTCCAACACCAGTTGTCTGTAATCGCTGCGCTCTGCTTGCTCGTATCCTGGCGTATCCCATAACACTAGCGAGTTTCCCTCGGCAGATGTCCATTCGTAGGTTTGAATGGCATCGGTACTGGGCAACACATCTACCTCTGCCAGATCGGTAGAAAACAGAGAATTTATCAGGCTACTTTTACCTGCCCCCGTTCGTCCCACAATCAAAATATTGACTGGCTCAGCTGTGACAGCTTCCTGCGAGTCAGCATCTATCAATATGTCTTTTAGCGTCAGCGTTTTGGCATCGGCGATAAACGAACCGAAACTGTCTAGGGAGATGGTTTTGTCGCCGTAGAGGGAGATCGCCTGCTGGCACAGATTTCTGAGGGCGGTTTCCCGCAGCAGTTGGCTGAGATTGGCGGCTAATTCTTGATTGGCTTTTTCGGATGAGGAGCGACCTGCTTCTTTCGCCAATGCTGCAACCGGATTGAGAATCCATTGCGCCCAGCCCCATACCTTGAGGACTCGACGAGCAGTTGGTTCCAACTGCCGGTAGGTCTCGTATCCTCGATAGACTTGACCAACCGTGACCTGTCCTAACAGGGGCTGTAACTGCTGCATCATGCGATCCATATCGTCTACAGTGCCGCGAATTAATCCGTAGGCCTGTGGAACGTAGATGTTGAGAAGTGGATACTTGGCATTGGGGTGGTAGATCCGGGAGATCCCTTCAACTAACGTTTGGCAACGCAACCAAAACGTTGCCCAATCCTCCCAAACAGCTCGATCCTCTCGGGAGGCTTTGATCGCTGCCTGCAATTCTTCCTCAACTCGAACAACGGCTGCAGCTTGCTCGTCTGTGCTTGGAGAGTTTGATGCTGCAAGCGCCTGTTCGCTATCAGGTAACGGTGATTGAAAGTCCTGTAATTGTTCGAACAGTTGCTCCAGTCGGTCATCCTGTGGACGAGTCCATCGCACCAGCAACCAGCGCCATCCCAATAGGCTCAGGGCAATTGGCCCCCAAACCCAGCTGATACCCCATTGATGGATTTGCCATCCGGCAGATATCAGCAAAAAAACGGCGATCCCTACAATAGGCATTGCCGTCATCCACCACTGCCACCATTTCCAATGATTCACCTGCGCCACCTTGAGTCGAAACGCTCGACTTCGAGATACCTCGTGATGTTAGAGCCCGTTTAGATCGGACGACTCATCAAGACTTTTCTAGCAAATGTTCGGATTCTACGTAATTACCGCAGGCTTGGGTAAGAGGAAAAGGGGCCATCTCCGTATAAACGCGACCATCGGCCGTTTGGTCGCTATTAGATTGCGCAAAGATACGCAAGTGGTCGTGGGGCCAGTTACATTATCTTGTCTGCAACTCGGTACGACAGTGCCTGCCAGCTTACCTATCCCGGACAGATGTATGACTGCCATTCCGATCGAACTCACCAGCCCACGGTCCCAGCATCACGTTACCGATCTCAATATCTCCAGTAACGGAATTTTTTCAGGTTCGGGCATCAGTTTGAAGGTATGGAAGAAGCTGTTTAAATTTGACGATTCCTCATGGTACGGCACAACTTACGGTGGTGATGCCGCAGGGTTCATTGCGATATCCGCACCGCATATCTCGTCCCCCAAAAAGCAACTGATGTTGGCCAGCGATCGCCAAGATGCCGATACCGTCTCGATCAATATTGCAGGCTCCGGAATTTCGGCCCTCACTCACGTAGAACTGAGTCAGTGCGAGCTTAAGGATGCAGAGCGATTCGATTTAGAAGCGATCGATCGCGATCGAAATATCCAAAACTGGATATCGACACAAGATGATTTCACCTTTGCCTTTCCCGCTCGTGCAAATCCCCTCTGTGATGCCATCCGAATCGTGTTAGGAGTTCATCAATATAACTTAGGGGTGACCCTTACCGAGTCCAAAGAAATCGAGCTGGCCGATCATCTGGAATACCTGTTGGCCCGCTACAGCAATATTCGAGTGTTCTCCGATCCCGAACGCAAGGAAATCTCTGTAACCTTTGGATTCACCTCAAGCCAGTTCTTCAAGCGCCTCTTCGGGATCGAAGATTCGGTCACGCAGGTTCTGTACAGCAACCATTTGAACGGCTAGTCCTAGCAACAACTTGCACTCTGTTCGATCGCACAGGGTAAACTTAATCGGCTACTCACATCTGAGCTGAGAGTGGAGGCATGTAGAGCTGAAAGGTGTCCCCCGACAGGTTCATATCGTGATGATGAATCAAGTCCCTGCATTGGCCTGGATTATTGAGTTCCCACGTGATGAGTATCACTCAGTGCTCCGTCCCTCTTTTGCTAATGTACTGATGGCCACGGTAACGCGATCTCCCCGGCGAAAAAGAAAAAACTCATCCGCTTCACAGAGGATTTCCATTGGCAAACCGTGAACTTGATAGTTGAAATCGATCGCTGCAACGATGTCCGGTCGCTTGGAAAGATTTAAACCGGCGATCGAGATCGACGCCGTAACGGGATTCGTTGTCATCGGAATAGATCGACGGTACGCCACAATCATGGCCCGGAATATAAGCAGTCTGCTGTAAGGCCTAGAGTCGGGAGACAGCTCAAAGCTTTAATCCACAAGGAGAGAGATTGGATATCTTTCCATCGCGAATTGCCTAGCGCAACATATGAGTTCCCCCGTAGAGGCGTGGCGTTCACTTGAGCCAGATGTTCGCAGCTTTGTGCTTGGGCACTCTTTGGGAAATGGCATTGGCTTGGCTCGATTTTTCCAGAGAGGGGAGCGGGGATTGCAGCCGAGCCGCTGATATCAATCGACTTTACCGCGCAGATCTCCCTCAAATCTTGCTACCTTCGATAAGACGGCATCAGGAGCTCTGATTGGCTAAGACAGAACAGAATGGGTTTCATCGCCGGAACTGCAATCGTTCTGCGAGCAGTCGCAGTACTCATTCTGAAATTGACAGCTTTCCATCTGAAACCGGCTTCCGCTCTTTCAACATGCAAGCGGCACAGCTGGCTGGGGCCGATCTGCAAGGGGAAAACTTGGCAGGGGTGGATTTGTGCGGAGCCAATCTCAAGGGAGCTAACCTATCGGGAGCCTCTCTTGCAGGAGCTATTATGGCAGACACCAATCTGGAGGAAGCCATCCTCAAGAGCGCCGATTTCAGCGGAGCCTGCCTGCATCAAGCGTGTTTGAGAGACACCGATTTAACATTGGCCAATGTAGAAAATGCCGATTTGAGTGGAGCTAATCTCAGCCAGGCAATTGCAACGGGAGCTAATTTTGCCGGAACTATTTTGCAAAACGCGAACTTAAGCGAACTCAATGCGATAGGAACATCATTTGCTGGAGCGAACTTACGACAAGCTGATTTAAGTTGGGCTCTATTGCAGCGGGCAGATTTGAACCATGTGAATGCGATCGCTGCGATCGCATATCAAGCTGACTTGAGCCGTGCCAATTTATTTGAAGCAGAATTCATTGGCGTAGATTTGCATGGAGCGAATTTACAGCGAGCCAACCTAGCGCGGGCTCACCTTCTGCGCGTAAGCCTGTTTGCTGCTAATCTTCAAAATGCCGATCTATTTTCTGCCGATTTGACCGGAGCAGACTTGCGGAGAGCGAACTGTATTTCAGCGAACTTCGAACGAGCTGTCCTGACAGATGCGAAACTGATCCATGCCACCACAGTTAATGCAACTGGGCTCTTTACGTCTGAAGATATTTGAAGTGTCAAGATTAATTTTTTTTGGAAAAAGCTGAAGAGAAATCTGCACGTTTTCGCGAGAAGCAGAAACATGGTGACATGTATGTTACGGGCTCGATACCTTTCTTCTTTTTGCGTTGGAAAAGAGGCTGTGATTACGTTTTACTGTGAATATCTATATGTCAGGATGCCGGCCAGGATTTCATTGCGCGAATAGTTGCAAATAAATATCAAGATTGTTTTTTTGACAAGAACTACGAATTTCAACTCTTAATCATTTTCATGATTATCGACGACTTTAGAATGGGCATAGGCGAGGACATTATTTGTCTTTCACTTTCCCTCGCTTGTGTTTTTCTCAATTGACTCACTAGTGGAGTTTATTTATGAGTACTGCTACTAAACGTCGAGGCTTCGAACCCGGCACTCTCTCGTGGCAGCAATTTAGTGATTGGATTTCCAGCACTGATAACCGCATCTATATTGGTTGGTTTGGCGTACTGGCAATACCCACTCTAATTGTGGCCAGTATTTGTTTTGTCTTTGCATTTATTGCTGCTCCAGGTGTGGATGTCGATGGTATCCGAGAGCCAGTTTTAGGCTCACTGATCGATGGAAACAACATCATTAGTGCAGCGGTTGTCCCCACTTCGGCAGCGATCGGCCTGCACTTTTATCCGCTGTGGGAAGCGGCATCTATCCAGGAATGGCTGTACAACGGGGGCCCCTACCAACTCATTGTGTTTCACTTTCTGATCGGGATTTTTGCCTTTATGGGGCGCCAATGGGAGCTGTCTTACCGATTAGGCATGCGCCCTTGGATTCCGCTGGCTTTTTCTGCCCCTGTGGCTGCGGCAACAGCCGTATTGCTGATTTACCCTATCGGTCAAGGAAGTTTCTCGGAAGGATTGCCTCTTGGCGTAGCAGGTACCTTTCACTACATGATGGCATTCCAAGCCGATCACAACGTCCTCATGCACCCGTTACATATGGCTGGCGTCATCGGCGTGTATGGCGGTGCACTACTGTCTGTTGTCCATGGCTCGCTAGTCACTTCGACTTTGATTCGCGAGACAACCGAAGATGAGTCCGAAACTGAAGATTATTGGTTTGGTCATCCCACCGAAACGTACAACCTGATGGCGGGTCATTACGGCTACTTAGGACGCACTCTTGTCCGCGGCACAGGGCTGACCAACAAGCGTACAGTTCACGGCATTTTAGCGGTCTTACCCGTACTGGGTATTTGGCTGGCAGCAGCTGGTGTTTCGATAATGGCCTTTAACCTGAATGGATTTAACTTCAACGGTTCAATCATCGATAGCAGCGGTCGAATTATCGGAACAGATGCTGACATTCTCAATCGAGCTAACTTGGGAATTCAAGTGATGCATTCTCCCAATGCTCACCACTTCCCTCATGTCTTGGCGAATGGAGATGCTGTTCCGCTGCCCACCACAATCTAATCGTCTCTTGCTATCTGAGATCGTGATCGATGGCTTGCTCACTGCGCTGTTGTTGAATGAATCATCGGAGATAAGTCGCCATCTGAATAGATGATATTGAGTACAGCTAATCGCTCTCCTTTGTGGGGGGCGATTGTTTACCATGTGCCGATCAGCAAGAGGTGTTGTCTTTCGCAGACTTTGCTAAATTTCTTAGTAGTGAACTGGTTTGAGGTTGTTCGTGCCTGATTGGGATGACGAGTTGGAATGGACGGAGGAGGCCCGCGAGAGTTTCCGTAAGATTCCTTTTTTTGTCCGCAGCCAAGCAAGACAAAGTATTGAAGCACTTGCCCGCGAGAGGGACTGTGACACGATCACTCTTGAGCTGGTCGAAGAAGCTCGCCAAGGGTTTGGAAAATAGCATGGTGAAACTCGGCCGGCACGCCTCAAGGCTGAAGGACGCTATTGAACTTTTATCACCCCTAATGACAGGAGCAATCTTAATGGCAGAGCATTGTGACCAGGGTACGACTGAAATTCAGATTTTCCTCCGGCATACTTTCTGCGATATTGGCGCCTGAGTGAGTGGAAGTAGATGGCATCTCCAGCCACTACTGCAAATGTTATTGCGACAAAAGCAAAAGATGTCAAAAAAGTCTTTGACAAGTGCGATCGCCTCACCTAGAATGTTTATTTGCTGATTAATTTTCTGGAAAGGCATGAAGGTTAGAGCTTCTGTCCGCAAAATGTGTGACAAATGTCGGGTGATTCGCCGCCACGGCAAGGTTCGAGTCATTTGCTCCAACCCCAAGCATAAACAACGCCAGGGCTAGGACAACGTCAGGGTTAGGACATAACAGCATTAAAGTAGGAGTCTCATGGCACGTATTGCTGGGGTAGATATACCCCGAGAGAAGCGAGTGGAAATTGCCCTTACCTATATTTACGGTATCGGCCTATCTCGTTCTAAAGAAATTTTGGTCAAAGCTAACGTCAACCCCGACACTCGCACCCGAGATCTATCGGATGCGGAGGTAGCATCCCTTCGAGCTGTGGTTGAAAGCGATTACCAGGTTGAAGGGGATCTGCGTCGGTTTGAATCCATGAACATCAAGCGATTGATGGATATTGGGTGCTACCGAGGCCGTCGCCATCGTTCCGGCTTGCCACTGAGAGGGCAACGCACGCGTACCAATGCCCGCACTCGCAAGGGCGCTCGCAAGACTGTAGCCGGGAAGAAGAAGTAATTTACCTTTTGGAGCTGTCAGCGATGGCAGCTTCCTCGGTTTGTGGGTTGTTATGTCCGACACCGTTTGGCCAACACCTACTTGACTCGATACCGATAGGGCGTTCAGAGAGCGCACTTTTTCGTGCCGACATGCACATTCTAGAAACAGCTAGTACTGGGAATCAGGGGACAACTCATGGCTCGACAGCCACAACGTAGAAAGAAGGCCAAGCGCAACGTGCCCAACGGCGTTGCCTACATTCAATCCACCTTCAACAACACCATTGTGACTATCACTGACCCAAACGGTGAAGCCATTTCTTGGGCTTCTGCAGGGTCAAGTGGCTTTAAAGGGGCCAAAAAGGGTACTCCTTTCGCAGCCCAGACCGCCGCAGAGAGCGCAGCTCGGACCGCGATTGACAACGGTATGCGTCAGATTGAGGTCATGGTTAGTGGCCCTGGTTCGGGGCGCGAAACCGCCATCCGTGCTTTGCAGGCTGCAGGGCTGGAGATTACGCTGATTCGCGACGTTACTCCAATTCCCCATAACGGTTGCAGACCGCCCAAACGCCGTCGCGTTTAACGGCCAACATATTTCTCTGTTGCGCCGCTCCCAAATCTTTGAGGTTTGCATCTCCTGTGATTTGAAGCGGCTTTGACAGTCGGTTTATCAGGTTGACTCGAACTATCCGAGGCTGACAAGTAAGGGAGGCGTGCCGGTGGCACACTATCAGACTGAATGTGTCGAAAGCCATGAAGAGAAAAACGGTGTTCTCTATGGCAAGTTTATTCTGGGGCCTTTAGAACGCGGTCAAGGCACCACGGTGGGAAATGCGCTGCGCCGGGTGCTTTTATCCAACTTAGAAGGTGCTGCTGTTACAGCCGTCCGTATTGCAGGGGTAAGCCACGAGTTTTCCACCGTGTCAGGTGTACGTGAAGACGTCATGGACATCCTGCTCAATATGAAAGAGCTGGTGTTCAGATCAATGTCGTCTGATTCTCAGATGGGTCGTCTGTCCGTTCAGGGGCCTGGTGTTGCGACTGCTGCTCAGATGGAGCTTCCCTCTCAGCTTGAAGTCGTTAATCCCGACCACTACATTGCCACATTGTCTGAAGGGGCAACGCTGGAAATGGAATTCCTTGTCGATCGCGGTCGTGGCTACCGTTCAGTCGACTACGGCAACACCGACACCATCGCAGTTGACTTCCTGCAGATTGACTCGGTGTTCATGCCAGTTCATAAGGTCAACTACATCGTTGAGGACGCCCGCGTCGGCGAATCTCTCGAGCAAGACCGCCTGGTGATGGAGATTTGGACAAACGGTAGCTTGAACCCTCAGGATGCCCTCAGCCAGGCAGCCCAAACCCTTGTTCAATTGTTCATTCCCCTGCAGGACGTAACGTTTACGTCTACTGACGTCGCTCCCAAAGCCGAGGACGATCAGAAGAACCAGATTCCGATCGAAGAGTTGCAACTGTCGGTTCGAGCGTACAACTGTCTCAAGCGTGCTCAGGTCAACACGGTTGCCGACCTACTGGTCTACAGCGAGGAAGACTTGTTGGAGATCAAGAACTTCGGTCAAAAGTCTGCCGAGGAAGTGATCGAAGCCTTAAAGGATCGACTCAACCTCACTTTGTCTCGCACTCGTGACAAGAGCAAATAGTCTCTTTTTTCAATTAGTTTTTTAGCTCCACTAGGAACCATCCCATGCGCCATCGCTGCCGAATCCCTCGACTGAATAAGCCTGCCGATCAGCGCAAGGCGTTAATGCGTAGCCTCACCACCAACTTATTGCGTGAGGGTCGCATCACCACCACCAAAGCGCGTGCAAAGGCAGTGCGGTCTACTGCCGAGAAAATGATTGGATTGGCAAAGGATGGTTCCTTGGCCGCTCGTCGTCAAGCGTTGGGATACGTTTACGACAAGCAGTTGGTTCATGCTTTGTTCGAGCAGGTCCCCAGTCGCTACGGTTCCCGCGACGGTGGTTATACCCGCATTTTGCGTACCGTACCCCGCCGTGGTGACGGTGCCGAGATGGCAGTGATCGAACTAGTTGATTAGATTTCCCTCAACCCAGATTTTCCTGCCCATCGTATGGATGCCGTTGTTGCTAATGTCCCTGCCCGTCGTCTTGTCCTCAAGTTGCAGTACTTGGGGACCAGATTTTTTGGTTGGCAACGTCAGCCTCGCCATCGCAGCGTTCAGCAGGATCTAGAGCAGACCATAGCGCGATTGACCGGAGAGTCTGTTGTTGTTTCGGGAGCAGGCCGCACCGATACTGGGGTTCATGCATCGGGGCAGGTTGCTCACTTCGATACCCATTCCCCAATCCCGATCGATCGATGGGGATTTGCCCTCAACAATGCTCTGCCGTCTGATGTTGTGGTTCGAGCGGTTAGCGAAGTGGCAGAGGATTGGCATGCCCGATTTACTGCAACGTGGCGCAGCTATCGGTATGCCATATGGAATGCAGAGAGTCCCGATGTGTTCTGGCGGTTGTTTAGTTGGCACCATCGTCATCCGCTAAGCGATCGCGACATGCAAGCGGCTCTGCTATCCCTTGTGGGGGAGCACGATTTAGAGGTATTTCGCCTCTCTGGCTCGCAGCGTGCTCATTCACGGGTTCAAGTACAGTCTGTTGACTGTTGGAGGTCTGGCCCTCTGATTTGGATCGATGTCAAAGCTTCTGGTTTTCTCTATCGCATGATGCGATTGTTGGTCGGAGCCTTAGCATCCGTTGGGTTAGGAGAGATTGCCCCCGGCGATTTCGAGCGCATGTGGCGAGATCGCAACCGCCCTGCCATTCGGTTCAGCGCTCCCGCTCAAGGTTTGTGCTTGACAGGGGTAGGCTATCCGAGCGATCCTTTTCAGGCATCGCAAATGGGGATGTCCCCTGCTACTGCTTTCCCGTTCGCAGCCGAGCGCGATTGCCTATCTGCTGAATCACCTGCGGGGCTGGTGCAGCAAAGTTTTTTCCCGCACTTTTGTCCTGATTAAAGTTATGAACAAGACACCCGTCCCTAGCGTTACATCAATTGAGCCCCGTTGGTATGTCGTGGATGCCGCCGACCAACGACTGGGCCGCTTAGCTGCGAATATTGCCGCAATTTTGCGAGGCAAGAACAAGCCTGATTTCACCCCCCACATGGATACGGGTGATTTCGTGATTGTCATTAATGCTGAAAAAGTCACGGTTACCGGTCGTAAAGCCGAGCAAAAGCTCTATCGTCGCCACTCTGGCCGTCCTGGCGGAATGAAAGTGGAGACGTTCCAGCATCTGCAAGAGCGTCTGCCCGAGCGCATTATCGAGAAGGCGGTCAAAGGCATGCTGCCTCACACCTCTCTCGGTCGTAAACAGTTCAAAAAACTGAAAGTTTATGCTGGCCCCAACCATCCCCACGAGGCCCAGCAGCCTGAAACCCTGACTCTCAACACGATTCCTGGAGCGAAAGCATAGTCATGAGCGAAGATACGAAAGCAGTGTACTGGGGCACCGGCCGCCGCAAGCGTGCGATCGCCCGTGTGCGTTTGATTCCTGGTGATGGCACCCTCACCATTAACAAGCGTCCTGGGAAAGAGTACCTCCAGTTCCGCGAGACTCTCGTTGCAGCTGCAAAGGCCCCTCTAGAAACCCTAGGATTGGAAGGTTCCTACGATATTTTTGTGAACGCACACGGTGGCGGTGTCACCGGTCAAGCTGATGCTATTCGCATGGGTGTTGCACGTGCCTTGTGCGACATGGATCCCGAAAATCGCCCCCCTCTTAAAGCCGAAGGTTACCTGCGACGCGACCCGCGTGCGAAAGAGCGTAAGAAATACGGTCTTCGCAAAGCTCGCAAGGCACCTCAGTTCTCCAAGCGATAAGTTCTCAAAGTACTCATTATTTACATCTACCCCTGTTGCGTTGCTGGAGGCGCAAGTTATGCCTAAAGATAAAATTCATCCTGATTGGTATCCCGAAGCCAAAGTGATTTGCAACGGTGAAGTTGTAATGGTCTGCGGTTCTACACAGCCCGAATTAAAGGTTGATGTTTGGTCGGGCAACCACCCATTCTTTACCGGTCAGAGCAAGATTATCGACACCGAGGGTCGGGTCGATCGCTTCTTGCGCAAGTACGGTATGTCTGGCAAAAAAGACAAGTAATCAAGCATTTGTGCTGTCAAATTGGCGATCGCGTACCCCAAGAGGGTCGTCGCGATCGCCTTTTCAGTATTGGGGGCTGCCTAGCTATTGCGGACGTCTGCTACGTTAACGGCTTGCTTGCCTAAGTTAGACGGCTGCTCAATTTGTCGCAGACTGCTTAAATTTATGCTCACTCATCGGAAGAAGGAAGGCCGGTCATGGTTGCCGCGCACATGCTGCAAAAACTGGACAACGTTGAAGCAACGTTTCAGGAGCTGACTGTCCGTCTGGCCGATCCCGAAGTGGCGACCGATCCCGACGAATTACAGCGAGTGGCTAAAGCGCGATCGGCATTAGAAGAAACGGTTGAAACCTATCGCAGTTGGCAAGCCACACAAGAGGAACTAAAAGGTGCTGAGGAAATTTTGAAGGAGTCTGCTGACGATCCGGAGTTGGCGGAAATGGCGCAGTTAGAGCTTCAGGAGCTAAAGGAGCGTGATGAGCAGTTGGTGGACCGGCTAACAATTCTGCTGTTGCCTCAAGATCCCAATGACGACAAAAACATCATGCTGGAGGTCAGAGCCGGCACGGGAGGAGACGAAGCCGCGATTTGGGCCGGCGATCTGGTGCGGATGTACACGCGCTATGCCGAAAAAGTGGGATGGTCTGTAAAATTAGTCAGCTTCTCCGATGCCGATATGGGTGGCTGCAAGGAAGCGGTGATGGAAGTGACGGGAGATCGCGTCTATAGCAAACTCAAGTTTGAGGCGGGTGTTCACCGCGTGCAGCGGGTTCCTGTGACTGAAACGCAAGGTCGAGTTCACACGTCAACAGCAACAGTGGCTATCATGCCGGAAGTTGATGATGTTGAAGTGCACATCGATTCCAAAGATATTGAGATGAAGACGGCTCGATCTGGTGGCGCTGGTGGCCAGAACGTCAACAAAGTAGAAACAGCAGTGGATTTAATTCACAAACCAACGGGCATTCGGGTGTTTTGTACGGAAGAGCGATCGCAATTACAGAACCGCGAACGGGCCATGCAAATTCTGCGCGCCAAACTTTACGAGATGAAGCTCAAAGAGCAGCAGGATGAAATCATGAGCAACCGCCGCATGCAGGTGGGCACGGGTTCGAGATCGGAGAAAATTCGAACTTACAACTATAAAGACAACCGCATTACCGATCACAGACTGGGGCAAAACTTCTCCCTCAATCCGGTGTTAGAAGGGGAGATGGAGGATCTAGTTCAGTCCTGTATCGGTGTCTATCAAAAAGAACAGTTGGCCGAGCTGGCTCAACAGTCTGAGGCTTGATTTGGTTTCACAGGCCCAAGCTAGACTTAGCGAACTCATCTTGAGAACAACCGGTTAGTCACGCAGGGCACTCTATATAGCGAATTGCCTAGCGCTATATCTGTATTCAAATTCCTCTGCATGGATATCTCAGATGTACGTTGGTAGACATGCATCATTTCCAGACTGAGAGCATCCTGGGCCTGGTTGAAGTCAGTAATAATTCCGTGTAATCTGTGCGAGTCCCTACAAACTTTTGTGGGAATGGTTTAAATAATGTAAACAACTCTTCTTCAATTGGTTAGTTGGTGTCTCCTTCCCCGTTGCGAATTTGTTTCTATCAGCCGGATGATTCCCGCTTGGAGGGTCCGGCCTTACAGCCAACGTGTTTAGTCGATGCCAATCAAATAGTGCTGCACGAGTTTCGCAGCCCGGAGCTACTCATCCAGCATTTGAAAAACCGGGAGGAACCAACGGATTGCTTGATTTTGGCTGTCCTTACCTCCGACGCATTGACACATATTGGCGATCTACTGGCTAACAAAGGGGTTCTGCTGCCTGCTGTTTCCTTGCTAGCGCAGGAATACACGAGCGAGCGAGCGGATGCCATTCACTACCATAAGGCAGTCATTTCTGTGCCGTTAACGGGCGGAACAATTCCGGACACATTAGATTTGGTGGCGGAGGTTGAGCGGGCGATCGCGCTATTTTTGCAAATGTCCCCTAAGGGGGTTCGTCCTGCCAATGGAGGAAAAGAGCTGCCCTCTCTTGTCCAACAGCAACAGCGGCGGCTATCTGAAAAGTTACGGGAACGATTGGGGTATACCGGAGTCTATTACAAGCGACATCCCGACCGGTTCTATCGCAATCTGTCAGAGGACGAGAAAGATGCGCTGTTAAACCGGTTGCGCGACTTATATCGGGGGATTGTTTTGGAATACTTTCACTCCCCCAGCCGCGTTAACCCTGCCATTGATGAATTTGCGGCACTAGCCTTTTTGGGGGATATGAGCGTATCGCAAGTGCTGGAAATACACATGCAGTTAATGGACAATTTTGCCAAACAGCTCAAGCTAGAAGGGCGCAGTGAGGAGATCGTTTTGGACTATCGCATCACCTTGATTGATGTTATTGCTCATTTAAGTGAAATGTATCGGCGCTCAATTCCGCGATCCCCAAAGTCCGCAACTGACCGGGAGACGCGTGCATGAATACTCCCCGTAAGGCATACGTTCTCAAGCTCTATGTTGCTGGTCGTACCCCTAACTCCGTGCGAGCCATTCGTACCCTGCAAGACATCATGGAAAAGGAATTCCAGGGTGTATACAGCCTAAAAGTGATCGATGTTGTCCAAAATCCTCGATTGGCAGAAGAAGACAAGATCCTTGCTACGCCAACATTGGCTAAGATTTTACCCCCACCAGTGCGTAAGATTATTGGAGATCTCTCCGATCGCGAGAAAGTTCTCATTGGTCTCGACCTTCTCTATGAAGAGTTAGACGAAACTGGTGGCTATTTTGAGGAAGACGATTCCGATGACTAATTCCAATCCACCGTCTTCACCTGACGAGACAAGTTCTACGTCCTTTCCAGAGGAAAGGGCACAACGTTACCCACAAATCCTCTACCCCAAGTCGGACGTAGTCTATAAGGGTATTCCCAAGATCAGAACGGGGATTGAGGGATTTGACGACATCAGTCACGGTGGTTTGCCTGTCGGTCGTACGACCCTTATAAGCGGCACCTCAGGTACCGGAAAAACGATGTTCTGCGTGCAGTTCGTCTACAACGGCATCACACAGTTTAACGAACCAGGGGTTCTGGTCACGTTTGAAGAATCCCCTGCCGACATTATCAAAAATGCTTATAGTTTTGGCTGGGACTTGCAGAAGCTGATCGACCAAGACAAGCTGTTTATTCTCGACGCGTCCCCCGAGCCCGAAGGGTATGAAGTCGCAGGTGATTTTGACCTCTCTGCCCTAATCGAACGCATCCAATACGCCATTCAAAAGTACAAAGCTACACGCGTTTCGGTTGACACCGTTACCGCTGTATTTCATCAGTACGACGCCTCCGATGTGGTGCGTCGAGAGCTATTTCGGTTATCGGCACGCCTAAAAAGTTGCGACGTCACTACCGTAATGAGCACCGAGCGGATGGAGGAGTACGGGGCAATCGCCCGCTTTGGCGTGGAAGAATTTGTTTCGGACAATGTTGTAATTGTGCGTAACGTCTTGGAATGGGAGAAGCGCCGTCGCACAATCGAAATTCTGAAGCTGCGCGGTACCACCCACATGAAGGGAGAATACCCCTTCACCATGACCAACGAAGGGATTAATATCTTCCCGTTAGGGGCTATGCAGCTAACCCAGCGTTCGTCCAACGTGCGAGTATCGTCCGGGATTCCCAAACTGGATGAAATGTGCGGCGGTGGTTTCTTCCGCGATTCGATTATTTTGGCCACCGGTGCCACCGGTACGGGTAAGACCTCGCTAGTCTCGAAGTTTTTGGAAGAGGGATGTCGCCAGGGCGAACGTGCCATGTTGTTTGCCTACGAGGAATCTCGCGCTCAGCTATCGCGAAATGCCTCGTCCTGGGGAATTGATCTGGAGAGTATGGAGAAAGACGGCCTGCTCAAAATTATTTGTGCGTATCCCGAATCTGCTGGCCTGGAAGATCACCTGCAAATTATTAAGTCTCAGATTAAAGACTTTAAGCCCCGACGGTTGGCTATTGACTCCCTATCGGCGCTGGCACGCGGGGTGAGTTCCAATGCGTTTCGCCAGTTTGTGATTGGGGTAACGGGGTTTGCCAAGCAGGAAGAGATCACCGGTTTCTTTACCAACACTACCGACCAGTTTATGGGCTCCCACTCGATTACGGAGTCTCACATCTCGACGATTACAGACACGATTATCTTGTTGCAGTACGTCGAGATTCGGGGAGAGATGTCGCGGGCGATCAACGTCTTCAAGATGCGCGGGTCGTGGCATGATAAGGGAATCCGCGAATATATTATTAGCGGTCGCGGTGCCGAAATTCAGGATTCCTTCCGAGGCTTCGAAGGTCTGATTAGCGGTTCCCCAACTCGAATTGAGTTTAACGAGACTAGCGACCTATCCCGGATTGTGCGTGGTGTTAAGTCTGCTGACGATGAGGACTGACAATAGTTAGAAAGGGAATCGGTTCGTTATTCTTTCTACTATCTCTCGAGCGACTCTAAGATGCTAGTCTCATCCCTCGTGCCTCTTAATCTGTCTCTTATACAC
>JBFRWD010000173.1:0-3603 GCA_051439425.1 Synechococcus sp.
TGCCGGGTGTCTACCGTCAATGCGCGGTAGCTTACACCGATTTTTGGGATGCTTATGCTCTCATCTTTCCTCAGAAACGCCACAAAGCTGTGGGCAAAGAAACTGGCAAAACCAGTTATATCGAGCGCTTCAACTGTACGATGCGCCAGCGAGTTTCACGATTGGTACGTAAAACACTCTCCTTTTCCAAAAAGCTAGAGAATCATATCGGAGCTATCTGGATGTTTGTCCACAACTACAACGCATCCTTACTTGTCTAGGACTACCCTTTTTTTATAAAGATAACAAATCCGGAGGCTGGGTAGCATCTCCGGATCGATCGTTCTTATCCGACATCTAACGATTCAAAATTGCTGAGGCAAGACGATCGCGATCGATTGCGTAGGTATAGCCAAAGTGCTGGGCGATTCTGGAGCGAATGCCGGGCAGGGGAGATATCCCCCATTCAGAACGAGCAAAACTATCGGCGGCCTCCACCCGGATGCGAGCATCCTCCTGCGAAACTTCACCATTTTCGTAGGCTCTAATCAGCCCATCCAGATAATCTTCGTACTCTATGCTGTTGCGGAAGCTAAACTCAGAGGCTGCAGGCGCTGCCTGAGAACTGGTGGGTAATGATGCTGTTGGCGGCGCACTAAATAAGGTGAGAGGCATTTGCAGTGCTAGGGTATGCACGCTTCCAGGGGCAATCCGTACAATTCTAAGTTCGTCAGGGGAGCTCAGTCCCGAGAGAATGCCGAAGGCTGCGCCGGCAAACCCAGCTCGTTGCAAAGTGGGGAGGTCAGCCCCGGCAGCGCCTGCTAGAGAGGTGCTGAGGTTACCAAAGACTGCACTGTTGGTTTTGGCCATTTGTTGAGCAGTAGCTCGAGTAATGGTCTGACCGGGGATAAAGTGACTTTGCGCTTGCAGCGGCACGTATTGACCGTTTACAACAATAGACTCGGTAACCAACAAGGCTCCATCTTTATGCGGCAGAATGCGCAGGCTGATGGGGGTATTAGCAGGTACAATTGCGCGCCCGTAAGCATCGAAGAGTGGCTGTGCCAGCGGCAGAGTGAGGGGAACGGACTCCTCGGCCCCCACATCAGCAACAATCTCACTAGGGAATGACACCAAGAGAGCAGTCGTTTGGGGGAACGTCACCGCGTGGGGTGGCAAAGGGTATTGTGTGTTGCTGATACCAGTTTGGAGAGCTTCTGCAGCAGCAGGCAGGGTGCTTGCTCCGATTAAAGAGAGGGTCAGAGCCAGTCTGCACAGGGAAAACTTCAACATCGTGGGAGCCTCGAACGCGTTGGTGAGTGGACAGAATCAGTGGGGAAAGGAAAGAGGAGTACAGGGTCAATCTGACTACCAGGCCAGCAAGTTCATCAGGTGGGTGCTCCGAACTTGAGTTTCGACAATATGCACTTGCGTTGCGGCATTCGTTTCGGCGATATGTACTTGAGCGGCGGCGTTGACAACAGCCCCGCAATCCCGACTGGCAATCAGATCGGCAGAACTTTGAGACCAAGTGGTGTTGCTGGCAAAAACATCCGAGACAGTTGTTTCCGTTGGGGTGAAATGCCCGTCGAAGACAGAGCCTTCAGAGTGAGATGCAGATTCCGATTGAACGTTGTGGGCTTCGTAGGTGTTGCAGTAATCACCTAAATTTTCAGGGAGCCAAGGATTGGCTTGAGCGGGCATTGCAGCGCTGACGCAAGCGGATGCAGTAATTAAAGAGCCGATAAGTCGGATGGATTTCATTGCTTCGACCTCGTTGGGTTCGTGCTGTTACTGATTAACTTAAGGGCTCTGAAACGTCTGGCCAGCGATCGCACTATCTGGAAACCTGCGATCGCGATCGCTCTGCAATCTTGCTGATTCACCACCCCAAGCGGAGTCCTGCCTCGTCAATCCCGTCAGCACAATACGCAGGTATCGGGACAACCAGCGATAGGCCGAGCCGATTGGACAGACTACGGGCATGGAGATCGCAAGCCTCCCGCTATGTCTGCTCCCACTATTGCTGAAGACTGCAGTAGATGTTCGCGTTGGGGCAATGGCAGGGTGCGGGTTTACGTCAGATAGATGTGCGGTCGGGGCTAGTGGGGATTGCATATTGCCTGCCTGTATTCCCTAGTAGGAATGCGTAACCTCAAGCTATCGGGTTTGCCTCGTGGTGTGTTGAGGCCCCCGATGTTGAAGCCGCTTGGAGGCGAAGCTGGCAATGAAGTACCGTCAAAATGCGATTCGCATCGGAATTTGGTTGGTAGCTGAAGTGCTGCTCAACTTCTACGGACTGGATAATCTCGCAGACTACAGCGAGTACGTGTTCGAACGGGGGTATGGGGGTATGTCCGTACAAGCCCTGCAGATTGTTGTTGAAGCAGTTTCTTAGTGCAGCGACTCTGTTGGGTAGAGGGAAAGCCCGACCCCGATCCGCACTCCTGCTAGCCTCTTAGCGCTAGCAGGAGTGCGGATCGCTCACGAAGTTTGGGGAGGGTAAAGTCCGATTCCTGAAGCGACAATGACCTATCTTGATTCAGCCCATTCTGTCTCGACAATGGATGTTCCGGGAAATTGAATCGGATTTCCCAATCCCTGAATTTGTGCTTGCAACTGATTCAACCTCTCCCGCTGACGGGGTAGACCGGATACCAAGCTGGCAGGAGCAACATCCTGGGCGATCGCAAAGGCGGCGGCATTCCCTGCTCCAGAACCAATGGCCCATTCTACTGGATGAACTCGGTAAGAGGCAGCCGCTATGTGTGTGGCCGCAATATTTTTTGCCCCCGCCAGGAGATTGTCAATTCGTTGCGGAATCAGGCTGCGCAGTGGAATTTGATAGGGATAGCTAAGCATCACCCCCTCGTAATCGATATCTGCAGGGTCGGGAGAGAAGTCTGCTTCTTGCACACAGGCATGAAAATCAATTGGATACTGACCGACACCGACTGAATCGCTGAAGATGTAGGGACGCCCTCGTTGTAGCTCTGACTCCTCCACGGAAATATCGCTCTCGTATATCAAAAAACCATCGGGATAGCCGAACCCCGGTCGCCCTAACAGTCTGCGGCTTTCGCGAATATAGGGGTATTTCGACAAGCCGCTGGCGGTACCCATGGGTGCATCTGCCCCCGTCATCAAACGATAGCGGAAGTTGTAGTTGGGTTCGAACTCGGGATTGTCCCCCAACAGATAATCGGTGCGTCCCGCCATTAGCCAATAGAAATAGCCCAGCGCATGTCGCTCTCCTTGGGCCAGTGCCTCCTGACGCAATCCCCCTTTCCAGCCTCCAGGTGCTAGCTGACCGGAGTCCTCTAGTTGTGCTTGGGTCAAAATAAAGTTGCGATCCGGGCTGGAAATCCGCCAATCATTCCCCCAGGTCCAATTCTGCATTGACTGGTCGCCGACTCGAATCGCCTCGGCATCGTTAATGTTGCTGACGTCGACCTCCCCCTTAATCCGGCGGTAGGTAAATACAGCCGCAAAGTCAAACCGATCCTGCTCGAAGCTGTAATAGCGACCGTGTTCGGGTTGGTCATAGAATTCTGGTTTGACCGGTACTTGAGGGGTGGCCGTATGCTCCATCACAAAGGTGTAGGTCTGTCTCTTATACACATC
>JBFRWD010000174.1:0-30976 GCA_051439425.1 Synechococcus sp.
AAGGATTCGAACCTCCGACACCTTGGACCGGAACCAAGTGCTCTAGTCCACTGAGCTACGAGGGCATCCAGTAAGTAAGTCTAGCAAACACCGTTGTATCTGCGGCGATCGCAAGCAAAGTTTAATGGTTCTTTCTCGACCGAACCAGAGTTCCATTTTGGAGAGCCGCTCATTCTGTCAAAGGACGGTGCTGTAAGGCATCCAGAAGGCTCGCATGATAGAATGGGGTACTCTTTAGCGCCCGCCTTATTTGCAATTTGTTGCCGATTTTTTACTGAGATTTCCCTTCTCGGTCAGGTTGGCTTGAAAGGCGATCGCACCCTACCTTCTGGCCTATCTGCGGAGTTTGCATGAGCGGAAATATTATCCCGACCGACCTGCGCAACGAAATGTCGCAGTCCTATCTCGAATACGCCATGAGCGTGATTGTGGGACGAGCACTACCGGATGCGAGGGACGGTCTAAAGCCCGTGCATCGCCGGATTTTGTACGCCATGCACGAGTTGGGAATGGGCCCGGATCGCCCTTACCGTAAGTGCGCTCGCGTTGTGGGTGACGTGATTGGTAAATATCACCCCCATGGTGATACCGCAGTATACGACGCTCTAGTACGCATGGCGCAAGACTTTTCCATGCGCGAGCGGCTGGTGGATGGCCACGGTAACTTTGGCTCGATCGATAACGACCCTCCGGCCGCAATGCGATATACGGAATGTCGTCTGACGGCATTTTCACGCGACGGTTTGCTACAAGATATCGAGACTGACACGGTTGATTTTGGAGATAACTACGACGGGTCGCAGCAAGAGCCGCTAGTGTTGCCAGCTCGCATGCCTCAACTGCTGCTGAACGGTTCCTCCGGTATTGCAGTGGGAATGGCTACCAACATTCCCCCCCATAATCTTTCGGAGTTAGTGAATGCCCTAGTGGCACTGGTTGAGAACCCCGAACTCACCAGCTTGGAGTTGATGCAATACGTTCCCGGCCCTGATTTTCCGACGGGGGCACTAATTCTGGGCAAGCGCGGCATTCGCGATGCCTACACCACCGGACGCGGCTCGGTCACCATGCGCGGTGTCGCCAACATTGAAAGCTTCAAGCGTGGCAATACCGAGCGGGAAGCCATCATCATTACCGCTTTGCCCTATCAAACCAATAAGGCATCGATGATCGAAAAGATTGCCGAGATGGTCAATGATAAGCGACTTGAGGGAATCTCGGATATTCGAGATGAGAGCGATCGCGACGGAATGCGCGTGGTCATCGAACTGAAGCGCGATGCTTATGCCCAAGTCGTTCTCAACAATCTCTACAAGCAAACTCCACTGCAATCTAACTTTGGCGTCAACATGTTGGCGATTGTAGAAGGAGAGCCCCGCACGCTAAACCTGAAGGATAGTTTGCAGGTATTCCTCGATTTCCGCGAGGAAGTGATCGAGCGACGCACGCGGTTCAAGCTGCGGAAGGCAGAAGAGCGCGATCATATTTTGGTGGGCTTGCTGAGGGCATTGTCCAATATCGATCGCATCATTGCTCTGATTCGCGGTGCCGCCGATGCCCCCACAGCCAAAGCCGGTTTGCAAGAAGAATTCGAGCTGTCAGAAGCTCAGTCCGATGCCATTTTGCAAATGCAATTGCGCCGTCTAACTGGCTTGGAAGCGGACAAGATTCAGGCCGAGCACGACGACCTCACCATTCAAATTGCCGACTTCAAAGATATCTTGAATCGTCGCGAGCGGGTGCTGGGGATTGTCACCGAAGAGTTGCAAGGAATTAAAGACAAGTTCGGCGAAGAGCGGGCCACCCAAATTTGTTTAGACGACGGCGATATCGACGATGCTGACTTGATCGAAAATCGAGAAATCGTCGTCTTCGTGACCTCTCAAGGGTATGTTAAGCGACTGGATATTGAAGAGTTTGAGGTGCAAGGGCGAGCGACTCGCGGCAAGGCTGGCACTCGGATGAAAGACGACGATGCGGTGGAACATTTCTTTGCCTGTCGCAGTCACGACACGATTTTGTTCTTCAGCGATCGCGGGGTGGCTTACAAACGGCGAGGTTACCAATTGCCCAGAGGTAGCCGTAACTCGCGCGGAACGCCGCTGCTACAGTTTTTGCCGATTGGCCAAGAGGAAAAAATTACGTCACTAGTACCGGTCTCGGAATTTACCGACGACGAATACTTGGTCATGCTGACTCGAGGAGGCTACGTCAAAAAGACCGCTCTGTCCGCCTTTGCCAACGTGCGCTCGAACGGCTTGATTGCCATTTCTCTAGAAGATGGGGACGAGTTGCGTTGGGTGCGGCGAGCCCGTCCAGAAGATGACTTAATTGTCGGAACGCAGAAGGGGATGGCCATACGGTTCAATACGGGCGATCAGCTCCGTCCTTTGGGGAGAGCGACTCGTGGCGTGCGCTCCATGACTCTGAGAGATGGCGACGTTTTGGTGAGTATGGACATTGTCTGTGCAGAGGCGATTGCTTCGGCCGAAGTGGAAGAAGGAGAAGGTTTTGCCGGTCCTTGGGTATTGGTGATGACCAGTACGGGGTATGGCAAGCGCACTCCCATCAGTGGGTTCCGGGTACAAAACCGAGGGGGCAAGGGACTCATGGCCACCAAGTTCCGCACGGACGACCAAGAACTATCATCGCTGCGAATTGTAAATGCGGACGATGAAGTCATGATTGTGACAGCTCGGGGAATTGTAATTCGCCAGCGTGCTGGAGCGATTACAACCCAGTCTCGAATGGGAACTGGGGTACGAGTGCAACGCTTGGATGACGATGACGCGCTATGTGCGGTAACCATTGTTCCGGCGGCGATCGCGGAATCCGATGAGGAGGAAGATATTGCTGGTGACGAGGGAGGTGTAACCGATACCGCTGTAGATGTTGTCAATTCCGCAGAGGAAGCTGCCACCGATACCGCGAGTGGGGATTCTTCTGAGGAAACTTAGACTATCGTCTCAATCTGTCTTACGTTCAAGCAACATTGAAGAGTAACAGTTACCTTTGGCAGTGTCCGTTTGGACACTGCTTTTTGTGTTTGCAAGGCTAAATGCTCAACGTTCGGAATATATAACGAGCGGCAATCCGTTATGGAGACTTCCCTGACTACTTTTCCTTGAAAATCAAGTATTTTCGTTGTCTCAATCCTCCAGACCTTACAGCGGATTGCTATAGCGCTTGGCAATCCGCTATGGAGAGTTCTCCAATCGCTTCTTCTTTTAGATTAAGGCTTTGAGATGTCTCCCGGCTCTAGATCTTACAGCGGATGCTATACATACTTGGTGAGTAGAACGATTACGAACAAGATTTACTGTCTTCAGCGCTCGTCATGAAACAGAATTCACCCACAACCTCGTACCATAAGGCTGACCTTTTGCAATATAAGACAAAGCAGCATGAACTACGGTCTGATTGGAACGGGGTTGATGGGGTTTCCGATGGCTACACAACTCCTCAAGGCTGGACTGCCTCTCTCTGTTTTCAATCGCACTAACGAAAAAGCGCAGCCGTTAGCCGGTCAGGGAGCTAAGATCTCGCCGACTCCCAATGACGTATTAGCCGCAGCTAACTGCGTACTGCTGATGTTGACCGATACAGCAGCAATTCGCTCGACGATACTGTCTGACGAGGCCTGCCCCCATCTTGTTAATCGCACGATTGTTCAGATGGGTACGATCGCCCCATCCGAGAGCCGGGCATTAGCGGAAGACATTCAGGCTGCTGGTGGTGAATATATCGAGGCTCCCGTATTGGGTAGCATTCCACAAGTGAAGGATGGCTCGCTGATCGTGATGGTGGGAGCTAGCGAGCAGCAGTTTGTTCAGCAGCGATCGCTCCTAAAAGTCTTTGGCCCCGAGCCTACCTTGGTGGGGCCAGTGGGAACAGCGATGGCGCTGAAACTAGCCATGAATCAACTGATTGCTGCATTGACCAACGCGTTTGCCTTGAGCTTGGGATTCGTGCAACGACAGGGAGTAGATCCTGAAACCTTTATGGATGTGGTGAGGGAGAGTGCCTTGTACGCTCCCACCTTCGATAAGAAACTATCCCGCATGCTCGATCGCAATTTCGAAAATCCTAATTTTCCCAGCAAACACCTGGCTAAAGATATCGGTTTATTTTTGCAGGAAGCCAATGACTGCGAGCTGATGACGGATAGTTTAGCGGGGGTTCAGTCAGTGGTGGCACGGGCAATCGCGCTAGGGCTGGCCGACGCAGATTATTCGGCCCTGTATGCGGCCGTAGCCCCCCAGTCTGCTGAATAAAAGCCGCTGCTCCAACAACAGTACGGAGCAACGGCTGAAATGCGTTTACCTATTGAGCAGAAGAGACGAAGCCCTTTAGAAGTCTGCCGAGAGAGTTAAGCCGAGGCGGCAGCGGCGGAACGGCGGCGACGGGTACGAGTCGCTTTTGCCGGAGCTTCTTCTACGGTCTCGGTTTTGGCGGCTTTGGCAGAAGACTTGCGCCGTCTACCAGCGGCTGACTCTTCACCATCGGCAGGGGTTTGCATCATCAGCATGACCATTGGCCGCCCTTGCAAACGACTACGCAGCAAGCGAACGACAGAACGCTCTACAGCGCTCTTGAGACCGGCCCAATCCACATCATCTAATTTGGCAGACGTGCCCAGAGGAGTATTGGTAAACTCGCCCCAATGGTCGATCAGTGACTCGCCGATGGTTTGGCGAATTTGCTGTTCCAATGTCTTGTCGGCGTTGGCCACTGCCACAATGTTGATGCTGGGGGGGGCTGATAGCTTGCCCTGATTGGTGACGGCACAGGCGATCGCCACCAAACCGTCGTTGGCCACCTGCTGACGCTCCTGTAGCACCTTATCGGCCACCATACCCGAGCGACTTTGATCCACCAATTGCAGACCGGAGGGAACTTTACCCACAGCTTGAATCGAGTCGGGAGTGACTTCCACAACGTCGCCATTGTCAATAATGACGATATTGTCCTGCGGAACTCCCATGCTCATGGCCGTTTCGGCATGCTTGACCAGCATGCGATATTCGCCATGGGTGGGAACGAAGAACTTCGGCTTGGTCAGAGCCAGCATCAATTTTTGATCCTCCTGAGCGCCGTGGCCGGAAACGTGCAACCCCTTATCTTTGCCGTAGACAACGTGAGCCCCCTGAGCCACGAGCTTGTCGATGGTGCGCACGACGGGAATAACGTTTCCGGGGATCGGGTTGGCCGACCACACGACCGTATCACCAGGGCGGATGGAGAGTTGGCGGTGCTCTTTATTGGCAATGCGGGTGAGAGCGGCTAAGGATTCTCCCTGAGAACCGGTGGTAAGAATTACGACTTGGTCGTCAGGCATTTTGTCAACGACATTCATGCGCTGCAGAGTCTCATCCTTACAACGGATATATCCCAAGCGGCGAGCGTGATCGACCACATTGAGCATTGATCGTCCTAACAGCGATACTACGCGACCGGAGGCTTCCGCTTGCTGCAGGATCATGTTGACTCGGTGGACGGAGGAGGCAAAGGTGGTGACAATAATTCGTCCCTTCGCGTTGGCAAAAGCCCGCGACAGACCGGCTCGGACAGCAGATTCGGAGGGGGTGAAGCCAGGGAGTTCCGCATTGGTCGAGTCGCTAATCAGGCAGAGAACGCCCTTCTCTCCATGCTCGGCGAGGCGCTGAATATCGAAGGTCTCGCCATCAACAGGGGTGTGATCGAACTTGAAGTCACCGGTTTGGATGACAACACCGGCTGGGGTGTGCAGGGCGATCGTGAAACTGTCAGCGAAGGAGTGGGTGTTGCGGATAAATTCGGCAAAGAAATTCTTGCTCAGAGGTACCAAGTCGCGAGGGGCAACGGTACGCAGCTCGGTACGGTTGAGGACACCCGCCTCTTTTAGCTTGCCTTCCAAAATGGCAAGAGCCAGCTTGGGGCCATAGATCACCGGAATGTCAAATTCTTTCAGGTGATAAGCAATACCGCCAATGTGATCCTCGTGGCCGTGGGTGACCACCATCGCTTTAATCTTTTCGCGATTCTGCTTCAAGTAGGTCACATCGGGCAACACGATGTTGACACCGTGCATATCCGCGTCAGGGAAGCTCAATCCTGCATCTAAGAGGATGATTTCATCCTCACATTGGAAGACCCATGTATTCTTACCAATTTCCTGCTCCCCACCCAACGGGATCATTTGGACAGCAGGAGACTGGGTCTTCGATTTCGTAGGCATGCGTGTGTTTCCTTTTAACAAACAGTGCTAGATGAAAAAACTTGTTGACTAGTGGCTGGCGAACCGGATGTTCGATCGCAGCGACTGGGGACTATACGTTTACCTTCTGTTCCCCTGCTAGGTTGCTCCGCTGCAATTTAGAGGCAGGCGGTAGGTTTTGAAATTTACATTAACCATCTACGACAAACACAGTATCCGAGCACATAACGAGCGCATCGCAGTGACGCCTATGTGATTAGGTCTCTATCTCTCCGAGTGGTTACTGCCCCTAGTAGTCCTCGAGATGCTGGCCTCACATTTCATGGAGATTGATAACAGCTTCGGGAAGCGTTCGGCCTAATGGGACGCTAACGCTGGAATTCCGGTTCGAGTGTCCTTCAGCAGATCTAAAACCTCAAGCGTTGACTTTAATTTCTCGACCGAAGTGGGGGTAAGGGGAGCAAGCGGCATCCGAACGGAACCGACATTCCATCCTTGTAATTGGAGTGCTGTTTTAACGGGTGTAGGGTTGGTCTCAACGAACAGATCCTTGAACAGAGGTAAAAACTTGAGGTGAGTCGCAAGAGCGTCTTGAATGCGACCGGCCTGGAAATCTTGAATCATCTGTTGAAGTTGCGAGCCAATTAGATGACTTGCAACACTGACCACTCCCGTACCTCCTAACGCCAGGAGGGGCAATGTTAGGGAATCGTCTCCAGAGTAGATTGCAAACTCGGGTGGGGCGGACTTACGAATCTCGCTCACTGCATCCATGCTGCCGCTGGCTTCTTTGATTCCAACTACCGTTGGCAACTGAGCTAGTTGAACTACTGTACCCGATTCTAGGTTAACACCTGTCCTGCCCGGAATATTGTAGAGAAGGATAGGGAGATCCGAACATGCAGCGATCGCCCGGAAGTGCTCGTACAATCCAGCTTGAGTTGGTTTGTTGTAGTAGGGAACCACTTGTAGGGTACCGTCCAATCCCATATCTGCGGCTTTGCACGTAGCCGAAATGGCCTCTTCTGTTGAATTAGACCCTGTCCCCGCAATAACTTTTGCTCGCCCTGCAATGGCCGTTTGAATCACGGAATAGAGCTCGAACTCTTCATCCCATGTCAGAGTCGGTGACTCGCCAGTAGTACCGCAGACAACCAGTGTATCTGTACCGTTGTCGACAAGATACTTGGCCAGTTGAGCAGCTTCTGGTACGTTCAGCTTGCCTTCAGGAGTGAACGGCGTGATGGTTGCGGTCAGGACTCTTCCAAAGACCAAGGGACTTGGCTCCTACGTATATGGATATCCAGAGGTTATTGCCCAATACGTTCGGTTGAGGGCTTGGAACCTCGATTACTCTAACGACCCGCCGGTTTAGCCTTGTGTCTCCTAGCTAGCCTTTCCAAATAGGCTGAACCAAGGAGTGGCTGATGGCCTCAAAACTCTTTACCCGAGTTCTATGCTCCAGGCCTTATACATTTAATTACTGCGAGCGTAACTTGCTTTACTGGTGACAGCGTAGCACTAGATTTGACCTCTGACAGCCTATCGAAAGGGGTTTTACTGCTCTTTTGTACATCTTCAGTTTCGATCGGTTTTGAGTAGCACGCTTCCATTCACCTGCAAAAAGCCGAGTTTTTAAAGATGCGAGTTTTTCTTGACTCGTCTAGCAGTCCCTCTTCACCTATCCAAAATTTTCTCCTCATTACTCTGAGGTATGACCTAGTGCGCTACTTGCTGTTTAACAAGCCTTATGGAGTTCTGACTCAATTCACAGATACGGCAGTCCCTAGCACTGACCCACAGGCGAATGCTGTAACTCATCAATCTGCTCGACCCACATTAAAGCAGTTTATTGATGTTCCAGATGTATATCCTGTGGGGCGTCTGGATCGGGATAGCGAAGGCTTATTGTTGCTGACCGATGATGGCCGGTTGGCATCCCGTCTGATTCATCCTAAGTACGGACACGAACGCACCTATTGGGCACAGGTGGAAGGGATTCCCACAGAAACGGTCATTCAACAGCTCCAAAAAGGAGTTGTTATCAAAGGGTACAAAACCCAGCCTGCTCGGGTTCGAGCGATCGCCGATCCCCATTTGCCAGAGCGAGCCGTTCCGATTCGGTATCGCAAATCAATTCCCACCAGTTGGTTGGAGCTGTGTTTGACGGAGGGGAAGAACCGCCAGGTCAGACGGATGACGGCGGCGGTAGGATATCCGACACTGCGATTAGTGAGAGCTAAACTGGCGTTTCTGTCACTGGGGACTATAGAAAGCGGGCAATGGCGCGACTTGACTTCAGCAGAACTGAGGAGGCTAAAGGAACTGGTTGGACAGAGGCGTGGCGATCGCCAACCTAAGGGAGAACGGAAGCAGTTGGGGAGGCCCAAAAGACGTCGGAGCCGCTCGACTGGGCGATCTCGCAGAGCTGAATAGTACTTATCTAGGATGCGCTGTCTTGAGACTCTGCTTTAGGGCGCCAGCCGGGTTTTACGACTTGGTGGGCTCTGGCAATAACCAAGCTGTCATCGGCGACCGATTCTGTGATGGTTGAACCCGCTCCTACCGAGACATCGCTACCTAATTCAATGGGAGCGACCAAGACGGAGTTAGAGCCTGTCTTTGATCGATCCCCAATGCTCGTGAAATGCTTGTTACGGCCGTCAAAATTGGCGGTTATGGTACCTGCCCCAATATTGACGTGTTCGCCTAGTGCTGCGTCACCGATATAACTCAGGTGGGCGGCATTAGTGTCGTTACCGACCTTGGCATTCTTCATTTCCACGAAATTGCCGATTCGACAGCGATCGCCAATCTCTGTATTGCCTCTCAAATGAGTAAACGGGCCAATTTGACATTGGGTGCCAATTACAGAGTTGCTGATGACGGAGTGAGTCACAGTACTTCCAGTATTGATAGAGCTGTTCTCGATGGTGCAGTTGGGGCCAATGGTGCAACCGGCGGCGATCGTGGTCGATCCCTTCAAGTGAGTTTGGGGTTCGATGGTACAGTCAGGCTCTAGTTGGACGCTGTCGTCAATTGTGCAGCTTTGGGGATCGATGAACGTGACGCCTGCTTTCATCCATTCGGTTTTGAGGCGGTCTTGCAGGGTGCGGTAGGCCAGTGCAAGATGGTAGCGATCGTTGATCCCCTGGAGTTCTTGGTCATCTGCAACGTCTATGGCGTAGGCGCTGGTCACCATTGCGACGGTGTCGGTTAGATAGTATTCCTGTTGGGAATTTTCGGAACCGAGGTTGGGCAAGACAGTTTCTAACTCCGGCCAATGGAAGCAGTAGATTCCGCCATTGATACGATTCACTTCAAGCTGTTCGGGAGTGCAGTCGCGATGTTCGACAATTTTGTCGATGCGGTCGTCGGTGTTGCAGAGGACGCGACCGTAACCAGTAGGGTCGCTGGCACGAGCGGTTAGGAGGGTGGCTGCAGATTGACTTGAGCGATGAAACTCGATTAGGGATTTGAGGGTGGTGGGGCGCAGGAGGGGAACATCGGCATTGAGGACAAGGAGATCGCCTTGAAAGCCGGCGAGGTGTGGAAGTAGTTGCTGGATGGCATGGCCGGTGCCCAGTTGTTCTAACTGTTCGACGAAGTCTACTGAATAGTCTTGCAGGGTCTCTCGGACTTTGTCTTGGGCGTAGCCGACGATCGCGTAGCAGCGATCGGGGTTGAGCTGCTGTGCGGTGAGCAGGGTGCGTTCTACAAGGGTGAGAGCCCCTAATTTGTGCAGGACTTTGGGCAATTGCGATCGCATCCGCGTCCCTTTTCCTGCCGCCAAAATCGCCACTGCAATCGGTCGTTCTTGTGTAGCCATGCACCTAACCCCCGAACTCCAGCCCCCATCTTATAGGCTCGTATTCGGAGTAGGTTCGTATTCTAATGTCAATACTTCTGCCATCAGAAACCGAACAACCGATTGAGAGCGGTTCTGATGTTCGTTCGATCGGCCGGGCCAAGCTGACCAATGGTTTTCAGGATCAAGGCATGGTCGAGGGTGAAGAGTTTCAGGCGGACAATCGAGGGGACGTTCAATCCGGCAGAAGACAAGTCTTGCAGGGGAGAGTCTAAGGGCCAACGGGAGTGGGAGGCTGTCGTAATCATGGCCAAAAGACTGTGACCGATCGCTGCATTAAAAGCGCTCTCATCGGAGAGAACTAATGCGGGACGTCGCTTACTTGCAGTCCGGTCTGTAATCGGAAACGGCACGACAACCACATCGAATTGCTTATAGATCGGCATACGCTTCTTCATCCGCTGCGGATGCCCATTCCCCCAGAGTTTCCGAGACCGCTTCTAGATATTCCCAATCCAGATCGGGCAATTTGCGCAGAATTACTTTGTCTCCTTCAATCTCGAACTGAACGCGATCGCCTGCATTAATTCCCAATGCTTGGCGGATGGTCTGAGGGATAGTGGCTTGATATTTAGTAGTGACTTTCGATATGGGGGCAGCCTTGCGAGACATAGCCGCAACTCCTAGCGGTGAAGTCTACTATCTTAAGAAGTAGACAGTATTACGGTATTACTAATTTAATCGATTGTCCGCAGGTCTCTATGCACGCTCTTGAGTTGTTTGAATGCTTCAAGGAAATTTGGCCAAGTTTGTTCGGCGACAGTGAGATGCGATCGCAACCGCCTACACTCGAATACAAGAGATTACCGACAACATAGTTATTTAAGGACCGTTTCGATGACTGCCTTTCCGATTGACCTCGGCGCGTATAAATCGATTAGCCTCGACCCCTCCAGCCATGCCCTCACCCCCGCTCAAAAAGAAGCGCTGGAATTCAACATTCAGCTGTGCCGAGATGTGATCGTGTTTTTCACTGCGACTGGTGCAGCCCACGGGGTCGGCGGTCACACGGGCGGTCCTTACGACACTGTCCCCGAAGTGATGATTTTGGACGCGCTGTTCCGCGGTAGCCCGGATAAGTTCGTGCCTATTTACTTTGATGAAGCCGGTCACCGCGTTGGTACTCAGTACTTGATGTCTGTGCTGGAAGGCTCCATGCCCGCCGAGCAACTGATGAGCTACCGTTTGGCGGATTCTAAGCTGCCCGGTCACCCTGAATTGGGATTGACCCCCGGCGTTAAATTCAGCTCCGGTCGTTTGGGTCATATGTGGCCTTATGTTAATGGCGTATCGTTTGCTAATCCTGGCAAGACGGTGTTCTGCTTGGGCTCTGATGGGTCTCAGCAGGAAGGTAACGATGCTGAAGCGGCTCGTTTAGCGGTGGCGCAGCACCTGAACGTCAAGCTGCTGATTGACGATAACGATGTCACCATTGCCGGTAATCCCTCCACTTACTTGCCTGGGTTCAGCGTGAAGCGCACGTTGGAAGGTCACGGCCTCACAGTTCTGGAAGGAGATGGCGAAGACGTTGCCGGTCTATACTCGCGCATTTGCGAGGCTGTTAACACCCCCGGCCCAATCGCGGTCATCAATAAGCGCCCCATGTGTCCTGGCATCGAAGGCCTGGAAGGCTCCAACCACGGTCACGATGTGATTTCTGTGGGAGCAGCGATCGATTACCTGACGGCTAAAGGCCATACAGCAGCTGTCGATCATCTGAAAGGGATTGAGAAGCCCAAGAACACCTACACCTTCATGGGGGCTTCCGATACCTTAGGCTCCAACCGCAACGTGTTTGGTCAGGCTGTTGTGGAAGTTCTGGGTGGCATGTCCGAGCAAGAGCGTAAGGATAGCGTTCTAGTTGTGGACAGCGACTTGGAAGGGTCTTGCGGTCTGCAGCACATCCGTCAGGCGCACCCCGAAATTTTCGTCAGTGGCGGTATTCAGGAGCGTGGCAACCTGTCAGCGGCGGCTGGATTCGGTATGGCTGAGGGCAAGCAAGGTATCTTCGCCACCTTCAGCGCGTTCTTGGAAATGTGCATTTCCGAGATCACGATGGCTCGTTTGAACAAGTCGAACCTGCTGTGCCACTTCTCCCACGCCGGTATCGATGACATGGCGGACAACACCTGCCACTTCGGTATCAACAACATGTTTGCCGACAATGGCTTGGATGACGGTTACGAAACTCGTCTCTTCTTCCCTGCTGATGCGAATCAGATGAAGGCTTGCGTTAAGTCGGTGTTCCACAATCCCGGTATGCGTTTCATCTTCTCCACCCGTTCTAAGGTGCCGATGATTTTGGATGAAAGCGGCAACGAGATGTTTGCGGGTGACTACACCTTTACTCCTGGTAAGGATGAGGTGATTCGCGAAGGAACGGCTGGTTACATTGTGGCGTTTGGCGATGCTGTGTACCGCGCGTTGGATGCGGTGACTCGCCTGAAGGAAGAGGGGATTGATGTGGGGTTGATCAACAAATCCACGCTGAATGTTGTGGATGAAGAGGCGATCGCTAGAGCGGGTAATTCTCCGTTTGTGATTGTGGTTGAAGCGTTTAACCGTCGTACTGGTTTGGGGAGCCGTTACGGTTCTTGGTTGCTGGAGCGCGGTTTAACTCCTAAGTTTGCTTACTTAGGTACTCACGAGGAAGGTTGTGGTGGTCTGTGGGAGCAATTCCCCCATCAGGGCATTGACCCGGTTGGCATTATAGTCAAGGTTAAGGAACTTGTGGGCTAACTCTTATCCACTAGCCAATTGATTTAGATAAGACTATTCGTATTCCGAATAGTCTTCTTTATTGCCAAGGGACTACTTTCAAAACATCAAAAAAATACATAATCGGCATCTATATAACCAAGCCTGATTATATTTTGATTATTTTAATGAGAACTACTTTTCTACGGAAGACTTAGGGGTGCTAACTTGATTAGATTTTGCAGGTTTATTTTTGACTTCTTGAAACACGCTGGTTATTGATTCGGCAGATACCCAACTCACTGCAAGGCCTCCAAGAAAAACATATAGCCTTTCATTATTTAGTTCTTGGAGCATATTAGGATTTAACGATAACGAGCAAACTTTTATTCCGGCAGCCACTCCAGCCGACCCGAGGAAAAACACAAGAGTTTTGTTTAACGCATTGACTGGGAAACGCGCCACTACAACATAGGCGAAAGATAGAAATGAGCCAGCCACAACTCCAAATACAAGAACAGGATCAGTTGTCATAGATTATTCTGACTCGGTAACGGTATGGATAATGCTTGAAATACTTAACCAGACCAAAGATAATTGTCCAAGAAGCATCAGTATTAATCTTCTAGAACCAATGAGATCATTAATCTCTTCACTACTGAGAAGAAAAAATACTATATCAACTGCTCCGGCCAGAGCAAACAAAGAAAGAGTTATAGAAAGCATCTGAGATAGGCTGAGAAGACCTTTTGCTTTATCTTTGAAAACAAGATAGATCTGTAACAATACGATACTGACAAGAGAAATCCCGATGATATACGAATCTGTCACAATATTTTTTCACTTAATTGAAACGCTTCCATATTAGTTCGATTGCCATGTTCCAAATCTAAGAGATTTTTCATTGGCTAATGAGAGCCTAATTTTTGATTGGTCGAAAGCTTTTTGACTATCCTCTTTATCTGGATGATTAGGAGAAATTCATCTGCATACTCCCCATAGGAATAATTTAGTCGAACAGCTAATATACATTAAACTCTAAATGACTGAAAATAGGTAAAAGTTTTACGTAGATTATTGCTCTACCCATATGGTTTTATCCGACTAATATTCCTGAAGAGGTGATTGGTCAGTGTGTACCTGCGTAAAAGCTATATAAAACGTCCCAAGAGGTTGCGAGGTCAAGTCCGCGATTCACTTTGTGTAAAATATTAATCGCTCTGCAATGAGCAAACCTGTGTTCATTAAATAGAATGCTTTATTCTACTCTATGACAAGCGCGCTTCACAATAGGTAAATCATAGGTTGAAACCTCCCTAGGCTATCTTTCAGTATTCGAGCAAATTCCCCCTCTAATCGAAAAAATCTAAATGTATTTTTTGTGACGATATACTCTTCAGATGGAACTTGAAAAACTTGTTTATAGATACTTAAATGATAAATCAAAAACTTTGCTTTATGAATACTCCAGGCCAGCTTTAAGTGGTAATGATGAATTCCAGAGTTATAAAACGGTTTTGGAAATCAAAAGAATTTTTTATTGGTGTCATGTGGATTTGTTTGAGTCGAAAATAATTATCCATGAAAAATGGTATTCCTTAGGTTGATCTAGGTTGATGTTTAAACGTTTATCCTTTGTGTTTCAGATTTATTGGCCCGCCGATATCTAGTATTGGTGCTTAATTACAAATCATTCTGTCTCTCTTGCTCAAGTGAGGATCGATGAAGTAGGCGGGGTAGTCTATCTGTATGACCCGAGCGGAAATTCAGTTCTGCACTGAGTTAGTTGTATGTGGGGATTCAACTCCGGCGGCAAGAGGGCTCTTTGTAGGATCGACTCATAAAAAAAGATGTTGGCTAGTGGTTCTAGTGGTTACTTGGATGTAAATGAGAGTGTGAGAGAGCTGGGGCTTTCTCAAGAAAAGGATTCACCGTCAAGTTGAGGACTGCGTGGTGGACAAACGTTCCAGTCGTGAGTTTGAGCAACAGGTATTGAAATCAAAACTGAAAAAAACGGGATTAAAGCCGATCGCTACCCTGCCCCTGTTAACGATCATCCTAGCCGGATGCGGCGGACTGACCTCCGGAGGACCAGACTTCACCATAGAATTTCGCGTCGGCAGCGCCCTCAAACACCTGTGCGCCGACGGAGCCGAGCGCTTCAACCGCACCAACCCCAAACTAGACAACGGCCAATCCTTCCAACTCACCTGCACCGAAATGGGCAGCGGCGACGTCGTCACCTCAATGCTCGACCTAGCCAACGGCTTCCAAGCCGGCTCCATCTCCGCTGACGATCCTTCCTTCCCCACCCTGCTCTCCGTCGATGGAGAAGTCTTCCTCAGCCAGCTCGGCTTCCAAATGGACGCCCTATTCCCCGGCCAGAACTACATCCCCGACATCCCTGATGCACCCCTCATTGCCAACAGCCCCATGGTGTTCATGGTGCCGGAAGACTTGGCAGCAGGATTGGAAAATCAAGACAATATTTTCGCAGCCCTAGTGAATGCAGAAAATCACACAGATTTAGACTCCAGCAGCCGCCCTCTCCCCATAAGCTTTGTTCAGACCGCCCCCACCCGCTCCAACTCCGGTCTGCAAACCCTAATCGCCCAATTTACCTCTGTCTCCGGCCAGTTCCCCGAGTCTTTGAATTCAGGAGATATCCAGCAATATCAAGCAGACGTTCAGCAGATTCAAAGTAAAGTCACCCGCTACGGTGCATCGACAAGTTCTTTGGCCCGCGACGCGATCGCCAACGGCCCCTTCTGGGCTTCCATCGCCTCCGTCTACGAATCCTCCGTAATCGCCGCTAACTCCGAAGCCGAGGTAGGAGGTACCCGTTACCAAGCGGTCTACCCGCAAGACACCTTCACCTCCAACATGCGAGCCATTCTGCCCAACGCTCCATGGGTGAGTGATGACGAACGGGAAGCCGCCCTGCAAGTCATCGAGTTCTTCCGCTCTGATGAGATTCAACAACTCGCCACCGAGCAAGGACTGCGACCGGGCGTTCCCGGCATTCCGCTGGGGCCGAAGTTTACCGAGCGATTTGGAGTCAATCCCAACGCCACCTACAACTCGCTGCGTCCCCCCGCCCCCGACGTCGTAGACGTCATGCTGAGATCCTGGCAGGACTTCGCCAAGCGTCCATCTCAAGTTGTCGTCGTTGTCGATTCTTCCGGCTCGATGGAAGGGGTGAAATTGTCCGCAGTGCAATCAACCCTGTCGGCCTACATCGACAGCTTGGGGCCTCAAGAACAAATCGTTTTGGTGGACTTCGACGAATCTATTCGCCAACCGGTCTTGGTCGATAGCTCCGATGAAGGGAGAGCCCGGGGATACCAATTTGTAACGGCGCTGCGGGCGGATGGCGGTACCCGCCTCTACGATGCGACGATCGCAGCCCGCGATTACCTTCTGCAAAATGCTCGTCCCGAAGCCATTAACGCCGTGATTGTGCTCACCGACGGCGAAGATAGCGGTTCCCGACTGTCCTTCGACCTGTTAAACGAGGAACTAAGACAAACGGGATTTGGAGGAGATGCCCGAATTGCCGTGTTCACAGTGGGGTATAGCGATCGCGGTGGTGGATTCAATCCAGGGGTTTTAGAGAATATTGCCAGCATCAGCGGTGGTTACTATCGAGAAGGCGATCCGTCATCCATTTCGCGATTGATGGCCGATCTGCAGGTGGAATTTTAGAGGGGGCGATCGATGCAAATGTTGGCCAATCCGCTGAAATATCCGCTGGCGACGCTGGCGGGTGGAGTTCTGTTGGTTGTGGGTGCAAGGGGGCTGAATGTCACACCACCAGTCTTAGTTCCGGTGGCTATTGCCAGTTCCGTTGGGGCTGCCACCGTACTCAAGCAGCGCGATCCGACCTCGATTCAGCTGGATAATCCTCAGCTAGCTCGCGAATTGCTCGACATACGCCAATCAGCAGTAGCTCTGGCAGAGAAAGCCGAGGGACTGCAGGCAGAGTCTCGCCATCAGATGGGGGACGATACCTTCCACGTGGAACTGCTAGCGGCAGTGGAATTGGTCTGCGTGCGAGTGGCCGAATTGCCCGCCAAAGTCGATCGCTTGGGGCAACGCTTTAAAGGCAAAGATTCGCTGCTGTCGGTGGATGAGTTACAGGCCCAGTTGCATGAGGTCGAACGGCGCAAATCTCGCAGTTCCGGGGTTGCTCGCGAACAGTTGGATCGATTGGCCACCACATTGGACAACAACATCCAGTTGGCTCGGCAGGGCAGCGATGCCCGTCAGGCCCAGGCCATTGCCCTTTCCACCATGATTCATGAATCGGCAGGCATGCTGCAGCAACTTCAGAACCGACTAAGAACGGCTAACTTGAATGACACCAGTCAGGTGAATGAGTTGCGATCGCTCAGTCGTGACCTAGAAGGAGTACAAGAAAATGTCGATTTGCTGATGGCAGGTTAATGCCCTGTCGCCGGTGCTGAAATAACAATCCGCTGTAGAGTCTGGAGGGTTAAGACGGCGAAAATACTTGATTTTCAGGGAAAAGTAGTCAGGGAAGTCTCCATAGCGGATTGCTGATCGCCATATCAACCGAGTTAGTCGATTCCTGTTATTCCTATATGTCCCCCATCGATTGAGAGATTCCACAAATCTGAAGCATGACTAAACAAATGGTTCTGTCCCTTGGTATTACTGCGGCAGCAGCTGTGCTAGCTTACGCCCCCATCCCCGGTCTTCAGCAAACCATTGTGGTGGTAAGTGGCTCTGAGCTAGAAGAATCTTTGGAGGTATTGGTCGGGCGCTTTGAAAACTCCCACCCCAATATTGATGTCAGGCTGCATACGCAAGGATCGCAAGACATCGTCAACCGCTACATCGATAACAGCAATTCCTTTACCCCCACCGTATTGATACCGGCTAACGGCGATGTATTGACCGAATTATCGAGCCGCTGGCAGGCGATCGAATCCACCGAACCTTTTTACGACGCTCCTCAGGCGATCGCCAAAACCATGCTGGTGGGAATCGCGTGGCCAGAACGCGGGAATATTCTGTTTCCAGATGGCGAGTTCAATTGGCAGCGGTTAGAAAATGCCATGTCTGTCGGGAGTTGGTCTCGACTCGGGGGAGACAGTTCATGGGGCAGTTTTGATTTCGTAACCACCGATCCCACCCGTTCCAATAGCGGTCAACTGACCCTCAGCCTGTTCGCGCAATCTGCTGCAGGCGATCGCTCACTCACCCTCGATACTCTCAATACCTCTGAGGCTCGTGACCTCTTTCAACTGGTGCGTCGCTCGGTGTATCAACCGCCCCGTTCCACCGATATTCTGCTCCAGGAATTTATCACCCGTGGTCCGAACGAGGCAGACGTGGCCACCGTATACGAAAGCATTGCCCTACATCGCTGGGAAGAGTCGGAACTTACCCAGGGGCAGCCTTATCAAATCTATTATCCCGATCCCACCATAGAGACGATCTCAACAGCCGCAATTGTGACGCGCGACATACCCCATCGCACTGCCCAAGCCGCCCGCACCTTTATAGAATTCCTATCCAAGTCCGAGCAACAAACTGTTTTCGTTCAGTATGGCTTCCGCCCAGTAACCACAACACTTGAACTCTCCGACATTCTTGATAGCCCTTGGGCCCAAGATATTCCCGGGGTAGAAGAAGATCCCGCGATTTCTGCCAGCCAGCCCCCATCTCGCCAAATTGTGGGCGATATTCAGCGATTGTGGGAACGATCTCGCTAAGACTGCAGCGATCGCGATCGCAACCGACCGGTGTGGAAGATCTCTATCCAAGTGCGGTTTGTCGCCGATAGTGAATCTGCAGGCTCTGAATGCAGAGGTTACGTGTCCATGAATTTTATAACCAGAACTACCTTGCTTGCATGTCTCTTCGCCAGCATTGGGTTAACGGCATGTTCGTTTGAGTTTTCTGTTGGTGGCCAGAACTTAAACAGTCGCCGCCTGAAAGAATTCTTGGATACTGAAGTAGAGACTCAAACAGGGCTCGTCATTACGAATGTTTCTTGCCCTGAGCCGCGACCAATCCAAGAGGGGGATGTTTTCGAGTGCGAGCTAACTGACGATAAAGGAGCTACTGTTTTTGCAACAGTGACTCAAACGTCCGATGACGGTGATATTAGTTTTAGCGTGACGGGTTCTAGGGGAGTTGTCGATCTCAGAATTATCGAACGTCAAGTGTCCAGTCAAATTAAAGCTCAATTGAATTGCGGCCAAAACTATTTTCACGGAGACATCGGTGAAACACATGTCTGCCTAATACCCACTAGCAATAATCGCGTCTTCATTACTGTGACAAGCGAAAATGGGGATGTTGACTGGCGCTTAGAATAGCTGCCGTAAGCAGAAGAGAACACTTTTTCCTAAAGAGTGCTCTCAATCGCGATTCAATGTTTACGACTCATCGTTGTTTGTGGTTAGTACAAAAGCATTACGGTTTCTTAAATGCTATGTCCCACAGGTACAACATCAGTTTTCAAAATATTGTCGTAGATTTGAGCCACACCTGCTGCCATGGACCGGTCCGAGAAGCTGTCCCGCTGGCGAGAAAAGGCTGTTTCGCGAATCTTTCCCCAGTTGTCTTGTCCAGTAATTAAGTTTGTAATCGCATCAGCTAGCTCGTTGAAATCCCCAGGTGAAACGAGTATCCCGCTCCTAGCGTTCTCAATGACCTCGGGTATCCCTTCAATTTCGGATGCAACCACAGGCACCCCCATGGCCATTGCTTCGAGCAAAACCATCGGTATCCCTTCACCAAAAAGGCTGGGCAGAACTAAAACATCCATTTTGGATAGCTCTGCGTTCACATCTTCTTGAAATCCAGCCCAGACAATATTGTCCTCAAGGCCAAGTTGAGTTGCTAGTTGCTTTACTGAATTTTCGTATTCAGTGGTCTCAAACTCACCAACAGCATGCAGGCTAACATCCAATCCACGTGCTTTGAGTTGAGCCAGTGTTTTCAGCAATACTTCCAGTCCCTTCCGGGGTCTAAACAGAGCAATGCACCCAAGCAACCAGGCTGAATCGGAATCGGGGTTACTTTTCTGGAGTAGCTTGGGCTGAACTGGAACACCATTCTGAACTACTTGAATTTGGGTCGTCTTTAGCCCGTTTTTCTTCAAATATTGCTTTAAGCTGTTAGAAACAGCAATTACGCTCTGAGCTCCACATAAACTGAGCCGCTCGGATGTCGTTCGGAGGAAATTAGTCAGTTTATTTGTTGTACAGCTCGATGTAGGGCTATGAACGTGGTGAACCATCGGCACTCCAGTTAGGAGTGTTGCAAGACGACCGAGTAGCACGGCCCTTGGAGTATGAGTATGCACTAACTGATACCCATGCTTTCTGATGAGAAAAGAAAGTCTAAATGCCTGCAGCAAATCTAACCGCGACGACATCCTCACCAAGTGAATCTTAGAGCGAGTTGCCATCCTGCGGTCTGGGAAGCAGTCTGGTTTTACGCATGCGAAATCCACATCATATCCATGCTTTCGCAACTCAATAGCAAGTAAATCTTGTACGCGCTCTGCGCCTGCATAATGCTCACCATTGATAATATGCAAAACTCGCACTTTGTTCACACTGCAACGCTATCGACAACAAATATAGCAATTCTAGACAATTAAAGAGTAATAAAGCTTATTCGAGAGACGGAATAGGAGGTATTGGAACGATGAAATCACCTAGGTACTAGGAATTAAATGTGTTATGTAGAAATACTCAAAGAGGATTTCAGTAGAAAGCACTACTATATATGGCTGTTATCTTTGTTTTATCCATTTTGGGTTCGCACTTAGGTATGGTTCAATGCAGTTTTGTACTCCTAATATGCAATATTTTGGCTATTTAGCAAGGGAATACTGGACATTCTATTGAGTTGGAAAAACAGTGAGGAATAAGACCAATAATTGTTTTGCAACTATTTGCGATCTCAACACGATATTGAGCCTCCGATGGGGTAAGTGGCTCGTCAAAAACATTAACACGATTTGACCCTCTGACCATAGCGAACTATCAGACTGCAGTAGTTGTCAATCCAGGTTTCATTGGGACTTGCCTGCTACTCACACAACCGCGTTTGGGGGAATCTAAGGCGATTCAGCCATTGTTCGCAGACTGGCTTGCGCTTTCTGTCAACTGTGAACGACGATAGAAAGCGTTGTCGAGTCAATACTGGTATTGAGTTTTCTCTCAGAAACATTATCGGGAGCGCTAGATCGGACTTTTATTGCAGCAGGAAAGCTTCACCTCTAGAAGAGTCATCGCATAGCCAGGGATAGGTTAACTCTCCTCGAACCCAAGCCTTACGGCTCTCAAGAAGGCCCCAAGCAGAAAGAGATTACAAGCTCTTCCGAATTAATTCATGTACAGCGTTAACTGCTTCAGCTAGAAGTAGCGCCCGCTTTTCTCCGGAAGCGCGTACCACAAGTTCGACTTTACCTTCTTTCAGGCTGCGACCCGTCGTTATTCTAAACGGAACTCCGATTAGCTCGGCATCTTTAAACTTGACCCCTGCCCGTTCGCTGCGATCGTCCAACAAAATGTCAACGCCCAAGTCAGACAAGCCTGCAGCAATTTGTTCGGCAGCCGCCATCTGCGCGTCATCTTTAATATTAGGCACCACAATAACGCAGTGGTAAGGAGCGATCGCCACTGGCCAAACGATCCCTCTATCATCAAACGATTGCTCCACCGCCGACTGAGCAAGACGAGAAACACCCACCCCGTAGCATCCCATGACCAACGGTTGAGATTGACCGTTCTCGTCGGTGTAAACAGCTCCCATCGCTTTGGAGTACTTTGTCCCCAATTGGAAGATATGACCAATTTCAATGCCGCGAGCTATCTGCAAACTCTGCGATGGATCGTGAATAGCCCGATCGCCCGCTTGGGCTGTCCGCACGTCAACCTCTTGCGGTAACTCGAAGTCTGTCCCCCAGTTCGCTCCAACAACGTGATAGCCAGACTGATTGGACCCCGTGGCAAAATTCTTGAGCTCGACAGCAGTGCGATCGACCAACCGGAAAAACTTGGACTCCACTCCATCCGTCTTGGCAATGTAATCGTCAGAAAGGGCAGGGTCCATATATCCTAATGGCAACGGCTTGGTCGCCCATTTCTGCTGCATTGATGCATCCGGTACTTCTAGAGCTAGCAATGCATCCCCAAACTGACTGCCCAATCGCACCAATTCGTTTTGCAATTTAACCTCGTTGACATCCTGGTCACCCCGAATGCTAACTAGAACGAGGACAGTGTTACCGCTGTCGTAGACTGCCTGATACAGCACGTTCTTGACACTATTGGTTGGATCGCACTTCAAGACCTCGCACATAGTCGCGATGGTTTCGGTTCCGGGGGTTGCCCGCTTTTCGAAGGTTTGAAATGGAGACGGTTTGGCTTCGGGAGCTAGAGACACTGCTTTTTCGATGTTCGCAGCATATTTGCCGTCATCGGTGTATAGCACCTCGTCTTCCCCTGCGTCTGCCAACACCATAAATTCTTGCGATCCAGAACCACCGATTGCCCCCGAGTCGGCATCTACGGCCCGAAACTCCAATCCACAGCGGCTCAAGATATTGCAGTAAGCATCGTGCATGTCTGCATAGGTCGCCTTCAAATCCTCCTCATTGCGATGGAAGGAGTAGGCGTCTTTCATGATGAACTCGCGACCCCTCATCAATCCGAATCGGGGACGAATCTCATCTCTAAACTTCGTTTGAATTTGATAGAGATTAACAGGCAACTGCCGATACGAGCGAATAGTATCGCGGGCAATCGCCGTAACGATCTCTTCGTGGGTGGGCCCCAGCCCCACCTCTCGCTGCTGGCGATCGGTGAGGGCGAACATAATTCCCTCAGCTTTGGTGTAGGTATCCCAGCGACCGGATTCCTTCCATAAATCAGATGGTTGCAGCTGTGTTAGCAAGCATTCCTGAGCCCCCTTTGCATTCATCTCTTCCCGAACGATCTGGGAAACTTTTTGAAGCACCCGCCACATTAGAGGCATGTAGGCATACAGTCCACTGCCAATTCGACGAATGAAGCCCGCCCGCACCAACAGTTTGTGACTAGGAATTTCCGCCTCAGCAGGATCTTCACGCAGGGTCACGAATAACATGCGAGACAGACGTGCGACGTGGCTCATAGGTGATGCTTTTACTGACAACAAGATCTAAGAGACTAACAGGTTAACCTCACAGATCGGCGAGACGATAAACTCCAGCGCAACTCAGGTGCAGCTTGACCCAAGAGACGGATAAGCAATCGTCCTCAGCCAGTTTACGACCTAATTGGTGACCGTCAGAGTTAGGTTTCTGCCACAGCCAGCTCAAACGCCTTGGCAATCGAAATCGGGGGGATTACATAGGAATAAATCCCCGACAGGCCACCACTTGGGATGACCAATTGCCTCTCATGGGGCATATCGCATTTTGACAAGTGATGCACTCTGCTTCAAAGGGCTGAGTTAAATGAACATCGGGGTACAGACTAATTCCCTGGCTTTGAAAAGCCGAAGCTTCATATGGGGATAGCTCATCGGCAATGAGAATAGCCTTTTCTACATGTTGGTGAACCCGGTTACGATTGATGCGAGCTAGTGTACGAGCGAAATTATTCACTTGCGGCTGGATTTCTACCAAGACCCGAACAACGCTGTGGTGGAAGCAAGGAGGTTCAAACTGCTCGAAAGCATCTCGATACCGAATCGTTAACGTCCCGTTGGCGAAAAAGCTAACTTTCAGAACTCGTAGAAATGGTTGCGTGAAGCGGCCGTCGCGATCGCACATTTGCCACCAGGTCTTATGGCTAGCGGATGGCGGCATTCGCACAATATCCTCTGCCTGCTTAGTGGAATATCCTGCTTCCTCCAAAAATGCGATGGCTTCGGCAACCGTTACCCCCCCAATAGCGATCGCTGTATCGGACTGATAGCGAGTGTTTCGACTGTAATCGCGCGCATTCCAGCCATGATCGATTGCCTCGGGGGCGCGCGCATCCTGAATGCCCCCCAAACGACATTGAACATCTGTAAATTCCACCAAGCCATCAACCGTTTGTTGCTGGGGGGCCGAGAGGCAAATAGCCGATGTAATAGCCCCAATCCTGTGGGTCGGCGCAATGGCAGGCTGACAGTTGACCAGCATCGACCTCAGCAGCGTGTCGTCCGCGATCGCCAACGCAATTTGAATGCGATCGCGCAGGCGCAAAGACGGGCGATCTGATATTGCGTGTGGGAATGAAGGTGAATCAAACATGATGCCGTGTCACTGGAGAAGGACAACCCAATTCAACGCAATGCTTGATTGGGCACATTGACTTATTTGATTTTTTTTCGAGGGGACACCACTTCCAATCACAATGTTTCAACAAAACACTTAAGAATCTTGACTTAAAAACGCTGCCAGGGTGGTTTTTACCCATGTTAGGTTATTTTCAGCAACTGTATTCAACATCTAGATTCTCTTCCAGTTCTAAATACTAAATATTCAGTATTGATACGTCAGCTTCGTCTCCTGCGTACTACCCATATTTTGAGACAAGACATCAACTGCCCAACATCCAAAACGCTTACAGGTCAAAGCATTTTTGAGGAACGACCTACTTATACGTCATTATATTTCAACATTGATGCCCAGTCTGTGGATTGAATCTTAATTATTCAGGTCCATCTCGTTCCGTATTAGGCCCAGATGCGTTTGCTTGTCGAAATATTGATTTTTCTTTAGGAATTGATAGACCCAAGAGATCGCTAACAATAGACTCAATCACTCCAGAAACGCACGTCCTCGATAATCGGTAGTTGCCGAGAAAGACGGAAGTTGAAATATGAAATCATCCTAAAATTAGTGCCTTATCAGTCACAATGAGTACCCAGGTTGACCGAGATATCTTTAATGGCTCAGGAGTCGTTGAAATGCACGGCACATATCGACGAAGATGAGTGTTGGGGCGCAGGCTTGGCTCTATCTTCCGTGCGAGCCGTAATAGATGACATTGGCAACTAGGTGCTTTATAATTTTTAACAAATGACCGTCAGTGATCCTGTTCTTCTGTCTGTCGAGTTCGGATGGATGTTCTGGCGCGTCAGTTGAGTTGAATCCTGTATCTAGCCGTTTCAAGACTGCGGCCAGTCTGACCACTCCAGTTTCAAGGGTTCAGAAACCTTGCGCTGAGTTGCCGCCGCAATTCGCATTCGCATCGCAATTTGCACTCGCACACGTTCGAGTACTCATTACTATTGGAGTTAAGACTTATGTCGAAAGAGGAGCTGAACCAGAAGCTTGTTGAGTTGGCCAGTCAATATGACGAGCCTTGGGAACCTGTGATGATTCTGGCGGAGATTGCTTACAATCAACCGTCTGAAAGGATTGTTATGGACACAAACGCAGCAGCTTAAGAAGAATCGCGCGCAAGGGGGTGGTTAGTCCGGAGCCGAACTGCGTAAGCAATAGGCTGACTGCTTCTCCCCTACGCTCATTTCTTTGGGCCCGAGCCCAGGCAAGTGAGATCCGCTAGAGCACAATGTCCACGAAAGAGCAGTCTAATTTGTTGGCAGGGGATGGGAAAGTTGCGCCCCGTGCTTGCAGCTCTCTGAAGTACCTAATACAGTTCGATGGTTACAATATCCAAAATCTGGTCATTGATGTAGTAGGGCAATGCCACCAGTCTGTCAACCGCCAATCATTTCAAATGGATTGTCTCTATCGTCGCATGAAGAGATAGGGACGTGAGGAAGTGGTACTTCAAACTTGTGAGGGTTGAAGTACAAAGAACCTGAGTACAGGACAAAAGCTTGAAAAGGAATAGAGGTGGGGGTTTCGTAGGATAACCACAACCAAATGAATCCCCCATAGGTGAGATTAACCTGCTCAAAAAGCGTCTGCGAGCCCACTTCCCGTTGCATGGCGATCGTTTGAGCGCTATTGCCATGTTCCTGATGGCCTTGATTCGAGTCAGAACTGTGGACTTTAGGCAACTGGCCATCGCATTCAGTGGCAATGCGTTAGAACGCTTCTTCAAGGGATTCGAAGTGGATGAAGCAGCCGTGGCCAAAGCACTGGTAGCCATCCTCGAGGTCCCCCAACCCCTGGATACTTTCGGTGGATCGAACGGAATGGCAATTTGGCACCAATGTATTCAACATTTTGGTGCTGGGAGTGGTTCAACGAGGCGTTGCCATCCCCTTGGTGTGGAGCATGCTGGATAAGCGTGACAATTCCAATACTCTGGAGCGGATGAACCTATTCGCCCACTTCCTCGAACAGGTCAGGGATGTCCAAGTTGCTCATCTGTGCGGTGATAGGGAGTTTATTGGGCCGTTGTGGTTCAGCTATCTCAAAGCGGCTCCTAACATCCGTTTCGCATGCGCATCAAACAATCAATCGCCTTAATAAATAATTCAGTTCAGCCATTTTCTTAATGAGAACCAGGAAAGTTGCAAGTTTTTCATAGATAGCAGCATCCCTCTGTACCCCCATTGTGACTTCCAACCTATCCTGTTGGGCCCATGCGAATAGTCCTCAAGTGCAGATTCAGCAATCCTCTAACACTGATTCATCGCACTTTTGCTTTTTAAAGATACGGCAATCTCTGCACTCGCTCCGCCGCACATAATCCGAACGGGCTTAGGCTTTCGGCAATATTTTGGCCAGCTCCTCTTATGCCTCCTAAGCCGCTTGGCTTAACCCTAAACAGACCCAGACGTTGCTCGCACAGACTTAGGTTATTTTTTGGTACTGAATCTAAGGTCATCAGAGGCAATCCCCTCCCAGAACTCGCGCTTTCGGGGCAATGCGCTGAAAGCAACATGCAAGCAGCCACGAATCGAAATTTGTCAAGCATTATTTACAATTTGTATTTTTATGTTTACAATACGTAACAAGAGGGCAAGTAAGCTCGAGGCCTTAAGTTCCGATGTCAAGTACTTCTTGCTCACGGCTTCTTCGTTGCTGACCTCTCAACGCCTTCATAGTGATTGTCAGGAGAGTCAAAATGTTTACTCCTATCGTTCTCATCACTCGCAAGTTTATGGGGGAGAAAAAATTCCTCAAATTACGCGGCCAAGCGATCGCGCTGCATTCTCGCACCATCACGAACATTTGCAATCGATTGGGGATTGACCGCACCCAGCGCCAAAACTGGATTCGCCTAGCTCGCGACAACGGCAAGCGCCTGGGTCTCTTGGCTTAGCGGATGTTGCTGTACTTCCAATAGTGCGGGCGGTCATTTTCGCTGCAGTAGCGAACGCAAGCAGTTTATGATTTGGAATCTTCAATCGTGCTCAATGGACTGAGATGGAAAAAGTTGCTGATCAATCTCTCAATCTGGTTGACAGCGGAAATTGTGTTGACAGTTTTAGGATTAGATAATCTCGCGGATTATGGTGAATTCATCATCCAGTCTGATGTATCTGCTTCTCTGAACGATGCAGTAGCGGCGTTGACGACGGTGGTTTGACCGGGCGGGACTGTTTGTCGGGGCTCTGTAGTTACCGAGACTGAAAGGGGTAAGACAGCTCTAATCTGGGCAGCCTTACCCCTTTTGTATGCAACAGTTCAATACGCAAAATTAATGCTACTTTAGGTCAGCCAAACGATTATCAATATCTTCAAACGTTTTCATCAAAAGACGCTTAGCCTGCATTTGCCAGCCCCATTTCTGAATGCTGAAGGCACCAACAATACCAGCAACCGCCGCCAACCAACCGTAAGGAATCCCCTGAAATCCTTCCAAAAGGCCTAGGCCCGCTACGCCCCAAAGTGGTAAGGCAAAATTCTGGCGCTGTTCTTCGATCGCCCGAACAATCCCACCCTTCGGCAACATTTCGGCCAGCTTCTCTCGCGCTTCCTGCTGCTCGAACCGCGATACTGACAGCCCAATCTTGCGACGCATCTTCTCAATCTTTCGAGCTTCAGTGCTGTATTCAGTTAATTCGTCTTCCGCCATCATGATTAGGCGTTCGAGTAATTCCATCGCGATTGCTTGGGAAACAGATTGGACACCCAACAATCCTAAATCGAGTCCGGCCTTTTGACAGATCCGGCTTTTTTACAGACCTGACTTTTAGACAGAGCTTCAGCATATGAAGAGGGACCGACGATTACCCTCCCTCCAACGTCTCCACCTGCTCTCCCTCATCAAACCGATCTTCCAACACAGAGATTTGCTGGTGTAACCGCTGAATCTCCGACTGCATCTTCTGCTTTTGCCGCTCTAATTCAAGCTGGAGCCGCGAAATTTCCTCCACCCCCGCCAAGTTAACCCCCAAATCCTGAGTCAACTTTTGGATATACATAATCCGGTCGATGTCGTTTTGGGAATACAACCGGTTTTTGCCATCCCGCTGCGGTTGTACTAGACCTCGCCGTTCGTATTGCCGCAGCGTCTGCGGATGCATATTGACCAAATCTGCCGCTACCGAAATCGCGTAGACAGGCTTATCACCAGAACCGACCTGGAATGAATCATGATTGGATGTGAATGCGTCAGAACTTGGCTTGAAAGAATCGGACTCGGCAGGGTTCGAAGGTGGGAGATCGCTCATCTGCGCAGGTAAGACTCAACTCACTTTATACTAACAGGCTCAGGTTCGAATCCCAAAGACTCGATTCTGTCCCGATATTCTTGTGAGAAGTGGCTCCTCAATCCACTGCACGTTGCCACAACAATCCCTGTCGCTGATATTCCAACTCGCTCTCTACCTCAGCCAGCATCTCCTTGCCAAAAAATCGCTCCACTAGCCACAGGGCCATATCGATGCCCGATGTCACCCCCCCTGCTGAGATGATATCGCCGTCATCCACCACTCGTGCGTCCTTCACATCCGCCCCGATTGCCTGCAAATCCGCGATCGCCACCCCGTGCGTGATAGCTGGGCGCCCTTTCACCAACCCAGCATGAGCCACCAGCATCGCCCCCGTACAGACCGAGGCCACCAGCGTTCCCTGCTCGTGCAGCACAGCAATGGCCTCCGGAATCTCTCCCTTTTGAACTTCGGCCCACGCCCCTTGCTCAGCCTTATTCCCCCAGCCCCCTCCAGGAACCACTAGTAGATCGAGTGGCTTAGCCATATCCAGAACCCCCTGAGATTTCACACACGTCCCGTGGGATGCCGTCACCTCTGGTGAGGTCCCTAACGTCACCAACCGGATATCAATATCCGCCCCAAAATCCTTGGCATTTTGCAGCACTTCGTACGGGCCCAGGGCATCGAGTTCATCAAATCCGTCGAAAATTACAATATCCACGTTCATATAACGTCTACCATTTCGATTAGGACAAGATTTTCAATTGCAATCAGGGTTGAACGTAGCTGAAATGTCCGCAGGGGTATGACCACTGACCATCTCACCACTGACAGAGCTCACCACTGACAGATCGCTCAACTGGCAAACCTGCCCAACTGGCAAACTCGCCCTCCAAGACGATAGCCACGACCAGTTCATCAGTCAGCAATCCCCTAAATCTCTATAGCTTGTGCCCTAGCAAACCACAGTTAAAGCAACGTCAAAACCAATCAGCTCGGCATACTGCAACTCTCAGAGGGCAAGGATATATGCTCAGTAAAACTCCAGAGCAGACTAGAGCAATCCGCTGTAGGGTCTGGAGTGTGGAGATATCTGAAAGCCTTGATACACAAAGAAAGTAGTTCGGAAAATCTCTAGGGCAGATTGCCAAATACTATGGCACTACACACTTGAGTAGTTTCTTCTCTCTCTTTGATCAGAGTCTTTCAGGAAGCAGAAGCTCATGAATGATTGTTGACGTTCAGCACCTGCTCTTGACAGAGCCACATGGTAGACAGAGACGGCTAGCCCCCACAGCAGAGTGGGGTTAAGCTTCGGGTCAGGCGTCCAGTTACGGCTTTTCCAATTCTGTCACCGATTGTTGTTGGGTTTTGATATGCAAAGTGCCACCGGTTTTAAACTGCATCCGAGTCTCAAAACACTGGCTATTTCTACAGTAATAGCCCTGCTAACCGCTCTTCATCCCAGCACTAGCTCCGGACAATCCGAACTGTCGCCTGACGACTTGGATTCCCTGTCTCCAAATATCGTAGAGCGTGTCAGCACGTTAGAAGACGTCGCCACATCATTTATCGATGGGCTGCAAGCAGAAGATTTCGAAGAAGTTCGGGAACTCCTAGCCGATTCCATCCGCGATGACTGGTCAACCGATGACATCGCTACTAGCTGGCAGGCAACACTGGATGTCGCTGGCAATTTGATCGAACGCGGAGAGGCCCGTTACGAATGGGGGGTCAACTCCGATTTTGTCGCAATCGAGTTAGCATTCGAGAACGCACAAGGGGATTTACTTCTGATCTTCGACTCCGAACAAAAGATTGTCGGCCTAGATTTCCCCCCTCTACGCACAGAGTCCCCACAAGACATTGCCGAGGCTCTCGTAGATTCATTGGCTGCAAACGATTATGTTGCCGCTCGACAAGACTTACATCCCGTTCTAAAAGGGGAACTATCCCCGGAAAACATCGAACAAAAGTGGATGGGATTGCAATCGATCGCGGGGCAATATCAGGAACGAGTCGGAACACAGGTACGCGATACAGGTGATTTTCAAATTGTGATTGTTACGATTCAGTTTGAAAATCTAACGGACGATCTATTGGTATTTGTGAATAACAGTGGCCAGATCTCGGGCGTTGATTTTCCTCGCGACTAGCCACACCAATCGACAATGTTGTGGTTAAAGATCGGATCGATCGGGCAGCGAACGTCATTGCCCGCTCCTCAATCCATTCATGTCCTTGATAATCTATGCACGACAAGCCGTCACAAATGGAGGCAATGACACAGGCGGTAGTCCCATTCGGAGGGCTATTGCAGTCGCCCGCAATGTTAGGACAGTGTTCTGAAGACGGAGTCGAGAGCGCTCCAAAGAGAGTCAAAGCGATGGAGAGTTTGGCGTAAGCGGTGTTTCAGACGAGCCCAAAACTTTTCAATCTTGTTCAGGTCGGGGGAGTAAGTGGGCAAAAACATCAACTGGCATCCCGCTTGCTCAATCAGCTCTCTTGTCCGGCGAGATTTGTGGAAACTGGCATTGTCCATCACCACCACTTGGCCAGAGTTCAAGGATGGAACCAACATCTGCTCCACCCAAGTCTCGAACACAACCGTGTCGCAGTATCCCTCAAAGGTCATAGGGGCCAGCACTGACCCTTGAGACCAGCCGGCA
>JBFRWD010000175.1:0-37785 GCA_051439425.1 Synechococcus sp.
GGGTACCCGCTGGCTTTGCCCACGGTTTTTTGGTGCTATCTGACACGGCTGAAGTGCTCTACAAAACCACCGACTATTACGCTCCCCAGCACGAAAGAGCCATTCTATGGAACGACCCCAAATTGGACATTGAGTGGCCGGTGCCAGAAGGTATCACCCCTGTCCTATCAACTAAAGATGCTGCGGCTAGCTCATTGGCGGATGCTGAGGTGTTTGAATCGTGAACATTTTGCTATTGGGGGCTGACGGTCAAGTAGGGCAGGAACTAACCCAGACACTTGCCCCCCTTGGGACTGTTGCAGCCTGGGGCCGACAGCACTTAGATCTATCGCAGCTAGACACCATACAGCCAGCAATCAGCCTAAACACACCCGACGTGATTGTGAATGCCGCTGCTTATACAGCGGTTGACCGCGCAGAAAGCGAGCCCGATCTAGCCCACACAATCAATGGCAAAGCTGTGGGCGAAATGGCCAAAGTCGCAACAGTTCTGGGGGCAACGCTAATTCACATTTCCACCGACTACGTATTTGCTGGAGATGCCAGTACCCCATACCAACCCACCTCCGAACCCAAACCGCTAGGAGAGTACGGTCGCTCCAAATTAGCGGGAGAAGAAGCTGTCAAAACCTATTGCGATCGCCACTGCATTGTAAGGACAGCGTGGGTATACGGAGCTAAAGGAACAGGCAATTTTGTCAAAACCATGCTGCGACTGGGGAAAGAGCGCTCGGAATTACGCGTCGTTGCCGATCAAGTGGGCAGCCCTACCTGGTCGCTGGATTTGGCACAAGCAATCGCCAGCAGCATCCCTGCTCTGCATACATCTCCCGATCGTGCTGCGTCTCCAGATCAGATCGGCACCTACGGCACTTACCACTACACCAATAGCGGTGTAGCCAGTTGGTACGATTTTGCAGTGGCGATCTTCGAAGAAGCTGCCCAATTCACCGATTTAGCGGTTGAACGGGTGATTCCCATTACTACAGCAGACTATCCCACACCAGCACACCGCCCCCACTACTCAGTTCTGGATACCAGCACGATGTCTCAACTGCTCGGCTATCAGCCGCCCCATTGGCGTCAACGTTTGCGCTCGATGCTCGCAGAACTGCTGACCTAGGCAGTAATGTTTTGTCAGGCTTGCTAAGTGGGGATGCCATCAAACAGCACAATTCATTGCAGCCAGCCTGGTGGCGAACAAAGCCCCCATCACGTTTCCGCTAACACGGTACTAGAGCGCCTGCCAGCGAAATCACCATAAGCCAAATCATCTCTGAGTTAACCCTGGTTAAGACATCCGTTTATGAAAGCACTGATTTTATCTGGAGGAAAAGGGACTCGTCTGCGCCCGCTGACCCATACCGGAGCCAAACAACTGGTTCCGGTCGCGAATAAACCAATTCTTTGGTACGGCATCGAAGGTTTAGTGGCAGCCGGTGTCACGGATATTGGCATCATCGTCAATCCCGAAACCGGAGATGAAATTCGCGAAAAAACCGGGGATGGCGATCGGTTTGGAGCAACCATTACCTACATTCGCCAAGACAGCCCCGATGGGTTGGCCCATGCCGTCAAGGTGGCTCAACCCTTTCTACAAGATTCTCCATTTGTCATGTACCTGGGAGACAACCTGATTCAGGACAACCTGGATGGATTTTTAGGTCAATTTCGCGAGCAATCGCTCGATAGCTTGATTTTGCTAAAACAAGTGCCCAACCCGACTGCATTTGGTGTGGCCGATGTAGATGCAGGTGGAAAAGTACGCCGTCTGGTGGAAAAACCCAAACACCCCCCCTCGGATCTGGCGTTGGTCGGACTGTACTTCTTCGACCCCATTGTGCATGACGCGATCGCCAAGATTCAGCCATCTCCCCGTGGAGAACTGGAAATTACAGACGCCATCCAACAATTAATTTCGGATGGATGCGCTGTGGAAGCTCGCCAATTACAGGGATGGTGGCTGGATACCGGCAAAAAGGACGATCTCCTCGAAGCCAATCGCGTCATTTTGGACACTCAACTTCAAGAAAAGATTGTCGGAATCATTGAGGGGGACAGTCAGGTCACCGGTCGAGTGCAAGTTGGCCCCGACTCGGTGCTCAAAAACTGTACGGTGCGTGGCCCAGCCATCATTGGCAGCAGGTGTCACTTGGAAAATTGCTTTATTGGCCCCTACAGCAGCATTGGAGATGGGGTAACGCTGATCGATGCAGACATCGAACACAGCGTCATTCTGGAACAAGCCAGAGTCGAGGGTATCGACCAGCGAATTGTAGATAGCTTGATCGGCGAACGATCGCATCTCAAACTAGCCCCCCAACGACCCAAAGCATTGCGGTTCTCATTGGGGAAAGACTCGTTGATAGAGCTGGTGTGAACGAGGGCTGCTCAGCCTCGCGGTGCAGAGACGCGGTGCAATGTTTGTGTGTGTAGAGGAAACAGTGAAACCATGACCGTTCAACAGCCAGAAACCGATCGAGAAGAGATATCTCCAGCCTCCGAGCGCAACCCGCGCAATATTCTCATTACCGGGGGGGCGGGGTTTATCGGATCGAACTTCGTTCGGTATTGGTGCAATCGCTATCCAGACGATCGCGTCGTCGTGCTGGATGCCCTAACCTATGCCGGCAACCTGGATAATATCCGCGAGCTCAAGATCGACTTTGTGCAAGGAGATATTTGCGAACGAGCATTGGTGGAATGGGTATTAGCGGACGGGGAAATCGATACGGTCGCCCACTTTGCTGCCGAGTCTCACGTCGATCGCTCAATTGTCGGCCCCGATGATTTCATCCAGACCAACCTGGTCGGCACCTTCACGCTACTAGAAGCCTATCGCCAGTACTGGACAAGAAGAGATCGACCCACCCGCGATCGCTTCTTGCACGTCTCGACGGACGAAGTATACGGCAGCCTGGGGCCAACGGACCCAGCCTTTAGCGAAGCCACCCCCTACGCCCCCAACAGCCCCTATTCCGCCTCCAAAGCGGGTAGCGATCACCTCGTGCGCTCCTACTTCCATACCTACGGGATGCCCACCCTGATTACCAATTGCTCGAACAACTACGGCCCCTACCATTACCCCGAAAAGCTGATCCCGTTGATGTGCCTGAATATCCTGTTGGGTAAACCACTACCGATATACGGTGATGGCCAAAATGTGCGCGATTGGCTCTACGTCGAGGATCATTGTCAGGCACTCGACGTTGTCTTGCACTCAGCAGCCCCCGGAGAAACCTTCAACATCGGTGGGAGCAACGAGGTAAAAAACATCGATTTAGTCCACACCCTATGCGATTTGATGGATCGATTCGCTCCCGACCTACCGGTTCGTCCGGCCAAAGACTTAATTACGTTTGTCACCGATCGCCCGGGGCATGACCGGCGCTACGCGATCGACGCCACCAAAATCGAGACCAAGCTGGGCTGGCAACCATCCGTCACCCTAGAGCAAGGCTTGGAAAAAACCGTGCGCTGGTATCTCGATAACCGCGACTGGTGGGAAGCTTGCTTAAACCGCTCCCCAAGTGAAAGCTGAGTTTGCAGCCCTCAGAGTAGGCGTAGCCAAACACTAGTTATCGGGATCGAAAGTTGTGACGTAAAGGCGATAGCGGGGGCCGACCCCGGCTTCAGCCATATTGCCAATGTAAACAGAATAGGCTCCCGTCTTGGGAAACGGCCCCTCAATGAACGGATCGAACCCGGAGTGGCACAGCGGATTTCCATCGGGTTCGATGATGATGATGGATGTATCTGCCGTGCTGTTCACACCAATCGCCAAATAATCCATGGGTTGGCTGATATTGACGTAGTGATCGGGGGTGTTGTCTACAAATCCGATACACTTGCCCGTATCGCTATTGGTCACCCCCGTAGCCTCCGTCGCATTTCGAACGCCCCCCACTGCCCCAGTTGCAAACGTGGGATCGGGGGAGAACCCCGCAAAAACATCGACATCGCAATAATCACTGCCACAGGTGGTCAAGCTAGCCGAGTACTCGGGTGCAGTGGGGCCACCAGACAAAGCCAAATTCGGGGGAGATGTAGGGCTGTTGCCCGGTGGAGAAAATGTCGGTTGTGGAGTGTTGGTTAAATTCGATCCGGGATCGCTGATAGGTTCATCATCATCGCTGCCAACCGTCAAACCAATTCCGACGAGTACCACAGCCAACAGGCCAATCAAGGCTAGCGGAGCGCCAATGCAGCCCAAGAGCCAAGGAAACCCCGAGCCCTTTTCCTGGGAAGTTGGAATCGGAACGGCGGAAACATTGCTACTAGCAGCAGGGGCCGACGGTACTGAAGGCTGGCCAATCGGTTGCCCGGAGGGAACAGACTGTGGGTTCGGCACTGATGGATTGGAGACAGATGCTTGGCCAGGCGCAGAAGGCTGATTGACAGCATATGCTTGGCCCGGGTTGTAGGGTTGACCGGGATTGTAAGACTGGCCGGGAACGTAGCCACCAGAGGTAGGTTGGACCGGAGCACTCGGAGTCGGTGAAAGAGGCGATCTCCCAGAAGAGTAGGTCGTTTCAGCAATTGCCGGGTTCCCCGTCGCTGGATGGTTGGGAGACGAATCGGACAGCGTTGTAGGAGCAATGCCTGGTTGACTGACGTTAATGGTAGGGGTAGGTCGGGTGGTTTGCCCGGGCTGGGTTTGATTCATTGCCTGCAGCGCAGCCAGCATTTCATCGGCAGACGAATAGCGATCGTTGGCGAACGGCTGAATGGCGCGATCGAGGATCTCTGCAAACCGAGGGCTGATATTGAGCGGGGTACCCGGACTTTTCCATTCCAGCAACCCGCTACCCGGATGCGTGGGCAGCGACTGCGGCCCCTTAGCCGTCAGTGCGTAAATCGCCGTCATTCCCAGACTAAAAATGTCACTGGAGAACACCGGTCGCCCCAGCCCCTGTTCGGTAGACATGAAGCCTAACGTTCCGATGGAAATAGTACGGGATGCAGTTGTGGGATCGTTTACCGCTCCCACCTGCCCCAATCGCTCTTTGACTGCGCCAAAGTCGATCAGCACAGGCATACCATCGCTAGCCCGCAGAATAATGTTGTCCGGCTTGATATCCCGATGAATCACCCCTTCCTGATGGATATAGGAAAGGATGGGCAACGTCTGGCACAGCAACCGATAGACATCCATCTCGCTGAGGGCTCCCCCTGTGGCAATGCGGGTCGCCAATGTCTCTCCCTCGACATACTCCTGCACGAGATAGAACTTGCCATTATCGGCAAAGTAGGCAAATAGTTGGGGAATTTGGGGATGCTGCTGACCGAGCTTATCCAGAATGGCCGCTTCTTGTTCGAAGCGCTTCAAGACTTCTTCAAAGTCAATTTCCTGAAGGGGTTTAAGTTCCTTAACCACGCACTGGGGTTTGGAGGGCAGCTGAGTATCCTCGCCAAGAAAGGTTTTACCAAACCCTCCTTCTCCGAGTGCTCGAATAATTTGGTAGCGGTTGCTCAGCAGCATCGATCGCCCCGATAAACAGTAAAACGGTCAGACAACTCATCAGTAGGCCCTGTGGCCCCAGCAGGAGAGTTCTTAATGCGCTAGTGGCCATCGCTGAGAGCGCCCTGGCAACGCCAGACACCAATACACCAGCCAGATGGTCCGTAGAATCCCTGAAAGTTTAGCCACCCTAGTATAGATTTCTACTATTTGCAGGTCTATGTGTCATAGCACCTAGTTTTGCGTCACATCCCCCTGACAATCTCCTCAACGGTGGCCTGCCATTGACCCGATGTAAATCGCAGGAAGGCTCAAACAGCGATCGGGTCATAGCCAGCGCCCACCTCGAAACCGCCAGCGCGGAAACATCACCCGCATCAAACTCTGAGACGTGACAAACACTGACAACCACACCAAGCTGTAGTGCCACCAACTGAATGCCACTCCAAACACCCCCCACAAGACAATGCCTTCCCACAACCCAGCTGTTAACTGAAGAGCGGCTGGCCAGTCGCGATCCCAACGTAACTTTTGGATGATGTTATAGAGCACATCCCACACCATTCCCAAAATGAGCGCACAGAGCAAAACGAAGAGGCCAGTCGCTCCAAACGGGAACGACACAATCGCCCCCACCGAACCGAATAACAAGATGCGGGTTTGAATGCGACCCAGCAATGTCGGGGTCATGAGTCCTCCTGCATGTCCAAGCGTATTCCCTCAAACTGGGGTAGACAGATTAGTTCGGGGCTTGATTGGTCGCCCACTTCATCCACTGGTTGAACGATGCCCAACCGTCCAGCCGCCGTAAACCGGGCGCATCAGCTTTCACCATGTCGTCCAGCACCCATTGGGATGAATATTGCAAGCCCAGAAAACTATCCACAGCAGCGTAGGGGCCACCAAAGGAGATGGCTCCAATCGCATACATTCGCCCTTGACGCTGCCGCATCGCTTGAATTTCGAAGCTGTTATTCACTGCCAATCGGCGGCGCGGATTGAGGGGCAATTGATAGTGGCTGACTAAATCTTCCAGCATCGGGTTGTACTTCACCTCGGCGTCCAGACCCGTGGCATCCACAATGAAGTCTGCATTGACATCCTGATCTCCAGAATTGCCAGTCACTTTCGTCAGGGTGCCACCACTGGGGTTCGGAACCACAGCAGAAACATTACCGAACTGTATGGTGTACCACCCCTCGCGCAAACTGCGATCGACAATCTCTCGCCAATCCCGGCGATCGGCGGTTGTTGTCCCCCCCCAAGACTTAATCAGCTCGTCCCGCTTCAGATCGTTAGCCTTCTCCAGCACCTCTCGCAAATCGCCTCCCCAGCAGGCTTTCGGCCAGTTAAATGGTTGAAATTCGAAGTGGTTGGACACCGTGCGTTTGGCAAACTTGAACCGGTTCCCTTGGGTTTTGGGCGATCGCATCAAATGCAGAACACGAATATCTCCTCGCCCTGTTTGTTGGCGAATTTCCGTAATTCGCTGAATAATCCGCGACGCTACAATGCCCCGGCCCCGCAATAGGATTGTGCCTCCCTGTTGGGCTAGCTGCTGGTAGACATGATTGTGATCTTCGTAGGCATTCACGACCGTGCGGAAGTCGTCGTACTGCTCTCGATAGGCTTGCAAGTCAGGCAGAAACTGAATTTTGGGATATCCTGTCGCCACTAAGACATAGCGGGCAATCATAAAGGCCGGATCGCGCTTCTCATCCGATTGGGCGTAAGAAATGGCGTAACGACCGTCCGTCGTCTGACGAATGGCCTTAACCCGTCCGTAGCGCCAGATGCGATCCCAACCAATGCGACGGGCTTCGCGATCGATCGAGTCAAACACCCGGCCGGCCCTTGGGGTATAAGTTTCCGACAGCGTCGGCTCTGAAAACACCTGCCACAAATATCGCAGCGCCGTCCCGGCACTACCTCGCGTCAAATCATGCCACGATTCCCGCAGCGCATATCCCGGCCACCCCCAAATATTATCCGGACAGGAATCCGAGTTAGAGCGCAATCGTTCGTGTAGGGGAATTTGAGAGTTGAGACACAGGCGCTTGTAGTTGGCATAAGGGGCCGGTTCCCGCATCCCCAGGGCTGCAATCTGCTCGGTTCTCGCCCCAAAAATCCGCAGATAGTCCGCCCAAATATAACTCCCCAACCCTCCCCCAACCGTTGCAAAGTCAACTTCAGTCATAGGTAAACGACTGGATTGAATATCGCGGGGATCGATTTGCCGTTCATTTAAAATTTCGCGCGAGGTACGCACCCGCCGAATAATCGTATTCTCCGAGGCCGGTGCCCCTGCCGGAACGTTCTCTAATACTGGGCTGGCACCTGGCGATTGCAGAGCATAGCCGATCGCAACAGTGACAGACCCCATCTGCAGTTGTCCACCGTGGGGCACCATATCCGACTGCAGCCGCCTGCCATTCAGAAACGTACCGTTGCGACTATTTTGGTCTGTAGCCACCAACCGATCGCCCTGCCAATCCAATAGCAAGTGAAACCGAGAAATATCGCTATCGTTTAACTCAATTTGCCGAGCTGCGACCCCATTAATTGTGGTGGGCATCGCGATCGCCACACGCCCAAACACAATCGGAGCTGTTGCTGTTTCTTGACGCGCCCCTCCCGTAGCCGGGTCTATCCAACTTACGGTAATGACTGTTGATTGAGTCATCGATCCACTCAGCTAAGGGTTGGTTGGGAGGTGGAGATAGGTTGGGGATTGGTTCTTGGTCTTCGGTCCTTGGTCTTTCGTCCTTGGATAGAAGCCTATGTACATTTCTTGCTAATGACTAATGACCAGTGACAATGACTAGCCAACACCCTCCAAGGAATACCCGCTACCCCAATCCCCTACTTCGCCACAAACGTACTGGTAATTAAATATCCGTCGTACTTACAAATCCAGCCCAATTCCTTGGCCTCAGCCAGAGTGTACTTGTGTCCTTTGGGGCAGGAAAATAGCTGATCTTTGACGCGATCGAAAACAGAGCCAGCAGGAGGGGCAGGAGGAGTGGAGGGCTGAGGTGCTGATGCTGCTTTGGGCTGGACGGGAGTAGACGCTGGAGGGACTGTTGGTTCCGGAGGCACAGACTGCGACGCCGCATGAACAACAACAGGAGTCGCTTGAGGTTGTGGAGGGATAGGGTCGATGGTTGGGTCTAGTTCGGAAGATTCACCCACTTCAGCAGAGTCATCCAAGAACATGGCTGCATCTGGATCGATCGTGGAGTCATCAGTGGTATTGGCTAGCCCCGCGTCAGCAGATCGATCTGTGCCAGAAGCAGCAGGTGGTTTGGCCGCATGGAAATCCGAACGATCGCGCAGGATCGTCACTTGCTGTTGAGGGGGAGCTTGTCGAGGACGCTGAATAATAATCGTTTCTGGAACAGCGACAATGTCTTGTACCACCAGTTCCACTTCACCCAGCTCAACGGTGCATCCTTGCGTCAGTTTGATAGAGTCAGTGACTGGCTCTCCCTTGATGTAAGGGGGGTTATTGGCCTTCAGATTGGTTAGATAAAACCCAAATCGGTCGGCATCAAACGAAATTTCGACGTGGCAACGAGACACCGTGCGATCGCGCTCTGTCGCAGAGGGCAAAACCACATCACACTGTTCTGGATCGCGGCCGATGCGAAATACTCCAGGTTCAATCGTTTCGTCGCCCACCTCCAACGTGCGCGTCACCCGCTCCCCATTCTCCAGCCAGGCCAATGTAATGTGATGCATACTTTCTCCTTTCCAAGTCCCACTCAGCCAATAGTGCGACCGCTCACGCTCACGACAGGTTGAATAACGACTACTGGGACAATTATTGTCAGATGGCATCTGTCAAATTGCCAACTCTTGGAATAGTGGCAAGCCCTTGGGTAGAACGCATCGCCAGACTCTAGTCAGAGTTTGGTACCGCTGAACTGTCCCAGCGATGCAGCTACCGCCAAACCAGTACTTATGTCATCAAGAATAGAAAGATTCAATCACGCCGCAACAGGTCGAGCAGTGATAGCGATCGCCACCTTAGAGCGATCTCGATCTGCACAATCCTGCTTCCAACTTTGCCCGCCCTCCATCAATGGCTGTCATAGACAGCGGATTGATAGAGCTGAAATGTCCGCAGTGGGACGACCACTGCTATAACCAAATAATAAAATTTGCCTCTATGAGGAGGTTCGGCATCACAGCCGATGCTGACTCAACCAGTGGAGAATCAGAGGGTTAACCAGTTCGGGGCGCTCGTCATGGGGGCAGTGGCCGGTTTTGGGGAGCGAGACAAATTCGACGCGATCGCTGTACGAAGCATATTGCCGCCCTCGCTGAATGGGAGTCCACGGATCGGCTTCGCCCCACAGGACCAGTAGAGGGCAGTTCACTTGAGGCAATAGCTCTTCCGGAGTCGGCCCGGGGTCGGCCCTGAGAATGGCGGCAAAGACTTTTTGGGCTCCCGGATCGCTGGCAGGTTCGTAGATGGCATCTACAAGGTCATCCGTCACAGCGGTACGGTTGCCGTATACCTGTTTGAGGGTGCCGCGAATGCGATGTTTTTGACGGACGCGATCGAACAACCACGGCCCAACCACCTCCGAGTTAACCGCTTTTTCAAACGTCCCCATCACCACCCGGAGGGGAAACAGCAGCTCGGAGGGGCGATGGTTAAGACCACCCGCGCAATTGAGTAAAACTGCACCTGCCGATCGCTCCGGTTGATGGGTGACCAGCATCAAACTGAGAAGGGCTCCGATGGAGTTGCCCACAAAGACGGTGGGCTCTCGAATGAACTCCTCCCAATAGTCCGCAACCAAATCTCGCCACAGTTCCATCGAGTATTCGATCGCTGGCTTATCCGACCCACCAAATCCGAGCAAGTCGATGGCGTGAACGCAGTATCCTGCATCGGCCAACACCGCAATATTTTTGCGCCAGTGAAAGATAGACGCCCCAAACCCATGCAGCAGGACTAATGGAGTCCCCGTGCCGATGACAGCGTAGCGAATGCTGTACCCCTGCCACTCCCAGGTTTGGTAGTCGGGAATGGTGGAGGTGACTGGAGACGCTGAAGCAGGAGAGGCGATCGCAGTTGAGGACATCAAAGAAAGCCGGACACTAATCTCATCCTAAACCGACCTTTAAGAACTGTTGCAGCTCCAGCGTTCCCTCGCCAAAGCGCAGCCGAAGTTGCGACGTCCAACAGCAAACCAGTGCATAGGGTCAAGGAATGCTCAATTGCGCACGAGTCCAAATTGAAGAATCTAAAATGGTGTCCCACACTACAACTACAAAGCGTCAAAGACGCCGTAGCAGACCGCAACCCATCAATCAGCATTCAATCCAAGGTCGAACAACCAATGACCAAGGACAAAGGACCAAGGACAAAGGACCAAGACTTATCCCCCATCACAGTTCTCCCCCCATTGCCCCCTGTCGCCTTCGCCTTCGCAGCAAACCCATTAGTTCCCACCATGAAACGAATAACAGTTATCGTTCTGGCAGCACTCCTATTCATCGGCTCGATCGCTCAGCCAGGGCTTTGGGCCAGATTTGGCGGTGACGATCCAACAGCGATCGCCGCCGAGCCGCAGGTACCTTTATTCGATGGCTTGAGCACGGTACACCATGCCATCACCACCGATTCAGACAGTGCCCAGCAGTATTTCGATCAGGGGTTGGCCCTAACCTACGGATTCAACCATGCAGAAGCGGTGCGTGCCTATCGAGAGGCGACCCGCCAAGACCCCGACTGTGCGATGTGTTATTGGGGCGTGGCGTTTGCGTTGGGGCCGAATATCAACGCGGCTATGGATGACGAGGCAGTTCCGGATGCCTACAGTGCGATGCAGATGGCAGAGGAACTATCCGACAATGCCAGCGATCGCGAACGGGCTTACATTCAAGCACTGTCCTCTCGCTATAGCGAAGCTGCAGTCGACGATCGATCGCCTTTGGACACCAGCTTTGCGGAAGCAATGGGCAAGGTGGTCGAGCAATATCCGGACGATCTGGATGCGGCTGTGTTCTACGCAGAAGCACTCATGGACACCACCCCTTGGAACTATTGGGATGAGGACGGTCAACCTCGGGAAGCCACACGTAAGGTGTTAGACACGCTGGAATCGGTGATGAGGCGAGATCCCAACCATCCCGGCGCTAACCATCTCTACATTCATGCAGTAGAAGCAGTACATCCCGAATGGGCAGAAGCTGCTGCCGATCGCCTCGGAACTTTAGTACCGGGATCCGGTCACCTGGTTCACATGCCCTCCCACATCTATATCAACATCGGTCGCTATCGCGATGCCGCGTCAGCCAACGTCGATGCGATCGCAGCGGACGATGAGTACGTCACCCAATGCCACGCCCAGGGTATTTATCCGCTGGCCTATATGCCTCACAACGAGCATTTTTTGTGGGCCAGTGCAGCCATGAGTGGCCAGAGCGCATTGAGCATTCAGGTGGCGAGAGATTTGGCGTCAGGACTGAACCAAGAGATGATGCCGGAACTGGGCGCAATCCAGCATTACTCGGCGATTCCGTACTACGCGCTGCAGCGGTTCGGGCGGTACGACGAGATTTTGGCGGAACCGGCTCCTGCCAGCGGTCTTGAGTACCCAACCGGTGTGTGGCACTACGTTCGCGGTATGGCCTATGCCGCTAAAGAGCAATTTGACGAAGCGGAACAGGAGTTACAGCAGTTGCAGACAATCGCTGCCGATCCTGCAATCGAAGACGTAACCATTTGGGATTTGAACTCCACGGCCCGGTTACTGGAGATTGCCAGCGATGTTCTGCAGGGTGAAATTGCCTCTCGACAAGAGGATTGGGATGGAGCGATCGCCAATTTAGAAGCGGCGATCGCGATTGAAGACCAGTTGATTTATGACGAGCCCGAGGATTGGAATCAGCCGGTACGCCAGTTGTTAGGGGCCGCATTGTTGGCAGCCGACCGACCGGTAGAGGCCGAGGCGGTTTATCGCGAGGACTTACTGGATAACGAGCGCAATGGCTGGTCGTTGTTTGGTTTGACCCAAAGCCTGGAGGCGCAAGGTCGAGAAGCAGAAGCAATGTTAGTGCAAGCGCGCTTTGATGAGGCTTGGCAAGATGCTGACGTTCAACTGACGGCATCGCGATTTTAGAGCAGATCGGCAGAACCAACCGAATGCCTGTCGATCGCGCAGTTGCTTTGCAAAAAGCTGTGAGGTGATGGAGGTTGCTTGGTTGTCTACTCCGGCTTTAGCTGTAGTGAAATCGGCAGGTCAAGAAGTCGATTTTTGCCCTGCCTACCCTGTAAACCAGTCGGTCTTCTAATGTGATTCTGCGGCTCCAGAGATCGGAGCCGATATGTTTCAAAGGCTCTGGTTTACCCGTTCCGGTAAACGGATGTTCCAAACATTCGTCAATCATTCTCCATACCTTGTCGTAGGCTGGAAGATTAGTTCGCGCCAAGTGCTTGAGATCGTCGCGAAATTCGGGCTCGAAGATAGGGCATCTAGCTGGCTGGGTCGATTCTGGTGTCTTCGGCGAAGATTTCGACGGTATTCGCTTCTTCTTTTTGCTCACAATACTGCCGCAGTTCTGCTTTGACTTGCTCTGGGTCGATCGCGTCTGGTGTATCGAGGTCGCGGGCTTGAGAGCGTTCTAAGGCTGTAAACAGTCGTTGGGCATTGTGGGGCGATCGCAGGAGATGAACGGTTTCCATCAGGCTGCTGAGTTCGGATTCGGCAATGATGGCGACGTTGGGGGCGTCTTTGCGCTTGACGATGACGACGGAGCTATCGTTCGCAACTTCGTCGAGGATTTTGAAGAACTCTTTGCGGGCGTTGGTGGCTGATTCTGTTTTGCTGACCAGCATACCTGTACCTGAAAGCTGTACATATTGAGATTATCTACTCGTTACCTTGAGTGTCAATCGGTAAGAGCGGAGTCGTTGAGCGTCAACCAGGATGGCTTGAAATCAGTTTGGCGATCGCGGTTGCGGGTTCGTTCACCACCGCTCCGGCCACAGCAGTCAGTTCATGCTGCGAGGTCGCTGGCACTGGAAATCGGTTACGACCGGCACTAGCTACGGCTATCGAAATCAGCTATTCACCGATTACGCCAGTGGCCTGTTTATGGGACAGGGGAACGATACTCACATTGACTGGGTTGCCCTACCTAATGGAGCCCCCCAAGGCGACAAGAACTGCAGTGTTCTGATCGACGGTTGCGACGGCGTAATATTGGCCTTCCACAATTACGAGGGAGGCAAGAAAGATCAAAGCAGGCTGGCAGACTTGCGAATCGAGAACAGCAAAAACTGTGCCGTCCTGGGTGGCATCAAACGCGAGGCCAAGACGGGAATTGTCTACATCAAGGACTCCGACAACATCCTTATCACCTCCTTTGGGGCAATGCGGGAGACGCCGCAAGACAACCTGATCTATGTCATTGACAGCACTAACGTTCTGCTCGGCCCTGCCAACGTGCAAGCGCAGCTAGAGAGCGCGACCGGCAACTTGCTTGAAATCATAGAAAACGACTCGAACGACTTGATGATCGGCTACCCCCAAGGCTTCTCAATTGTGAAACAGGGGGATTTTGGCATTGAGGCTTTATATCCCAACCCAGATGCCGAGTTCCAAGCAGTGTTCTCGATCTCGGTGGGGTTCTGTATGTAGTGCGCAATTTGGGTGAAGGGAAAAAATTGAATTACGTGGAGCAATGGCAAGTCATGCAGTGAGCCTAAAGCCTAAGAAAATTGCGCGAAAGTGCGAATTACAAAGTTATTCCGTGTGCTAGCAACGCCATGAATTAGCAATGATTATTCTTACGCTTTTCAGTCACTTATTACTATTTTTTGCTGCTTGGTACCCATCACGGGATAGTGGTGGTGTGATCTTAATGGGCCATTTTGTTTCGGAATTGTAGAGTATGCCATCGAGCTTAGCCTCCGCAAGATTGGCATCTCTTAAGTCTGCTCCTCTTAGATCAGCACCACGAAGGTCAGTATCTTTAAGATTCGCCATACTTAGATCGGCATCTCTAAGGTCAATATTTATAAGATTTGCCTCACTAAGGTCTATTCCAGAGAGATGTATTCCCGAAAGGTTTAGCGATTCTAAGTCTATTCCTGCCAACTTTGGCTTTACCGTTGTGTAGATACCTGCGGAAGATAAAAACTTAAGAACAATTCTTGTCTTCTCGCTATCGTGCCTACACCTTCTCAAGACTGATTTTGTCCTAGCTTCAATCAGAGTCCTTGAAGAACTAAGAATACTTGGCTCTTGGTATTTTTGGTATTTATATTTAAATTTTCGAGAGAGAGATATTATATCCTTCTCAATAATCAATTCGGATATACTATCAAAATAATTCAGTAAAAACTTTTCCTTTGCCTTATCATTATCGCTTCTCCGTTGAACCTGGTCTAATATCCTACCAAAACAAGCTAACACTAGCGGCACCACGAGCAATTTCAGCCATTCCAATATCGTGACACCTACAATGGTGCATTCATCTAGCTCTCTTTCACCATCAACATTCGGAGGGCATTTTCTATGGAGAGCAAATGCCAAGTAACACACAAAAACAAAGACAGGAAGAATAATTTTCCAATTACGTTTAAACCAATTATTACTTGTTTTGGAATTGCCTTTCTGATTCTCAGTCACAGAGAATTACCCATATTTTTTCTTTCTGTAGTGCGGCTTAGTGTTGAGCCTAGACTTATGCCACCTACACGTACTGAACGTTCCTTCCGAGTGCAATAGCCCACTATCGTATAGCTGCCATCTGACGTACATCTGACTATCACGAGCGATGCACCAACGCTCGTGATAGTCAGATGTACACTGCTGCAAAATATCTCTCGTCCCTTGTGTCCGTATAGGTTGAGCCGATAGCGTTTCACATCCCGTAGTTTAGCGCTTAGCGCCCTACAACCTAGGCCAAGAATACTATGTGTAGTCAAAGCATACCGGCCAACAGATCTATCAAATCGCTCTTTTTTTCGAATTGTGGCAAATGGCCGGTTGTCATGTTTTTTCCCGACAAGGAGGAGGCTGCCGAGGTCATTAGATTTTGTGAAGCAAGGGGGATTATCAGGTCGTTAGCAGTATAAATGTAAGTTTTTGGAATGTCGTCAAATTCATCACTGGCAGTAAATTCAAAGGATAACGGGCCGCCGGGCTGTTTCACTAGAGCGCTCCATCCAGAGGGGTAGCCAATGAATTCCTGGATGACACCCTGGGGTGTTGTGCCAAAAGTGCTTGCAAGTCCGCTGATAGTGTCACTAGTCGAGGGCAGCATTGCGGCCACGTATATCAAGGCTTTCACACGATTGGGATATCGAACTGCAACTTCAGATATGACAAATCCGCCCATGGAATGGCCGATCAAAACCACGTCATTTGCCCCCCCCGACGCGGGGAAATCCGCGACAACAGAGGCGACATACTGGTCCATTGTTACCGAAGGAGGGCTAGCTGGATTGGGCACCCCAAAGGATAAAAACCATTTAACGGTATGGCCTGCAAGCGTTACCGCACTAGTGTCGCCAAAGGCTTTGATCCTCGAATCATTTTCAACGCCATTCCAACTCTCAGCATTTGCAGCCATGCCGTGAACGAAAATGATCTTGGTCATAACTCTCTCCCTAAAACGAATTAGAAATTTGTACCGTAGCAGAGCAATTTAGAGAACCCAATCTGGGGGTAGAACGTAGGTCGAAATTCATCTGAATTCAAGCGACATAGCGCTGAATTGAGCGGCGCTTGATTACGCACGACCAAGGTAGAATCGAAGAAAGAGGCAAGGTCAGGCGTCCATGTCCACCGAATTGTTAGATTTAGTTTCAGATCTCAGCCATCAAGAAAGTTTCGCGCAGCAATTGACATATCGTCTAAAGCAATATTATATTTTGCTATGTCATTTTCGGTATAAGAGGTTGGATCCGTCCAGTATTCAGCTTTCAAAAAACAGCGATCTGCAAACTCCGAATCTATTGTTCGAATCTTGATATGGGCATCGTTCCAAAGATTGGATAATTCCGATTGTTCATCTATATCTCTCTCATTTGCATTGAGTGACGCCAAGTATTTTCTAGTTTCTAATACAGCTGTCGAAATAGCGACGACAGCCGCATTTGCCCTCTCTTTCTCGGCCATATTATTTCGGTCATATCTATTAACCCACTCACGTATCTCACGAGAAATACCTGAAATCAGATCTAGTTGAAATGCCATATTCTGCTCCTTAGGATATTAATACTGAATCTAACTATTGATTAGTGGGAAATTATCCGACCACCCTCCATATGTATAACCAGGAGAGATAAATCCGCATAACCACCTAGAAAAGGCGTTTAGAAAGACGAATAGTCCGCATAATATCCCTCAAAACCGAAAAAAGGCAGAAATTTAATGCGCGTTTTTGCTTTGATTGTATGTTTTTATTCACCAAAGATCTCGCAACTGGTGATGAGTCGGAGCAGAGCTTGGAGTCAGTGATGCGATCGCTCACGCCACTATTCCGGGGTAAGAAGTCACCCCCCGCCCCCAACCGGTCTTGTCAGGGCCAAAGTTCCATATCTTCGACATCAGTTTGTAAGAGTACTTGTCGTAAGCCCCCGATTTTGTGTTGTCGTAAGCATTACTCGCCCCTTGCCTGACACCAAAGGGATCGTGAGCCCAGAAGAACTCCTCATTCGGATCGTGTCCAACGACCAAAACAATGTGACCGCCCTTTTTGTAGCGGACCCCAATTACTGTGGGGACTCCCTTCTCTAACTGCTCGATCGGTTGCGATCGAGTCATCTCTGTTTCCCATTAAGACTCAACGCCCCAAACCTTCAACACCTTAGTCTGTATTTCGTGGCTGGTGGTGTCTCCGTACTTGGCAACGTAATTGTCGTAAACAGCTTCCGGCTCTGGCTCACCCCGCTCTAAGGCTGCCGCGCTCAGAGCGCCATCAGTAAGGTAGTCACACAGCATTGCACAGCTAGTGGTGTTGCACTGGCGACCACCAGGGCCAAAAATGTCGGTTTCGTTGTCGAGCTGGCTGTAGTAAGGAACAGCTAGCTTTATCTTACCGCCCTGCTCTTTAACCTCTAATTCGACAGGCCCAAGCAGCCCTCGATAGTGAGGCTTAAACCTGTCTTCGATGTAGTCGCCTAGCGCGTTGAGCGCTTCAAATTGGTGAGAGTGTTCGCCGGATGGATCGAGGTAAGCGAGCGATCGCTGAACAAACTGCAAGCTTGGGAGAAACGAAAAGTCTGTAGACATTGACGCGGTTGCCTGCTGCATTCCCCGTCAAAATTCTACAAATTACTGGGGAAAGAGAGGGGAAGATTGAGAATAAACAACCATAATCTCTTGCTATTTAAGGTGCCTGGGCATCAAGCGGAGCGCCTCCTAAGAGCTAGGCCGTAGGTTCGAAACCCGCCAGCCCCACTTCATCTCTTTGCTCTGCCCAGTTGCAATCTCGGTCGGCGTATCACGTTGATGACATTGGTTTGTTCAGGAACGACTATTTAATAAAAAGACTCCGGATGCAATCAGACCGAGCGAGATAATCTGACGAATGCCAAATGCCTCCTTCAAGATGAGGTGCGCCAGCAGAGAGACCAATACGTAACTCAATGAGACGCTAGGAAAAGCCACGGACAGCGGCAACTTCTTAAGCGCATAGGTATACATTAAGGCGGAAACAAAATAGATCGCAAATCCGACAATCACTCGCGGTTCCAAGAAAAAGAACCGTACAGCATCGGATTTGAGGGCACCTATCTTTAAGCAAATTTGGCCGATCGCTCCCAAACTAATGGAGATTGCCAGGAGTATGTAGGACAAGCGCACCGAAAAACCTCTTCTTTACCCAAACTCCAGCCACACTAGCGTAAAAGGGAGCCGCGCGATGCTCCCCACATCATCCTGAAGTCAGTCGAAGTCCGCATCGCAGCTACCAGACAGCAACCTCGACCCAGTTGGCTTCATGAGTATCGTGTGCGGCCAGGCAGGCTAGCCGGAGACCAGTTCAAGCGGAAACTCTCCAGTGACAACAGCAACGGTGCGTTCCGAGCCATTTCGCTGCACTGTAATCTGCAATTCATCTCCGACAGCAGCAAACTCCACATACTGCTGCAGTCGATCCGAGCTAGTTATTTCCTCACCATCGATCCTTAGAATGACATCACCAGCTCTTAAACCACCAGCTGCTGCTGGGCCATCTGTAGCTACCGACTGAATCAGAACCCCACGATCGGCTGCCACACTAAAGTTTGAGTTCGGATCGTCGTTAATGCGATCGCGGAGTTCGGGGGTCAGCGTGCTCATTTGAATACCGAGGTATGCTCGACTGACCCGCCCAGTTGCCACCAATTGATTCGCAATACGCTGAGCCGTACGGATGGGGACCGCAAAACCAATCCCATTGGCTCCACGGATAATTGCGGTATTAATAGCTATCACTTCCCCTCGTTCGTTCAGCAGCGGTCCTCCAGAGTTCCCGGGATTAATGGCCGCATCCGTTTGAATAAATTGCGCCCGTTGCATGGGAATGCCAACGTCTGCCGCCGACCGACCGACAGCACTAATGATGCCGACGGTAACCGTGCTATCCAGACCGAGGGGATTACCGATGGCGATCGCCCATTCACCAGGAATCAACAGACGAGAATCGCCAATATCAACAACAGGCAACTCATCAGCGTTAATGTCTACCACTGCCACATCTGTCAGCGGATCGGCACCGATCACTTTGCCTTCAAACCTGCGCCCATCTTTGAGGACCACTTCTACCCGATCGGCCCCTTCCACAACATGTGCGTTCGTGAAAATCAACCCGTCTTCCGTCACGATAAACCCCGAACCTTCGCCTCGCTGCTCAAAGCCGCGACGATCGCTGAACGGAGAACTTTGCGCCACTGTCCGGGAAGAATTAATCCTCACAACCGCAGGGCCCACCCGTTCCACAGCGTCAGCCACAAAGTCGGGATCGGAGATCGGTGCAGCTTGCGCCACAAGGGTTGCGTGAGGGGATGCGAACAGTTTCAAACTGTTCGCCTGAGCTCGTGCTGCAGTGGCTAGGCCAAACTGGGTTACGAAACAAATCAAACACAGACTCACCGTTCGTCGAAACGCCCGGCGGAGAGAGCGCCGTGAAAAGTAGGACATGGAGACTATTCAGAGTGAAGCATTGCTCCTATTATGCCGCTCTACTCAGGTGGAGATGGCTAAGAGAGGGCTGGCGGAACAACCCATACGACTTAGAACACACACACGCCACGCAATATCGTAGGTTCGATTGCAGTCGAGCGAGCACTATGCAAGCGCGTCTCTGGCAGTGCAAACATAGCGGGAAATCGCCGTTTCTCAGACGATTAGACTGCCTGTTGAGCAAACTGAACCATTCATTAGTTGTAGTGCGGAGTGGTGGGGCGATGCACAAATGATTCAGAGGCTGACTCGCTGGAATCAGGGGCAAGGGGATGGAGGGCCATCATGCTGGTGACAAACAGAGTTAGAGCGGCTAAGGCTAGGAAGTTCTTACTAATCGCCATCTCGCAATCTCCATAACATCGAGATCGGTCACAGTACCCGATAACTGTATCAAGTACTTCTATTTAACGGACGCCAGATGAATCTCATCCCAACCACAGGCTGAATCTTGCTGAGAGAGGCTTACACGACTTCTCATGCTCCACTTATACAAATCTCAGGTAGTGAGAAATCGTTCGAACGAGACCAACAACAGGCACCCAATCCAGAAATCTCATCATTGCTGTGTTCACAGTGTTGTCCTAAGTCCAAAGCTTGCTTCTGCAGCCAAACCCAGATAAATCGGGTACAACACATTGCGTGCAGACTGGGTAGCAGGCATGAACGTTCTGATCGTTGACACCGAAACAACAGGGCTTGACCCTCAGCGCGATCGCGTCATCGAGCTGGGAGCAATTCTCTATTCAATCGACCACCACAGTACCCTCCACCAACTATCAGTTCTGCTACCCACCGAGCACAACCCTCAGGAAAAGCTGAACGGTATCTCTGCCGCCGCATCTCAAGCCGTTTCAGATCCACTACTAGACCAGTCCTTGGCCATTTTTAAGCAAATGGTGGCCGAAGCCGACTACGCGATCGCTCATAACGCCGACTTCGATCGCCAGTGGTTTGACGACCATCACCTGCCCAAGCTCGTCAAAGATGGCCAACCCATGCCCTGGCTGTGCACCATGTCTGATTTTCGCTGGCCACTGGCCGCAAAACAGGGGGGATCGCTGGTGAGTTTGGCCCTAGATTACGGGATTGGAGTCAACGCTGCCCACCGAGCACTGACAGACTGTCAGCTCATCGCCATGTTGTTCGATCGCGTCACCGATTTATCCTCTCGGGTTGCGCTGGCCAGCCAACCTAAATATATGTACCGCGCGCATGTGAGCTACAACGATCGCAGCTTGGCGAAAGAAGCAGGATTTCGATGGAATTCTAAAGCTAAAATCTGGAGCCGAAAACTCGGTGAGCAAGAAGTCGAAACGTTGCCCTTTGCAGTATCGAAACTGTAATTCCATTTCGTCTGTACTGGCGCTTTGTCAGGCTTGCTATGAGGGGTGTTATGTAACCACCCTGCATTGCAGCAAGACCGAGAGGAAGCAATCGCCCATCGCTGCTACATTGACATATTTCTGGCTCGAATGAGCCCTACCTTGACCGCAGTAATTGCCCGACCTATTGGTCATGTTAGAACTCACAAAATCTCGCTACTTGAGTTGGTTGCAATGTCCTAAACGATTATGGATTGAATGTAACGATCCGGGAATTCAACCCAAGTTATCTCTGTCTCAACAACGGATTATCCAGCAAGGGATTGATGTCGGTAAACTGGCTTGGAAAGACTTTCCAGATGGGCTTGAAATCACTAGCCGAGATCGTCAGCAGGCAATAGCCGATACGCAAACCGCCATCGATTCCGGCATCCCAACTATTTTTGAAGCATCATTTGCCTGGAACCATCTCTACATCAAATGCGATATTCTCCACCGCACCCGCGACAACGGATGGGAGTTGATTGAAGTTAAATCCGCCACAAAGCAAAAACCAGAGTATTTCGACGATCTAGCCATTCAACACTACGTCTTGCAGCAACTAGGGCTGCAGGTCTATCGCATCAGTCTGCAAACTATCAACAGCAAAACCTGCACGTTTCCCGATCTCTCGAACTTTTTTACCCGCTGCGATGTCACGGATGAGATTGAAGAACTGACGACCACCCTTGCTACCAACTCCCAAGCAGCATCTAGTGTGATGCAACAGGAGAGCTGTCCCGACACAGATATTGGCGATCGCTGCCACAAGCCAAACCCATGCCCGTTTCAATCCCACTGCTGGCAACACGTTCCCCAACCATCGATCTTTTCCATTCCTCGTCTCAACGCAAAGAAGAAAGCCGAATTGTACGGGCAAGGCATCCTTCAGTTAAGTGACGTGCCGGACGACTACCCTCTATCCGAGAAGCAAAGAGAGTATGTCACTGTGAGCAACGAACGAGCGATCCGCATCGATCTCGACGGTATTGCAGCCTTGCTCACAGAGCTGGAGTATCCGATTCATTTCCTGGATTTCGAAACCATCAATCCGGCTATTCCGTACTTTGAGGGACTCAAACCCTACGAACAATATCCCTTTCAATACAGCTGCCATATCTTGCATGCCAATGGCACTGTCGAACACGTCGAGTTTCTGCACACCAGTACCACCGATCCGCGCCAACCACTCGCACAATCGCTCGCCGATTGCTTGCATCCGCACGGAGCCATAGTGGCCTACAGCGCATCGTTTGAGAAAGGGGTCATGCAAAAGTTAGCGGCCACCGTTCCAGAAGTTTCAGCGCCGTTGGAGTCGGCGATCGCACGACTGTGGGATCAGCTCGATATCTTTAGGAACCACTACCAACACCCCGATTTTCAAGGCTCGAACTCTATCAAGCGCGTCTTTCCCGTACTGTGCCCCGACCGACCTAGCTACGACAGCCTCGCCGTCCGGAAGGGAGATGATGCTCAAGCCTATTGGCTGCAGACCATCGGCTTACCAGATTCTGCTGAAAAAACGCGCATGGCCCAGGAATTGAAAGACTACTGTCGGCTGGATACACAAGCCATGGTGGATATTCACTTTGTGCTGCAAGAGTTAGTCAAACCGACTAATCACTAGCCCTCAGCTGCTAAGCCCTCACCCACTGCCAAATCGAGTGCCTCGTTAATCGATCTTGATTTGAGTGCTTGATACTCGCATAACCTCGCCTATGTCTGCAATATAGCGATCGGCAATCCGCTATGAAGACTTCCCTGACTACTTTTCCTGGAAAAAAGCAATTTCGCAGTATTAACCCTCCAGACCTTACAGCAGATTGCTATACAACTGGCGACTCAAGTAGGATGCAGCCCTCCTCCCAAGGGGAACAGTAGTAATGCCCCTAATGGCACTAGACTAAGTGCAGATTCAATTGGAACGCGAAAGTTGAGGCATACCATTGTCCGACACTCGTCCTTTAATTCCCACCGTGGAAGAACGCGCGGAGCTGCGGCACTTGGTACGCCAGCAGTTGGAGCGGCTGTTGGAAGACGGAAATTTACAGGGAGCTAAGTCACTACTGGTTCCCGTCCTGCCTGCCGATATTGCCGAAGCCATTGAAGGATTACCGGAAGCGAAACAGGCGATCGCCTTCAGGCTACTATCAAAAGATGAGGCGATCGAAGTCTACGAACAACTGGATTCCAGCGTGCAGCAAACGCTGATTGAAGAATTTAAGCGCCAGGAAGTTTTAGACATCGTCGATAAGATGTCGCCGGACGATCGGGCACGACTGTTTGACGAGTTGCCCGCCAAAGTGATCGCCAGAATTGTGGGCCAACTCAGCCCCACCGAGCGCAAGGCAACAGCCCTTCTGTTGGGATACGAGCAAAATACTGCCGGGCGTATTATGACGCCCGAATACATCTCCCTCAAAGAGAGCTTTACGGTTACGCAGGCAATCGATCGTATTCGCAGTCTCGCTGACGAAACTGAGACGGTTTACTACCTCTATGTCACCGATGCCGCTCGCCGCCTCACCGGTATCCTGTCCCTGCGAGATTTAGTCACGGCCTATCCCAACCAGACTATCGGCGAAATCATGACTCGCGATGTGGTGTCCGTGAATACGGATACTGACCAAGAGGAAGTGGCCCGGATTATTCAGCGTTACGATTTCATTGCAGCCCCCGTTGTTGATGCAGAACACCGCTTGGTGGGGATCATCACAGTCGATGACATCATCGACATTCTGGAAGAGGAAACCACTGAAGATATCTATAGCTTGGGGGGCGTACAGTCCGGCCGCGAGGACTACTTTCAAACCAATTTGCTGACGGTGGCTCGCCGCCGAGTGGTGTGGCTGTTTGTCTTGCTGTTCACCAATACCGTTACCGGCAGCATCATCAATAGCCAACAAGAATTACTACAGCAGGTGATTGTCCTGGCTTCGTTTATCCCACTACTCACCGGAACGGGAGGCAATGTAGGCGCTCAATCGTCAACGGTAGTCATTCGTGGTCTGAATACTGCAGAAATCGAAAATCGTGGAGCTGCCACAGTCATCGCGCGCGAGTTTGCGGCTGGTGCGTTGCTAGGACTCATGCTGGGGCTAGTGGCAATGGGATGGGCATTTGCTTTACAGCAAGATCTCCGCGTAGCGCTATCTGTGGGTATCAGCTTGATCAGCATTTCTGCCCTGGCATCTGTCGCAGGGTCTGGACTGCCGTTCCTATTCCGCTCGTTTGGCCTCGATCCTGCCTTGATGTCGGCCCCCTTTATCACCACGGTTACAGACGTTGTGGGGGTGTTGATTTACTTCGCAATCGCCAAAGCTATCCTGCAAATTTAGTTTGAGCCTGGAACTCACTTGGTCAAGGACGAGCAGGCTCGGGCTTGCTTGGGTCACACATTAACTTGAATCAGAGCTCGACCAAAGGACTAACCCGAAATTTGTTGCACTCCAACCCAAATCGTCCAAGCATCTGCAGCTAGCAGCAGCAGGGTGCAGCCCAACAGTGCAAGATACATCCAGGGTTGAGCCAATGCCCTCGTTGTGGACGTATCAATCCCAGTACGGGTTTGCACGATCTGCAAGAGTTTACGAAACCCAACAATACGCATCGGCAAGAGGTATGCGCGATCGCGAGCCTGGGTCACGAAGTAGTACACCATGCCTCCTTGTCCCGTTGTCCGCATGGATAGCTCGTCCACTTCAGACCACGGCAGCGACCATCCTTTGCGCAGCCATCGCACCCAAGCCGGATAGGTAACGGCAATACCGCGATCGCTAGTTTCCACCCGCTCGCTCAGAATACCGAACAGAACCACCCCACCCAAAATAATTCCTCCCGCGAGGAGCTTGGGGGAAATGACTGAATCAGTCACCTGGGCCAACACGGGCAATGGAATGGTGAGAGATACAAATAGAGCTAACAGAGTCATCCGAATCAGTGGAGAAATCTGAAACGTCTCGATAGAGGTGCGATCGGGAGAAGCGTCGGACATGGCGATCGATGCAAATCGGAAGTGCTAGTACTGTTTCAGCGTAAAAGGTAATGGGGGAATCGTCCGCCACCAGGCTTGCTACAACACGTGCGCTGTGTGATGACATCCCCTAATAACAAGCCTGATAAACCCTTGAGTCGATTGTCGGGATCGGATCGGCACCGATACTAAATCAGTTCGGGGGGCAGGGGAGCTTCAATCTCTATTCTGCGTTGAGAGCGAGGATGGGTAAACCCTAGGCGATGGGCATGTAAGTTATAACCGCAGTCACCAGGAACTGGAGTGGTCTCAACAGAGTCACCCAAACGGACGGAACCACCCGTGACATACAGAGGATCGCCCAAAAGCGGGTATCCAATCGAGGCTAGATGAATCCGTATTTGGTGGGGGCGTCCGGTCAGAATATCCACCTCTAGCAGAGTGCTGTCATGCGATCGCCGCAGCACGGTGCAGTCGCTGCGCGCATCTTTGCCACGTTCGCTGGCGGCAAACACCGTTCCCAAGTAAGGATGCGGCACGGGACCGATGGGCGTGTTAATCGAGAACCAGTCTGGCAAATCTGCACGCCCAATCAGAGTCCTGTAGATTTTGCGCATGCTGCGATCGCGCATCTGCTGGCTCAAATCAGATTTTGCCTGGGGAGAACGAGCGGACAGAACAATCCCCGATGTTCCGCGTCCCAGACGATGAATAGGAATCGGCGTCCGGTCGGGATAGCAAAGCTGTAGTTGATGGAGCAGCGTGTGTTCTAAAAAGCCGCCACCGGGCATAACAGGCAAGCCGTTGGGTTTATTGACAGCTACAACATCGTCACCTTCGTATAAAACGGAGAAGGCAAGAGGAACAGATGGTTCCTCCCACGGAGGGCGGTGGTAGGCTAGGCGATCGCCGGCTTGTAGACCTGTATCTGGAGCAACGGAGCGATCGTTAACCTGAACTTGGCCAGCCAGAATACGTTCTCGCCAGTCTTCCTCAGATGAATGAAGGTAGCGCTGCACGTAATACTGCAGAACTGTTTGACCGCTCCGCGATACTTGCTCCCGATAGATCCAGCCCCGATTCATCACACCATTTTAAAATCACGAGCATATGCTCGTACCGATACATCTGTCAGTCAATCTCTACAATCGATTCCCATCCAAGAAACTGCCCCTAGTGATGGAATTTTTGTCATAGCAGGAAGCCTTTTAGGCTAATCGGCGAATAGCCGAAGTTGACACGCACGTATCAAAATACTGTTCTGCACAGTTATATCGACGATGGTGACTCTACCCAGCCCATAGTATTCAGAGCTTAGCTGTAAATACAGCAAGCTCTGCTCGGATCGCAACTCATGCTTCGGGTGCCAATCTCAGTCGATCGATGCATGCAGTATTTGAATTTGAGGGCCACCCTCGGAATTCGCTCAACTATTGACTGGGAATCGAGCAGCAATACACCAAGCTAATCCTGCGCTATTCGCCAGTTCTCCGTATAATGAAAAAGAGATTAAGTTTTGTGTACGCACGTATCTTGTTCGTCATGTTGCTGTTGACGAGTGCCTACCCAGCCCAACGAACAGCACCTTTCATGACCCTTCATTCATCGTCGCCAGAGACCCAGTAATGGCTCAAACTACCGACCGACCAACCACACAAGTTCCGTCTGCAGTCTCAAACTCCTCCCCACGCTCGCAGCCTAGAAGAAAACTTTTGCCGTGGGGAATCGCGGCAGCATTAGCTGTCGGCATACTCTCAGCCGGAGTGATTTCGCAACAGCGCCAGAGGAGCGGATTGGATATCGACGCCCTCACCGTTCCTGTGGAAGAGGAAAGTGTCACCATTCGCATTACCGCTAGCGGCACGGTACAACCCATTGATAGCGTCAATCTGAGTCCAAAAACGGCAGGCATCCTGGAACAACTGTTGGTAGAGCAGGGAGACCAAGTTGAGGCAGGGCAAGAAATTGCCTTTATGGAAGCCGATAGCGTAACAGCGGATGTGGCTAGGGCTCGTGCACAGGTGGCTCGCAATCAAGCCCAATTAGCCGCTCTGCTGGCAGGAAATCGGCCAGAGGAAATTGCCCAGGCAGAAGCTCGAGTTTGGCAGGCAGAGGCACGGTTAGCAGATGCTCAATCGCAGCTGGCCCTGGCAACCGATCGCTTAGAGCGCAATCAAACATTGGCCAATGAAGGGGCAATTTCCCGAGACGAGCTAGATGGAGCAGTCAATCAGGAAAGCGTTGCTCGAGCCACTGTCGCCCTCCAAGAAGCCAGTTTAAGAGAGGCGACAGACTCGCTAGCCTTGATCCGCAGGGGGGCTCGCTCAGAGGATATCGAAGCGGCAGAGGCTCAGCTTGCAGAGGCTCAAGCTCAACTGCAACTGGCCTTAGTTCAGCAGGAAGATGCCATCGTGCGAGCTCCGTTTGCAGGAACAATCACACAGAAGTTTGCCACAGAAGGTTCGTTTGTCACCCCGACAACATCGGCTTCGGACGCAGTGTCGGCAACCTCAACGGCAATTGTCTCTCTAGCGGATGGCCTCGAAATTCTCGCCGAAGTTCCCGAAGTAGATATCGGTCAAATTCAAGTAGGCCAGCGGGTGGAAATTTTGGCAGATGCTTACCCAGACGAATTGTTTGAAGGTCGCGTTCAGCTAGTATCGCCCGAAGCTGTTGTCGAGCAAAACGTCACATCATTTCAGGTACGAGTGGAGTTGCTAACAGGACTGGATCGCTTGCTGTCCGGTATGAACGTCGATGCCACTTTCGTGGGAGACAATCCCGAAAATGGACTGGTCGTCCCCACAGTCTCGATTGTCACCCTGGATGGCCAAGCAGGAGTATTGGTTCCGGGAGCGCGCGATCGCATTCGCTTCCGTCCCATCACGATTGGTTCCGCTGTCGATAGCAAGACTCAGGTCTTAGAAGGCTTGGAAGAAGGCAGCCGAGTTTTTGTGGATTTACCCCCCGGCCAAAGTCTAGAGAATCTCAATTTCGGGCGAGATCGGGCCAACGAATAAGCGAGCAAGACCGCTGGGCTCCATACGCATCGTTTTTGAATCGATATCCCCATTTACTTCTTAATGTCGCGGCAATCCTCCCATGAACTTTGCTGAAAGTCTCTCGATGGCGGTGAAAACACTGACCGCCAATAAGCTACGCAGTACCCTCACCATGTTGGGCATTGTGATCGGAAATGCCTCGGTCATCGCTCTGGTTGGGGTTGGTGAAGGAGCGCAAGACTACGTGGAATCTGAAATCGAGGGGTTGGGCCCCAACCTCCTGTTTGTTTTACCAGGCAACCAAGAATCGCAACGGGCCAGTTTCAATCAGCCCAAAACCTTGGTGTTAGCCGATGCCGAGGCGATCGCCGAACAGGTACCATCCATCACTGCTGTGGCACCAGAATTTAACGCCCGAGCCACCATCGCAGCCGGCAATCGCAGCACCAACACCACAGTCGTCGGCACCACCTCTGATTTTCCAGTCGTGCGCAATTTCGATCTCAGCAGTGGCCGCTTCGTCTCCGACCTCGATCTCCAGCGGAATACTCCTGTCACGGTCTTAGGGGCCGATCTGGCCGAGCGTTTGTTCACCAATCGAGATCCCATTGGCGAGCGCATTCGCGTCGACAATGTGAGCTTTCAAGTCATTGGCGTCATGGTTAGCAAAGGCTCAGATGTTGGCTTGAATTATGACGATGTTGCCCTCGTGCCCATCACCACATTGGCCAGTCGGATTTCCGGAGAAACCTCACCGTTTGGGACGGAACTCACCTATATCGCGGCCTCTGTTGAAGACGAAGCGAGTATGAACGCAGCAGAATTCCAGATCGCCAATTTGCTCAGATTGCGCCACAAGATCGTTGATGAGGATGATTTTGTGATTCGCAGCCAGCAGACCCTCCTGGAGTTCACGGGTACTGTGACGCAAGCGCTAACGCTCTTACTAGCTGCGATCGCCGGTATCTCTCTGCTTGTAGGCGGTATCGGCATCATGAATATCATGCTGGTATCGGTAAAAGAACGCACTCAAGAAATTGGCTTGCGCAAAGCCATTGGTGCCTCTCAACAGGACATCCTGATGCAATTCACGATCGAGGCCGTCATTCTAGCCGCCGCTGGCGGTGTCATTGGCATTGCGATCGGCTCAGTTGGCATTGTTGCAATTGGTGCGATTGCTCCATTTACACCTGGAATCTCAGCTGGAGCTGTGGTGGGTGCAGTAGGTGTATCCAGCGGTATCGGCCTCATTTTCGGAGTGATTCCCGCACGTCAAGCCGCCAAACTCGATCCAATTGTTGCGTTGCGGACAGCGTAGATCTTCAACTGTAGTGATGAACTCGCTAGGAGACATCTCACTACTAAAAATAGTGCCGGTCATGGCGAGGCTGAGCCTGACCAGCAATGCCCTCTCCAAAAACTACCGACAAGGCACTCTAATTCACGTCACTCAGCCCCCATCGAGGTCAAGATGTCTCACCCTCTAATTCAGCTCACTGATGTCTCAAAAGTATACGGATCTGGCAATACAGAGGTCCGTGCCTTATCTCACATCGATCTGGAGATCCAAGTGGGGGACTATTGCGCCATCATGGGTGCTTCCGGTTCCGGCAAATCTACCGCAATGAACGTGATTGGCTGTTTAGATAGCCCAACCTCCGGTCAGTATTTTTTGGACGGTACCGATGTTGCCCAATTGAGTGACGATGAACTCGCGCATATCCGCAATCGAAAAATCGGCTTTGTCTTCCAACAGTTTCATTTACTGCCACAGCTTACAGCCCTAGAAAACGTTGCACTCCCCATGGTTTACGCGGGTGTACCCGCCCCGGAGCGCGAACAAAGGGCAACAGAAGCACTGACCAAAGTAGGGCTCGCCGATCGCATGCGGAACAAACCGACCCAACTGTCAGGCGGTCAACAACAGCGAGTGGCAATTGCCAGAGCAATTGTGAACCAGCCCTTATTGCTACTCGCGGATGAACCCACAGGAGCACTAGATAGTCAGACAACACTCGAAGTCATGGGAATTTTTGAAGAACTGAATCGCGATGGCATTACTGTCGTGATGGTTACTCACGAAGCAGACGTTGCCAGGATGACACGTCGAGCAATCTGGTTCAAAGACGGACAAATTGTCAACGCTCATCTCGATCCGCACGAGCTGGCGAGCATAACAGTCGCAACATCTGTAGGTTACGAGGGCAGTTAGTCGATCCTTTTTGGCTGGTTTGCCAGACGTACCAACCCAATACTCGGTCAGCAACCACCATGAAAGACTTGCAAGCCATTCGATAAGAACTAGAAACGTTATTTAAATGAATTTGATTTAGGTTGTCCTCCATTTAAGCGAACATTCTTCGCATGACCATTATCATTGCCGTTTAAGCCGGATTTACCATTACCGTTTAAGCCAGATTTACGATCCAACACTCGCGCAGAGACAGGTGTTGAGAGAACTAATGATGTTGATGTATGGCCAAATGAACTCAGGCTACCGATAATTTTTGCCAAATGATCTTTAGAACCCACTGCAGCTTTCATGATGAAGGAATCGACCCCTGCAACTTGGTGGCATTCCAGTATTTCTGGCATGTGCTCCACTTGGGTTAGGAACTTTGGGTAATGGCTATCATCTGTTTGGAGTTGAATAAAGACAATGAAGGGCAGGCCGATATGTTCGGCGCTCACTTCAGCTCTATACCCCTTAATAATTCCTGCTTCTTCCATCCGACGCACCCGATCGGCGACAGCAGGCAAAGATAAACCCACCCGCCGACCCAATTCAGCAAACGGAAGCCGCGCATTCAGCTGTAAATCGCTTAATAGCTGCCAACCTATGTCGTCAATTAATGTCATTGCTTTTCCTCACTCACGAAATACATTGGTCCTCAGCAATAATTCGAATCAAACGCTCAGCCAGGAATGAGAGCTGCCTAAGCAGTGCCTAAGGAACACGAGCATGTCCTCAAGCTATGACTATGTTTGCCTGCACGAAAACCTGCAGACACCATCACGAGAAGTTGTAGAAGCAATTAACTGTTCAACACCACCACTCACTACCTGAGCAAGTAATGATGTGTCAAAGAAACCGAGCACCTGCTCTATACCTTACGCACGTTTGTGCAGATTAAGGATGTTATTTGTAACCAATCGAGTACATTCCTGTACCGAATCAAGTATCTCAAGAGATTTTGACTATAAAAGCTTAGCTTCTTAAGTGCAAAAGAGGATTCGCCATATTTTCAATCCCGACCTCTTAACGATTGGTTACACCAAGCAATCAACTTAGGCATAAATACGGATACGAGGATCGACATATTGCAACGCTAAATCCGCGAAGAAGTTGCCCACGATCAGCATCAGCGAGCCTAGCAAGAGTCCGGCCATCACCACGTTAATGTCAAAGCCACGGACGGAATCAAGCAATAATCGGCCTAGTCCTGGCCAGTTGAAAAAGAACTCGGCAATAAACGAACCACTCAATAAGGTAGAAAATTCAAACCCGAGAATAGTAATCAGAGGATTTACCGCATTGCGTAATGCATGGACAATGATAATTCGTGACTCAGATAAGCCTTTAGCACGGGCACTTTGAATATAGTCCTGGCGCAAGATATCGAGAAACGAGCCACGGGTAATGCGCTGTAGCCCCGCAAACCCAGTGATGCTCAATGTCAATGTCGGCAGTATCAAGTGGCGAACAATATCGCGAGTTTTCCCCCACCATGTGAGCTGGTCAAAATCAATACTAGTCATCCCACCCACGGGCAAACCACTGGCATTCTGAGCCACAAACAAGAGCAAGATAGCCAGCACAAAACTGGGCATGGCCTGACCGGTATAGCTGATTAACTGGAGCACGCGATCGAGCCACGTATTTTGCTTGAGGGCACTCAAAATTCCTAGCGGAACCGCAATAGCCCACGTTGCGAGTAGTGACGAAATGGCCAGCAATAGTGTCGCGCCAGCTCGCTGAAAAATGAGTTGCGATACGGGTAGTTGGAACGCATAGCTTACGCCTAAATCTCCCCGCAATAAGTTCCCTAACCACAAGAGATATTGCATGTATATGGGGCGATCGAGACCTAACCTGGCCCGTTCGGCGGCAATCAGTTCCTCACTCAATTCTGTTGCCAAGCTACTTTGGCTGAGGAAATCACCCGGGGCCAATTGCATCAGTAAAAAGCTCAGAAGCGAAATTGCCAGCATCGTGAGTGCGGCTTGCGCCAGTTTGCGTCCCACCAAACCCAAGACCAACCCCCATCGAGCAAAGGGCCTGCGGCTGATGGATGGAGATTGCAGTTGAGTCATGCAACTGATACCTGCGGCTAGAAACGAGTGCACTACCAGACAAGAACGGTGGAGGCATTGCCACTAGGGTATCCTCAGACCTCAACGATATGTTCCCGTCGATTGCTAGCGGTCCTGTACAGCAGAGAGATAGCTCGTAGGCACCCGGATTTGCATCAAGAATTACCATCCTGAATCCGTATCATTTTTAACAATAAAGCAACAATGAGCCATTCCACCACAGTCAACGTTGACTCCTATTGAAATGTCCGAAGCAGTGTGGCCACCGCATACAATAAACCTCAGCGAACTGACGAGTTGTAAATCGTTGCGAAACATCTTCATTACTGGTGCCAGTGGTTGTATTGGTCATTACGTCGTTGAGGCGTTGTTATCCGAGCCGGATTTACACCTCTATTTATTGATTCGCACTCCCGGAAAATTGCTGCTGCATTGGACCGACATTCAGGGAGGTCGCATAACGCTGGTCGAGGGAGATTTGCTGACCATCGAGACACACGAGCAGCTCCTCAAACAAATGGATATCGTGGTTCATTTGGCTGCTGCTTGGGGAGGAGATGATGTTGCTCGAGCTGTTAATGTCACGAAAACACTGGAGTTGTTCAACTTAGTCGATCGCGATCGCTGCCAGAAACTCTTGTATTTCTCCACTGCGAGCCTGCTCGACCGTGATAACCGACCAGTTCCAGTGGCTAGCAAAGCGGGTACTTCTTACATACGTACCAAGTACGAAATGTTGATGAGGCGGGGGGAAATCCAACTACGCGATCGCTTAATTACAATGTTCCCAACCCTGGTATTTGGTGGAGATGACTATCATCCCTACTCCCACATATCGGCTGGGTTGAAAGATATCACCCGCTGGATTTCTGTAATTCGATTTTTTAAAGCAGAGGGAAGCTTTCATTTTATTCATGCTTTCGACATTGCTCAAATCACTCATCACATACTCATGTCATTAGTGCAAACCGGAGATTGGGTATTGGGAAATCCAGCCATTCATATCAATGATTGCATTAGTCAAATTAGTCAGTACTACGATAAGCCTGTTTACTTCCGTATTCCTTTACCCGTGAAGTTCGCTCGCAGAGTTGCTCCTTATTTTGGAGCAAGATTATCAGAATGGGATGATTACTGTATCGAACATCGGCATTTCACACATAAAGTCGTTAGTCCAACAACGTTTCAGGTCAAGACTCTCTATCCAGATATCCGATCAATCCTCATGAAATACGGCTAATTTGTATAATTTTTGGAGCTTTACTATGACTGTAGACGACTTTAAGCCAACACCATCAAAACCATCTCAAGTCCTGAAGGAAATTCTCAGTCATACAGGTGCCAAATTTACCTACCTCTCGCAACGATTGCAGTTTCCCAACCAAACGGAGGCCGATCGCGACTACATCGTTCACCCCGGCGGCGCAGTTGCGGTTCCCGTCACTGCTGAGGGAAAGTTTATGGTCATTCGTCAGTATCGATTTGCCGTAGGCGATTACATTTATGAATTTCCAGCAGGAACGTTGGAGCCCGATGAACCGGCCAATATTACCGTGCGCCGAGAGTTGGAGGAAGAAACAGGGTATTCAGCCAGTCGCTGGGATAGTTTGGGGCAGTTTTTCTTAGCTCCAGGATACTCAGATGAAACAATTTTTGCCTACCTTGCCCGCAATTTAAAAAAGCTGCCTGTAAAGCCCGATGGCGATGAGGATGAAGATATTGAAGTGGTGGAATTGTCGGTTCAAGAATTGCAGGACATGGCCCTGAATTCCAAGGATTTGGATGCCAAATCAATCGCTTGTTTCTATCGGGCACTACAGGTTCTCAATAGTTAAGGCGAGCTTGTTTTAGAGCTCGGAAGTCATCAAAGCAGTGTGATTTTGAACATGACGCACCTATTAAGCGACTGATAGCGTTTCACTAGCTTCCGGAGAGGAGGCGATCTTATCCAGGGAGTCTGGAATGAATTTAGAATACGATTACTGCGTCTATATTGGGCGCTTTCAGCCGTTTCATCTCGGTCACCTCGAAACTGTGCAGGTGGCTCTCGAGCAAGCAAGAACGGTGATTATTATTTTAGGTAGCCATCAAGTTGCCCCGAATATCAAAAACCCGTGGAGCGCAGCAGTTCGGGAACAAACTATTTTGTCGTGCATCGAGCCTGGACACCGCCAGCGGGTGCAATTTGTACGGGTACGCGATCGTCTCTATAGCGACAATCTGTGGCTGACAGATGTACAGCAGAAAGTCATTGGCATCGCGGAGGAAGATGCTCGCATCGCCATCATCGGCTATCGCAAAGACAGCAGCTCCTACTATCTCGACTTGTTTCCCCAGTGGACGTATATCCCCACTGACAACTTCAAAGGCATCAACTCTACTGATATCCGTAACTCCTACTTTAGTCAGAGCTCCGAGTCAGAGTTTGTCTCTCTGTTACCCCAAGGAACGCAGCAGTTTCTACAGGGTTTTCGCAGTCAGCCCCTCTATCAACGATTGACTGAGGAATATCAGTTCATTCAGTCCTATAAAAACGCCTGGTCACAAGCTCCCTACCCACCTACATTTGTCACGGTCGATGCTGTTGTAGTGCAATCTGGTCACGTGTTGGTAGTACGGCGTAAGGCCAAACCGGGGAAAGGGCTGATTGCTTTGCCTGGAGGTTTTTTGCAGCAAGACGAGACCATCCTCGATGGCATGCTGCGGGAGCTGCGGGAGGAGACAGGCCTGAAAGTACCTCGACCGGTATTGCAAGGCTCGATTGTTGGCGAACACGTGTTTGATAATCCCGAGAGATCGCTACGGGGCCGCACCATTACCCATGCCTATTTCATTCAGTTGAAAGCGGGAAAATTACCTCCGGTTAAAGGCAGCGACGATGCCGATAAGGCCTGGTGGATGTCCCTATCCGATTTGTACGGACACGAAGACACGTTTTTCGAAGATCATTTCCAAATCGTCCAGCATTTTGTCAGTCGGATTTAGTGATGTGTTGGCATCAGGCTCCCGTTGCAGGCAGTCTTCAAGAGCATAGATAGTGCAGTGAGCTTGGGCCTTGTAGCGAGACTGACATCCAATTACGCGCATCTCAGTTAGGACAAACACAACCTTGTTCCACAGGAACTTTAGGTCGTCGAGATGTGCAGAGTGACGCCTTCGTCACTTGATGATTTCGGTGGGTTCGCTTGAATCGTAATGGATTCAGGCGATCGCGTCGGAAATGGCTTGGATAGACCGAGCCAGATCTTAATGTTGCGGAGTGCAACAAGGATTTTCAATGTTGAATTACAACCCTTTACTGGACACAGATTCCTACAAAGCCAGTCACTGGCTGCAGTATCCTCCCGGTACGAGTGGCATGTTCTCCTATGTGGAAAGTCGTGGGGGGCAGTATCCTGCCACGGTGTTTTTTGGATTGCAGTACATCCTCAAGCAATACCTAACGCAGCCGATCGAAGCATGGATGGTGGAGGAGGCGAAGGCGTTTTATCAGGCACACGGCGAGCCTTTTAACGAGGGGGGCTGGAACTACATCGTGCAGGAATTGAGTGGTCGATTACCTGTGCGCATCAGGGCGGTACCGGAAGGAATGGTCGTCCCTAACCACAATGTATTGATGACGGTTGAATCCACCGACCCTCAGTCGTTTTGGGTAGTGTCTTGGTTGGAAACGCTGCTGATGCGGGTGTGGTACCCGGTAACGGTGGCGACACGCAGTTGGAACGTACGACAAACCATTTATGCCGCCTTACAAGCGACGGCTGACGACCCGGATGGGGAAATTGGCTTTAAGCTGCACGACTTTGGGGCACGAGGGGTGTCCAGTCGAGAGTCCTCCGGCATTGGAGGGATGGCTCACTTGGTGAATTTCTTAGGCAGCGATACGGTGCAGGGAGTTTTGTACGCCAACCGATTCTACGGCTGCGACATGGCAGGATTTTCCATTCCGGCAGCAGAACACTCCACCATGACCGCTTGGGGCAAAATGGGTGAAGAAGCTGCTTACCGCAATATGGTGCAGCAATTTGCAAAGCCAGGTGGACTGGTGGCTGTTGTGTCCGATTCCTACGACATCTGGAATGCAGTGGAGAATTTGTGGGGCAGTGCTCTCAAGCAAAATGTAGTTGAGTCTGGAGCAACGGTGGTAATTCGTCCGGATTCTGGTAATCCGGTGTTGGTTGTGAGTCGTTTGCTAAAGATCTTGGCCGATCGCTTCGGAACAACCACAAATGCTAAGGGCTACAAGGTGCTGAAGCACGTGCGAGTAATTCAGGGGGATGGGGTCAATCCGACAACCATTGCCGAGGTGATGGAGGCGATCGCTAAGTTGGGTTTCAGTGCTGAAAACGTTGCCTTTGGGATGGGAGGAGCGTTACTGCAGCAGGTGAACCGCGACACCCAAAAGTTTGCCTACAAGTGCAGCCAAGTCACCATTGACGGTCAAGATATTCCTGTCTTCAAAGACCCCGCCACCGATCCCGGCAAGCGTAGCAAGCCCGGACGATTGGATTTAGTCCAGCGAAACGGCGAGTTTGTCACTGTAGCTTTGGAGAATGAACTTCAAGCTCCTGATAGTCAATTGGTAACTGTCTACGAAATCGGACAGCTGTTGCAGGATCACACCTTTGAAAATGTGAGGGCACGAGCAAATGCGTGAGCTTTTCCAACCGAGCTACTCTGTTAATCCCTAACAACAGAGCGGGAGCCATTTGGGTAGCTCCCGCCTTACTTTACTGCTCCGCCAGTTCCTGCAGCTTGGTGGCTAGATCGGCGATCGCTAACGACCCGGCATCACCACCCTTACGGGAACGAACTGCTGCCGTCTGGTTTTCTTGTTCGTCGGCCCCTACCACCAACATGTAAGGAATCTTGGCCTTTTCGGCATTGCGGATTTTCTTTCCGAGGCGATCTGAAGCATTGTCCACCATGACACGAATGTCAGCCTCAGCTAGAGCTTGACGCACGGTGTCTGCATACTCCGAGAACTGATCGGAGACCGGCAGAATTCGCACCTGTTCGGGAGCCAACCAAAAGGGAAAATCGCCAGCATACTGCTCGATTAAAATCCCTACTAGCCGCTCTAACGAGCCGAAGGGAGCACGGTGAATCATCACGGGGCGCTTTCGGATGCCATCTACTGCCACGTATTCCAAATCGAAACGTTCGGGGAGTTGATAGTCCACCTGCACGGTGCCAAGCTGCCATTCGCGATCGAGGACATCCCGGAAAATGAAGTCCAGTTTGGGGCCGTAGAATGCTGCTTCCCCTTCCTCTTCGAAATAGGGCATCTCCAGTTTCTGAACCGCACGCCGGATGGCCCCCTGCGCCTTCTCCCACGCTTCATCTGACCCGAGATATTTATCAGAATTGGGATCCCGGAAACTCAAGCGAGCCGAGAAATCCTTCAGTCCGAGTCGTTCGAACACGCTCAGAATGAGATCCACCACCTTGAGAAATTCGTCATCAAGTTGTTCGG
>JBFRWD010000176.1:0-8280 GCA_051439425.1 Synechococcus sp.
ACTATTCCAGCAATAACGGCTAACGAGATGATAGAAACTATTGGGAATAAAAGCGAATTATACTGTAGGTTTTGATAAAGAAATCAAATGGGTTTCTATAGATAGAAATCAGGATTATGACTTGCCAGCAACGAGGATAATTTCAGACAATATTGATAGACACAGACGTATTGATGACCTATGCCTGAAGCATTAACCGGGAAGAAGCTGCAAGATAAAGTCTCCAAAATGAAGGGAGCCAATAAGAAAGATATCGCTAGAGCCTGCGGGTACGTCACCAACACCAAGAACGGTCAGGAACGCATTAGTCTGATGGCTTTTTATAATGCCCTGTTGGAAGCTGAAGGGATGAACTTTGATGCCGAATCTAAGGGAGAGGGGCGTGGAAGGGCTGCTACCTATCGAGTGAAGGTGCATAAGAATGGCAGTCTTTTAATTGGAGCTGCCTATACCAATCAGATGGAGCTAGAGCCGGGGGATGAGTTTGAAATCAAGTTGGGTAGAAAGCAAATCTCCCTAACTAGAGTGGAATAATAGAACAAACTCATGTGCAACTTTCTGCCCGATGATGCCCAGGATTGTAGTCGCTATCGGGCAGTTTTATGGTGAGAACATTGCGGTAATTCTAGGTCGATTGTGGAGAATACGGAAAGGAAGGAGCCTTCAAATTGGCAACCTTGACACATCGAGGTATCGCTAACGAGCAATGGCCTTCTGCATCCCTACCCTTATCAGCGTTGCTGCCACAATGACAGCAGGGGAACATCGGGTCGCCCAACGACTGAAGCGGTGTTTGGATAACTACACCATTCTTTGGTATGAACCACCGATAGACCGAAATTATCTCACCCCAGACTTTGTCTTGCTTCATCCCCAGCGCGGCCTTCTGGTGCTGGAGGTCAAAGACTGGAAGCTCAATCGCATCGACCGCATCACTCCTCAGTCAGCACATTTGAAAAATCCCGCTGTAGAGCTCAAGAATCCGCTGCTGCAGGCTCGCACCTATGCCGAGGCGATTGCGCGGATGTTGCAGCTAGATAAAGAGCTCATCAATCCATCTGGAACTAACCATGTTGGTAAGCTACGGTTTCCCTACGGCTACGGGGTCGTGCTGGCCAATATCACCCGCAAGCAATTTGATAACGCTCGGTTGTACGAAGTTCTGGAGCCCACCCACGCCATTTGTCGGGACGAGCTGTATGAGTCCCGCGCCGATCGGGAGATCGAAGCATCGGTATGGGGATGCTCCCACTTACAATTCGGTCAACCGCTGAGTGAGGAAATGGTGCAGCGGATTCGCTGGCATCTATTCCCAGATTTACGCATCGATGCATCGGCTTTCGCAATCGCAAACGAAACGGAGACAGCATCCCCATCGAAGGTTTCTATCCTACGCATGATGGATCGACAACAGGAACAGCTGGCTCGCAGTTTGGGGGATGGCCATCGAGTCATTCATGGGGTGGCCGGTTCTGGCAAAACGTTAATTCTGCTCCACCGAGCCGAGCAGATGGCCAAGCAGTTGGATGGCCCCATCTTGCTGCTGTGTTTCAACGTAGCCTTTGCCGCCTATCTGAGCCATGCGATCGCCGCTCGGGGACTGTCTAATCGAGTGGAAGTGGATTCTTTTCATCACTGGTGCACTGCCAGCTTGAAGGCATTTGGGCTTCCTCTACCTCCGAATGAGGATAGTGCGGACATCTACTGTCAGAGGATAGTGGAGCGAATGAAGGAGGGAATCGAAGCGGGAACGATCCCTAGAGGCCGGTACGCCAGCATCGGTATTGATGAAGCTCACGATTTCAAACGGGACTGGCTGAGGATCGTCACCACTCAAGTGGATGGAGATATCAATTCATTGCTGGTGGTGTACGACGATGCTCAGAATCTCTACCGACAAGTGCGGCGCAGCTGGTCGTTACGGGAGGCAGGGGTAAGTGCCCAAGGTCGCACGACAATTCTCAGCCTCAACTATCGCAACACACAGGAAATTCTGAATTTCGCTTATCAACTAGTTCATCCAATCGTTGAGCAGTCATCGGGAATGACAGAGGATGGTTTGGGGGTTATCTCTCCAGAGTCTTGCGGTAGGCAAGGAGCTTGGCCGGAGCTGGTGCAATTGGGGGGAATTGACCAGGAGGCGAACTACATCGTAGATCGCTGTCGTGATTTCGCTCAAAAAGGATGGCGGTGGGAAGACATGGCGATTGTGTATCGCCAAAGGTTTGTCGGACAGTGGTTGAATGCACAGTTACAGAGTGCGGGATTGCCGGTGGAGTGGATTAACTCCTCTCTCCGGAGTCGGCGATTTAGTCCTGATACCGCCAGCATCAAGTTGATGACAATGCACGCGGCTAAAGGTTTGGAATACCCGATCGTCATTATTCCGTCGTTGGATACTTGTAAGGGGGATTGGGAGATAACCATGCGGCTAATGTACGTAGCTGCAACGCGGGCTATCGAGCGATTGGTGATGACTTACCAACGTCAAACAAAACTAGTGGAACATGTAGAGCGATCGCTGGCGGCCGCACGTCAACTGAGCAAGTCCAAGCTGTTGAAACCAGTAGGGTCCAGATTTTGCAATTGAAACTACCCCCTTCTACAACAGGCACTCATCATCTAAACAGGCAAAATTTATAGCTGATGAATACTTTTATTGACTGAAAGGACCTGCTGTTGACAGATCCACATGGTTGTCAATGCCGCTCAAACAGCACATCCTTGCCACGAACCAGTAGGTCGTAGATCGTTTGTCGAAACTGCTTCAGGCGTTGGAAAATCATAGAGGGCAGGTCCATTTGCATTCGTGACCTTGACCCTATGACAGTCGGTGCAGCGCATCGACATTTTTTAGCCCGTTCGTCATTCAAAACTCCAGATATTGAGCTGATTCAGCTTATTCCTTTGCCAAATTGATTGCTGCAACTTTGGCTTCCAAGGAATTAAAGCCCTCAAGTATGTCAGTGGTATGACGAAATACCACTGACATACGAACAAAGAATTCACTTGCATCCCCCCAGATTTTAGATAGTCTTGTGGTATGACAACTACCACGAATGGTTTTCATCCACATTGTCGATGTGGGATAACGAAATACCACTTCAATATGAGTTGCAAAGTTCTTCTACTTGGACGTTGTTGGGAGTGATCGAGTGAAAACTCAAAGACGTGTAATGATCGATTCCAATGCTGGTGGAGTTGGAAAGTCGACTGTTGCAGGGCAACTAGCCACGAAGCTCGCACTTAAGGGTTATAGTGTTGCTTTGTTAGATTTAGATATCTCAGCATCACAAAATGTCTTCTTCGGGTTAGAGCATGTAAAAGCAGACGAGAGTGTAGCAAAAATATTTCGGAAAGACTTTGATGGCAGTTGGCCATTGAAAAAGATATCAGGTATGAAAAGATTAGATATCTGCCAAGGCTCCCCAGAATTAGAAAAGGTGATGGAAGACTTAGCTAATAGTGATAGGAAGGCTTATGTTCTCAAAGATGTTTTGCAAGACAATCCACTTCCTCATGATTTCATATTTTTTGATTGTCCCGGTTCTAGAGGAATAGCAAACAAAAATGCACTTGCAGCGGCCACAGATGTTCTCTTTGTAATGCAAGCAGAAAGTAAGGCTGTTGACGGTTTTGCTGGTCTTTTGGAGTGGTGCAGCCTGAAGAGTAAAGAACTAAGGTTAAATCCACAACCTAGGTTCCTTGGTGCTTTGCCGAATATGGTTGAACGCAATACTCCTGCTCACTTGCGGGCAATAAACGACCTTGAAGAAGTTCTACCTCGATTACAATTACCGCTGTTTCCCTATATCCGAAGCTCTAAGGAGTTCAAGAATGCTGCAGAGTATGGAGTGCCTCTAACCTCTTATAGGCCAGGGCATCCAGCAAATGCAGACTTTCAGCCAGTGATTTCAGCTCTTGAGGAAGCAATTAAGGGGTAAAGATATGCCTAAGAGAGAACGGAGATCTTCTGTAGCCAGATTAAATTCGGCTGTGGCAGTGGTACAAGGTAACTTAAATGATCGGCTCGAGGAATTAGAGTCTGAAAATTCGGAGCTTAAGCAACTTGTTGCAGCATTAAAAGGTCACGGATCATTAGAGGAAAGTATTGATGGTCAGTTTGCCAAATCTCTAAATGGCACTATGGCTATATCTATCAATGACATACTTCCATTTCGTGGCCAACCTAGGAAGACTTTTCCTGAAAATGAAATCTCGGAAATGGCTTCTTGGCTTCTTAAGGATGGTCAGCAGGAGCCATTAAAAGTTATTGAAACGGAAGATTCAAAATATCAAATTTGGGATGGGGAACGACGTTGGAGAGCTGCACAAACTATTGGATGGAGTAGGCTAAATGCATATGTATTGCAACTGCCTGATAGTCTACATCTTGAGATTTTAAAGGGTTTTCTTAGCCGGAAGGAATTGAATTCACTGGATCGAGGCGAAGCAATTATTCAAGAGATTTCCCAAAGATTGAATAAATCAGATAAGGATATTGTCTCGTCTATTCGTTCTTCAATTAGAAAAATCGAACGTGCCAAAAAGATTTCAGTGATGGAGCAAATATTACACCAACCTTTCGAAATACAGGAAAAGACACTTGCAGAAATGAATTTGAATCAATTACAACAGCAAGTATTGATTGGCCTATTAGACTTTCAATTGAATCCTCGTACTTTTGCAGCTGTTGACTTGGTAGCTTATTCACTTCCAGCACAGCTAAAGAACGCTGTGAGAGAGAAAGGAATTGTTGTTGGGGCTGCGCTGGCGTTACGGAAACTATGGCAAAATCCTCCTAAAATAGATACTGAGGAACTCCAGGCTAAGAGAACCGAAATTATTGAATATGTCGCAGAATCGAGATTGAGTATTAAAGAGGTCAGACGTCTTGTTTCTTCTTTCTATCAAGAAACAAATCGTCCTAGCGAAATTAAAAATGCTTCAGCACTAATAAAATATCTCGAACAAATTGATTTTGAGAAACTTGAAGATCAAGCTGTTCTATCCTTGAAAGATTTGTTAGAAGAGAAACTTCAAAAGATTGATAAGGTAATTAATGATAGACTAGGCTAACCAAAAATGACTAATACATAGACAAAATAAAAATGCCTTTATTATTGTCGCTAACATAGATTCTATCAAATGCTAGATATTTCAAATTTTGAGCTTTGCTTAGAGCTTAAAGTCGACTTGAATCTTTAATTTCAAGTCGACTTAGATATTTATTGATTAAAGGAGTCACATGATATGTATTCAATACGTTTTAATGTTCAAAGAATCAGATAGAGAAAAAGCAACTACAAATTCCTTTGTTTTCTCTCTAGGTTCATTAGGTACTCAGTACTTTAATAACTATTGAAGCTCAACATAATCGCGCAATCTAGTATTAACATTGATATCTGACTAGTCGTCTTTGCTCACACTTTCACCTGCCATAATCTTTGAAATCCAAAAGTTGAGCATGTTTGATACAGTTCTCCCCTTTTCTTCTGCCAACTCTTCTAGAGCTGTTTTTCTCTCTTGACTCACGTATAGAACCACTCGTGGCTTTTTGGAAGGCACGTTATTGTCTATTGCTACTACCACTACAAGAGTATCCCGATATCAATATTTACACATAAATGCGCATACTAAAGCACTTACTAGCGTCACTTATTGCTAAGGTGTGCACACTTAGGCTAGAATTTCTATTGGGATAAGGCAAGCAAAACACGTCAAGCCCTATCAAAAGCATTTTGGACAAGTCAATGAACTACCGCGAATTCCAACAAGCTCTAAAACCCTTGAAGGCAAGAGGGTTAACTGATGTGATGCTTAATTCGCGCGAAGCTACGCTTCGACGTGAATATGCTCGCCTTTCAGCAGCAGGTCACATCACCACTGAAGAAAACCACAAGTCAACACATCTATCGAATACAAAAAATGATTCCAGCATCTCTTTCATACCTTCAGTTGCTCAACCATCATTTCCCAATGACCTTGTTGACGAGATCGAATTAGACACCGAAATCGAAGCCTTAGTAGCTGAAAGCTGGACAGACGATCCATCACTGGCGATCGCCACCATTGCAGCCTATGTAGTTACAGGTTTCGCAATGCTTATCCTGTGGATCGCTCTAATCGCAACGACCTCCGTCTTATCAATGTTGAAGTGCTGGCATTTGTGTCGAAGTCAATATTCAGATTTAGCTCTTCAGCTCAAGCATTTCGATCCCTCATTTGAGTTACCAGCTCTGCCAAAACCTCAATTAGCGTCTTTCTTTCCATTGCGCACCTTACTTGTGTATTAGCTAGTTCGAGGAGCTGTCCTAATTCGCTCCTCTTCACCCTCTATGGGAGATCGATCATGACTCGGCAATGGAGTCCGATTAGAGGCGCTTGCGAACGGGCAGCTCCCATCAGTAGAACTCTCAATCGATGAAATAGCCTTCGAGCTTCCCCCCAATGCATCGATTAACTATCCAGCAGTTGAAACTCTGGCCAGAGTCATCGCAGAGAACGGCATCAGAACACCGGTCGAAGTGTATTTCAAGATTGGCGATTCCACCCCCTATGCCTGCGATGGGTTTGAGCTGCGGGCAGCAGTTGATTTTGCCAGAGCCAAACAATGGTTAACTGCCAGCCCGCCGCTAATGGTGACAACCAGGCTGGAAAATAGCCGCCATGAGGCAAAAGACCGATTGTTCGCTCGGCTATTGGAGAACGGAGGAAAAAGCCTACCCCCCCTAGAGCGAGCAGACTGCATTCGAGAGCTGGTAGGCCTCAATCATCAGGTCGAAGGTATAGCCAAGCAACTACAGACCCAAAAGCAGTACATCCTCCGGTTGCTTCTACTGTCTCAGGCGACGCAAGCGACCAGACAATTAATTGACGAACGGCGGCTAAAAGCAACCACCGTCATGAATACGATCGCCAAATACGGAGCAATCAAGAGCGAGCAATTACTCGCTGCAGCCGTCAAGCAGGCAGAAGGACAGAGCCAAAAGGCCACCGGCAAATTCGTTGAATCATTCATTAGCAAGCAGAGCCTACTCGAAGGGGCCGACATCCAACCCGGCGATGCTTCATCCGATGACTTCTCTGTCACCTCGCTTCCTGCGACCCCTCAACCCTTAGAACAATTTGACCTAACTACCCACCCTCAAGGTCACGAGGCAGTGGCTCGGAGCGGCCCCGCCAAACCAAAAATAGAGAAGAACATGCTGATCGAGAACCTAGCGAACACGGACTTTTCCAAGCTGCAGATCGAGGTTTTGAGCGAACTAGTCAACACCCTAAAGAAATTTCAGATCCTGCCACGGGATGGGGAAATGAAGCGATGAATTACCAGCACATCAACACAGGCATTGAAAAAGGACTGGAGGAAGAGGAATTAGCAATTACTCTCCCCCCCTTTGAACTTGACCCAGACATCGACGTTTTCGCTCCTCATCGACAATCGAATAGTTGATTGCCTGATAGCTCGGCAACAAAAAGTCTTGGGACTAACATTCTTAGGGACTAACTATCAACTATTGGCCAGCTACACCCTTCTATTTACCCCAGACCAAAGCGGGTACGTATGGAGCAACACCCTCGAAACGCTGAAATTGAACTTGCACAAAGCATCGAGGAATCCCATTTGGAGACATCCCCTGCAACCAGAGGGCGACACTTGGCTAATTGGAATCTCCTACGCTGAACAGAACAGACTGACTGAACCTTACGCGCTCGCTATCTGCCGCCGATTTCTCAACTCCGCTCGGTGCTCAAACTCGCTACAACAGAGTTAATGGCAGCTCACCGACTGAAAGCTTCTTAAAACATCCCAGTCAAAGCTTAGAAATACTGGGGAAAAGTTGCACTTTAACCAGTCCGAACAATCAGGAGTGTTGACCCATTTGATTCAAGGGGGCGACCTATACGCCTACGGTTTGATGAACGCGGTGAATCGCACAAGTCAAGACCTGGAGAACTAAGACCGAGCACCGAATTTGAGGCGATGGGCTCGCAGGTGCTCAATCTGCCCCAAATAACTTGTGATGCTGTGGCTACTGCTGTCTAGCGCTCGCGAAAGCCCATTCACCTTCGAGCTTGTTATTTTGAATAGACCGCTCGAATTGCTTGTGCAGTTAGAGGACCTTGCACAATCACTCAAGCGCTCATAGCCAGTTGCATAGATTTAGCTTGTCGTTTAGCCACCGCATAAACATCAGCCAACCGAATCGCCTGAGCCTCATCGCAGCCGAGTGCTGTCATGAGCTGATTGGCCAATGGAGTGGAAGGAATCAATTT
>JBFRWD010000177.1:0-45329 GCA_051439425.1 Synechococcus sp.
CTTTTCTCCTCGTTCGATTGCTTTGAGGACTTTCAGGCGTAGGTCCATGCTGTAGGCGGCTGGCATAAGCGAGATGGCACTCATCAATCCAACCAATATGTCCTAACTGCCTATTCGTTTGCAATAGATGACGAGGTGGAGGCGGTGTTTGGGGACAAAGCCTACGATTCTAATGAGCGTGTCCGTCAGCGATTGAAAGCAAAGGGATGTGTTGCGGTGATTCTACCCAAGTCCAATCGCAAATCTCCCCACTCTTATGACAAGCATCTCTACAAAGCTCGTCATTCGATCGAGAACTTTTTTGCCAAGCTTAAGCAGTATCGAGCCATTGCTACTCGCTACGACAAAACCGCTCGTAACTTCCTTGGAGCAATATAGTTAGCAGCTTCCGTTATCTGGCTTAACTGATGGCACGCCCTAGGTGGATTGTCAGTGCGTCTTGATATATTTCAGAGCTCTGCGTAAAAGGATAAGTTGAGATCAGCCTCTACTGGTTGTGTGGTCTAGAAAATGGGCTTGATTGCTAGATGTTTCGCTTTATTGTCAGGCTTTTCGTCCGGTGGGAAGATAATTGAGCTTTCAGACATATCAATGTCGATCAGCTTAATGGTCGCGCTTGGCTTTTGTCTGGCAACTGTGACAAACCCTTTTTAACCGAACCCATTTTCAGACTGATTTATCTATGACCTCCACTCCAGCCGTCCCGTCACAAACATCTTCTGGGAACACTACCCGAGAGCGTGTCAGCCATTTTTTGCAGACGTTGCAGGACGACATTTGCAACCGATTAGCGGAACTCGATGGAGAGGCTGAGTTTCGGGAAGATTCGTGGGTTCGCCCGGAAGGGGGCGGAGGTCGCTCTCGGGTGATGGAAGAGGGACGCATTTTCGAGAAAGGCGGGGTGAACTTCTCGGAAGTGGAAGGCACGAAACTCCCTCCATCAATTATCAAGCAGCGCCCCGAAGTGGAAGGGCACGGGTTCTACGCCACAGGCACCTCATTGGTCATTCACCCTCGCAACCCGTATGTACCTACCGTTCATATGAACTACCGCTATTTTGAAGCGGGGCCGGTTTGGTGGTTTGGTGGTGGAGCCGATCTGACCCCCTACTACCCGTTCCGAGAGGATGCCGCTCATTTTCACACCACGCTAAAGGCGGCTTGCGATCGCCATCATGCCGATTACTATCGGGCGTTTAAGTATTGGTGCGATCGCTATTTCTATCTGCCCCACCGAGGGGAAACTCGTGGTGTTGGTGGGTTGTTCTTTGACTATCAAGATGGCCGCACTGGTCCTTTGTGTAAATCCAGTGCCCCAAATATTGACGAAACCATCGCTCAATTGTCGATTGGCGAACGCAGTTGGGAGGATATTTTCAGCTTCGTTCAAGATTGCGGCAATGCCTTTTTGCCTTCCTACGTTCCGATTGTGGAGCGCCGCCACGAGACCGAATATGGCGATGCTCAGCGACAGTTCCAGTTGTATCGTCGCGGTCGATACGTTGAATTCAACTTGGTTTACGACCGGGGAACCATCTTTGGTCTGCAAACGAATGGCCGTACCGAGTCCATCCTGATGTCTCTCCCTCCCCTAGTGCGATGGGAGTACGACTATAAACCGGAACCCGGCACCCCAGAGGCCGAGCTGTACGATGTCTTCCTCAAGCCCCAGCCCTGGGCAGAAGGGTCTGTAGCTTAATCAGTTTTCCGGTGTGATAGCCAGTCTTGTGGTAGTTAGGAATTGCCCATGATTACTGCAGCATCTCCCACTGGGGCTTGGTTTCCAGCCATCGATTGCCCCGCCCAAGAATTCGGCCCGATTTCCTTAAATGCGATCTCGGGACAGATTCCCCCGGACTTAAACGGGCGTTATTTTGCCAACGGGACAGGGCGGCTGCAGCGCGGTGATGAGCGAGTGGGCCATTGGTTTGATGGAGATGGCGCAATCTTGGGTGTGAACTTCTCAGCAGGAGAAGCAACGGGAGTCTATCGCTACGTCAAAACGGAAGGTTTTTTAGCTGAAGAAGCTTCGGGCAAATACCAATACGCAGGCTACGGCATGGGCAATAGTGGCCCTATCTGGGAGCGGTTTAGGCCCCTCAAAAATGCCGCTAATACATCTGTTCTGGCGGTGGACGATCGCCTGTTGGCCCTCTGGGAAGGTGCGGTTCCCCATGCTCTCGACCTAGATACGTTAGAGACGAAAGGGCTAGATACGCTGGGGGGGCTCTCTAAAAGCACTCCTTTTTCTGCCCATCCCAAGCGCGATCCGGTAACGGGAGATATCTACAACTTTGGGTCGAATCTGGGGGCCAAAAACCAGTTGTTTGTATTTCGCTGCGATCGCTTGGGAACCGTCAAACAGCGGGGAACTATCCCGCTCTCTCGCAAAGCCTATGTCCACGATTTCATTCTGGCGGGGTCCTATTTGGTTTTTGTTCTCTCCCCCGTCACCCTAAACGTGTGGCCGATTCTGTTCAAGCAACGAAACTTTTGCGACTGCTTGGAATGGAAGCCTGAATACGGCACCGAGATAATTGCAGTCGATCGCCAATCGCTGGAGGTGGTTAGCCGCACAGAAGCCGAGCCTTGGTACCAGTGGCATTTTGGCAATGGTTTTGTTGGCGACGATGACACCCTCACCTTTGACACCGTGCGCTATTCTGACTTCCAGACCAATGAATTTTTGCGGCAAGTACCCACCGGTGTAGCCCCCACCTACTCCCCCAGTACCCTGTGGCAAGTGCAGCTCGATCCCAAACACGGCAAGCTATTGGGCTCTGAACAATTGTGCGATCGCCATTGTGAATTTCCTACCCTGGCCCCCCACGATGTGGGCCAGCCTCATCGCTACACATACCTCGCCATTCATCCAGACAACGAGACGGCTCCTGGAGAACTCTTCCGCGCGATCGGTCGATTTGACCGCCAAGCGGGATCGTTGCAGGCCGCAGATTTTGGGCCAGGGATATATGTCAGCGAACCCATTTATGCTCCTAAGCCTGGGCCTGAAACTAGAGCCGGGTTTACTACTGGTGGTTGGTTGCTCACTACCATCTACAACAGCTCCCTCCACCGCAGCGAACTGTGGGTCTTTGATGCTGAAAGGCTGGATGAGGAGCCGCTGGTTCGATTGGCGTTGCCATCCGTTGTACCCCACGGATTTCACGGCACTTGGCAGCCCAGGCGCTAAGTCTTGTGGCCTAGCTGAACTGACCGACATTCAACACTACGGCTCGGCGCAGTCAATCTCTCCCAAGCGAGCCTGGAAGGCACCAGAAAGGCTGGGCTAAGCTGGCAAGAAACTGCCGTTCACGCTGGTTTTCCCTCTATGCGACGTACCGTTGCTTTGTCCTTTGCCCTCAGCCTCAGTTGGATGGGAATGGCGATCGTCCCCATTACTCGACAGTCCATCCCCTCCGTACTGGCGCAAACAGCCGTCCCTCAGACACCAGACCCACCAGCAACGAACTCGCAACCAGCAGGTTCACAACCAATCGGCAGTCGCTTGGGTTGGACTAGCGACTATGCCACGGCGTTAGAAGAGCAGACGGACTTAGTACTGACTGCCGAGCCCTTGGATAGCGTTCTCACTCGCATCGAGCTGGCCCAATGGCTGACGGAGTTCTTTAACTATCGAGCAGATCCAGAACGGGCGGTGGCTATTACCGATATGGAACCCGACACCCCCGACTTTTTCACGGCTCAGGCGGTGATGCAGGGGGGAATCATGCGAGCCTTCGAGGGGGATCGGTTTCGGCCTGATGGGGATGTGACCAAGCTGGAGGCGATCGCCATTATGGTGCGAGCACTCGAACTGCAGCTTCCCAGCGAACGAGTTATCGACCGTTGGCTGGAACTATATGACGACAGCGATGCGGTTCCCGAGGTTGGCTATCCGTTTATCGCGATGGCTGGGGAGGCTGGTCTGATCGTCAATGTTCCCGATCCCGAGCGACTCAATCCCAACCTAATTCTCAGTCGTGGCGAAGGGGCGGTGCTGCTACACCAAGCATTGCTAGCCCAGCGGCAGGTGAGCGATATCGATCCACCCATTGCCCAAGTTGTGCCACAGCCTCTGCCGAAACCCGAAATTGCCTCCATCAGCGTCTCTCCCGAGACCGGCAGCGTTGGACCTGGTGAGAGCTTGATCGTAGAGGTGGAAGGAACGCCCGATGCCCAAGGGGCAATCTTGCTTGCCGGTTCAATTCAGCAGTCGTTACAAGAAGTAGAACCCGGTCTATATCGCGCAGAATATATCGTGACGCCTCAGGATGCGATCGCCAATCCCTCTGTTGCCGTCCGCCTCGATCTGAATGGAGAAGTCACCCGCAGCCAGCGTCAACTGCCCGCGCTGGCCTTGGGGAATGCACTAATTCCTACGCCTAACAATTCCACAGAACCGAATAATCCGGCCTTTCCCAACCCCTCAACCAATCCCCCCAGTAACGCGGCTCCCCCCCCGCCGATCGCCACCAATCCCAGCTTGCCAGCTCGCCCACCCGGCACAACACCGGCACCACCTGCTGCTGCCAACGCCCCCACATTTACCAGTATCTTTGTCAGCCCTCAGCGGAATCTGCGAGTGGGCGATATCTTCACGGTTGGCATCCAGGGGGATCCGGGAGCTGTTGCTATGTTCGATTTAGGAGAGTTTGCTACCCAGCAGCCCATGCAGGAAATTCGTCCGGGGGTGTACGAGGGGACTTACGCAATCGCCACCAATGACTTTGCGCAAAGCCCCGAATTAACCGTTACGTTTTCCAAAAACAATCGCGGCACCTATCACGCCGAAGTCTTCCCTTTTGCCATTAACACCGTCGCATCCGCTCCACCGGCATCTATTCCGCCGGCGGTATCCTCTCCTCCAATTCCAGATCCGGTTCCCCCACAAGCGACCAACTCTGCACCAGTCAATCCTCCGGCTTCGCCCTCTCCACCTCCAGCTAATTCTGCGTCAGAATCACCCGCTATTCTCGACCCTTCTTCGGGAGGACAGCCTCTGATTTTCGCATCTTCGTCCAATGCCAACGGACGCGAGTTGCGCCCCAACGATTTTTTGGAGGTCAGAATGCGAGGGGAACAGGGAGCCCGTGCAGCGTTTAGAATTCCGAATGTTATTCCGGATACCGAGATGACCGAAGTTGCCCCCGGAATCTATGAAGGGCGCATTCGCATCAGCGGTAATACCCCTGCCGTACGCAATGGTCTGCTGCAGGTGGTTCTGGAAAAACGTGGCATCAGTACAACACGAACCTTGCCGGAATCCGTCACGATTTCTCCTGTTCCCAATAGTTAGGTAGTGACTAGGGTTGGTGACTGGGATTGTGGTGACTGAGGTTGATGGACCGAGGCGAGTGGAAACACTCATCGCTAGTGCAGGTTGAAGCGATCTCAAGCTTCTACTTGCCTTAATTTCAGACCAAGTCCTAGACTCAAAAGGCGGATTTATGGAACGATTTCGTGCCTCACCCTGACGGCCCCTCACAGGCTCTCACTGTCGAAAGTCCACTGGATTTAGTCGGCAACACCCCTCTAATTCGCTTGCGTCGTGTCACAATCGATTTGCCGCCTTCCGTCAAGATTTACGGCAAAGCAGAGTGGTACAACCCTGGTGGTTCCGTTAAGGATCGGCCTGCTCTCAACATGATCGAGGCCGGAGAGCAATCCGGAGCCCTCACCCCAGATAAAGTTATTTTGGATGCAACGTCGGGCAATACTGGGATCGCATACGCCTGGATTGGGGCTGCAAAGGGCTACAAAGTCAAACTCGCCCTACCGTCAAATGCCAGTGAAGAGCGCAAGAAAATTTTGAGCGCATATGGTGTCGACCTCGTGTTGACCGATCCAGGCGCGGGGTCAGACGGTGCCATCCTGAAGGCAAAAGAGATTTACCAGGCCAACCCCGAGCTGTATTTCTACCCCGACCAGTACAGCAATCCTGCCAATTGGCAAGCTCACTACAACTCCACCGCCGTGGAAATCCTGCAGCAAACTGATGGCAAGGTGACTCACTTTGTTACAGGTCTGGGAACCAGCGGCACCTGTATGGGAGTCGGACGACGACTGCGACAGTTTAACCCTGCCGTTCAAATTGTGGCCATGCAGCCGGACTCTCCTTTCCACGGATTGGAAGGGCTCAAGCATATGGAAACGGCAATTGTTCCACCCATCTACGATCCGCTCGTGCCCGATCGCCAAATTGAAATAGGCACCGAAGCTGCTCAAGAGATGGTCAAGCGGTTGGCGCGTGAAGAGGGTCTGCTGGTGGGGATTTCTGCTGGAGCTAACGTGCTGGCAGCGTTAGACATTGCTCGGGAACTGGAATCTGGCATTATCGTCACCGTACTGTGCGATAGCGCTGACAAGTACCTCTCCGATCGCTTCTGGGCCGAGCCATAAGTGACCGGTCAACACATGGCATAAGGAATACGTGCATGACTCAAAATGCCCTGGCATTAGTGTGGCACCGTCGCGATCTGCGCCTGCACGATAACCCAGCTCTGTGGCTAGCGACTCAAGGCTACGAGCAAGTTCTGGCTATCTTTATCATCGATCCAGATATTCTCGCTCGTCCGGATACCGCTCCGTGTCGAGTGCAATTCATGCTGGAGTCTTTGACTGAGCTGCAGGAGAGTTACGCCAAGCTTGGGGGACAGCTGATTATTCGGCAGGGGCAGCCGGTTCCAATACTGCGCGATGTGGTGCAGGAGAGCAGAGCTGCTGCAGTGTTTTGGAATGCTGATGTCGAACCCTACGCTGTGGCTCGAGATATTGGTGTTCATGCGGCCCTTGCGGCAGATGGGATTGCCACTCGTTCCTGCCAAGACCTTTTGCTGCACGATCCTGCGGACATCACCACACAGGCAGGCAAGCCCTATTCTGTCTTCACACCGTTTTGGCGCAACTGGTCCTGCCACGCCAAGCCCTCCCCGCATCCCGTTCCCGATCGCCTGCAAGCTCCCGAACTCGATTCACTGCCGTTGCCGACCTTGAGCGATCTGGGTCTGACGTGTGACCAAGATTTACCCGCAGCAGGCGAAGCTGTAGCCCTCGATCTGCTGGATTCGTTTTGGTCGAGCGGGGCGGTATTCGACTATGGCGATCGCCGAAATTTTCCCGCCCTCCCAGGAACCTCCGGACTCAGTCCCCACCTCCGCTGGGGAACATTGGGTACCCGCCAAGCCTGGCAAGCAACCATTAATGCCGAGCCCGAAGTACGTAGCGATGAAGCAGAAACAGGCCTGCGTACTTGGCGACAGGAGCTGTGCTGGCGAGAGTTTTACAAACACGTATTAGTACATTGGCCGGAACTCGAAACGCAGGAATATCGCCAGTTGTTCCGCACGTTCCGGTGGGATAACGACACCGAACACTTTGAGGCGTGGTGTCGAGGGGAAACCGGCTACCCAATTGTGGATGCAGCCATGCGCCAACTGAATCAAACAGGATGGATGCACAATCGCTGCCGGATGATTGTTGCCAGCTTTTTGACCAAAGATCTACTGATCGATTGGCGTTGGGGAGAGCAATATTTCATGCAAAAGCTTGTGGATGGCGATTTATCTGCCAATAACGGTGGCTGGCAGTGGAGTGCGAGTGTAGGAATCGATCCAAAGCCACTGCGTATATTTAATCCTTCTACCCAAGCTAAACGCTACGACCCGGAGGGTGAGTACATTCGCCACTACGTTCCCGAACTGGCCGGACTCGACCTCCCCCAGCTACTGGACACCGATCGCCTCTCGGATTCGCAGCGACTTAACCGCGGATATCCTCTCAAGCTCGTGGAACACAGCATACGACAACGGGAATTTAAGGCTCGCTATAGCGTCTGTAAAGCAAGTCTCACCGGTACATAGAGCAGTGAGCACATCACTGCGGACATTTCGGCTATGTTCAACCCTGACTGCAATCGAAAACCTATGTCCTAACTGAAATGACGCATGCTGTATTGTTAACCAACTCGCATTGGCAAGAAGGATCGGAAACAGAACATGCATTTTTTGCATTTCAGCAGGATTACGGATCCTTAGCCGACATGTGATAGCTGTTACACCTCGCTGAGTCGGAGTTGATATGGCAATTCGCTGTAAAGTCTGGAGGGTTGAGACTGCGAAAATACTTGATTTTCAAGGAAAAGTAGTCAGGGCAGTTTCCATAGTGGATTGCCGATCGCTCTATTTCAGAAGAAAGGTATCGTTTGCTTCAAAAAAGTCGGTTATTTTCCAGATGTCTTAATGCTGGCGCTTCAGTTGGTGGGTGGGTCTCCAGTCGCTTGAAAGGTAGACAGGTAATGGCTTGAGCCGTCACACGTCATCTGAACAGAACAGTAACGGCGATCGATGAGGTTTGTTATGATCGATTTGCATTAGCGATGCAACTGAATGGATTGGCGGCAGGTTCTGGAACAGTTGGGCGAGCGCCCCCACGATGACTCACTAGGAGCCCTCGAATCGCTGAAGCGCCTGAACGAAACTGTAACCGAAGCTCTACTTGCTTCCATCAAAGAAGAAACCGAACAAGCCCGCGAGAAAACCCTAGCAGCCCTTCCCCAAGTACTTGCGGCCTTGCATGCACTCGGGGTTAACCCCGTTCAAGCCCTGCGCCATCAGCCAGAACTAGCCCGCGCCTCCCAGCGCCTGATTTACATTGAAGGCAATCGAGTCGAAGTTCGCGTCAATGACGAACTACGCGGCAGTTGGAGTATTTGGTCGATCGCCGATTTGAAAGAAGTCTGCCGGTTGGCGGAAGAATTTGATTGCGGGCTAGTCTACTCCATTATTGGCGATCTGGCTGGCCCAGAAGGGTTTAGCGAAGCCAAAGTCAGCTAGCGCTCTATTCAAATCACTTATGGGAGAGCCGCAACGACTGCAAAAAATTTTGGCTCGCTGGGGAGTTGCCTCTCGTCGGCAAGCAGAAGTTATTATTCGTGACGGTCGGGTCAGCCTGAATGGTTCAGTTGTTACCGAGTTAGGACTAAAGGCCGATCCAGCAAACGATCGCATCACAGTCGATGGTCGTCCTCTAGCTCAATTTGCCTTACCTGCCAACCATCCTGGCGAAGAAGGCACCACCAGTAGGGGGGAGTATGCCACTTCAGACCCACCCCAATTACGCTACGTGCTGCTCAATAAACCAAGTGGCGTGATATCGACCTGTACCGATCCGCACGGACGTAAAACCGTGTTGGACATCCTGCCAAGTCAATGGCGATCGCAAACGCGTTGGTTTCCGGTGGGCCGATTGGATGCTGCCAGCACTGGAGCATTGCTGCTGACGAACGACGGTGATTTAACTCTCAAGCTGACCCATCCTCGCTACCACCTGCCCAAAACCTACCGGGTGGTTGTCAAAGGTCACCCATCAAAAGGGGTTTTACACCAGTGGCGGCAAGGGGTAGAGCTGGATGATGGTGTAACACTGCCTGCCGAAGTCACACCCATTTCATCACGTTCTCCGCGAGGACGATCGTCCCGCTCCCGCACGCCTGACAATCGCACAACGCTCAAAATTGTGTTGAAGGAAGGCCGCAACCGACAAATCCGACGGGTGGCGAAGCTGCTGGGGCATCCAGTGTTATTCCTACATCGAGAGGCGATCGGCCCTATAACATTGACAGGATTGGCATCTGGCAGCTGTCGGCCTCTGCGTGCCTCAGAAGTGTGTCTGTTGAAATCTGAATCGTCCGAATCTGAAACTGGCTTCTAAATTAGACCCCAATATTGTTTTGACGCTACGTTGTCTCAGTGTCGCAATGCCATCGCAAACAGACTTTATAGCGCATTCCACTGTAAGGTCTGGAGTGTTAAGACAGCTAGAATCCCTATCTTGGCAAGGAAAAGTACTTAGGAAACTCTCCATAGCGGATTGCTGAGCACTATACAGTTTCGAGCTGAAAGACTTCTTTTTGCATGGATAGGCAAAAAACGGTGCTTGAAGCGAACGCGTCTCACCCAATAGAACCTGAGTGGCAAGTGCAGTAAGGTCCAAGGCATCATAAGTCTTGCAACGCATCTGTCACGGATCGATACAATTTCCAGCGATCTCTGGTGGGTTTGGCTACCATGTACGACAGAGACCTCCCATCCGGAGGCTGCATAGGTTCTGTTCGTTAGCCCTGTTTGTTAAGTAACCCTGAACTGCGGGTTCAATTAGGCGGTTGCTGAGGGGCAATGTATTGGGGACTGAGCCCGAATTACTCCTGCACCGCGATGGAGTGGCTTGTACAACACATCAACTCAGTCAACGAATTCTCCTCACCACTTAGAACTCTTCTGTCAACTTAACCCTAAGAGTCAGGCATGGTTAGCGTTAACTCTACCGATGGCGATTCTCGCTGCGATGATGTTCTTATTGAAATTGGTTCGCTGCTTCGCAAGGCTCGCAGTGCCCAAAGAGTATCTTACGAAGAAGCCTCGCGTGCGGTTCGCATTCGCCCGGATTTTCTAAGAGGGTTGGAAGCGGGCCAATTGGATGGATTGCCCGAGCGAGTGTACGTGCGCGGGTTTATCAAAGCATATGCCAACTATCTAGGACTAGATGGAGATGCTCTGGCCAGCCGCTTCGCTAGTGCAGCACAACTGGTTCCACCCCCGCGTCAACAGAAGCGGCGAAGGCCGGTAGGGATGCAACTTCGACCGGTTCATGCCTGGATTGCGTATGTTGCTCTGGTTGTGGGAGCTGTTGGGGGAATTGCAGTCTTTTTAGATCGCAACGGTACCTTCGACCTTTCGGGGGCAAGTCCGCAAGCATCGATTCGAAACGAAACGTTCCGAGGGGATGACCTGACTGGCAGAGGCGATCGCTACGGCAATCAATCGTCAGATCTTGCACTATCCTCCACTACTAGCTCGGAAGATGTGTTTCCGACCCTGCAAGACTGGACTTACATTGAAGGGGTGTTCCCAGCCCGTGATGATTCCCTGACGGCAACGGCGACCCCCGAAGAAATCGTAGAGGGTTTGATTGTTGGCATCCAGGTGGTGGACGCAGCCTCGTGGGTGCGGGTTGTGGCCGATCGCGAAACCGTCTTTGAAGGAACGCTGCAACCTGGTTTTGAGCAACAATGGGAAGCCGACGAATCCCTAGTGCTTAGGGCTGGCAATGCTGGTGGAGTGTTGGTCACCCTGAATAACGAAGATGTCGGTCGTATGGGCGATGCGGGAGAAGTGAGAGAGCAGCAATTTATCGTGGCCAATGGAGAAGTCGAAGTTCGGTAGCTTGGTCGCGGGGTAGCCGAGCGAATCGCTTGAGAACGTGGCACAGTGGGTACGTTGTTGCCTGCACCAAGTTACGTTATGGTATTCTGCTCTGAGCCAGGTTGCCGCTCGGAAGCTTGGAATTTCAGGAAGACCGAACACCTAGGACTGAGGCAATAGATTTGCCGTCAGCTTTTTTCGAAGTCTAAATGTATCTCTACAAGCAAGTTCGTCCCTCTATCATCGCGTTTCGTCCCAATCGAGAAACGCTGGGGGGAACGGCGTATGCCCTCAACCGCTCGATGACAGCGGCAAAGACAGGCTCACAAGCTACCGATGGAAATGTACTGATTGACTGTCCGGCCCCCACAGACGACGTATGCAGCTTTTTGGAGGAGTTGGGAGGGGTGCGGTGGCTCATCCTGACTCATCGCACGGCTATGGGCAAGCCTGGGTCGAGCAATGCTTGCGTGGCAAAGCTGGTACGACTCTTTGACTGCCAAGTGGTCATCCAAGAACAAGAGGCCTACTTGTTACCCGACTTGCCGCTGCAGACGTTTGGCGATCGCCTCGAACTCACCCCTGATATAGAGGTGCTTTGGACTCCCGGTCACACGCCTGGATCCAGTTGCGTCCTGTACCGCCAAGACGGTGGCGTCCTATTCACCGGTCGTCACTTATTGCCCAACGAGTCCGGTCAGCTCGTACCTCTCCGGCAACCCAAAACCTTTCACTGGCCTCGCCAGTTGCGCAGTACCACCCGCCTGTTAAGTGCGATTGACTCTCCAGCTCCGGAGTGGATATGCCCTGGTGGCAATCTTGGCAAATTGTGGGGGGAAAAGATTATGCAACAGGGTCGTCAACTGCTCGAAGCAGCGGCTCAACTCAGTTAACAACCACTCACTTGAGATGCTGGATTCGAGAGTTCAAAGCTAACGTACATTCTGCACCGTCAATTCCCCTTGCTCGCACCGAAAACGATCTTATTTTGACAGTTCTGTTAATATTTTTTAATGCTTGGTCTACCCTACTAGCGTTCCACCACAATATCGAGGCACGGCACGGTAACGACATCGAGAGCAAATCATGCCAGTAGTATTGAAATTTTCTATGGTTTGCATCTACTGATGGCTCGGACAACTGGCTCAAAAGTGCTGTTGCACTTCTGGCTGCGACTCAATGTTTCAAGTTAGGCGTCTTCATTAGGAAAACCTTTGAACACTCGTAATCTCACCGCTTATTTCCCCTCTTGGTGCTCCCTCAGACGGGAGTGGCTCGCTAACCCTAAAGACGATCTCCTCGCCGGAGCCTTGGTCGGACTAGCGCTCATTCCAGAAGCCATCTCCTTTTCAATCATCGCTGGAGTCGATCCCAAAGTCGGCCTCTATGCCTCATTTATCATTGCCGTCATCACGGCCTTTCTCGGTGGCCGGCCCGGATCGATTTCAGCGGCAACCGGCGCGATGGCACTGCTAATGATCGATCTCGTGGCCGATCACGGCGAACAAGGATTGCAATATCTCCTTGCCGCAACCTTCCTCACGGGGATATTCCAGGTGATCTTCGGCTTTCTCAAGCTGGGCCGTCAGATGAAGTTCGTGCCTCGCTCGGTGATGATCGGCTACATCAATGCCCTCGGCATCCTGCTTTTCCTCGCACAGCTTCCCCAGCTCACGGACGTTCCCTCTATGGTTTACGTACTGGTGCTAGCGGCTTTAGGTATCATCTACATACTTCCTCGCTTCACAACGGTTGTTCCATCTCCGCTGGTTGCTCTTGTGGTCATTACCGCCGTCGCGATCTCGTTGGGCTTAGATGTTCCGACCGTAGGCGATATGGGCCAACTCCCCACCGCACCGCCCGTCTTTGCGCTGCCCAATGTGCCGTTCAACCTGGAAACCTTACAAATCATTCTGCCGTATTCGTTCTCCCTGGCTGTCGTCGGCTTAATCGCCTCATTCCTAACGGCTTCCTTGGTAGATGACCTGACAGATACACCGAGTGATAAAAACCGCGAAGCCAAAGGACAAGGTGTTGCAAACATAGTGACGGCCTTCTTTGGAGGTATGGCTGGATGCGGCATGATTGGCCAATCGGTCATCAATGTGCGATCGGGCGGTCGCGGTCGCTTGTCCACATTATCGGCAGGCATTTTCTTGCTGATTGCGATTCTGTTCTTGCAAGACTGGGTCAGACAGATTCCAATGGCAGCATTGGTAGCCGTCATGATCATGGTCTCGATCGGCACGTTTCGCTGGTCGTCGTTCACGAATATTCGACGCGTGCCTCGCAGCGAAGTGGTTGTCATGATCAACACAATGCTGATGATTATTGTCACCCGAAACTTCGCGCTTGGGGTTGGCGTCGGCATTGTGATGAGCACCATTTTCTTTTCTCGTAAGGTGGCCAAACTGTTTCTGGTCGATAAAGCCTTGAGTGACGATGGTGCTCATTGCACCTACACAGTTTCAGGACAAATTTTCTTTGTCTCTCGTGACGCGTTTTCAGTATCCTTTGACTTCGATGAATCCGTTGAGCAAGTCACCATCGATCTCAGTAATGCTCACATCTGGGATCAAGGGGCTGTAGAAGTGCTCGACAAAACCGTGCAGCGATTCCGTCGTCAAGGGGTTGACGTCACAGTGGTTGGCTTGAACGAAGCCAGTTCGACTTTGTTCAATCGCCTGGCCACCGCGAAGGGATAAGCGCACTCCTCAACAATGATCGCAACGCCTTTTCCGAGAGAGCCCATTTCAAAGTAAGGCTGACCAAACACCAGTTCGAGGGAACTCTCGATCGGGATAATTGCCTCGCATCACAGCGAAACTATTGGGGTTCAAATCTCTTGCTCTCTTCTCCCATGAAGGGTTAGGAATGAGGGTTGTCGAACTCAGATTAACTAAGAACTACGCCGCCTTGGAGTTCTCCTGCCATCGGTAATAGTCCTGACAAATATTTTGAGTGAGACGATTGCACATGCGGCGTGCCACCTGATTCACCAATGCTTCTGCGACCGATCGCACGCGCTTGCGCGGCAGTAGCTGTAAGAAGCGAGGCAACTCTACTACGATATCGAGATGCAGCGTCCAGAATACTCGTGTAACAGCAGCTGCTTTTTCTTGCCGTTCTTCCAATCGAAACTCGGAGGAACAATCGACAGAATATGGCAGCTCGTCATCGCCAGGTAACGGGATGGAATTCAGGAAAAATAGGCGATCGCCCTTAGACCCTATTTCGATCCCAAAACAGGGTTCCAGCTCAAATCCCAACGCCCCCATTCGGAAAAACTTAAGTTGGTAAGACTTTGGGGTGAGCGGAGTGACCTTAAGAGGTTTAAAGCAAGGCTCGATCCACTGTTCGTGAGAGCGCAAATAATCGGCAAGTGGAGCCACGGGTGTCGATAAATCGACCTCTCCGGCTTGATTGGCATAGACCCGTAGGTACCTGCTATCCAGGGCCTCCTGTTCCAGGGCTCCCTTATCTTGAATGCCATTGTCCACGGTCTCAAGCACGGAACGATTAGCGGCGGGTTTGGAGCTTGCGATAGACATCCTTCAGATCTACGTGGTGGTGGGCTAAAGCAACGAGGCAGTGATACCAAAGGTCGGCTACCTCACCAGCGAGCGCATCAGCGTCATCGTCCTTAGCAGCCATGACGACTTCAGCGGCTTCTTCACCGATCTTCTTTAATATGCCGTTATCGCCTTTCTCAAACAACCGATTCGTATAGGAATCTGGCTTGGGATGAGCCTGACGGTCTTGGATAACGGCAAACACCTGCGAGAGGGTATCGGCTGCAGTGGCCACTTCAGAGGTGGACTGTAGCGGAGTAAAGAAGCAACTGCGCTCGCCAGTGTGGCAGGCAATATCCCCGCTCTGCTCCACCATGACAAGCAAGGTGTCGCGATCGCAGTCATATCGCAGCTCTCGTACCTGCTGAGTGTGCCCGGATGTGGCTCCCTTATGCCATAACTCTTGGCGAGATCGGCTCCAGAACCACGTTTCGCCCGTTTCCATCGTCTTTTGAAGAGACTCCCGGTTCATCCAAGCCACCATTAATACGGTGCCATCCAGATAGTCCTGCACAACGGTGGGAATTAAACCGCGTTCGTCGTAGACGAAGGAGTCAATCTCGGCGAGCAGCTCAGAGGAAGGGGATGAGATGGGGGGGACGGTCATACTGCAGACTCAAAACGATGCTGCGCTGCGATGACAGCGTAGCGCTTCAACATCATAGAACTTGTGGTTGAACAACCTCTACGATGGTGATGGAGATCGCATCTCAATTGCTCGTTATGCGATGCAGCTAGATAAGAGTGTGTCTGGAGATTGCTCCTCGTTTTGATGCCTAGGCTACCTGTGCTTGATTTCCCCACAGAGATGTCCAGTAGAGTTTGATGCGGACCCACAATGCTGTGCGGTCTTGAATATTTCGCCTGTTGGATAATTGGAGTCCCTATTGATAGGACTCTATGTCGCCTAACCCAGTTGGGTATTGAGGCGCATCATAACTAGGCTGTATCTACCGTCTACTGGAGAGGGCACGGAGCCGAGTTGATATTGAGATTGGATCGCTGGGTGGGAGCGTATGGAATGCTTTGATGAAGTTTTCTTAAGATGCGCGATACACTTGCATAGTGCGAACTTAACGAGCTACCCCCTCATGTGGATATCTGAGAACTGGTTACAGCAACTTCGAAAAGTGGCAGCCACTCTGGTTGGTGCAGTCACGCTATTTTGCTTGCTAGTTCCTTTGCTTGCCCCTACCGCTACTGCCGCTGAGCTGATGCTTGATGGCGATAGCTATGGAGAGTCCTGGCTGGAGGCAAGCTCTACTGAGAAGTTGGAATATTGCCGGTATGCATTCTCGGCATTTCGGTCGGCACCATCCACCAGCTATGTGATTAGCTCTAACGTTCAAGACATCTCCCCTGAAGGCTTTTGTACGCGCCTCGATCAGTTTTATGGATTTGAGGTGAATTTGGACACGCCCCTCAGCGAAGCAGCGGCGATCGCCCCTTTGCTGTTTGCCGATGTTTCGATGGACTTTCAAGTAGAGCAAGCCCCTTAGCTTGCTGCGCACAGTGCCGGCAGGCTGGGACAGGAGCACTTGAGCGTACGGCAAGTACACTCAGTGAAGACTCCGACTGGCGGCTCAACTGGAGTTCTTATTCTTCGTTTCGGATCGACTATAAACCTCTGATTCGATTTCTACCCGTCCGATATCCGTTCTCAACATCTCCATGCTGAAAAAACTGCCCGGTTTCAAAAATCGCAAAAATATCGCTCGGATTGAGATTTCGGGGGCGATCGACGGCAAAACACGCACCCGCGTCTTGAAAGCAATTCAGCAGGTGAGAGATGAAGAATACCCGGTGCTGATGATGCGGATCGATAGTCCGGGGGGCACGGTGGTAGACTCTCACGAAATTTATCGAGCCTTACTAGAGCTGCAGGAAAAGGGCACGAAAGTACTGGCTAGCTTTGGCAATATCGCAGCTTCGGGCGGGGTTTACATTGCTATGGGGGCTCAGCACATCATGTCGAACCCCGGCACCATTACTGGCAGTGTGGGGGTAATTCTGCGAGGCAACAATCTAGAGCGCTTGCTGGATAAAGTCGGTGTGTCTTTCAAGGTGATTAAGTCTGGTCCCTATAAAGACATTCTGTCGTTCGATCGCGAACTCACCCCGTCCGAGCAGCAAATTCTACAGTCGTTGATCGACAGTACTTACAGCCAATTCGTGCAAACCATTGTTAAGGCCCGCAAGCTGAGTTTGGCCGCAGTTCATGATTTTGCTGACGGTCGGATTTTTAGCGGCGAACAGGCGCAGGAGTTGGGACTGGTGGATCGCCTTGGGACGGAGGAGGACGCTCGTCGATGGGCAGCGGAATTGGCAGGACTGAACGAGAAGACCGCTAAGTTCGTGGAATTTGGCAAACAAAAAAAGATGGGATTACTGGGACGACTCTTACCCGGACAACAGCTCCTATTGCAGCGGGCTGAATTCGAGCTAATGACCTCCGGATTACCGCTGTGGATGTATAGTCCTTAGTGGTTTGCAGGCTTGCTATAGAGAGACTCATCACACGGCAAATACATTGCAGCCAGCCTGAAAGAGCGCAAATCCCCATCACTTCTATGGTGACCAAACTAAACAGTAGGTTTACCCTGGCTCAAGCACCGCGCTAGCCCCCGCGCCCTTTTATCTTTCGTTGACCGATCGCAATAGCAGTGCAGGCAGTTGCCCCAGAGTGTGCTCGAATGCACTTGTATCTCCCAACACTCTCGAGACGATGAGGGCTCCCTCCACTGCGATCGCGGCTTCTGTGCCTCGTTGTTGAGCCACTTCAGCGGTCAGATTCGCTTCGATTAGGACCTGAGTTACAGCGGCAATCCAAGCGCGCATCGTATTTTGTAGGGAACCGCGAAATACTTGATTGGCATCTCCCACCGATAAGGCTTCTAACAAACAGGGAGTATTTCCATTGGCGTAAAACCTTTGTAGGTTAGCAGCCATTGTCAGCAGGCGATCGTGCGGTGACTCCTGCGGGTTCGCGATGAGCGGAGTCAACACCATCGCGGTAAATACTTGATTGAATTGTTCTAATACTGCTGCGGCCATGTCTTCCTTTCCCCCACGAAAATGGTGATAGAGACTGGCTTTTCCCAAACCACTGGCTTGCGACAGACGAGTCAACGTAGCTCCGTCATACCCGTGCTGGCTAAACACTGGCGTGAATTGAGCAATGGCCTGTTCCTTAGACATTGGCGATTGGGGCAGCTGTGGTGAAGACGCACTCGTAAATGTCAATTACTAAACCGAACGTTCGGTTTAGTAATCCATACTCAAAGTTTTAACCACAATTTTTCTCTGTAGCTACTGTTAAAACTCGATCCAATAAGTTCTGGTGAATTCTGGAATCACTTCTCAGAACAATCGGAGACGACGATCCGGTGATGACACATTCACTATCCGGAGACAAGGTTAATTTCTTACCATTTCGTAGACCAGTCTATGGCTACTATGGTGGAAATCTAGCCAACACGCCGATGAACACCCTGTCCAAGTCCCTCCGCATTGCTGCCACGCTAACCATGGCCGGTGTGTTGTCTTTGCAGCTCGCCTCCCCCAGCTCTGCAGAACTGCGCAGCAGCCCCAAAGAGATTGTGGATGAAGTGTGGCAGGTGGTGAACCGCGAGTTTGTGGACGGTAACTTTAACGATACTGACTGGCTGGCTCGCCGAGACGAATTACTGGCACGCGACTATGCTACGGAAGAAGACGCTTACGCCGAGATCCGAATCGCTCTTTCAGGGTTAGGCGATCCCTTCACCCGCTTTTTAGACCCCGATGACTTTTCTCAGATGCAAATTGAGACAGCTGGAGAATTATCGGGAGTGGGCATGCAGTTGGGGACGGTTGAGGAAACGGAAGAACTTGTTGTGGTTGCCCCGACAGAAGGGGGACCTGCTGCTGAAGCAGGAATTACAACGGGAGATATCCTAACGGCGATCGATGGCGAAAGTACAGCCGACATGGATATTAGCCAGGCGGTTAACCTCATTCGCGGTGAGGTAGGTACTGAAGTCACCTTGACGATGAAGCGGGACACCGAAACGCTTGACTTTACAGTGACTCGTGAAGTGATTGCTTTGCCTGTTGTCACTCACGATATTCGTCAGGAAAACGGGCAGTCGATTGGTTATATTCGACTATCGCAATTTAGTAGCCATGCGGCAGAGGAGATGCAGGCGGCGTTAGAAGAGTTAGAAGCTGCCAATATTGATGGATACGTCTTGGACTTGCGATCGAATCCCGGGGGGCTGTTATTTGCCAGCACTGAGATTGCTCGCATGTTTATGAATGATGGGGCGATTGTGTCGGTAGACGATCGCAACGGCGAGCGCGATGTGATTGAAGCCACCGGTTCCGCTCTGTCGGATAAGCCGCTGGCGGTGTTGGTCAACGGTGCCAGTGCTAGCGCCAGCGAAATTTTAGCCGGTGCACTACAGGATAGCGATCGCGCTGTTTTGGTGGGTAGCCAAACCTTTGGCAAAGGCTCCGTGCAATCGGTTCATAATCTGTCGGGGGGGACGGGGTTAGCTGTCACGATTGCTCGCTACCGCACTCCCTCCGGTCGCGATATCAACCAACTGGGTATTGCCCCCGACATTGAGGTAGAGTTAAGCACCTCTGATGTCCTACAGCTGAATCTTGACCCGAATAACATTGGTACTCAAGCCGATCCTCAATACGCTGCCGCTATCGGTGCTTTGGGTTTGTAAAGACGCTCCAATCAAGTCGAGGCTTCGTTGAATCTTGGGAGCACGTGCTTATATCTTTGGAGACTCTCAGCTTAAAAATAGGCTAGTTTGCGGAGCTGGTAGCTGCGGGCATAAGCCAATGCGATAGTGGGAATTAAGCAGCCAATAGAGATCGCAGCGATCGCGATACCCAGCCAACTATGATCGGCACTAGCGCCACTCACGACTAGCCACAGCATGTAGTGAAGGAATTGCAATATCAGCAGAATAGTGTCTTGTCGCCGTTCTTTTCCTTTCTTGAAGAGGTCAGCATTATCGATCCCACGGGCGCTCCACAACCCCATAACGCAAGTACTGGCTGTGGCAATACCGGTAATGATGAGCGTAACCATCCAAGGGACTTCGAGCCAGATGGCAATGCCGATAAAAGGAAATGAGAGTGCCATTGCCGGTATCCAGGCAGCGAGTAGCTTAGACATTCTCATGGTTGCTGGTGGTACGGGGCAGGACAGGAGAAGCTCGCGAGCTTCTTCGGCGATCGCCATGCGTCGAATCAGTTGCGAGGCCAGACTGGTGCCAGCATAGAGGGTCAGGCTGGAGAGAAATATCGGGGTGGTGATGGTGTTTCCATCGAGCTGACGGGTAAATAAGTGAATGAAGTATCCGTATACCAAGACTTGGAGAACGAGTGAAGCACGAATCGTATTGTCTCGCCACAGCAATCGCCATTCCTTCACCATAAATAGCCAACTTAAGTTGTCTGAAAATGTCTGTGAACGGGGCTTGTCTAGCGGCGCTTTTTCTTTGGGGCGATCGCGAGTAGGAGCCGTACTATTCACAATTGTCCGACTGATGATGCGGGTGGCAGCCATGACGCTGAGGGTGGCGACGCCCGCACAGGCTATGGTGGGGAGTGGTTCCAGGAAAGTCGTGCGGATCAAAAGATTAGGGATGACGGCAGCGAGGGCCACTAAATACTGACGACCAGGAATATGCTCGTTAACGTTGGCCAAAGCAGGAGCAATGACGTTGGCAAACAGTAAGTACGTCAGAAAGAAGGAGCCGTTAAAAACCTGCACGAGAAAGCGTGTAGTACGGAATCCCAATCGGCGAATGCCGAGATAAATGAGCGACATTCCCAGGCTGGCGGTGATTGTGCTAAAAGACACAATCGCCACGTAACCTCCTAAAACCTCCCACATACCTCTAGCTAGTAACAGCACTACAACCGGTGTAAATAAAACACTCGGTATAGTCGCTAGGTCGATGATGAGTTCCAGTAACTCGCTACAGATCGCTACGGAATTGTGGATGGGGGACGCCAGCAATAATTCCAGGTCGGTACTGCTGCCAAATAGTTGCATTCCGCTAGCAAGCACCCCTATGAAGGACAGGCAGAATAAAAACAGCAGGAAAGAGAAGAAACCAGCACTCGTCAAGGTTGCCTGCAATTGGGGAATACCTGCTCGTAATTGCTCGGCATCAGGGAGTATTGGGAGTATCGATATCAGTAAGGCCAACATGCCCAGTACGAGTACCGAACCGAGTAGGGCCAGCCAAATAATGACGGCCCGATTCTGAGCCCTTTGTCGCCAAGATAATTTGAGTTTGTGCCGTACAAGCCATGGCAAACTGCCCACTGGAAATACATTCATCCTGCAATCTGTGCTCCCGACGCTTGTATTCAGACATTTCAATCTGTCTCGTCCGTTGCCATTGCCCCATTAATCTCGGGTTAGGCTGATGAAAATAGACTCCAGTGTGCCGTCGGTAGTACCTGCTTTTTGTGCCAACTCGTCTAGAGAGCCTTCTGCAAGCAATCGACCATCGCGAATAATCCCGATACGACTAGCAATTCGCTCGGCAATTTCCATGATGTGGGTGGTCATGACGACGCTATTTCCCTTGCGAATAAATTCCGCAATCATGTCTTTGACCAGCCTGGCCGCCGAAGCATCTAGCCCCAACAACGGCTCATCCAAAATCATCAGGGTGGGTGAGTGGATAAACGCTGCCGCGAGCATCAACTTCTGTTTCATGCCTCGCGAAAAGCTTTCGCAAAATTTGTCACGAGCATCCCATAATTCCATGCGTTCCAGCAGCTCGTAAGCCTGAGGTTGAGCGACATCGGGAGGGATACTCCACAAACCCGCCACAAATTCCAGATATTCCATCGGGCGCAATTTGGCATATAGCAGCGGTTCGTCTGGAACGTAGGCTAACGCTTGTTTGGCTGCCATCGGGGTTTCGGTAATGCTGTGGCCGGCGATCGCCGCATCTCCCGAGTCGGGTTCCAACAACCCGGCAATCATTCGTAACGTGGTGGTTTTGCCCGCACCATTGGAGCCCAGTAAGGCGTAAAACTCTCCACGCTTAACTTTCAGGTTGAGGCGATCGACCGCTTGTTTATCGCCATACGATTTACAGAGGTCTTGGATATTGAGGGCAAGGTCGTTCATACGGCAAGGTCGTGCGCACTGCAAAACTGGCATCACCACAGCAAGCGTTCCCCAGACCGAGTGGAGATCGCCCTACCAGCCTGCTCTCCTGAGGTACATGGCGTCCAATCCCGCGCATACTGTAGGTGATATCACGAATTAACAATGGTGTTGAGTGACAAGTTCACAGCAGGAGAACATTCCTCTTGAGTAAAGAACGGGATGCTGTACTGGCGACAAATGACGCGTTTTACCGAGCGTTTGAGAAACGTAATTTCGAGATGATGGAAGCCGTGTGGTCGCAGGGAATGTCTAGCTTGTGTGCACATCCCGGTCGGTTGCCGTTGGAAGGGTGGACGAAGATTGGCACGTCTTGGCAGGGTATCTTTCGCAATATCGACTACATCGAAATCGAAACCGAGATTATGTCAGCGGAGGTGAATGGCGATCTGGCCTACGTTGTATTGGTAGAGAATGTGTTGCAGGTCGTCAAAAAACGGCGGATTGAAGCGCGATCGCTAGCTACGAATATATTCGAGCGCATGGGTGGGCAATGGTTTTTGATTCACCACCACGGCAGTCCAATTGTTAGTTGAGTAGCGGGTTTGTTAAGTCGCGGGTTTGTTGAGTAGCAGATTTGTTTGAGCCGCGAGCGCGGGAGATCGTAACGATGCGTCGCAAGACAGCCATTCTAGGCGGTGGAGTAGCGTTATCTTTTGCGCTGATGGGAGTTTATACCGTTCGCGCAGCGCAAAGCCGCCGGTATTACGGGATAGAATCTGCAGAGTTTCGCAGGACAGACATATCCAGTATGCAAGGGTTGCCATCCATCTCAGTGACAGAACTGCAGGCATTGTTAGACTCCTCAGCCGCTGGAGACATACAGCTGATTGACGTGCGGGAACCTCGCGAACTGGCGATCGCCAATCTCAATCACCTCGGATTTCAAAACTACCCCCTGGGCTCTTACGAGCAATGGGAGTCAACAATCGTCGACGAACTCAAACTCGGTGTCCCTACTTACGTTCTTTGCCATCACGGCATACGCTCGGCCCAAATGACAGCCTGGCTACTCAACCAAGGGTTTACCGACGTTACCAATATCAACGGCGGTATTGATGCCTGGTCGAATCACGTTGATACCAGCATTCCTCAGTACTAATCGCCCGTTCCCTTGCATGCCCATTCCCATCGTTTACCACCCGGACTACGTTGCCCCCCTCCCCGACCAGCACCGCTTTCCCATGCCCAAGTTCAAGCTGTTGTTTGACATGCTCGGGCAAGCAGGAATCGCGAAACCCGAATGGCATTTTTTGCCGGAGATGCCCGATCGCAAGACGCTGCAATTAGTTCATGCCCCCGACTACGTCGCAGCTTACTGTGACGGGACGCTAAATGCCAAAGCATTACGCCGGATTGGACTGCCCTGGAGTGAAGCAGTGGTGCGGCGCACCTGCCGAGCAATCGGCGGCACCGTGGAGGTGGCCAAACTAGCCCTCAGGTATGGATTAGCTTGCAATACTGCAGGGGGCACCCATCACGCATTTCCCACATACGGGTCGGGGTTTTGCATCTTTAACGATATTGCGATCGCCAGCAAAGTCTTGCAGCGGGAGCAACTGGCAAAACGCATTCTCATTGTGGATTTGGACGTGCACCAAGGGGATGGCTCAGCGGTCATTTTTCAAGACGATCCCAACGTGTTCACCTTTTCTATGCATTGTCAGGCCAATTTCCCCGGCACAAAGCAGCAGAGTTCACTGGATGTTCCGCTGCCGGTGGGGATGCAAGATGAAGCCTATTTAGAGCAGCTGGCCGAACACCTGCCCATCTTGCTCGATGAATTTCGACCCGACATCGTGTTTTACGACGCCGGGGTAGACCCCCACGAGAGCGATCGCTTGGGCAAGCTGGCCCTGACGAATACCGGACTGTACCGCCGAGAAATGCAGGTATTGAGTAGTTGTGTGGCGGCTGGCTATCCGGTAGCTTGCGTGATTGGTGGGGGCTATGCCAGCGACATGAACGAGCTAGTTTACCGACACTCGCTACTCCATCGAGCCGCCAATGAAGTCTTTCAGCATTACCGGCTCTAGTGGTTTATTCGGCTTGCGATGAGAGCATATCGTCAAGCAGCAACTATTTGGCAGCAAGCCAACCAGCTTTTAAGTCTTTCTGTTCAGCCTTGTTTCACTGCGTTACGGGTGGTTTGTCCGTTGCGGCACTAAAACGCGGATCGGGTTGCAGGCCACTAAACAAAAGATCATCTAGATATCTTGTAAGTATTGGGCTGCATGCAACTGCGATCGTCCGCTGGGAGACAACATTCCATCGTCTCAACATCCCCAATACGTCAGCCTCTGGAAATCAGCGAGGACTCATAGATGAGGACGACTCGATTGGAATGATTCTTTAATGGCATGTTCCTGCAGATTTGCAAACCCATGCCTAGCTTGGAAAATTCTCAGCAACATCTCAGGACTGCCAACAAGCGGTGCTGTAGTTTAGACACCTGTAGGACTGTTGTGTACAACTGATTATCGGTTCGATCTTCATCGATTCGAGTCACTCTCTCAGTTCCTGGCAGTACCATGACCGACTATTACAAAGCCGAACATCTCCCGAATTTTAGCCACATTGGTGAAGGCAACCCCGAATTAGCAGAACAGTTCTTTGGGTATTACGGAGCTGTGTTTGCAGAGGGAGCGCTGAGTAAACGGGAAAAGGCGCTGATTGCTCTAGCAGTATCTCATGCTGTGCAATGTCCATACTGTATTGATGCTTATACCCAAGAATCGCTGCAGCAGGGATCGGATTTAGAGGAGATGACCGAAGCGGTGCATGTGGCATCGGCAATCCGAGGCGGGGCATCCCTGATTCACGGACTGCAAATGCTCGATCGCGCCAATCAGTTGAGTATGTAGCCTGCTCTTTGAGAGGCATCTTGCAATGGAGGACCAATTGGATAGGTCATTAAGCAACGACAGGGTGACCGATATCTCGCAGGTCGATTCCCCCGACAGGTCTTCGCCAGAGTCACAAGGTTCGCCAGAGTCGCCAGAAACACCAGAGTCACCAGAAACAGCCCAGCCAAAGACTGTCGGACTGGAACCGCTCGCTCTGGACATTCAGGCATCTGGCTCCAACCGAGTGCTATCTCTATTGCGACGGCGATCGCCTCTAGCGGCTCCCGAACGGCAGCTACAGGACTTAGATGCAGTTGACTTATCCTCAGCGAAGCAAACGGGAGATTTTGCTTGTGCCTTAGCTGCTTGCGAGCACGATCCCCTCGCTCCCACCCAACTGGAAATTTTCCAAATTAACATCGGCAAGTTGTGCAACATGACCTGCCGTCACTGTCATGTTGATGCTGGCCCCGATCGCACAACAGAAAATATGGATCGGGTCACAGTAGATGCCTGCTTGGCAGCTCTGGATCGGACGGATGCCCATACGGTGGATATCACAGGCGGGGCACCGGAACTTAATCCCCATTTTCGATATTTGGTGGACGAATGCGCCCAGCGGGGTAAGCATGTCATCGATCGCTGTAATCTCACCGTTCTGCTATTGCCCAATCAGCAAGATTTACCGCAGTGGTTGGCAGAGCGTGGCGTGGAAATTGTGTGCTCGCTGCCCCACTACCGCCAGCGCAACACCGACAAACAGCGGGGGGATGGTACCTACGAAAAATCAATCGAGGTACTGAAACGCTTGAATCAGGCGGGGTACGGTCAGGGGGATGCCCGACAGCGTCTCACCCTGATGACCAATCCAGTCGGAGCCTTTCTCGCAACCAATCAACAGCGGGCAGAGCAGGAGTGGAAGCGAGGGCTAGAGCGCAATCATGGAGTGACGTTCGATCGCCTCATTGCCCTCAATAACATGCCTATTTCTCGATATCTGGAATGGCTGGAGCAGTCTGGAAATTTGCAGAGATATATGGAATTACTCGTCAATTCCTTTAACCCCGCTACAGTTGACGGTCTGATGTGTCGCAACACGGTATCGATTGGGTGGGACGGCCGGATTTACGATTGTGACTTCAATCAAATGTTGGCATTGGATGCCCGTTTAAGGGACGGCAGCACCACAACCATTCATGATTTCAATCCCCAGCAGTTCGCCCAGCGTCACATTGTCACGGCGCGCCATTGTTTTGGGTGTACCGCTGGAGCGGGAAGTTCTTGTGGTGGAGCAACTGAGGAGTAATGGAGAAGCAGGTGATGGAGGTACGAGGTATGGATGACGCCAATAAAGATGGCATGACCGAAGCTGGGTGTGGATTGCCGCCTCAGCCGCAGTCGCTGAGTAAACAGGTGGTAACGATCCCTGACTCGGTGAACAGTGTTGCCCTCTGCGGTGGGCCTTACAGCAATTTTGTAGCGGTCGAGCAGTTTTTACAGGAAACGTCGTCACTTGAATGGCGATTTTGCTTGGGGGATATGGGTGGGTTTGGGGCATTTCCCGATCGCACCATCAACCGTCTCAGGGAAGCGGGCGTCATTGCTTTACAAGGAAACTATGACTATTCGGTGGGGCATGGCGAGCGAGACTGTGGCTGTGGCTATACCGATGCACGCGATCGCCAGTTCGCCCAAATCAGTTACGACTATACGCTGTCGAAAACATCGGTAGATAACCGCGAGTGGCTGCAATCGTTGCCCCAACTGATTGAAGTTCATTGGCGTACCCAGCGACTGCTCCTCTGTCACGGCAGTCCCGACCGCGTCAACGAATTTGTCTGGGAAACAGAGACCGGAGATGCGCAAATCGAACGGTGGCTCGCAGAGCTTGGCCTGCAGGGGATCTGCGCCACTCATTCAGGCTTGCCTTGGACGCGACAGCTCACGAAAGGTTTTTGGTGCAATGTTGGTGTGTTGGGTCGACCGCCTCACAACGGTCAGCCCCATGTTTACTACGCTCGGCTGGATTATTCTGCCGCAGTCAATGCTCTTGTGCCTCAACTAGTGCCCATGACCTATGACACTAGTGCAGCGATCGCTGCCATGCGCTCCGAAGGCTTGCCGGAGGAATTTTGCGACAGTTTGCAATCGGGTATTTGGACGACGTGTGCAGAAATTTTGCCTGCAACTGAGCGGGAAGTGCGGCCCCGAATCGCGGCAGTTATCCAAACATAGCTGCGAGCGGAATGACTCGGACTCGACTCCACTCTGGAGTGGTGTACACATCCCCGCACTTTTGAACAAACGTAAGGTGAACATGCTTAAGTCAAGTGCCAAGAATTCGACATTCTCTCGACAAAGGCCTTCATTCGGATCGGTGCAGCTAGGTCGCAGTTGGAAGGGAGCTGGCATTGCTGCCATATCGGCGATCGCGCTAGCTGCTTGCGGCGGTACGTCAACGACGACGTCGACAGATACCTCTGGGGATGCTGCAAACGCGATCGAAGTCTTGGAATTTGGGGTGGGGCCTTATTTTCCAACTCCCAACGAAACCCGCGAGCAGTTCGAGCCCCTGTTTGAAGCCATTGCTGCCGAAGCTGGAGTGGAAGCCAAAGTGGTGGTAACAGAAGACTGGATCGGCATTTCCGAGGCGCTGCGATCCGGCACGCTGGATGTTGCGTGGTTGGGGCCGTGGGGATTTGTCCTGGCAGAGCACAACGAGCCGTCACTAGAGGCGATCGCCACAGTCAAATACAACGAAGAGCCTATCTACTACTCAATTTTGATGGCCAAGGCGGATGCTCCATTCGATTCCTTGGCAGAAGCGATTGAGTTGAGCGCAGCCAGCGACGAACTGCTCTCCCTGAGTCTGGCGGATGTGGGTTCTACTTCCGGCTGGCTCATCCCCAGTGCCGAATTTTTGGAGCTAGAAGTCGATCCCGAAACTGCCTTTGATTACAGCGAAGGGGCCAGTCATGCAGCCCAGGCGATCGCGGTACTTAGCGAACAAGTGGATATCGCCTCCGACTTCGACCGCAACTTGGACGTGCTGGACAGCACCGGTCGCATCGAACGGGAAGAGTTGAAGATAGTCTGGCAGTCCGATCCACTCCCCAACGACCCGATTGTGGTGCGCGGAGGGTTGCCTGAAGAGATCAAGACCGCCCTGCAGGACGCTCTTATCAGCATTACTCCAGAAGACGCCGAGACTCTCCTACCCGAAAACTACACCGGTTTTATCTCCTCCGACGGCAGCAACTATCAGCCCATTCGCGACGCCGGTTCCAGCCTCGGTAAATTGCAGTGACGGTTAGACAACCGCCCCTTGTTCCACCCTCTGCCCCCGAAACTGAGGTGCGGCTGAACGATCGCCTGGATGCCATTTTGACAGCCGATCGCCAGCGCAACCAGGGGGTAGGGGTCTTACTGCGCCGGGGGTTCTGGACGGCGGTGCTGGTGGCAGTACTGGTGGCCAGTGCCCGACAAGCTGAGGTTTCCCTGGCAGAATTCCTGGAAGGGATTCCCCGGCTCACTCGCTGGGTGTCGGAACTGTGGCCCCCAGACTTTGCCGAGCTACCATCGTTTGCGGTCGCAACCTGGGAAACACTGGCAATCGCGATCGTCGGCACTCTGGTGGCGGCTGTATCGGCCCTACCCTTATCCCTAATCGTGGCCCGTAACGTTACTCCAGTTCAGTGGTTGGGGGCTCCCGTACGAGGGGTGCTAAACCTGTTGCGGGGGATCGACACGGCGATTTTTGCCCTGTTCTTTGTCGCTGTGGTAGGACTGGGGCCATTTGCTGGTGTGTTGGGGGTAATGTGCCACACCACCGGCTCGATGGCCAAACTGTATGCCGAGGTACTGGAGACGTTGCCTGCCGAACCCTTGGAGGCCATGGAAGCGACGGGGACCGATCGCTGGCGAACGATTGCCTTTGCCGTGTTGCCGGAAGCGTTGCCAGCTCTAGTCGGTATTAGCCTGTATCTCTGGGAAGTTAACGTGCGCTCCTCTGTGATTTTAGGAATCGTAGGGGCGGGAGGCATTGGCTACGAGTTATCCGTCAGCTTGAAATTACTGGATTTTGGACGATTAACGACGTTGCTAATCCTGATTTTGGTGATGGTGACGACCATCGATGGAATCAGTGCGTGGTTGCGACATCGTTTGAAGTAACTCTTGGTCATCCCCAATCTGAATATCCCGGTTGAACTCACAGCAGACTTTCTATCTACATGTTTCGAATTAGTGGCTTGACCAAACAATATGGCGATCGCACGGTACTCAAAGATATTGGTGTCGAGATCGCTCCGCGCACGTTCACAGCAGTGTTGGGGCCGAGCGGGGCTGGCAAAACGACGTTGATGCGCTGCTTAATGGGATTGGTGCAGCCAGATCGGGGAGAGATTTGGTATGGAGATCGCAATATCGTCCGGGCCCGCCCGCAGGATATGCGCGGTATTCGCCGCCAGATGGCGGTGGTGGCGCAGCAGTTTAACTTGGTGCGTCGTCGCACTGCTCTCGATAATTGCTTAGCCGGACGCTTGCCGGAACTTCCCTTGTGGCGCTGTTTGCTGAGCTGGTTTCCGCAGCCCCTCAAACGGGATGCCCTAATGGCCTTAGAACGAGTGCAATTGCTGGATGTGGCCTTGCAACGAGCCGATCGCCTCTCAGGAGGACAGCAACAACGGGTCGCGATCGCCCGCGCTATCACGCAGAAAGCCTGCATCATCCTAGCCGATGAGCCCATTTCCAGCCTCGACCCAGAATCCGCTCGCATCGTTCTGGACTTACTACGTTCTCTGTGCGATCGTGACGGCATCACAGTGATCTGTAACCTGCATCAAGCTTCGCTGGCACTTGACTATAGCGATCGCATCTTGGGGATGAAATCCGGGCGGTTAGTGTTGGATAAAGCGGCGGCGGATGTGACGGAGTTCGACCTCGATAGCCTGTATCAATCAAGCCAGCAGTGGGCGATCGGGTCACGTGTTCTCGGACGGTGACTGCAGAGTTGTTTCAGGGGCGAGTTACTGTTAGCGGCGAGCTGACAACGAAACCAAGCGATCTGTCTTCCCCATTTACTCTGAAGATCGGGTCGATCCCTCACAATGAAACTATTGAACTCGCCTCTCTCCCCTATGACCTTTCCGACCTATACGCCACCGCTGTTCCTGCGCGACGGCATGGCCATGACCGTCTATGCGGCCCTGAAAACCGGCAAAACCTGGGAGCAGCAGACAGTTGAAGCCGAGCCAGACTACCGAGAGCATATATTCCAAGGAGCTGGGGAGACGCCAATTTTTGCTTGGGTGGCGATGCCTCAGCGACCGCGCGGCACGTGGGTGGCAACTTACGGAATTACCGGAACGCTGAATAATCAGTGGTTTTTGCGGGTGTTGGGTCGCAAAGCCTTTGCCCAAAATTACGCAGTAGTGCTGTTTGATTGGCGGGCTCACGGCAAAACCGCAGAATTGTCTCCCACCCTGACCTCCGATGGGTTGTATGAGGGAGAGGATTTTGTTTGTATTGCGGAACAGTCTAAAGCGTTGGGATGTCCAGCACCATTTTGGCTAGCGGGTTATTCGCTGGGGGGACAGTTGGCTCTGTGGGGGGCGAAGGCGTCTCAGAGCATAGACCCGAGCGATCATCCTAATCTGCAGGCGGATGAGATTGGTGGAGCAGCAGCCATTTGTCCCAGTTTAGAATCTCACCGATCGCTCTCATACTTAGTCAGAAGTCCGTTAGGAAAAAAGCTAGAACAACGGATTGCTCAAGAGCTCAAGAAGCTAGCCTGGCGCATTCACGATGCCCATCCGGGGGCGCTAGATGCAGCCGCGATCGAGCGAGCGACCAGTATTTGGGGATTCGATCGCGAGCTAGTCATTCCTCCACTAGGATTTCCCACTGTTGAGGATTACTACGCCGCCACAAGTCCGTTGTATATCCTGCCGCAGCTCGACAAACCCACTTTAATTATCTATGCCGAGGACGATCCGATGTTCGATCCGACGCTTGTGCCTGATTTGCGCGCAGCTTGCGATCTCAATCCCGCCCTCACTTCAGTCATCACTCAATTTGGCGGTCACGTTGGATATATCAGCAGCGCTAACTGTCAGAAAGATGCCGGGGATACCGATCCGTGGTGGGCATGGAACCGGGTTTTAGATTGGGCAACAACGACAGATGCATAACTTGCTAGCTGTGCCAGTGCCCTCGAAGGACAAACAGACAATCGATTGGCAACTCACACTACATCTTGCTATCCCAATTTAGACTTCAATAGGTCTACCTAAGACAGTCATTGTCACAAACCAACGGTGACGAACTTAAGGGACCGGTCTGCCAGAACACTGGCCTGTTTATCTCTGCTCGTACTACTTGCCCGTGCAACGCTCCTTTAAACGCATCATTACTGGAGTCGTCTTCTTTGCCGTTACCAACGTAGTGGCCATTTCGGGGTATGTTGCCGCCGGATGGAAGCCCCTCGACGCCACCTACATGACCGTCATCACCATCTTTGGTGTCGGCTATGGAGAAGTCCAACCCCTCAGCCCCAAAATGCGGCTATTCACCATTGGCGTTATCCTGGCTGGATTTTGGTCGGCTGCCTATATTGTCTCGGGCTCGGTGCAATTGCTGGCGGAAGGGGAAATTAATCGAGCGCTACAACTTCGACGCATGGATAAAGAAATCGACAATTTAGAGAATCACACCATCATCTGTGGCTTCGGTCATGTGGGAGAGATTCTGGCAGCTAAGTTAACGGACGATCGCCATTCGTTTGTGGCGATCGATATCGACTCCGATCGCGTCGCCCATGCTCGGGAATTGGGTTACTGGGTCCGCTGTGGCAGTGCTTCTGACGAAGAGATTTTGAAATCAGCAGGGGTAGAGAAAGCCAAAGTCTTGGCCACCGTCCTGCCCGATGACGCCAATAACGTATTTATTACTCTGACAGCCCGTGGCCTCAATCCCGACCTCACTATCGTGGCCCGAGGCACCGCCCCCAGCACCGAACACAAGTTGAAGCTGGCAGGTGCCGATCGCGTCGTCATGCCAGCAGCAATCGGAGCCCTACGCATGGCGCACACCATTACTCATCCTGCCTCTGAGGATTTGCTTTCCAACGCCGAAGGCATGAGTTTTTTAAACGAAGAGCTCGCTCAGCTAGATGCCCGGATTGACGAGTTACCGATTCCAGGAAATTCGCCATTAGTTGGCAGGACGCTAGAGGACATCGAGCGGCAGTCCAAGGGGCGCTTTATTGCCGTGGCCGTACGACGGGCTGATGGTCAGCTCATTTCCCGTCCAGAATCAGCCCTGACGCTGGAGCGAGATGACACCATCATTGTCATCGGTCGCAGCGATGCTGTGCCTCAACTAACGGCCTACTACAACATTCAACGCAAAGCCCAATATCGAGGATCGCGCTTGTAGGCAAGGCAAGAAATAGAGAGGCGAAAAGAGGGAGCTTCAGGACTTATGGTTAGAAAGCCGGGGCTTGCCGGACAAGGAGATTTACAGTGACGCACAGGACTTCCCTTGGCTTGCTCCGAGTTCGCGGGCATTGCACCAGTATAGTATTGGCCATTTCAGTCAGGACAGAGGTTCCGATCGCAGTCAGGTCTAGACATAGCTGAAATGTTTGCAGTGGTATGGCCACTGCTATAACCATCGCTTCGGTTGCCAGATTCTCGGTGAGCGCCAGCTTCTCTTCAGTTGTCGTTAAAGCAGGCTCAACGTCAGCGATTCGATCCACCTCCAGTGATTGAAGCTGATGGCCTGGCAAAGAGGCAGACCAGCCCAATGCAGCAGCAACAGCAATTGCTGCAATGCTCAAATCGATCGCGGCATGCTTGATGTTTGCCGTACCAACCCCTCTGAATTCCTTATTCACCCGATGGCAGGCCCGAAACTAATGTTGCCTAGCAGATGCAAATAGCACTTACCTCTGCAGCAGCAGCCTAGCCCCCCAATGAATGTAATGATGACCAACCCTGTATGCCGTCAGTTACGAACCTTGGACCACTTCCATTCCAGTAACGTGCCAATCCAGTGACATCGAATACAGAACTGAAGCTACGACTAGCCATACAGCTAGATAAAGATAGCTCATGCACCACCCCTCCCTCAGCGGATTGGCGCGCTTGCAAACAAGGAGATTTCCGGCACTTCAGACACCGCTTATCGGCCACCGAGCTGGATAGAAACAGCTATTTACCAAAGTAAAACCAGCCTATTAAATGGGTCATCCCATCAGCCAAGAATACTCACTTACGATTCTCACACTCTCTTAATTTCTGAAATACTTTGGTTAACTAGCCTGGTACTATCCGACACATACGGTGCGTATCATCTCAGCTTAGATATTGTTGGTTTCCCCACCTAGGCAGCATGTCTCAGCCGACTGTTCCTGGGTATGCGAACACCATATCGCTAAGCCATCGATGCATGAGGAATTGACGATTGTTTTGCTTGATAACAGTAGAACAGGTACGTAGAACTACTGACTCGGCAATTCTGTCTGTCTATGGCTGTTCGCCGAAAATGGGTAAAATCCTGTAAAGTTATGTATCTGTCAAATTCATCCACGCGGGTGATGAATCTTTTGAGGAGCGAACCATTGCAAACGCTTTCTGCTACCGCTCTCAAGCCCACGACTTGGCGTCGCGAGTCTATCGCTATCTCGACTCGCATGCTCGAAATGACGTACCGGTCTAGCGGTACCCCTGTTCCTGTTTTGAGAAACATTAATTTTTCTGTCGCCTCTGGCGAAGTGCAATTTTTGATGGGGCCATCTGGATCTGGAAAGACCACTCTTCTGTCCATCTTGGCTGGCATTCTCACCCCCACTGGGGGCGATGTCGAGTTGCTGGGAGAAACCATCACTCGCATGTCCCGCAAACGGCTGAGCCAGTTTCGTCGCTCCAACATCGGCTTTATTTTTCAAGGGTTCAATCTATTTCCCACTCTGACGATTTCGGAAAATGTCGAAGTGGCCTTGAACCTAGCCAATGTCAAAGGGACTCGCGCTAAGCAACAGGCGCTCTTTCAACTAGAGCGCGTAGGACTGGCTGACAAAGCCAATGCTCGCCCGGCCGATTTATCGGGTGGCCAGCAGCAGCGAGTGGCGATTGCTCGTGCACTGGTGAGCAATCCCAAGCTAATCATGGCGGACGAACCCACAGCATCCCTAGACTCACGCAACGGTCAGGTGGCGATGGAGCTGTTACAGCGTCTGGCAAAAGAGTCCGACTGTACTGTTTTGGTGGTCACCCACGATCCTCGGATTACACCATTTGCCGATCGCATCATCCACATGGAAGATGGATGCATCATCGACACGGAAGAACGCTACCCAGCCGCCGCCTGACGCTGCCGAGCAATTTCGGATAGCGTAGTGTCCACGGAGCGAGGTTGCCACCCTAATTCCCGCCGAGCTTTACTACCATCCACCCGCACGCACCGATCGTAGATGTAGTGAACTCGCTCCCGACTGATGGGGGGATTCCAATTTAGGAGTCTCCCCATTGGTGTAAGTAGGTGTCCCAGTAGTCGCACAATCCACCGGGGGGCCTCTGCCGGAACAGGGATACCGGTGTGTTTACCCAACAGTTCAAACATGTCCCGCAGAGATCGCTCTCCAGCCGAAATAATGTAGCGCTCTCCGCTGCGCCCCTTGTGGACCATCTCAATCAGTGCATCCGCTAAATCATCCACATGCACAATTCCAGTGATGCGATCACCCCCCGGCCACCGCTTGAGCCAACCGGACAAGAAGAGATCGAGCACCGGCCCAAAGTGGGGATCGTCCGCTCCAAAGATACCGGAGGGCAATGCACTCGCCACCCACAGCCCTCGCGCAGCCGCAGCATCAATTAACGCTTGTGCCTCGTATTTCGTGCGATCGTAGGCGGAAGAAAACTCTTTCTGCTGACGGACGTAGGTTTCGTCGACCGCTACCCCTGCCGTGTCTCCCAAGACTCCAATCGTGCTGCAATACACCAGTTTGGGCGGAGTTGATTGAGCGATCGCGGCTTCGATGACTGTGCGAGTGCCTGTCACATTCACCCGCTCCATTTCTATGCCATTAACCACCCCCAGATCCACCTTTGCAGCCAGATGAAAGACCGCATCCACCCCATTCATGGCTCGATCGAGAACGTCCGCATCACAAATATCTCCGTAGGCTAGTGTCAGAGGCAGATTTTGCAGGCGCTCGCAATTGCTGGATGTGCGCACCAATCCCACCACCTCGTGACCGCGCTCTAAAAGCAGTCGTACGAGATGGGAACCGCTAAATCCGTTCGCTCCTGTAACAAGGGCTTTCATTGACTGACACTCTTATTGGTTTGAGAAACGCGTTCGAAGTGATTTGGAACAGGCAGTATAAGGATCGGCAATCCGCTATGGAGAGTTTCCTAAGCACTTTTCCCTGCCAATAAAGGATTCTAGCTGTCTCAACACTCCAGACCTTAGAGCGGATTGCCATAATTGCAGAACAACTCACAAAAGTTTTTCGTACATGCGGTAGGTTTTGTAAATCTGTGCGCCGGTTGCTTCGATCACTTTGCGAGAGGGCCAATTATCCTCGTATACCCACGACAATTCTGCCGATCGATAGGGTCTGCGCTTCTGGGTTGCGCCCGTCATGCCCAAGTGAATCAGAGCAAGGGGAACCATTTTGCGACGGTACTCGGGCAGCGACGCGATCGCCAATACACGGCCGCGATCGATCTGTCGCCGAAACCAGAGAAACTTGAGAATTCCGATCGCGTTGAGCCTGCCTCCGACGTGCTTTAAAGGGATGTTGTAGTCCGGCAGCGCCAAAAACAGCCCCACCATCTCCCCATCATCTTCCGCAATCCAGAAAATATCTGGGTCTACTAAACTCCGTAAGGACTGAGCCTCCTCCAAAAACTCTGCTTCGCTCCGCTCGGACGAACTCCAATTATTGACAAATGCCCGCGTGAATAGTCGATAGAAAGCTCGGCAATCTGCGAGAAAACCATCCCCCTTTGTATTCAATGGACGGAAGGTAATTCCTGCTTTCGTTGCAACCCGGTAACCCCGCTCGTAAATGCTGTCTAGAGGGCGATCGAGAGGTAGGTTATAGGCGTACGCATCCTTAGCCTTTTTCCATCCAAGCTGCTCGAAAAAAACAGGGTAGTAAGCCGGGTTGTAGGGCGTCATGACATGGGGTTGCAAGTCGAACCCATCGGCCAAGAAGAGGCAGCTGTTGTGGGTGGAAAAATCGATCGGGCCGCGGGCTAGCTCCATACCTTGGCCTTTCAGCCATGCACAGGCGTCATCTAGTAACTGACCGGCAATATCCAGACTATTAATACACTCGAAAAATCCCACTACCCCGACCGACCGTCCCTCCCGTTCCACTAAGCGCTTGTTGACTGCGGCCACCACCCGTCCAACTGCTGCCCCAGTGGCATCAACGGCGATCGCCTGGCGCATGTGGCCGTAATGAAAAAATGGATTGCTGGGTTGAAACTGCTTGGCAACATCGCTGCGCAGTGGCGGCACCCAGTGGGGGTCGCCTCGATACACTCTGGCAGGAACATCTAGAAATGCAGCACGATCGCTGTCTGTCTCCACTGTCCGAATGTCGCAGGCTGCCGTTTGCATGTCGCCTCCGGTATCTGTGCGGTGATTATCCCTGAATTCAGTTGGGGGTGAGTTGTGGGGATAGCGAGGGAAGCGATGGCCTCAAGCACTAGCCGGTACGGGCGATTTGGACGAATTGGCTTCTGCCATCATGTACTCCCGCGTGTTGACCATCGCGTCCACCAGGCGATCCATTTGTTGGCGATCGTGCAAAGCGTTAGCGGTAATGCGCAAGCGAGGTTTAGCGATAAACCAAATCGGTGAAACCCATACTTGGTAGACATCAAGCATCTGTTGGGCAAACACTTTGGGATTGAGATCGGTTGGTAGGAGGACTGGAATGACGTTGGTTTCCCCAATAGCCTTGAATCCCGCGTCCTGAAGGCGCGATCGCAGATATCGGGTATTGGCTTGCAAGGTTGCCACCCGTTCGGGATGCTGGCGCACCTGGCGAATACTTTCTAACGCAGCAGCAGTTGTGGGCGGGGGTAGGGAAATGGTGCCGATAGAGGTGGGAGATACATCCAAAAGTCGATTAGGGCCTGGGAGTGGCTGCTAATCGCTGCACCAGCCGATGCCGCAAACTTGGAAAATGTCGTCATGATGATGGGCACCAAACCGCGATCGATCGCCTGTTGGGGGTGCAGATCGAAATGTTCGTAGATTCCGCCACCGCTGGCACCAATGGCACCGCTGGCATGAGCCTCGTCCATGACCACGACGCTACCGGGATAGTCGGCCATTACATCCAGCATCTGCGGCAGCGGCACAATGTCTCCATCCATGGAAAAGACAGAATCGGAGATGACCACAATGCGATCGTCCGGTTTGAAATAGCGCTGCAATTTCCGGGCCAAATCGTTCATATCGCAATGTCGATACGCCTTCACCCGCACGTTAGGACTGTAGCCAAACATCTTTCCCGAGCGGTTCCCGGCATTGACCACTGCCGACACAATGCAACCGTGATTGAGCACGTCTGTCAGGATCAGGGTTTCTCGTTTGTGCTCGAATCCCGGTATGGGCATTGCCAAGTGGCAAAAACCATCCATCAATGCCTGCAATGCCATCCACGCATTCAAGAACAGTTGCTTGATCCAGAGAATCCTCCTCATTACCAGCAGTAGGATATGCACCTATCGCTGGTAGATGGGTCAAGTCTACGGTCTAAAATCCATGTAGACTCTATATCTATAGCTTATGGCTAATTTTTCTGGATTGACGGCCAGATTTTGTCCGTGGGGTGTTTCAAGGTGAATGCAGCATGAGAAAGGCAAAACTTGAAATTAATTTTGGCAGATTTCTTGTGCCTTGCAGAGTTTATGGGGAAGCAAATCAAATTATTATATGTATAAGCGGGGCTAAGCAGACGATGGCCTCGTGGCGTTCATTCATCAGCCATTTTGTTGCAGATTACTCGATTGTTGTATTCGATATGCCTGGGCAGGGGCGTTCTCTCATTATAGAAGGTTCTCAAGGAGTATCTTTTGAGGAACAAGTTCAAGTTCTGCATGCTGTCATTTCAAAAGTCAGTCAAGATCAAGCCGTTATCATTGCGGCAGCTTCCTGGGGAACCCTAATTGCTGCTGCTTATGCCGCGCGCTATCCTGACTCTGTCGATAAAATGATCCTCGGTAGCTTCGGTGCGAAGCCAACAGAAGCCATCTTAGATGTAATTCATCGCGGTCAACAGTTATTCAGGGAAAATCAAACCTCTAAAATTGCACTATTGATGATTGAGAGTTTTGGCCAGCATCTCTCGAATTCTCATAAGCAACAGATTGTCAATCAGTTTCAAAAAATGAGCTGGGAGCAGTACAAATCATTCTACGAGCACTGCGAGTTCGTCAGCCAAGTAAAAGATATTGATGAATATATCGACTTGCGAAAGATCAAGGCTTCAACGCTGATTGTAAGTGGTGAGTACGATCCCATCTTAGATCGAGACCACATTATAGAGGCATCCAGCCACATTCCAAACTGTGAATACAAGATGATCCGAAATGCCGGACATTTTCTACACTGGGAACGAGAAGAAATACTCTATACCTACAGCGAATTTTTATCTCGAGTCTAGTCGTTTATCAATTTTTCAAAGTGCTATGCCCGAACTGTCTCTGAGTCCAGTTCCTCGCCTTGAATCTATCACCCGCGAGGAGTTTGAAAAAAAGTACCTCACCCCCAAACGTCCTGTGATCGTTCAAGATATAGCAGCTCAATGGGTGGCTATACAGAAATGGACACCCGAGTTCTTAAAGTCTAAATATGGTGACAAGTTCGTTAAGGTCTACGATTCTAGCTTTGTGAAAGCTGGGAAAAGCTATATGTCTAATGTCGAGAAAATTCCCTTCGATAGTTTTCTTGACAGTGTTCTGAACGATGATCGAGATTTGCGGATGTTTCTCTACAACATATGTAGAGAAATCCCAGAACTTGTTGATGACATTCAACTGCCGTCATTAGTTGATGGGTTGTCTAAGAATTTTATTTTTATGTTTTTTGGGTGTAGGGGATCTGCCACCCAAATGCATTTCGATATCGACATGGCTCACGTCTTTCATACCGTTTTCTACGGCAGAAAAGTCGTTACGCTATATCCCTACGAACAGGGATGCAATATTTACCGATATCCGTTCACCTGTCGTAGTTATATTGATGTTCACAAACCAGATTTTGATCGATATCCTAAGCTAAAAGCCGCTCAGGGATATCGAGTCGAGATCGAACCTGGAGAAACACTCTTTATGCCGAGTGGATACTGGCACCACATGGTTTATGAAGAGCCAGGCTACTCTCTTTCGTTAAGGTGGGCACCTCAGTCCTTAGGATTGAAGCTGCGTGGCTACTACAACATATTTGTGATGTCTGTGATTGATCGACTGATGAATAAGATAAGCCCAGAAATTTGGTTCAACTGGAAAACCGAACGAGCCCGTGTCTAGCTTTACCAAAAATATTGCCTGCTCCAGTCTAGTGGCAGGCATTACAGATACCTTTATGACTTGTGGATGTTACAGATAACCCTCAAGACAAGTGAAAGAGTAGCCTCTTATCGCTGCACAAGAATTTGGGATTGGCCAAACTGCTGACTAGGCAGATTGAGACTGGATCTCGCCCGAGTCAAGCGTACAGCAGTTGACATCGTCGAGACAAACCTTACCCCACTGCAACGCCCAGCGAACGAGAGCCACGCGATTGGCTGTACGGGTTTTCTCTAAAATGTTGCTGATGTGGTTATCTACCGTCCGCTTACTGATTGCCAACTGTTTGGCAATGTCTTGATTCGTTAAGCCTGTTGCAATGAGTTCCACTACCTGTAACTCGCGATCCGACTAGTTGTCAGTAGAACGGTAGGAAGTTTCCATGCTATTGCCAGAACGTAAATATACTCAAAGCCCCTTTGGGACCATTGTAGGGGATCGATTTAGATGTGGCACCTCTACGTAAATATTCCTATCGCGCCTTGCAGATCGCCCCCAGAGCAGCAAACTCTCAACGCCATTAGGAATAAAGCTTTGGTAGAAAATACCCAACGAGAATCAACCTAGCCTTTCGCACCTTTAGCTGGAGTCTCCTGAACTACCGTCATTAGGCATAAAACAGCGAAAACAAGCCCAGCGGACTAACACAGGTAACCCCATAACCGCATAATTCAGAGACTCCGTTAGTGCCATCCCACACGAGTCAACGCGCTATTATCTGGCCGCCTCTCACCCAAAACCCTTTTGTATTGAGAGTGACCCTAGCCGTTGGGAGGAAGTCAACAGCACAACCAGTCCAGCACGTTAGTGATTGCGACAGGCGGCTGAGTATAAGTTCCCTTAACTCAATAAATGTGTTGGAGGCTACAATCTCCTGACCTCTGCTTGCATACCCTGATCGAAAACTAACTTCGAATCCCCCAAGGCCTGTGCCAACTTGAGTCGGTAAATCTCACGGTCGATCTGTCTCGTCATGGGGGTGAGATAAGTAGACGTCGGTTAGATAGACATCGGCAACGCTGTCGCAATTGCACAGTCTGTGAGATGGACCTTTTTGACTGGCTGCATCTCCATCAGGTTCATGCCAACTCTAGTGGCTGGGTTTATTTATGAGGCTCGAACAGCTTCAAGCATTTCTCGCAGTGTCAGAATCGGGGAGTTTTCAGCAGGCTGCCCGTCATTGCAATATCACTCAGTCTACGGTCAGCAGACAAATTCAGTCTCTGGAAACCCAGTTAGGGCTGTCATTGTTCCACCGCTCGACCCCAGCTAAGCTCACAGTTGCTGGAGAGCACCTACTGGCCCGCGCTCGACGTATCTGTCAGGAATGGGAAAGTGCCACCCTAGAACTATCAGAACTAGCCGCCGGCAAACAAACCGAGCTGTGCGTTGCGGCTATTCAGTCTGCCTGCTCAACGTATTTGCCTCCCATCCTTCAGCAGTTTTGTTCCGACTACCCAGACGTACAATTACGAGTCACGTCATTGGGCAGCGATCGCGCCTTAAAAGTATTGCGGGATGGGTTAGTCGATGTGGCGCTCGTCATGCACAATCGCTGGCTAACCGAGAAAGCCGAGACAAAGATCTTGCAACTGTACGATGAACCTATTGATGTATTGCTGGCAGCCGATCACCCATTAGCTGAATATGACAGCATTCCCTGGCACGCGCTGGCTAAGTATCCTCAAGTGGTATTCAAAGATGGATACGGTATGCAACGGCTGGTGCAAGAACAGTTTCAACGGCAGGGATTACAGCTAAAAGCGGCCTTAGAGCTGAATACGTTGGATGCCTTTCGGGGAGTCGTCAAGCAGGGCAATATGGTGGCATTGCTGCCGCAAGCCGCCACTCTGAACGCGATCGCCGATCCCCATTTGGTGACCCGAGCAACAGAGACTCCACGCTTGACCCGACAGGTGGCGTTAGTCACCACCCGGGATCGGCTCGAGTTCCCTCCCATCCGCCATTTTTGTCAGTTGGTGCAACAGCATCAGACCCTGTTGGAGACCAATCGACCCGAAACAGTCGTCGCCGAGGCTGGAGGGTAGAAACCGAGTTTCTGGTAGTGCCGTCATGTCTAACCGTTCTTTCCAGTCACTGAGTGTATGATTTGCGCTATCCGGTATTGCCGATTCGTTCCACGTCCATAGTCGAGCCTCCATGAGCGATACATTTCGCGATCTGTTGAAGTTAGTCGGTAGCGGCCCGCACACCGGCAAAAAGCTGTCACGCGGGCAGGCTAAAAGTGCCACGCTAGCCATGCTGAGGGGGGAAGCGACTCCAGCTCAGATTGGGGCCTTTATGATCGCCCATCGCATCAGACGTCCCACTGCAGCTGAGATGGCAGGGATGTTTGATGCCTATAAAGAGCTAGGCGGGCAGTTACAACCGCGGTCCGACGGACAGCCGCCGCTTGTATTCGGTATTCCTTACGACGGCCGAACCCGAACGGCTCCGATTGCGCCCATTTCTGCACTTGTAGTCGGGGCAGCAGGCTTCCCAACAATTCAACACGGGGGCGATCGCATGCCGACCAAACACGGCATCTGCTTGGTCGAACTGTGGCAACAGTTGGGGGTGGATTGGACAGATCTGTCTCTAGAACAGTCTCAGCAGATTTTTGAAACCCAGCAGCTCGGCTTTGTGTACCAACCCCAACATTTTCCTGCAGCCGAGTCACTCGTTACCTATCGCGATCAAATTGGCAAGCGTCCACCATTTGCCACGCTGGAATTAGCTTGGACTCCCTACACGGGCACTGCAACAACAATCGCCGGCTACGTCCATCCCCCCACCGAAAATTTATTACAACAGACCTGCAAAGCAGTGGGTGGTTTCAATCGATTTGTCGCGGTGAAAGGATTGGAAGGCAGCTGTGACTTACCGCGCAACCGAACTGGTATCGTCAGTATTGACCGGTTTGACGGCAGCGATCCCGAACGTCTATTGCTGCATCCGCGCGATTTCGGCATGGCAGGAGAGGAGCTGCCGTGTGTCTCAGGAGAGGACTGGGGACGCTCGATGCAAGCGGCGCTTCGAGGGGAAGCAGGAGACTGGCTGGAGACCTGTGTGTGGAATGGTGGCTTTTACGTGTGGCTGGCTGGGGGGGCAAGCACGATCGCCGAGGGGATCGACTTAGCCCGAGAGTTACTCGTGAGAGGCAAGGTACTGACACATTTACAGGGATTGCAAGCAGCTGTTGACGCAATTCGAAACCAGACTGCGGATGCGCAACTTTAACAGCGTTAGCGACCCATCCGAACAACGTAAATGGTGCAAACACTGGCAGATACTAACGGTGCAAAGACACTTGGGATTGAGGCCATTGTGCTGGCTGGGGGACACAGCCATCGAATGGGAGAAGACAAGGCACTCTTGCGGCTAGACGGAGTTCCATTGCTGCAACGGATTTGTCAGATAGCCTCAGTTTGCACGCGGCAAACCTATGTCGTAACTCCGTGGAGCGATCGCTATACACACCTACCCCTGCCTGCCACCCTCATCGCAGAACCGAACGAAAGTGAGATGGCTCGCGGACCGTTGGCAGGGTTTGCCCGTGGATTACAGGTGGTGCAATCAGAGTGGGTATTGCTATTGGCTTGTGACCTTCCGTGTTTGAGCGTCGAGAGCTTACAACAAGGCATTGCATGCTTGAGACAAGTGCCTACAGACTCAATCGCGTTCCTTCATCGCCATCCCAAAGGATGGGAGCCATTGTGCGGGTTTTATCGGCATAGTTGTTTGATTAACCTAGAGGAGGCGATCTCAGGCGGAACGCGTTCGTTTCAAGCATGGCTTGCCACTCAGGAGATCCACGTTTGGGAGGATGCCGATCCCCGACTATTTATCAATTGCAACACCCCCGAAGAGTGGTCGCAAGTGTTGTAATAACCCTGTAGGGATCGACAATCAGCGGTTACTCGGAACAATCGAGTAACAGCGCACCTCAATGCTTTCGCGTGCAGGGGCATTGGGGGCAATGTTCGGCAGATCTAAGGCTGTATGCGGGGTAAAGCGGGCACGAGCGCCGCCATCCCAGTTAGCCATGGCCAAAGAATTAGGACGCAAGGCGAAGAACAGGCTCAATAGCATCGCACAAAGAGTCAAACTAATGCTTGCAGCGATGAACTCGGGCTTTAATCCAAGCCCAACAATGCTCAATGTGATTGAGGTCAGGAGAGTAAGGAGGCAAATCCCAAATTTAAGACAGCATTTTGTTGAGGGAATATTGTCCTCGTGGCCGTGGAGCACCTCTTACCTCATGCTGCTCGCACCTGTTGCACTTGTGCACCTGCCAATCCGTAGTGCCGCTCGAAGAGGTATTCGCTGTAGTCAGCGAGATTGTCCAACCAATAGACATTCAGCAGTACCTCCGCAACCAGCCAAATTCCAAACCTGAGAACATGATGTCGCCATGTCATCGCCCGCGTCTCCGTGACGCATCATCGGATGACCCCACATCGAGATACTCTCCAATCGGGGCCCTCCACACATCACAGGTCGATACCCGATAGCTATTGCAAGAGAACAGGCAGTTAGGACATATTGGTTGGATTGATGAGTGTCATCTCGCTGATGCCAGCCGCCTACAGCATGGACCTACGCCTGAAAGTCCTCAAAGCAATCGAGCGAGGAGAAAAGAAAAGCCACATCAGCCGTACGTTCGGCATCAGTCGCAACACCATCGACCTCTGGCTCAAGCAACGAGACCAATCGGGCTCCATTGCCCCCAAGTCGTACAGTCGTAGGGGACCAGCCCCCAAGATTGAGGACTTGGAAGCCTTTCGAGAGTTTGCTACGGCTCACGGCCACCTGACCCAACAACAGATGGCAGGGCTCTGTCAAGGTAACAGGCATGCATCCCAAGCTGGAAGAATAGGAAGATGGATAATCGACCTGTTTCCTACTCTCGTCATCGCTTTCCAGCTGTAGTCATCAGTTACGCAGTTTGACTCTACTATCGCTTCTGTTTGAGCTACCGAGATGTGGAAGAACTGCTGGCTCAGCGAGGCATCACAGTCAGCTATGAAAGCATCCGTCGCTGGTGCCACAAGTTTGGTCAATCCTACGCCAATCAACTGAAACGCCGCTTTGCTCGTGCAGGCGACAAATGGCATCTCGATGAAGTACGCGTCGTCATCAATGGCGAAGTGCATTGGTTGTGGAGAGCGGTTGACCAGAACAGTCGAGTCCTCGATATGCTGGTGCAAAAGCGACGGAATAAGAGAGCTGCCAAGCGCTTATTCCGGCGTTTGCTTAAAGGACATGGATACGTTCCTAGAGTCTTAATAACGGATAAACTGAGAAGCTACTCTGCCGCTCATCGAGAAGTGATGCCAAGTGTCGAACATAGACGACACGAGGGATTGAACAATCGAGCTGAATCTTCTCATCAGCCCACAAGATATCGAGAACATCAGATGAAGCGATTCAAATCTATGGGTAGTAGCCAGAGGTTTCTATCAGCCTTTGAACCAATCAGAGCTCACTTCTGCCCCAGACGACATTTGATGTCGGCGAATATCTATCGAGAGACGTTGCGATCGCGCTTCCAAACTTGGAACCAGATCACCCTTGTATCTGCGACTGCTTGATTGAGGTCAATTGCAGCGGAGTTGCTGACTCGCTGATTGTTTGCCGACTTAACGTGACGAAGCCCGTTGACCACGAATGACTGCTTGTTGTTACCACCTCAACTGTTTTGTATCCATACAGAGCAGCAAGCTTTTGCAGTTCGAAGACGAAAACATCAATGCGATCGCTAACTGAACCTTGACAACTCATCATGACCTGGTTGACTGACAAAACATTCGTAGTCGCGATACAAAAAACAGACCGAGCACCACAGTCCTAGCCAACAGTTAAGCGAAGAACTCGCTCGGGACGAAGAATCTGGAATTCCAATTGAAAAGTTC
>JBFRWD010000178.1:0-101930 GCA_051439425.1 Synechococcus sp.
CTACATGGTTGACAACGCCCGACCAGGGATTAGCCTCTTATGTTGAATGAGAGGCTGTCTGAAAAGTAGAAAAGCCAACAAGGTTTAATCTGCAATTGACGTAAAGCAGACCGAGTTAGCAATGAGCTCATCATCTTATCCGAGCGAGCTGAGTGACTTGCAATGGCAATTGATTGAATCCCTGTTATGGCGGTGGCCATATCAATGAGGACATAGTCTGAAGTAGTAGACCAAAGGCTGAGAACTGTCGCGCAGCTGTAGTTACGACTTGAGAAAGAAAGTGGTGGATGCCATCTAGCTCGATGGCATGCCCAAATGCGAAGCTAGCCAACACTTCAATATCAGCCGCAATACCATTCACCAGTGGCTCAAGCGAAAGCAGAAACCTGCGATGTGTGAGCCAAGTCATATCGTCCCCCTGGCTACAGCCATCGCATCACGGACTGGAATAAGTTTCGAGCATTCGCTCATCAACGCCAGGATAAGACTCAGGCTCAAAATCGAGTGGACGCTCCTCAATCTGTCGGGGGCTATCCTGTCGACACCTTGCCACGATGTGCGCTTTCAACCGGTCAGTACACAAGTGGGTCGGGCACCCTAACTGCTAACACTAGTTGGGGAGCTGAATACACAGTCTCCGAGTACGTAGACTTCACGTAATTTTGAATAGCGTTTTTGGGGTTCGACCACTAGAAAATCGGCATCGTATCCGGGCATTAAGTGTCCTTTGTTAGTGCCCAAACTGGCCGCCTCGGCAGGATGTTGGGAGACGGCGGCCCAAGCATCCGGAAACGTCATTAATTCCAATTCTGCTAGCAGAAACGGAGCTTGGTATAACGAAGGAAAATGATAATCCGAGCACAAGATATCGAGGACTCCTGCCTGCGCCGCTTCCTTCACTCCAACATTGCCAAGATGAGACCCACCCCTAATTAAATTGGGTGCTCCCATCAAGACCCGAGCCCCTTGCTGTATGGCCAATCGAGCCAACTCAACCGAAGTGGGAAACTCGGCAACGCTAACCCCTCGCTCAGCACTGGTCATCACTTTTTCAACAGAATCGTCATCGTGAGAAGCCGTCGGGATACTGTACTGACGGGCAACTGCCATTAAGTCATCGATCGCCTCGTACCCGCATTCCCGTTGGGATAATGCCCGGTCGATCGCCGCTTGAATTTCGTTATCTTCAACCTTCAGCCGCTGCCGCAGCGATCGCAGCATACGCTCGGAACTATCTTGGCCGGGGGGAGGGAGGTGATCTCCGAGGGATAGCATGTGCACCTTTCCGGCGGCCATCCAGTCTTTCAGTTCGTCCAATCCATCTACATTGGCGATTTCGTGGCGGATGTGGATGCGGTTATTGCACAGCAGGCTTTGGCCGGGGTTCCCCAACAGATAGTCGATCAGACGACGAGTCATGTCGCGACTGCGTAAGCCCGGCTCGTAGGAGTGAGTCATTGAATAGAAGTAGGTGGTGATGCCCGAGCCCAACACCTGGCGATCGGTGTCTGGTAGAGCTAGCTCAAGAGGAAATGTTGTACCAGGACGCGGACAAATCGATCGCTCGAAAGCGTCTCCGTGGATATCAATAATTCCCGGCAAAATCATCAGGCCGCTGCCGTCTTGTTCGATCGCTCCAGCCGGAACGCTGCCTTGGTCGACCTGAGAGATGTGCTGTCCTTCAAAGACAAACGTAGCCTCCTCTAGCCAACCGTCGGGAGTCAGTACCTTAGCTCCACAGATTGCCGTCTTGGGAGCCGTTTGGCGTCCCCCCGATTTCCCGTTTTCCGAGACTTCTACTGCTGTCACCATCATCGACCTCGCAAATTACAAATCTGAAAAATCACAAATGTTGTACTGGCCCCAAGCAGAACTCACCCACGCCAGGTATGAACTCCTGCCTAAATCACGGCCTTCCGAATTGCGGCTGACAGCCGCTCTACAGCCGTAACCACCACAAAAATGACCAAGATAATCGTCAATGCCTCGTCATATCTCAGCAGTTGCATCGATGTCTGCAACTCCACCCCAATGCCGCCGGCACCCACCAGCCCCAGCACCACCGCAGAGCGCACCGATGATTCCAAGGCAAACAGGCTGGTGGCCACAAACGACGGCAGTACAGCTGGAAAAATAGCTCCTGCCACAATGCCCGATTCCGGAGCTCCCAACGCCCGTAATGCTTCTACTGGGCCAGGATCGACCTCTTCAATGCGTTCGGCAAAGAACTTTCCGCAAAAGCCAATCGTATCGACCGCGATCGCCAAAATACCTGGAGCTGCCCCTAAGCCCACCACCACAATAAAAATCAATCCCCAAATTAAATCGGGGATTACCCTCAGCAATGCAATAAACGAACGCGATGCCGAATGCAAAACTGAGTGAGGGGTTGTATTCTTGGCGGCCAATAGCGCCAACGGCAAGCTCAGCAATGCTCCACCCACCGTTCCCACTAAAGCGATTTCAAAGGTCTCGATGGTCGAGCGGACAATACTGCCAAATCGGTTGGGGCTGGGAGGAAAGGCTTGTCGGAGAAAATCTCCCAGGCGGAAGATGCCTCGCAATAGACGCTGCGGAGTCAGATCGCTAGCTGCTGCGCCGTGGATGAAAAAGGCGAGAAACGCGCTCGCAATGACCAGCCAGAACACGCCGGGGCGTTTCCAGCGTGGAGGTAATGCGGTCAAGTGAGTCTCGAAATCGGTCATTAGGTGCAGCTACAGGGTTAGACAGAAGCACGGACGGGTTTGAGGGATTGGGGATTTGAGGTGGTGCGATAGAGCCGGTCAATTTCGGCAGCACTCAATCGCTCGGGGGGGCGATCGAATAGCACTTTGCCGCCGCTCAACCCCACGATCCGACTGGCGTATTCTTTGGCTAAATCGAGCTGGTGCAGGGTACAGATGAGGGTTAACTGTCGTTCTCGCACGATGTCCCACAGCAAATCCATAATTTCCCGCCCGGCCAGCGGATCGAGACTGGCGATCGGTTCGTCCGCCAGGACGATATCGGGTTCTTGCATCAACATGCGGGCGATCGCCACCCGCTGTCGCTGGCCGCCTGACAACGTATCCACCCGCTGAGTGGCAAACTCTGCAATTCCCACTCGTTCCAAGCAGGCCATTGCTTTGAGCCGTTCAGATTGCTCGGCAGTGGCCGGGAACCAGTTGCGGGGGTGGCGGTTGCGCCCCATCGACCCATGCAAGACGTTATGAAACGCCGTCAAGCTGCCCACCAGGTGAAAGTGCTGAAACACGACTCCAATGCGGCTGCGTACAGTTCGCAACTCGGACTTCATCAACGCCGTCACGGCCTGCTTCCCCACGATCACCTCTCCCGAGGTGACGGGTTCCAGACCCACAATGCAGCGCAACAATGTAGACTTGCCGGAGCCATTGTGACCCAGCAGCACCAAACCTTCTCCCGGTCTAGCGACTAGATTGACACAGTCAAGAGCGCGGGTGCCGTTGGGGTATACCTTTGAAACCCCAACGACATTGACCGATCGCGTGACGTTCCCCGAGTATTCGGAGAGGGGCTGCGTTTTTACAGAATGTGCAGAGTTGTTCATCCGACTATTCGCCAATAAATTCGGAGAACTCTTCCACGCCAACTGCCTGGTAAGCAAGGCGAATGGAGTCGTAATCCTCATCCTCGGCGGGGACGATTTCTGACCCGATGTATTTAGCGTTGCTGGACACGGAGACGATCGCCTCAATCAACTGGCTCTGCCCCTCATACATCTGCTCAACCAGCAGGTCGATGTATTCGGGAGCCAAATCGTCGCTAGCCATAAACACATCATTGGGCAGCATGTCGCCGGTTTCGATGATGGGATACTCGTCTGCCGATGCCCCTTCCGATTCAATAAAGCGCTCGTAATCGATCAGGGAACCACCCCATGCATCCACATCGCCATTCTTGAGGGCTTGCAGGTCAGCATCACCCAGCATGAGCACGTCTAGATCGGATAGCGGATCGATACCGGCCTCTGCCAGAATTACGCTCGGTCCCAGATGACCGCTGGTGGACCCAATATCAGACAGTGCCAGGGTGTTACCGGGTAATTGGTCGAGGGAGTCAATGCTGGCTTCGGCAGGGACCGCAATGACCGAGCGGTACTTGGGTCGAGTAATACCCACAAGTGGTTCGGCATTGGTACGGGCACGCAAGACTACGTATTCTGCGGGGCCAGCCAACACCACATCAACTGCATCGGTCTGTAGGGCAACGGCTGCGGCTGCGCGATCGGCTACCGGGAAAAACTCCACTGGCTTACCGGTTACATCTTCAAGAGCTGCTTTAAAAGGACCAAAATCCCGTTGTAACTCCTCTAACCCCACAACATCCGTCACCGCAAATCGGAGGGTGTCCGGACCTTCGGGGTTCGCAAAACTTTCGCTCGCATATTGGTTCAGCAGTACAGAACTACCTAGAACCGCGATCGTACCTAATACAAATGTTTTACGACGCACCATTATTTTTCCGTCGGGGAGACATAATCGGAATTAACTTATGGCTCTGTGCTTATGCCGACGTTAAGGAGCAGAAAAATATTGATTAAAAATGGGGAATTCACTCATAAATGTTTGTAACTAATTCTTCTTTGAGCGAAGGTTGAATCGAACAACGCACAATGAATAGATGGTCTGACTAGCGCTTACCCCGCAGCTAGTTACGGGGTATCGGGAGTGTCATAGCTTAGATAGCTGGATTTGCTCGTCACTTTCCTGGGCTTCCCGACTTCCTTGCTCCCGTACAATAACTCTTGACAATCTCACTGATCACGCCATCCCCTACCGTTCCGACATATCCTTCATCACTCCAAAACTCACCTCACCATCGCTGCTTTCGGATTTCTGGAAATCTCTTGCACATTTCGCGCGCACTGATGCTTTTGACTATCTGCATCACTCTCGAAGGCACATACTTTGGCGCTGCACCCACAAATACGTGGATGTGGTCGCCATCCGTTCCCATTTCCTCTAGCTCAAAACTGTATCTTTCTCCTATCTCCTTCAAAGCGAACTTGGTATACGCAATGATTACTACGCTTCAGCTCCATACACGCTGTCTATCTACTGTCGCCCCATCGGGTGGCGGGCCGCTTGTCCCCGCAGCAAGCTGACGGGGTATGCGCGACCCATTTAGATCAAGGAGTTGCGAAAAGCTGTTAATAGCAAGAAGGTGGCAAGATAAAAAAATCTCGCCACCTTTAATTATCAAGAAGATTGAATATCAATAAGGCTCGTATAGGTTACTGGTCCAAAGTTTGACCTCCGAACTTACGTCCCAGGAATGTACGTTTGGTACCATCACTCTTCATCTTGACCCGGACATCAGAGATGTTGTAGTTACTCCCAAGAAAATGACCATTGCGTGAAGTATCAGCCATGCCGAGTTCGACTTCAGGCTTTTGATACTTAGTGCCTAGAAAGGCTGCGTTGCCATTATCGTTTCTTTTAAAATTTGAGGAAGTAGATTTTGCAATACCCTCAACTTTGGCCAGTCTATTTGAGACTTCAGAGAGCTGTAACTGCAAGCTTTGGATTGTTTCATTTAACTGAACAATATCAGTCTGTCGAGAATGAGTTGCACTCATTACCAAAACCTCTTATTAGGGTTGTTGCAATATTTGGTTGCTATGTGCAAGTACCGCCTGCTACCTGGCAGCTATGCAGCTTAGTCTAGGGGACCGCAAATACATTTGGCCTTTTTTGTCACAAATCTAAAATTAGTATCAGTCGTCACATATTTAGAATTAATTCTGTCAGTGCACATTCTAAGAGCTAATTTGCAAAGAGAATCTGAAGGAATGAGAGTGTGGGGTAGGGTCCTTCTAGGGTGAGGGCAAATGGATGAGTAAAACCATAAGCCGTTTGCCTCAAGTAGCCAATGTCCACCGAAAAAGTTACGTCAGCGACCAGAGTGATGGTGAGTGGGAACTGCTAATTGAGAAGTTACTCTTCCGCTCATCGAGAGGTAATACCGAGTGTGGAACATAGACGAAACAAGGGGTTGAACAATCGGGCTGAAGCCTCCCAGCAACCCACCAGATATCGAGCGCAACAGATGAAGCGATTCAAATCTATGGGGAACAGCCAGAGGTTTCTGTCAGCCTTTGAATCCATCAGAACTCATTTCTTCTCTTAACAGCATTTGATGTCAGCTAGCACCTATCGAGAAGCCCTGAGATTTCGCTTCCAAGCCTAGAATTAGCTCACCCATATATATACAGCAGCTTAATTGAGGCCAATTACAGGAAAGTTGTAGGATATCTGATAATTTGCTGAATTAACGTGACTAAGCCTGATAATTACTCTAGACGGAATTGACGGATTTTAAGATGAAAGGATCGCGTGATATAAAACGGCAATCGTTGGGAAAGAGAGTTGACAGACAAGTCGAAAAAGTCATTCATCGTGTAATGACTAATAATGGCCTAGAGGAAACGATTAGTAATGCCGTACAAAAAGCTTTAGTTGAATTAGTAACTCGTTATTTAGCATTAGCTGTTGTTGCCATGCTCCTTTTGCTAACTCTTCACTCTAGCCTATTAGTAATACTCATAAAGAGTAATTTCTCAGTCTCTGATGAAAATTCTACATTAAAGCATCAGCCATAGTCGCAGGAAAGCATAACCAAGAATGTAGAGTCATATAAAATAAAGCACCTTAAATAAGTACCCATTATCTATGTGGGTAAACTCGGATACGGAGGCAGGCCTTGCAAGGTGTTAGTACTGATAAGGAGTTCTGTTTCAGGCCTCGGCGAGAGACAGGCAAGATTTGCAACAATACGGAAAATACACTTATCACGAACAATGGGAAGCGTTGACTCCCCTCAGTGTTTGAAAGGTTGTCCATGAAGACAAAAGTTACGATTGCAGCACTGATCACGGCCTTGGCCTCTCTCGGAATTCTGGCAATTGCCCAGGCTCAGACCGTCGATACTCGCTGCGATCTTTATCCTATCGGAGAAGACCAGGCCTCAGCAGTAGTTCCTTGCACGTTCTCTCAGCGTCAGGGATTTATACGCATCACCTTAAATGACGAAACGACCTACGAGTTAAGTCCATCTCATACAGAAGCCAATGCTTACACAGACCAAGAGGGTAAACCTGCCTCACGAGAATTAATCGGAGAAGGGGATATCGGCCAGATTTACCGGCTTGCTGATGAATCTATCTATGTTTACTGGGATACAGCAGGTCTTCCCGAGCTCGTTGAGTCACAAACATACGATGAGACTGAGTCTGGAGTACCCGTTACGGCCCAGTATCCCAGCACCATGCAGGTCCTAAGTACTGCCAGCGGTGAGGGAGTCGGTGTGTTCTTTAGGTTCACCCCAAAAAATAATGCATTAGATGATGCAGAAGTAAGTATCTTCTTACCATCAAATACATCTTCTACGAGCGACTTGGGTGCCATGACGACAGGCCCAAATAGCTTAATTGAGAGTAATGGTTGGAATTTAGTCGGTTCTCGGACTGGTACTACCTCGGAATTTCCCTATCCTTGGGTCGAAATGGTCTTTGATATCAGTACCGACTTCGAACAAGATGGTCACATCCTCATTGGGGAATCAAACGGTCAAGCGTTTCGGGTCATCTTGCTCTACCCTGCGGGGATGATAGATGAGTTTTGGGCAGATGCCCAACAGGTCCTCGATAGTCTTCAATTTGAACCAAGTTTGTTGCCTATCTAAAATCCCGCTCGAGAAGCTGTCATCTCAAGCTAAAAATACAGTCGGATTTAGTAACGGACAAGCTGAGAAATTGCTCTGCCGCCCCTCGAAAGGTGATGCCGAGTGGAGAGCGAGGAGAAATAATTGGAGAATACTCCATAGCGGATTGCCTAGCGTTATTACCAAAAAAGCGGTACCCGTCGAGCACCGCTGATATAGAGTGTTGAATCGAATTGCAGAATCGATTCCTATCGCTTCCAAGTGACCTTGGGCAGAATCTGATTTTTGTCTGCGCGATCGCGGTACTTGACCGCGTAGTTGAGCAGCGAATCCAGCAGCGAATCGGACAACATGTGAGGTTGCAAGCCGAGATCCAGAAGCTTGGTGTTCTTAGCGTTGAAGTAATGGTCCTCCGCTTCTATACGGGGGTTGTCGATATTCTTTATTTCGACATCCAGCCCTAGAGCAGTACCGGCTTTCTTCACCATCATGGCCAAATCGTTGATGGAGAACATCTCGGTGAACTGGTTCAATACGCGGAACTCGCCGGGTTCGGCAGGCTTGGCGATCGCTAGTTCAACACAGCGAACGGTGTCGCGAATATCTAAGAACGCGCGGGTCTGGTTCCCTTTGCCATAAACAGTGATGGGATGACCCACCGCTGCCTGAATGCAGAAACGGTTGAGAGCGGTACCGAATACACCGTCATAGTCCAGACGGTTCACCAAGCGCTCGTCTGCACCGGTTTCGTCAGTCAATACACCGTACACAACCCCCTGGTTGAGGTCAGTGGCGCGCAGGCCCCACACCTTGCAGGCAAAGTGGATGTTGTGGCTATCGTGTACCTTGCTCAGGTGGTAGAAGCTACCGGGTTGCTTGGGATAGGGTAGAACGTCCTTACGGCCGTTGTGCTCAATTTCTATGTAGCCTTCTTCGATGTCGATGTTGGGGGTACCGTATTCGCCCATCGTGCCGAGCTTGACCAAATGGCAGTCGGGGAAGTCGTGTCGAATGCTGTAGAGAACGTTCAAGGTACCCACGACGTTGTTCGTCTGGGTCATGACTGCGTGCTCGCGGTCAATCATCGAGAACGGAGCGGAACGCTGTTCGCCGAAGTGAACCAAGGCGTCCGGCTCGAACGCGCGCATGGTCTTAGAAAGGAAACCGTAGTCGGTGATGTCGCCGACAAATACTTCAATGTCCTTGCCACTGACACCTTTCCAGCAGTCAACACGTTCTTCCAACTGCCGAATCGGGGTTAAGGTGTGAGAACCCAACTCCAAGTCCCACAAACGACGCACGTAGCTATCAATAATGCCAACGTCGTAGCCGCGATTTGACAGGTGAAGGGCGGTGGCCCAACCGCAATATCCGTCGCCACCAATTACTAGAACTTTCATCAAGTTTCCGCTCAAGTGTCGAAATTGAATTTACCAGGTGGCCGACACCAATATCAAATAAATACGAAGGTCGGCTTGGTTCTCCAAAACCCCTGTCCTGAAGCAACTGAAAGCATATCAACGACTGCCAAAACTGGCAGAGTTGTGAATTCTCACTAGGTGCCAAGCAGGCATGGTTAGCGCTCTGTAGAAGAAGCAAAGAAAGATAGGCGCGGTCCGAAGGCTTACGGCAAAGTACTTACCGACAGACAACATCCCAAAAAGTCAGCCTGACAGCACACTAGGGTCACACTTTTGCAGGGGAAGGGGGAATGGGTGGATTCAACAGGCTAAGAACAGGACTGGCTACCATGCTAGCGACGTTCTCCGGGCGTTGCCGATGAGGAGGATACGACCGATTATCTGGCTGAAGAGGTAGCAGTTGCTTGAAGGGATCGGTTAGGAAGCAATCGCGCTTTTGCAGAGAACCGAATCGGAGCAGCTGCAGCTCATCGAAGCCAGCACATTGGAGAAAAAAACTCGAAACAATGCGCAGGATTATATGACCCCTCTCGTCGCCACTGATGGAGAATCGGCAGGTGGTCAGGCACAGTACATTGACGGCCTGACCTGACGAGATTCACCGCAATGAATCGCTATGCTCAAGCGTCTTGCTCGGACAGATAGTAGGCCCGATAGTCAAGTCGAAGCTTCTTCGTTATTGAGGCGAGACTCAGCGACAACATCGGGGAGCGACTTCTTTAGGACGTATAGCCATAGCAGCCCAAGCACACCCAACCCAATCAACACGAGGCTGATAACTTGTGCGATCCGCAGCGGTCCCAAATAGAGACTATCGATCCGCAGCCCTTCAATCCAAAACCGACCGAAACTGTAGGCAATGGCATATACGCAAATCAACGTACCGGATTTTGCCTTCGGTACCCGAAAGAAGATCGCGAGCAAGAGTATCAGTACACCTACATTCCACACCGACTCATACAAGAACGTGGGGTGAAACGTCTCGAAAGAGCGCAAGTTGAATGGCCTACGCTCTAGGGGAATATAGAGCCGCCAGGGCAAATCGGTGGGCACACCAAACGCCTCTGAATTGAAGAAATTTCCCCATCGTCCGATCGCCTGTCCCATCACCGTGCAAGGGGCCAAAATATCTGCCAACTTCCAAAATGGAACGGTATTCAGCCGAGCAAACAGCAAGGTTGCAATCGTCCCTCCAATGATGGCTCCGTGAATGGCAATTCCCCCATGCCAAATAGCCAACACTTCCTGCAAGTTATCCCGGTAAGACTCCCACCGAAAGGCCACATAGTACAGTCGGGCCATCGGAATGGCTCCCACAATTAGCCATACCACCAAATCCCCCATCAAATCGGGGTTAATTCCTCGCCGTTTCGCTAAAAAACTAGCCAGCCCCAATCCGAGAAAGACAGCGGAGGCAATCAGTAGGCCGTACCAGCGAATCGCGATCGGCCCAAGCTCCACCAGCACTGGTCCGGGAGATGTAAATATCCCCAAAACGGGGTCTAAACCAACCGCGATCCAATTCACAAGATGGAGAGAACCCACAAAACCGGCGATATCCATCGAGGGCTCCCAGTTCAAACTGCGTACCTACAGCGACAATTGTAGGAGAAGAGCCTGGGGGAATCGGGCCAGTTAGATAGAAATGGCTGCCATTGCTGAAAAACTCGCTGTCCCCATCGCACCTTGAACATATCGAGATCGCAAATTGGACATGCAGCAATTTGGAAATAAAGTACCGAGACTAAATTCAATCGGACTGCAACAGAGTAGGTTGTCTGTATAGCAGTGGCCATCCCATTGCTGACATTTCAGCTACGTTCATCCCTGACTGCGATTGGAAACCGTTGTCCTAACTGAAATGGCAAACGCTACAGTCCGGTCGTGACAGCCGATCGGCTTCACCAAACGCTCGGTTCAGCTTTCCAGTGAACAGAGGTTTGCGTGGGGAATGCCTGAGGAGATACAAGGAGTCGATCTTGCCTAAAACTCAGCGAGCACAGTCAAAGTCGTCATCAAAATCGTCAGCTAAATCATCATCGTCAAAACACCCATCACAGACGAAATCAAGCCGTGGGAAGTCGCGGGCGGCTGTAAACCAGCCAGCATCCCCCAGAGTGATTGCCGTTGTGAATGGCAAAGGAGGGGTCGGCAAAACTACCTCTTCAATTAATTTGGCTGCTGCGTTTTCATCAGAAGAGAGTCGCGTATTGCTATTGGATGCCGATCCCCAGGGATCGGCGACATGGTGGTCAAAACGTAGCGACACGGGCATGGGGTTTGACGTTCAACCTGTGGAGGATACGGCACAGCTAGATCGCGTGCCCAAAATCGGGGATTATGGAGTAGTGGTGGTGGATACTCCCCCCGCATTGGCTTCCGATGCACTAAGTGCGGCGATCGCTGTTGCCGACTATTTAGTGTTACCAACGCCCCCAGCTCCTTTAGACTTGGCGGCATTGATCGAAACCGTGCGATCGGCTGTAATCCCTGCTGGTGTGAGCTATCGCGTTCTACTCACCCGTGTCGACCCTCGTAGTTTGAGGGAGACCATGGAGGCTCAAAACACTCTTCTCGATCTAGGTATTCCTGCCTTTCATGCGTTTGTGCGTGCATACAAAGCCCACGAACGGGCAGCCTTAGAAGGGATGAGTATCCTCCAGTGGAAGGGTAAGCAGGCTCGCGAAGCCCAAGCAGATTACCGCCGCGTTGCCGAAGAGCTACAGCGGGATTGGAGGGACTGATGACGCAATCGAAACGAGCCCCAAAAAAACGATTATCGGATCTGTTGAAAGAGGAATCGGGTCACCTAGAACTGTCCCCGCCAGAATCCGAACCCACCCGCGAGGTTGAACCTGCTCCTATGACTAATGGCACTCGAACGAGCAAAGCGCGCACGAATGGTACGCGAAAACGGGCTGGCACTAGTAGCTCTAGCACGAAAGCAAAAAGCACCAGCACTGCTCGCCGCAGCACTGCCCCCACCAAAGCCGACTTGCAAGACATGGTGAGGGATCTGAAAGCGGCCCTGGCAGAGTCGCAAACTGAGGCGGAAAATCTTCAAGCCCAACTCCATGACAAAGAGGGATATGTGGAGGAGCTACGCGGTTACCTCGACAAAGCCAACGAGTTGAAAGCAGAGCTGGATAAGTCTCAAAAGGCAATTGCACAATTGGAAGAAGAAAACGCCTCGCTGCGCAAAGACTTGAGCACCGCTCAGTCGGCGAGCAAGAATGGCAGCAAAGCAATTACCCCCCGCAAGACTCCCGGTCGTCCTGGCATGTTGGCCAAGGCAGTCCCTGGTGGCGAGAACATGGCCTACGGTCGCCGCCCGGTCGCTCCAACGAGCAATCCTTCTCAGGATGGTGAGGACTTCTCCAAGCAAACCTGGTTGCTTTAGGTTGTTGCCAAGCCACGACAGGCTACGGCCATTGATTGCTGACAATCGAAAACGGGAACCGGTGAAGGCTCCCGCAATTTGGCTTGTGCAGAGTTAGAATCCTCCATGCTGATTCAAGAGCTGTTCGTGTTGAACGAGCTGAGGCTGCAGTTGGTTAACCTGCTCGGTTTGCAGCACGCTAGGATTGATTTTTTCCTGTAATGCCGCTTCTCGTAGAGGGGGGCAAGACAGACAGGTGGGGGGGATGGGGACTTGCCAATGGGGAATCGGACGGGGGGCAACCTGAACTCGAATTCGACCACCATTTAATCCCTCGCAACCGTCAGGATTATCGGGCGCTGGCGTACAAGCCGACGCCGATGCGCTAACGATAAACGGGGTAACGGCCAATCCAAATAGTCCTAAGGTGAGGTGCTTTACGTTCATGATGAATATCCAAAAACGGGATGACTTCAGAGTCTCTTAGCCACCTATTTTTAGGAGCGATCGCGATCGCCAAACTTGGGTGATATCTCATGCCTCTCTTGTGCTGGCAGCGCCTGTATCCCAGTGGTAGAAGTATCTTCGGAACTTATTAGTGATTGCTACGATCTGCGGAAGTCACGGCAAAACCTCAGCTTGACTTTCTATCTTTTGGCAAATGGACCTTCTTTTCGATGCACGTTTTCGATCGACCATTCGTAAGCCGTTACTACTGAATTTGACAAGTAACGGGATCGGTTGGATGCGGCAATTTGATTTGTCGGTTGAATTCACTGATTGGATTCGAGAAGAAATCTCCTCTGCTGAACTGAACTGGGCAGTGTGACCCACCGCTATGTATCAATCCGCTGCAAGGTCTGGAAGGTTGAGACCACAATAATACTTGATTTTCAAGGAAAAGTAGTCAGGAAAGTCTTCATAGGGGATTGCCGTCAGCTATACAATGCTGCAAGTGATTTGAAGCGCAGCATGAGTAAGCCCCAATGGACATCGGAAGCGGAAGCCAAATTAAAGGAGATTCCCTTTTTCGTCAGACCGGCTGCTCGCAAGAAAATCGAGAAGTTTGCCCAAGAGGCCGGAGCCACTGAAATCACGGTAGAGGTCTACGAGCAAGCTAAAGCAAAGTTCAATTAACTCGAACTTCCCATTCAATCTGCGCGCAGGGTCAATCTTATTGTGCTGGAGTTGATTGCCGAACGAGTACCGGGTCGCTCGTAGAGCTTGAAGGCTCGCCGCCACGTGGAGACTCATCAAAGGTAGCGGTGCTGGTCAGCGACTTGTACCGAATTGCCGTAGCAATCACGAACAGAAGATCGACTCCAACCAAGGCAGCAATTCCAGCCGAACCTCCACTGCCAAATCCGTAGCTGTGCAGTCCCTGACCGAGTACGAAGTTAACTCCGTACCAGGCCATCAGAACGGCATTGAACGACACGACGCTGGCCACAGCCATCCCGAAGGTGTTCACCCAGCCAACAAATCGGCCGTGCAAGGGAGCCAAATAGCAGAGTAAGGCGATCGCCGCCCAAGTTTCCTTCGGGTCCCATCCCCAGAAACGCCCCCAAGAGAAATGCGCCCAAATCCCACCCAAGATAATTCCAGCGGCCAGAAGTAACACCCCCACTTGCAGCACACTGTAGTTGAGTTTGGAGAGCTTGGTAATTCGCGATTTATTGTTAGGCGACAACCAATATTGGGCCAGCATGATGTGCCCCAGCCCCATCGCCAGTGCAAAGCAGGCGTAGCCCAAAGTAATGGTGGGAACGTGAACGCTGAGCCAGAAGTTATCTCGCAGGACGGGGACGAGGGGTTGAATGCTGGCATCCAAAACAGCGGGTAGGCTGTCAGCCAGCACTAGAGCCAGGATGGAGAGAGGGGCTGCCGCCAGTATGTAATAGCGGGCACGACTTTTCAGTTCGAAGCTCAGCGCCAGGGCTGCAATGCCAAACCCGACCCACACAACCGATTCGTACATATTGGTGACGGGAGGGCGATCGGCCACCATGACCCGCAAGGCAAACCCGTAAAGTTGAATTCCCAAGCCAGCCGTAAATATGCCGATTGTCAACCAGTACCAGTTGGGGAGCGGTACGAATGTCACGGCCAGCATTGCGATGAACGCGATCGCAAACAGTTGCCACGCTTTGCCGAAGGCGTGCAGGCGATTAAACAATACTTCGCGGGATAGAGAGCGATCGCTGGGATAGACATCGGGGCTCAGTTGTTGCAGTTGGGTATGCAGCTGTTGGGCTAACGGTTCGAGCGCCTCCGGCGCTCTATGTCCGGCATAGGTGAGCTTCATCAGCTCCAACGTGCCAGCCAGATCGCTGGCTTCATCTACCGAATAGCTGTCGAGGGATTGCGGAATTCCCATCCACTTTCCCTTGATATCTGAGGGATGGGGCACCAGTGGCAGTTCGTCACGAGCCACCGTTTCTAACATGAGTGACATCCGATCGGCCACAGTTAAGGCTTCGCGGTCGTCGCGGGACAAGTCGACTTCTGCAGCTTGTTTGTCTCGCACCTGTCGTAACGTGACGGGCAGGTTTGACTGCATCAGCTCCCTAAAACTGAAGTACTTGCGCTCAATATCTAGGCCTGCCTGCTCCTTCAAAGGCCGGTAGTTCAGCAAAATAAATGGCTCTTGATTCCAATCGCGATCGTTGAACCACAACCCTATAAAACTGGTTAGGTAATCTTCTCGATCTCCACTGTCAAGTCGATAGGACGTGGAGCCGTGGATTTGCGTCACGGTTTCGCGGGCAACGGTATCTAGCGGCTTTTTACGACCATCGAGCTGTACGGCGAGAGACTGCAGCCCTGCGGTTGGGGCTGGCTGCCAGGTGCCGAGAGGAGTGGCAATCAGGGCCAAACCCAGCAGGATGCCAATGGCAAACTTAAGAACTTTCATAGGATGAAGAAGAATCGATGCAAACAGCAGAGAAATTATCAGCGCGAGATCGAAGGCGGGAATTAAGTCGAGGTCTGTGGAGATAGCTCGGTTGCGTCAAGAGGAGGCTGCTGGGCTGGGGATTGATTAGTTGCGGGGGCGATCGCCGCGTCCGATCGCTCGGCAGTACCCGAGCCCAAATTTCGGAATTGAGACACAAATTTGCGATATCGCCGAGCCAGCTCCTGACCGTAGAACATGACGCCAATCCCGGCGACGACAAGCATCGAGCCAGTCCACGTCAAAGCAGTTACCCACGCAGGCTCCCGCTTCACCTGCAACGTTGATTGGCGCAAGTCGCCAGGATTCCACGACGCTTGAGCGATCTTCCAGCCGCGATACCAGGTGGGATGGTTCATCCACACTTTACGGAAGGCATGCTGTCCCAGCTCGGGATCGTCAATTCGAATTTGGCTCGTCCACATTGCGACAGATTCTGCCCCCTCGTTGCGCTCCACGATGAAGTCTTCCAGTGCAACAGCAAATGGCAGTTCCATTGATTTGGGACTGTAAATCGCAAACAACTCGCCATTGGGATTATCCGGATTTGGATTGGACAATGCTTGAGGTTCACCCCACTGCAGCCACTGGCGATCGCCGCTTGGCGATTCCACTAACACTGCCGGGATTGCATTGGCCGATTGCGAGTTGTCTACCTGAGAGACCTCGACCACCTCTCGTTCAATCCGAGCCCGAGGAAGCCAGTCCGTAACCGTTAGTTGAAAATCTGCCCATCCCAAATCGACGGGGGTATCGAGTGGCAGGATACCTGACTGGAATCCCTTGGAGCTGTTGACGGTGTAGTACAACTGGCCGTCTGAAGAGGCGATCGCCGTAAACACATTCTCTTCAGGGGTCGGCGCCTGATAGGTGACTGTTGCATCCACTGCATTACCAGCCACCAATGTCCGAACGGGGTCTAAATTGGCTTGCCCAAATACGAACCATCGCTCCACCCCGGTGGGACTCTCTACCTGCAATTGCAGGGCAGGATTGCGCAACTGTTCGGATACTGTCTCCGGCTCATTGCGGCTATTCAAGCGAAAATCCGGCCAAAAATTGACGACGTTCACTTGTATATTGTCGGACAAATCATTGCCCGATAATTTCAGCGTTTGTCCGACAGACTGCTCTACATCAAACTCGATTGTCTTTCCCTGGCTAGCAATCGCCAATGTTCCCCATTTGCCCGCCACTTGCGCTGGAGCAGTCATCAAGGCCAGGCGATCGGCGTCCGTATCGGCAACCACCAGCTTTAAGGTGGCAGGGCCAAGATTAACCTGCTGTGCGCTGGACGGTGTTGCCGCCAGCCATTCTTCTACCGATTGCCCCATGTTCTGACTGGCCAAAGAGAGATGTAGGGCAGGATTGGACACCTCTCCATCTGTCTTAAACCGAGTCAATGAGAAGGTGCGATCTCGGTAGTCCAGCAGCTTTAATCCGCCGACCGTTCGCTCCGGAATCGTGCCATCCGCCAACCTCGCCACATCGACGGCACTGATTGTGCCATCCGGCTGCATGACTTCCAGCAACTCCCCTTGCAACCTCAGCATGGTATTGGCAGCCATATCTGTACGCAGGGGCAACATACCTTCTACGCCAAGGTGGATCACCGCCGCCGACCCCGCGATTAAGACCACCAGCCCGAAATGAGTTAAGGCAAAGCCTATCTTGCGGGCACCCCGCCAAGGAAATCGAGTCAACGCAGAAACCGAGAGGTTCACAGCCAGCAGCAACATTAGCAACCCGAACCAGCCGCTTTTATAGATCTCGCCCTGAACGATGTCCGAACCCACGCGGGACTCGTAGAAGGTTGTTCCGATCAATATGGCTGCGATCGCCCCCAATAACGGCACCGCTAATTGAATCGAGCCTAAAAACTTGATTACTGGATGTTGATTGCTGGAGTGACGATGGTGTCCTGACATATGCAATGGGTGAGATGCGATCGCATGCCTACATAACCAAATCCCTCTAGGGTGAATTTGTACTCTTTGGTACAACTTGTAGAGAATTCCAAATCTTTTCGCATAGGTAAAATGCAAAAACAGCAATCCGACAAAGATCCCGAACGTAAGATTAAGGCTTCAAGCACATTCATGCATCAAACGCATTCTGTTGATTCGCTTTGTGTATTCAATTGAAATTTATTCGCAAAATAGTATTGCTGGCTACGATCTCGCACTCTACTAACACCTAACGTGCAAACTTAATGCAGCGAATTCTCGTAAGTTCACCTCTCCCGCGCGCATTGGAAGTGAATAGCTTGCGTGGTATTTGTTAGCTCTTTAGTTGAATTCCCCGGTGCTTTACTGCGGTTAGCTGTTTCAGCCACCAGGGTTACAGCATAGACTGTGCTGGAATTTAGCTAAATCTGTGCGGACTACGGATGGCTGATTTTGGTCACGCCGAGTTATTCGTGCGCAATTGGTCAGGATCTTCACGAACGGTTCTGGAACTCGAATTGTTTGTTGGAAAGGTTCTACCTCCTAGTTAACTGATAAGGATTAAAAGGCATGTCTCTGAATGTTGAATTGCTAGAGAGCAGCTTCGAAAAAATTAAGCCCTACGGCACGTCCTTCACCGAGTCTTTCTACAGCAATTTGTTTGAATCAGCTCCTGAAGCTAAGCCGCTATTCGCTCATACCGATATGAAAAAGCAGGAGAAAATGCTGCTGTCCTCCCTGGTTCTAGTGGTAGACAACCTGCGCGTTGGAGATGTGTTGACTTCTACCCTACGTGGCTTAGGGGCTCGCCACGTTAAGTACGGCGCACTCCCCGCTCATTACCCCATTGTTGGCGGAGCACTACTGCAAACCTTCGAGCAATACCTAGGGGATGAATGGACTCCCGATGTCAAACAGGCATGGGTGGATGCCTATGGGGCTGTAACCGAATTGATGCTGGACGGAGCGGACTACTCCTCGAGTGAGGTTGCCCTACCTCCGGAGGCTACTGCATCGGAAGCATCTGGAGTCGACGATTCCGGTAATCGTGGCGAATTATTACCCGTCGCTGGGGCCACCATTGGCTTGCTGATTTTGGGGTTGATCCTGCTGTAGTTCTCCACGGCGTTGAAAAAAGAGTTGTGAAGTGTCGTTCCGTTTCTTGCTAGGTACTGGTTGCTTGTCGGTCGGTGTTTTAGTGAGGCGATTTGGCCAGCAACTCAACCATTTCCGAGCAAAGCCCAACTAGTTTGGAGCTCTCAGGTTGTCAATGGTTTGCAGTTTGAATGTTGAAGTTGAGAACGGCAGTAATAGGGATAGCGGTCTTGGCGATCGCTGCTGGTGCGATTGTCTTTGCCCTCGGTCTGGACCAACGTACTGCTTTTTTGCCCGGAGCAACATCGTCTGGCCATCAAGTGTTTGAAGCCTCCTGTCAATCCTGCCACCAAGGATTTCAGAAGGTTAGTAACGATACTTGCAATCGCTGCCACGAAGCAGAGATGGCAGAGGATATCCATGGGCTGAGCAAGTTCCGCGATCCTCGCTGGGCCACCTACTTAGAAGAGTTGGATGTTCTCACATGTACAGCCTGCCACGAAGAGCACATGCCGATGTTTGCTCGCGGAGTCAATATTCCTCCCGATCTCTGCATGAGCTGTCACGATCACATCATTGATGCCACCACTTCCGATAGCCTGGATAGCCACATTGGTTTTACACCAGATGGATGTTGGACAGCAGGCTGTCACAACTACCACGATCATCGCTCGATTTCCACCGGTTTCTTGCGGGCGAACTTAGATCAGCCGGATTGGCTGCCAGAGCCGAAACGACTGGAACGGGAGATTGTCCCTCAGGTGGCAACCGCTCCCTCCCCCGACCTCAATCGCGAGCTATGGGGGGACTAATGCAAACGGTTCGATTAACTAGGCGTATTTTGTCTCTTCTTGTAAGCAGGGAGAAGTTAGACATTTCAGAAGCGCTCTCGGCTTGTGTTCTAGTAGTCATTCTCCTGCTGAGCCTGGCGTGGCCCGCAGCGGCAAGTGCTCTAACCGTAGATGAGGCAACAGAATTGTGGACAGGTAGCACGCACTCACTGCAGGGCGTCAACTGTACAAGCTGCCACCAAGTGGAGGACACGGGTGAATTTGTGGCCAGCCCCGACCAAGAAAGCTGTCGCCAATGCCACGAGTTCTCCACGGAGACGTTCCTACTGGGTAAGCACGGTATCCGCACGCTAGAGGGGCAGTCCCCCTTGACGCCCGAGATGGCTCTATTGCCGATGAAACCTGATGCTCACGGCACCGAGATGAACTGCAACACCTGTCATGACGTCCATGTTCAGGATATGCACACAGCATCTGTGGATGCTTGCCTAACCTGCCACGCCGATGACCACTCGCTGAATTACGTCAATTCCAAGCACGCAGGACTGCTGACAGGGAATGAGAATCTGCCGCGTCCCAGCGCAGGGGAAGTAACCTGCGCCACCTGTCACCTGCCTCGTCAGACAGTCGGTGGAGAGGTACGGGTGAATCACAACAACACCTTCAACTTGCGGCCGGGCGATCGCATGGTGGCGGATGTATGTATGAACTGTCACGGATTTGAATTTGCTTATAACGCAGTTTTTGATGACGACCTGGTTACCGAGAACTTTGCTCGCCTGCCCGAACACAACCATGAATCGCTTGCGATGGTTCGGGAGCAGCGCGATCGCAGAAATAACCGTTAATCGTCTCGCAAGTCTGCCGGTCCCTGAGGGCTGGCCGCTCCCCCGTTGAATTCGTACTCATTTGAGGGCCTCTGTTCATGAAACTCTTATCGACAATCCGAGCCTGGCTGGGCCAGTTCAAGCCTCGTACCGTGGCCGTATCCACATTTCTCGTAGCTGCCGCATTTACGATTGTTGCTTGCAGTGGCGGTACTCCTCAAGCATCGGCTCCGGCTGGTATTGCTCCGGACAAAGTTGTTGACTACATTGCTGCAACGGCATTAGGCGGACGTACTGCGTATGTGAAGCACGTCGTCAACCGCGTCACGCTACTAGAAGGTGAACCGGTCGAGCGAGAGAATGCTGTAGTTGACGCTCATTCCACCGAATTTTGGGAGGATGATGACGGCATTCCTCTGCCCGCACAAATGTTCCGTCTAGCGTCCGAAGTCACCTCCGCTGACGATCTGGCGGGTGGTTTTACCATCGGCTTGATCTCCAGTTGGAACATCAACGATGCGCACTCTCCCAAAACTGATTTTGAGAAAGATGCCATCAAGGAGATGGAAGAAACTGGTGCACCCGTCAAGATCGAGCAAGAAATTGCTGGCCAGAAATACATGACGGCGATGTACCCCGACAAGGCAGTGGCTGAAGCCTGCGTCACCTGCCACAACACTCACCCCATTCACCTAGAGCGCTATCCCGATAAGGTGTTTGCTCTAGACGACGTAATGGGTGGTGTGGTCATCAACCTGCCGTTGGATGACGCCTAACTTCTCAGACTTGGGGACAGGTTCCGATCGAGATCGGATGCCTGCCCCACACACATTTATGTCCTAAACAACTGACAGCAACTGAGCCTTTTTTTATGGTTCGACAAGCAATTGAGACTCTCAGATCGTTTAAGTCTTTGTTTACTAATCACATCGATCGCTAGCCCAGACCTAAACCGTGCTTCAGGCTAACTCATGAAACCTACGTTCCCAACGCTTTCAGTATTAGCAGTAATTTCAATCGTTCTAGTGGTGCCGTTCATCCTGAGCGATGCTTACTTGCCTCTGATTCGAGATACAGCGTTTTACACGCATCAAATTTTGCGACGGGGACTGTACAAAGAAATTACAGGATTTATTTGTCTGGGATTTTTTGCAATTGAGATGATCTTGACCCTTCGAAAGCGGGGAAGTCGCTGGAAAATCAAGCTGCCCGGTTCAATCTTTTTCTGGCGTAGCTTGCATATTTTCCTGGGGGTCGGGTTCATTGGAGCAACGCTAATCCACAGTTTCGGCGCAGGTGGTAGCGTGTTCAACCAAGCATTTTTAGTCGTTTTTCTTGTACTGTCCCTAATCGCCATGATGGGGGTTGCAGTAGAAACTCGACTGGTCGGTGTGACGGCTCGCAAGATTACTCTTCTTCCAGTAGGAGGTCTCTCAGCCATCCCCAAAGGCCAGCTGATTCGACAATTGCGTTCAGTTTGGCTTGGAATTCACATTGTATTGGTCAGCTTATTCACAGTTATGCTGGGGTTTCACCTCTTCCTAGCGTTTTATTACGAGTGAAGTGGTGCAAACGCACCTGTTTAGTCTTCTGCTTCTGCTGTTAGTCGCATGAGTTTTTTATCATCAATGCCTCGCAGGTGGGTGGCTACTTTTTTGGCGATCGCCTGTAGCTTCTCATTATTTCTCAGTCCCCCCCCTGCATTTGCCAGCTCCCTACTATCGGGGTTTGCCGCACTCAAGCAGGCAGTCAATACTTCAGTGCCCTACCGTGAGGCCGCAGCGGATAGCAAACCAGCCTTAGTGGAGTTTTATGCCGATTGGTGTAGTGTTTGCCGCGCAATGGCTCCGACTGTAGCCGAGCTACACGATCGATATGGGGAGCACATCAATTTCGTCATGCTCGACATCGACGATCCCCAGTGGGCAGAGCAAGTGCGCAAATTTCGGGTGGTTGGTGTTCCCTCTTTTGCCTTTATCTCGTCCTCCCAGGAGGGCACGGGTGATCGCCACGTTCAGCAAACATTAGTGGGGAAGCATCCAAACACTGTCATGGTAGAGGCTCTCGACCGACTGCTTTCGACCTAGCCGCTCCACAATTCGTCTTGCAGTTGCCGTATTTGACTGACCAAGGCCCCGGTCAGCACCATCAGTTTGACGGAATTGGGCAGGATATTTGCCCGATCGCGCAACAAAACTATTGACCCCACATATTGGAAGAAGGTTGGGGCTGAGGGCTGTCGAACTCAGGTTTAGCAGGATTACTGCGGAACGTTTAACGCCCCTCCCTTGCGCAGCCAGTTTTTTTGCTCGTCGCTCAACCCAACCGCATCGGTCAAGCTGGCCCCAACGACATTTGCCCCTTTAAACATTGCCCCCCGAAGGTTGGCTTGCTCCAAATTGGCATCGCCGAGATTGGCTGCCGTAAAATTGGCTCCGGCTAAATTCGCCCGTTCCCAACTGCTGCCGAACAACGATGCTCCGCTAAAGTTCACCCCGCTGGCATAGGTGCGATCGGCGATCGCCGTATCAAATTGAGCCTGGCTGGCCACGCTTTCCGCCAAGTACGCCTCGGTCAAATTAGCTCCAATAATGTCAGCCGAGGTAAGATTCGCTTTGGCCATGCGGGCCCGCGTCAAAATACTTTTGTCCAATTGCGTTCCGACTAACTGCGCTCGCGTTAGATTTGCGGCATCCAGATTGACCTGCACCAGCTTGGCACTAGACAAGTCAGCATCGGTCCAGTCGGATGCTGCGAGATTGGCTTTTACCAGGTCAGTCACTTGAAAGATTGCCCCTCGCGCACTGCAATCTTCCAGATTGGCCTGCTGCATCGTTGCATGCGAGGCATCGGCACCATCAAGGATGGCCCCTAAAAATCGAGTTTGAGTAGCGATCGCATGTCGTAGATTGGCGCGCTCTAACCGTGCAGCGGTTAATTGAGCGCGAGTCAGAATGGCTCTCTCCAGGATAGTTTCCACAAGCCATGCGCGAATGAGCAGGGTATCTGTAAAATTCGTTCGCTTGCAAGAAGCATTCGATAGATTGGCCACTCGCATGTAAGACTGCGAGAAGTCTCCATCATCCAAGCATTGCCCTTGCAGCTCGATATGTGCCAGTTCTTGTTTCGCCAGCGGTAGCCCCTGTTGAAGCTTGTTCATCACTTCCTGTGGAGCAAGTACGCTCATGCTCTCAACTCCTCGAAACCCATATTCAGCCCACTATAAGCAATAACACTGTAAGCAATAACAAAGATGGGGAACCTATATCTATGCCAAATGCGTCAATTCGTAATGACGATATGGAATGGCTCTTGTATTGCCCAGCTCTGCTCGAATTGGCTTGGTCGTGCCTAGTGCGACTTGCACCTAATCCTGCAACTCCCCAACCGGCATGAAAAACATCTCCAATCCCGTGCAGAAGTCAGATTAGACTGAGATAGCTAGATATACATTTGTTTTTCTTCCGTTTGTAAAACCAATGACTGAAGCCACCAAAGCTCCAACCCAATACTTACGCTACGAAGTTATCGGTTCTCGACGCTTGGGGACCCTGTTGGTGGCAATGGCCTGCACAATTGGTGGCGTCGGATTCTCGTTGGCGGGCTTGTCTAGCTATCTGGGGGTCAACCTACTTCCGTTTTCAGATGGTCTGAATTTGACATTCGTGCCTCAAGGGTTGGCTATGTCGTTTTACGGTGTGGCTGGTTTACTAACGGCTCTATACCAGTGGCTGACCTGGACTTGGGATGTTGGTGGCGGTTACAACGAGTTCAATCGCAAGACAGGAAAGTTTATCGTACAGCGCAACGGTTTTCCTGGCAAAAATCGCGATATCAAATTTACTTACAAGCTGGATAGCATCCAAAGCGTGCGAGTTGACATCAAGGAAGGTCTTAACCCAAAGAGAGCGATCTACGTTCAAATTCGCAAGAAAGGCGATATCCCCCTGACTCGTGTGGGTCAGCCCGAAGCACTGTCTGCAATTGAGGATCGTGCGGCTGAGATTGCCAGTTTCTTGAGCGTGCCGCTTGAGGGTCTCTAGGAATTCTCTTCAGTTTGAAGCCCGATCGCTGGCATTTTCAACAGCTGCTTTCAGACCCTTTGGTGTTCTGTTAACGGCTTCAGTTGCTCTCTACGTCTCCTCCCAGAACAACGTAGGTGCCCTCAAACTCTACGGCAGATTTTTGCGGGTCATGACCCTGCACGTTTACCTTTAACTTGACGCGACTTCTTCCATTTCGCTGTAGCTGTCTCAAAAAGCGATCGCACACATCCACATCCGGTAGTTGAGCGGTTGCAAACAAGTCTCCTGTAACCGGTTGAAGGTAACGAATATTGCTACTGGCAATGACAACCTGTCCGGCTAGTTCTGCCTTCTGCAATAGCAAAAACAACAATCCCCACCCATTCAGGACGGCGATGGAATAGAGGCTGCCACCGAACGCCGTGCTCTTGTGATTGATGTTGGGTTGCAGAGGAGCTTTGAGGGTTAATTGGCGATCTCCATATGCAACCACCTCTATCCCCATTGCCTTCGTTAGCGGAATCTCTGTGTACAGTGTGGATTGAAGATGCGCTACCCAATCTGTCATATAGCGTTTGCCATTTCAGTTAGGACACAGGTTCCCATCGCAGTCTGGGTGAACATAGCTGAAATATCCGCTGTGGTTTGGCCACTGCTATGTAGCGCTCGGCAATCCGCGATAGAAAGTTTTCCGAATACCTTTCCTTGCGGATCGGTGCTGTTACCTATCTCCGAACTCCAAACCTTATAGGGAATACGTGCTCAAGTCACAAACAATTTATACCAATAATAAAAACACAGACTGAAGAAGCATCGAGTTTCAGCTTCCTCAGTCTGTGGGCTTACGAGTGTCGTATCTGATGGGGCCATCAGTATTGATGGCCACCTAACGGAACGAGTCCGGAGTTTTAGTAACCGGAGGGCTTGTTCACGATGAAGCTTGCCACTTGGCACTGCTTGATGTTGTCGAATGCCACAACGCGAATGAAGCAGTTACGGTACTCGTTACGGCAGTTGTTGACTTCCTGCAGAACTTCACGGGTGGAGCTAGCGCCAAACAGAGGCAGCTTCCACAGAGTCCAGTAGTAGGTGGTGGGGTCAGCGGTCTCGTCGAATTCAATCGCAGGAATGAATCCTTGGTCGAGGTAGTAAGCAATCTGGCGCTCGATCTGAGCATCGCTCAGAGGAGGCAGGTAAGACATCGTCTCGAAGCGACGCTCTTTAGGCAGAGTTTGCATGGTCTTAGATCCTTGTAATCAAACTAGATCCCTGTACTAAAACAAGGGTCGTACTCAAAAACATGTGGAGAGGCAGGTGGTGAAAAATAGTCTGTCTTAATCACTATCTGCATCGATATCGTCAGGGTTTGCTGTAGGGAGGCTCTCAGAGTCTGTGGGAGAAGCATTACCTTGAGGGGAACTACTCCGGTCAGACAGTTGCTCTTCCGCAGGAACCGCTTCATCAGAACTTTGAACCTGAGTCATGCGTTCCAGCAGCCGGCGGCGGCGATCCATGTTGGCCTTTTGAATGCCGAGACTGACCATTTCTGGCAAGAACTCGACGATCTCTTCAGCCAGATACTGCCGCACAGTCATGATGCGTAAGGCAATTTCGCGATCCTCGGCCATCAGTTCATCCAAGTAGGCTTCACCGTTTTGCAGTTTGCCTTGGGTGGAAAACTGGCCAAGCCATGCCGCCTTGACGGGATAGACCTCGCGTAATTGCGCCTGCACTGTCCGCATCGCCTGAAAGGTCAGATAGCTGATTGTTACTTCGGCTGTCTTTTTCGCGATTTCTTTGCGATCCATCAGTCAACGCTGACAAAATTAGGCCGCTATGGAAAAGCAGAACGCCCCCCTAGTTTTTCCGAACGCGGACTGAGGCAACCCCCAGGAACCGCGAATCGAATCTAGATTTACAGCTTGTCCATCGTCTCGAATTCGAACTTGATTTCTTTCCACAGTTCGCAAGCGGCAGCCAGTTCGGGAGACCACTTCGCAGCTTCACGGATGATGTCTCCGCCTTCGCGCATGAGGTCGCGGCCTTCGTTACGAGCTTGGACGCAAGCTTCCAGAGCAACGCGGTTCGCGGTTGCACCAGGAGCGTTACCCCAAGGGTGACCCAAGGTACCACCACCAAACTGCAGTACGGAGTCGTCGCCGAAGATGTCAACCAATGCAGGCATGTGCCATACGTGGATACCACCGGAAGCAACGGCCATAACGCCGCCCATGGATGCCCAGTCTTGGGTGAAGTACACACCACGAGACAGGTCGCGCTCAACGTAGTCTTCGCGCAGCAGGTCGATGAAGCCCAAGGTAGACTCGCGATCACCTTCCAACTTACCAACAACGGTACCGGTGTGGATGTGGTCACCACCGGACATACGCAAGCACTTAGCCAATACGCGGAAGTGCATACCGTGGTTGCGCTGACGGTCGATTACAGCGTGCATGGCACGGTGGATGTGCAGCAGCAGACCGTTGTCGCGGCAGTAATGGGACAGAGTGGTGTTCGCGGTGAAACCTGCGGTCAGGAAGTCGTGCATGATGATGGGCATTTCGAGTTCCTTTGCGAACTCGGCCCGCTTCAGCATTTCTTCGCAGGTGTGAGCGGTAACGTTCAGGTAGTGACCCTTGATTTCACCGGTCTCAGCTTGTGCCTTGTGGATAGCGTCAGCTACGAACAAGAAGCGATCGCGCCAGCGCTGGAAAGGCTGAGAGTTGATGTTTTCGTCGTCTTTGGTGAAGTCAAGACCACCGCGCAAGCATTCGTATACTGCACGACCGTAGTTCTTAGCGGACAAACCCAGCTTGGGCTTAATGGTGCAACCCAGCAGAGGGCGGCCGTACTTGTTGATCTTGTCGCGCTCTACGGTGATGCCGTGGGGAGGACCTTGGAAAGTCTTCAGGTAAGCCACGGGAATGCGCAAGTCTTCCAGACGAAGAGCACGCAGTGCCTTAAAGCCGAATACGTTACCAACAATGGAGGTCAGCAAGTTGGTGACGGAGCCTTCCTCGAACAGGTCGAGGGGATAGGCGATGTAGCAGATGAACTGGTTATCTTCGCCAGGTACGGACTCGATGTCATAACAACGGCCCTTGTAGCGATCCAGGTCGGTCAGCAGGTCGGTCCACACAGTGGTCCAAGTACCGGTGGAAGATTCGGCAGCTACGGCAGCGCCAGCCTCTTCGATGGGTACACCCGGCTGAGGGGTGACGCGGAACGCCGCCAGGATGTCAGTGTCCTTGGGCGTGTAATCGGGGGTGTAGTAGGTAAGTTTGTAGTCCTTAACGCCGGACTCAAAACCTGCTTTAGTCTGAGTTCTAGTTTGTGAATAAGACACGTCTTACTTCCTCGTAAGCCACTCAATACTGTGAAGCTGCAAATGCTGGAGCCAGCAGCAAGCCACCGGTTCCACCATAAGTTGTCAACACTTTGAGCTATGAAGACCTGGTGGTTGTCAGGTGAGGGTTAACCCTTATTTCGCTCAATTTCGGGAAATCTACGTGCGTAACGGACTGTTTCGCCGGCAATTTGCCCTCGACTCGAAGCGGTTCGTCGCTCTAAGTGCAGCACTATATGGGCTATCACTTTTCGGGTCAACCAAAACCTATCATTCTTCGAAATTAAGCAAATATTATTTTATTTATACAATCGATTAGCCTTGCTTAAGGAGGACAGGATCGAGCGTAAATTCCTCGCCAAAATCCTTGACAGATATACCATCTTAGTTTCTCTTTCATTCAGCCAATCAAAGTAAAATCATGGCTTACAGAGATTGTAAAGAAAAAATTATTGAGAAAAAATCGGGCAAGAAGGCATCCAGTCCTTAAGGATGAAGTGCGTTAACAAAGCGAACACACAGAGTTAGAATTCTGTCAATCGCTTAATGGCTAACTCGTGGGATCGCATAGTCCCCAAATGTCAATTTAGTGCTTGTAGGCTTAAGAATAAGCGACTTCAATCGAACTGATTGCAGATACGAAATACTTCATCTAAGTATTTATGCTCTATGAGCATACCCCGAACCTTTCTTGGCTTTTGTCACCATGTAAGAACAAGCTATCAGCAGTTCTTCAGGGTCGTGACGAGAGTGCAAAGGTCGTTCAGCAGATGATGTTGATTGAGCGAGGTCAGGATGGGAACGTGGATGAACAGAGCCTGAGTATTGATGCCATTCTGTTGGATGGCCTGCATCAGCCGGTAGTAGGTATCGTTGCAAACATAGGTGCCGGCATCGTGGCTGATGCGGGTGTGAGACAGAGATTGCACTAGCTTATCAAGGGGGAGGGAGGTAGCTAGGGTGGTGCCACCGTAACGAGCATAACGTTCTAAATTCAGGTGTTTGCGGTTTTCCGCCATACCGCAACAAAGGATGATACGGGGTTGGTGGGTGCGAATGGCATCGACGATGGCTCTGCTGGCCAGGTCGGTATCAACAGGAAGCTGGCGCAGGAAGGCGATCGCATCTGCGCAGGGCTGTGTTTGCAGTCGGACGAGTAAATCATCGGAACTGTTCGAGGCTTGATGTGGGAGCCAAATCCGAAAGGAAGTTGCAAGGATGGTCGAGGTCATAAGAGAAAGTTGCATCAACAGATATGGTTCTTGTCATTTCAGTTCGGGTAAAGATCTCCAGGTACGGTCAGGAAAACAGAACTGAAATGCCTGTAGTGATATAGCCACTGTCACAAACCCACCCAAAAGTTTCGCGAGCCAACAAACACCAGGAACAGTTGGTGGGCTCGCATCTCTCTTGTAGTAAGGACAAGCGGCATAGGTTTCTGGAGCTCTAACTCCTCTATCCAGTACAGGCTAGGAATTGGGATTGAGAACCGAACCCAAGTGAGGTTAATTCAGTCCGATCGGTTCAGAAGCTCTTCCACGCTGCGATGGATTTGGTTCTCTAGCTCGTTAAGGACTCGATTTTCCAACGTGACATTCCTATTTCGAGAATTTCCATTCCGGTTCTGTCGGTTGGACTGAGCTCGGACTCGCCGGCTGTTGTCATCGTCATCGTCATCGTCACCATCATCATCGTCATCGTCGCGGTCTGCCCGAGCCCGCTCCTGAAAAACCTGCTGACGCCGTTGGGCCCGCTCAATATTCCGCTGGATTTGAACCCAGTCCTGTTGCCTTCGTTCAGCAGGCTCTGACACGGCTTGAGGTTGAGGTCGAGGTTGAGCTGCAGGGGGAGCCGAAACTGCTGCTGGAACCGCTTGTGGAGAGAGCGCTGTTTGAGGAGCTGTTTGAGGGGGCGCTGCTTGAGGGGGCGGTTGAAGACGAGCATTGGCCTGTTGCACAACACTGGCGGCTTGGGTTTGCCAGTGAGGGGATGTAATCTCTTCGGTGGCTGCGATCGCGCTGTCCCATTCACCCCGATCGAACGCCTGTTGTGCTTGCTGAAAGAGATTTTCATCCCTGCGCCATTCCCAACGCCAGTTGCGAATGGTTTGTTGGGCCTGGGGGCGGGTAGGACTGTAGTTTGGGATGGCATCGGCCATAGCAATCGCAGTATCGAGCTCCCCTTGGGTATATTGAGCCGTAGCTAATTCCAAAATGCGTTCGGACCACACTGGAATACCGGCTTGGGCCGCCTCATAGGCGGGAACACCACGGGGAACTTGATAGGCTGTCGAGATCGCATCTTTCATGAAGCCCGCTTGAGCCTGTTGGTGAGCTTGAGCCAGTTGACAGTTGCCGACAATAGCTTGTGCCTCACTGTGTACGGGAGAGAACGGCGAAACATCTTGCGCCATCTCAATGCAAGACGTATAGTCCGCTGTCTGTTCGGCAGTCGTTAATGAAACTAGCTGAGAGCGGCCGCGAGCCTGAGATGCACGGGCCAGTTGGTGTAGTCCGCCAATCCCGAGCCCCAAACACAAGCCCATCCCTACCAATTGGTGAGTTTTGCGGATAGTGCGGGCATTAGAAACCGTTGGTACCAGAGGTAGTAGACGCTTGAACGTTTGTGTCAGATAAGTGGTCGCCGGTAGAACCAGAGGCGGCAGAACGGTGGACGGAATTGCTTGAGCTTGGCCGCCACCAACAGAGTCTTCGTTCGGATGATTATGGATCGTCGAATCATTCGCTGTTAAATCGGCCAAGACTTGCTCTGCAGTGGCGTAACGCAGTGCGTAATTAAGCTGGGTCATCCGTTCGAGGATGGTTTTGAGACGATCGCTGATGTCGGGGCAGCGATGGCGCCAGTCTTCTGCTTGGGGATCTTGAATGGCATCGGGGGACAACCCCGTAAGAGCACAGATAGCCACCACCCCGAGAGAGAAAATATCGCTGCTGAAGCGTGGTCTGCCGCAGGTGCTTTCAGGGGCGAGATAGCCGGGGGTACCGATCGCGACGGTGATACTCATATCCTGACCCGCTTGCAATTGGGTCAGATGCACCTGTTTGACAGCACCAAAGTCCAGCAATACCCATTGACCATCAGGACGTCGAATCAAGTTACCAGGCTTGATATCACGATGAATAGCCCCGCGCTTGTGAACGAAGCAGAGCAGTTGTAAAACATTATCGAGAAACTGAATGACCTCGGCTTCAGACCACCGCTGTCCGGTCTTGAGTTGGTCGAACAACAGGGTGCCATCGATATATTCCTGAATCAGGTAAAACTCACCTAATTCCTCGAAGTAGGCCAGCAGTTGGGGAATTTGGTCGTGAGTACCCAATTGGTACAGGACTTCGGCTTCAGTGTTGAATAGTCGCCGTGCTAGCTGTAATTGGTCGGGCTCAATACTGGGAGGCTGCAGCCGCTTGACGACACAGGTGGGCTGACCGGGAAGTTGGATATCGCAAGCTAAGTAAGTTTGGCTCATGCCTCCGGTGGCCAAAATGCTGGAAACCTTATACCTACCACCGAGCAATTTACCAATCATGTACCGTCATCCATGCCGCAACGCCGATGGCGATCGCCTCTCCATATCAAGCAGCAAGGTCGAGTTCGCCTCTGAAGCCCGACACAATGCATGGATGAAACAGTGTTGGAACCGCCGCTAGGACTCAGCTACAACAAAAATTGAACTGTAGACCCTGTCGCCTGCACCCTACACGCGCGTGTGGTTAGGTTTCCAGGGGAAAACACGCAATTTCAGTCAGTGCTTTGCCTGCGATACGATCGGCCAACCGGTAGAGGCGAACCGAATGTCCCCCTTCGCAACCACCCAGCGCTTCACGAGATCCCCTCACACCACAGGGCCCGCTACTGAGATAACAGGATGGCGCAAATGTTCCCGAGCAGCCTTTAATATCGCCTCCACAGATAATGCTTCGATCTCTTGGGGATAGGTACGATCTCTCTCGACCCCCAGACCTAACATTTCATACCAACCCATCAACTGGGCAACCTGAGCATTTGTTTGCTTTGACAGTGCGTACTGACCGATTATTTTGCGCTTGGCGAGGGTTAGTTCTCGCTCAGTCAGAGGTTGGTCTCGCACTCGCTCTACCTCTGCTTGCAGTCCGGCGATCGCTTGCTCTGTATTGCTGGGGGCCATCCCAATGTGGGCGATTAGTGGTGCTTCCCAACGCCGGGAACTGTAGGATGCAGAAACGTCGTAGGCCAATCCTTGCTTTTCCCGCAATTGCGAAAATAAGCGACTGGATAATCCACCACCGAGATGCACGGTCAGTAGCTTGAGGGCAACCCAATCTTGTGAATAAATGGATGGCGCGCGATACCCCAAAATTGCAATAGTTTGTTGCGTATCTTGGAATGTATTGAGCCTGCGTTCTTCCTGCAATACCGGCAATTCTGGCTGAGGTGTGGGGACGTAGTCGAGCGTATTGGGGTTTGTCCAGTCACCAAAGTGACAACGCACTAAGTGCTCGATCTTATCGGCCGATATATTCCCACAAATGGCAATGACTGTTGTGTCCGGTCGAATGTGAGAGTAGTGAAAGTTTGCAATATCATTGCGAGTCAGTATTGATACTGACTCAAGGGTTCCAGCCATCGACTCTGCATAGGGATGAGCACCAAACAACGCTCTCCTGAGTGGAGTCATTGCAGCTGCAAACGGTCGTTCTTGCTGAGAACGAATCGCCTGCAAGGTGAGTTGGCGTTCCCGTTCCAATTCCCGATCGGGAAAACTTGGATACCGGATAATCTCGCTGGCTAAGTTCAACAGAGAGGGAAAGTCGGACGAGACTGATTTCAAAGCCAGTCCATCGTAATCAGTGGCGCATTCTGCCCCCAAAAGCGCCCCTATTGATTCCACTGACTCCGCGATGGTTTGCGCGCAATAGTTTCGGGTTCCCTTAGTAACCAATGCAGATGTTAAATGGGCTAGACCCGCTTGTTCCACAGGGTTAGCAGATGCCCCTCCTTGCCAATAGAAGTGAGCTGCAACGGTGTCTACGTCTGTTTTCTCGATCGCCAACAGTCGAATGCCGTTCTCAAGCTGTACGTGATAAATGGGCGATTTCACAATGCAAATAAGACAGTGAAGATATAACGACAAAAAGTTCAGTGAGCCAACTTAGAGTTGACGCCAGACAGTCTTCCAAACACCCTGCTCACGAGTTGTTGTCGGGCTTTAGGATCGCAACAACGAAGCGATCCAGAGGTAAATATTGACGAGCTAACTGCTGCAAATGCTCAGCAGATAGAGTTTGAATCGCATTCAAGTAACGATCTGCAAGCTCCAACCCACCGCACAGATGATAGAAGCCGTACATGCGAGCAAGCTGATTGGGGGACTCGGTGGCAAAGATAAACTCATTCGTTAACATGCGCCGTATACGACTCAGCTCGGTATCGGTTAGCAGTTCATCGTGCAATCGCTGAATTTCAGTTAAGACCGATGTTTCGACTCGTTCGAGATTGTTGGCATCCAAATATGCACTGACAGAGAACAAACCGGGAGCAATATAAACAGCCGATGATGCGCCAATGTCTTGAACTAGGCCATGTTGTTCGCGGAGTGTACTAACCAATCGTGACGATCTTCCATCTCCCAACACTGATGCCAACAGGTCGAGACCACAGGCAACATCCCATTCTTGAATGGATGCGCCCTCCCATGCCCATGTCACTCGAGTCTGCTGAATTCTCGGTCGAGATTGCTCTACCCGCTCAATACCGGTTTGTGGTTGGGCGAAGGATGGTGGTGTCTGCGATCCCTCCGATAGAAGCCCAGGGGAACCGGCTGAACTATCCCGAATACCGGGACTGGACCAAGAGATTGGCGGAGTGGAGGGAGCTGTTAAATGACCAAAGTGAGTCTCCACTAATTGCTGAGCAGATTCCTGCTGGAACTTACCCACCAAGACTACAACAATGCGATCGGGGCGATAGTTGCACCGATGGTAATCCCTTACGGTCTCTGGGGTGAATCCCATTAGGCTGGCTTCTGTGCCCAGAACGGGGCGGGAGTAAGGACGATCTCGATAGGCTGTTTGGGCAAGCAGGTGATAAGCACAATAGTCTGGATTATCGTAAGACCGTCTGATTTCTTCCAGAACAACGTTACGCTCTATATGAAACTCGTCGTCCGGAATGGAAGCTTGGGTGACAGCCTCTGCCAGGTACCCAAAGGAATCAGATAAATCATCAGCCGAAACGGTGACGTAGAAGTGAGTGTAGTCCTGACTTGTAACAGCATTTGCTACACCACCCCGACTTTCAATAGCAAAATCCAGTTCACCGGGTTTGATGCGATCTGTTCCCTTGAACACCATATGTTCGAGAAAATGCGATACTCCAAGCAGCTCAGGTGGCTCTACCCGTCCCCCTGTTTCAACCCAAATATCGACTGTTACTGTTTCCACTGCTGCCATCGGACGGAAGATCGCAGTCAGACCGTTCGTTAACCGTTGTACTTTTGCCGCTGATGCAAACGAGATGGATGACTTAGTAGAAGTCAAAAGAGAAACTCAGTAATTGTGCGAGGTTCCATTCGGCTATGCTCTCACTTCAGCTCGATTTCGGACATTTTTTTTAACTTTTGCTACCGATATGGGCTGATCCAGGAGACAAGAGCCTGTGAATCGATCTCGATGTGCGTTGGTACACCCAACCTGAATACTATAGATATTGGGAAGGGAAGAAGTAACCATATGTAGAGGGTCAAGTCGCAATGCGAACTGCTCGAATCTGGTTCAGTAGGTCATAAAGGCCAGAGCCTTTCTAAACTACAGCTAGCCTGACGAACTCACCTTAGCAACCATGCTCATGGATGCTCGTTAAAGCTTATACCTCTACAACTGCGGACTCAACGACCATATTCTCTTTGAGCAAATTAGCTAGCTCTTGCAGTTGCTCGATCGCCTCTCCACCTTCTAGCTTCATGAGTTCGCGATCGTCACGCATCTCAGTCCAACTGGTGGCACATTCAGACACCAAAAAGCGAACCAGGTGACCCTCCTGCAAACTCACCATGAAAGATGCGCTCTCAAAGTCATCTCCGCAGGTATAGCAAGAAGCAATGTAGCCCCGTCGTTCCAGAACGATTGCCAGAGCCTGCAAGTTTAAAATCAAGTCGCGCACGAAGTCACGGTGCTGCTGAGCAAGTCTGCTAAACATTCCACCTCTCCAAGGGTCATGTGGATAGAACTGCAAATGCAAAGAAAGAAAATCAGAGAGTAGTGATTTCTACCCATCATAGCAATATTTAAGATATGTAAAGAGGCGAGATGAGTAAGTAAGTGTGGACAACCTCAGGTAGATTAAGGCACTAATATATGCAAGCAATTCATATTGAACTGTTCGTAGAGAACAAGGACGAGGCTACGTTCCAGAGATCCTAAATTCCGTAACATTTCCGGCTTGCCAACGATCGAGGATTCCCAAACCTTCCCTCTTATTGGGCTCTAGCGAACGACCGCGCTCAGAAAAAAACTGCAGGTCAAAGGAGAGCGGGCTTGTATCCCTGTGTCTTGTGGCCCAATCTCAATTCTCAAAAGCTGTTGTAGAGGGCCCGCTCGCTGCTTAATTGAATGCGTACGATTCTTGCCCAAAGAAAAGTACGTAAATATACAGGCGGGGCAGAGAGAGCAAGAATGCCAAAGCTGCGTCGATCGTCGACAGAATGGGGAAAACTTCTGGTGTGGAGGTCGTCCCCACCACCAATGCAACCCGCTTCGGTTGCTATTTTCCCGCAAGGAGACTTAAGAGGTTGAGTGTTTGCACGGTTGCCAATTTGTTGGAAAGCTACGTTTCAGGCGAGCGAGACTTTCGCGGCATCGACTTAAGTGATGTCGATCTATCCAGAGCAGATTTATCGGGAGCCCGACTGGACGGTGCTAATTTGCAGGGCGCAGATCTCAGTCGCACGAATTTAGCAAACGCCAGTTTAGTTCAGGCCAACCTCTCAACCGCAACTCTCAACGGTACCGACCTGACGGCAGCAAATCTGAGTTACGCCAATTTGTTTGGTGTAAGCCTGAGTGGAGCAGAGCTTTTAGGGGCAAATTTTCACGCTGCGAATCTAAAGGGTGTGGCCTTGTGGGGGGCAAATCTTGGTGATGCCAATCTATCTGAAGCTCGATTAGATGGAGCCGATCTGAAAGGGACAACATTGGGGCGGGCGGATTTACGTCGCGCCATTTTGAAGAATGCTGACCTCAGCCGTGCCAATCTGCGAGGCGCAAACTTGTTTGAGACGGACTTATCCAATGCTCTATTGGAACGGGCCGATTTGAGAGGGGCCATCTTGGTAATGGTGAGTTTGAGTGGAGCGAATCTCAGCCGAGCGGATTTACGAGAAGCCATCCTGGAGCAAGATTGCGAGCTGTTTACGGATTTGAAGACCGTCAATTTAGTAGAAGCGGTCTATAACTGCGATACTCGGTTCAATGTAAGCTTCGATCCCGAATCCGCTGGAATGCGTTGCGTAGCCTGAACCGGTATTCAGTCTTTCTTATGCTCCATACCTTCAAAAGATAGGACTACCCAATCCATTACGCGCAGTGCTCCGTAAGAAGGGCTATATCTATAGCATTCGGCAATCCGCTATGGAGACGGTCCGAACCACTCTCCTGGTGAATAAAGGCTTTCAGATGTCTCCACCCTCCAGAACTTACAGCGGACTGCTGTATTAAATCGGGGCATCAACGGGGGCTATCTAACTCTGGCTTTCAACAAGCTATAAGGACAACCCTGTTGGCTAAGAGCATTCTCAAAATACTATCGTTCCAACAATGTTTTGACCGCTAGTTCGGGCGCATCAGTTTTAACGAGAGACTCACCAACCAAGCAGGCACGCACCCCTTGTTGACCCAAAAATTGCAGATCGCTAGGGGTGTGAATTCCCGATTCGCCAACAATAACAATGCTGCGCTCGCGCAGAACATCACCACGGGCCGCCAAAATATCGGCTGTTGTCTTCAAGTCGACGGTGAAATCAGTCAGGTTGCGATTATTGATCCCGATGAACTGAACATCATCCAGTTGCAAGACCCGATCGAGTTCTTCTAGGGTATGAACCTCGATTAAGGCAGCCATACCCAACTGACGTAAAATCTTGAGGTAGTAGGTAAGGTCGGCATTCGTGAGAATTTTGGCGATTAACAACGCTGCATCTGCCCCCAGCGATCGCGCCCAGAAAATCTGGTAGGGAGAAATCACGAACTCTTTGCATAGAATGGGGAGCTCGACTGCAGAGCGAATCTGTTGCAAATACTCTCCACTGCCCTGGAAGAATTTTTTATCGGTGAGTACCGAAATGCAGGCTGCCCCCCCTCGTTCGTAGGCTTGGGCAATAGCGACAGGATCGAATTTTTCGCAAATCACCCCTTTGCTGGGCGAGGCTTTTTTGACCTCGGCAATCAGCGACACGGCCTCACTCGACTGAGCGAGAGCCCCAACAAAATCTCGCACCGGAGGAGCTGATGCTAACTTCTGGCGTAGTTTGACCAGCGGTACCCGCTCGCGCATGCGATCGACTTCAATATTCTTATGCCAGACGATCTCTTCTAAGATATGTCGCGGTTCTGTTTCGGGTGTCTTCACCTGATAAGTCAATGTATCTACTTTGACAGGGGGAGTGGGGGCGTGGCGACGAATATCCATGGGAGAGCGATTAACCGAACTTCAAGTAATGGACGAGTGGCGGAAGCAGAATCCGAGCATTCGTAGAAGGTAGCTGCTAACTGGAGAACGCTACCTTAGTTATGCAGCCTAGCAGGGAGCCGAGCTAGTTTCAGAAGAAATACCCAAATTAGAGAGGTAGCCCTTTGTTCTGCTTCTACAGCATAGAGCGCTCAAGTTCTTGTCTTACAACTGATTCCCCGCCTCCATCCACTCCTGTTGCTGTGACCATCGAATGTGTTGAAGGCTATTACCCGATCGACATGTCTTTGGAGCAATATCGAGCGTGACACATTCTCCTCGCATTCTGGCAATTGGCAGTCTCAATATGGATGTAGTCGTGCAGGTCGATCGCCATCCTCTACCTGGCGAGACGGTAATGGGGAGTCCGTACCAAACCTTCTCTGGAGGAAAGGGGGGTAACCAGGCGGTGGCTGCGGCGCGGGCAGGCGGCGACACAAATTTTGTTGGATGCATTGGCCGGGATGGATTTGGCTCGCAATTACTTAAGAGCTTGCAAGATGCTGGGGTTCGAGTGAATGGGGTCGCTCGGGTGGATGGGCCAAGTGGAATTGCACTCATTGTGGTGGATGAGCGCGGCCAGAACAGTATTGTGGTCAGTCCGGGGGCAAACTCGCGGCTGCAGCCCGAGCAATTGCTAAAGTCAGAGGCTGTGCGTTCCGCAATGGTAGAGGCTGACATGCTGTTGCTTCAGCTAGAGATCCCGCTCGCTACCGTCGAAGAGGCGATCGCCCAAGCGGCCACCCACAATATTCCAGTCCTTCTCAATCCTGCTCCTGCTCAAACACTTTCCCCTGACACCCTATCTAAGGTGACCTATTTGGTTGTGAATGAGAGCGAAGCGGCGCTGCTAACCGGGCGAGCCGCCGATGCCATTGTTGATGGATCTACTGCTGTAGAAGCCGCACAAGAACTAGTCACCGCGGGAGTGCAAACAGCCATCGTGACGTTGGGGGAACAAGGGGTTGTGTGGTGCGATCGCCATTCGACGGGACATATTCCGGCTCTCCCTGTTGGTGTGGTGGATACAACGGCTGCCGGCGATGCGTTTTGCGGAGCCTTAGCTGTCAAGCTGGGGCAAGGGGCTGAATTGCGAGAAGCGATCGCATTCGCTAATGCTGCTGGAGCCATAGCAGTGACAAGAATGGGGGCTCAGACAAGCTTGGGAGATCGTAACGCGATCGAAACCCTATTGAATCAATTTGCTAGCTAGGAGGCTGCGATGCAGCGGGTCTTCTGAGGATTGGGGGTATGGAGGTCCCCAGCTTACCTACTACTAACAGTTGGCATCCGAGCGATGGCTCGCCTCTGTTGACCATGAATGAAGGAATCCTAAAAGTTTTCGTGCTCTTCCGACAACGGACTCAGACGACAGCCAGTATGTCATGCAGCTTGGTTGGAATTGATTCCCATCGAAGTTGGCGGCGGAGGGGAGACATCGTAATAGTCGGGTTGCGTTCGCTTGACAGGTAAATTTTAGGGGTCGGTTCTGGTTGCGAGCCCAAGCTGGTTGCCGAACGGTATGCCTTGGCCGGACTATCTTTGCCGGTCGAACTCAGTTCGGTCAGTTCAAATGATTCGAATGCATAACTGCGTAATGGAGCTGTAGTGGCACTGCCTTGCTCGAGCCCTGATTGCAGGCGATCGACCCCGTCAGGCCATACCTTACGACCAAAATCCAACCCAAACCCCATACAGGGAGTACCGCGACTCTGCCACATCACTAATAATTGCTGAACCGAGACCGCCTTATAGCGACCCCTATAGAGGGCTTCAACCAATGCCGATGCCACCCAAGATTGTGGAAACGACCGTTTCCATTCCGCAAGCCAATCTTGTGGCGATCGCCCGCCCAGATCGAAGCCGTACTGACAGAGGAAAGCGGTAGCATCCATTGCTAAGTCCCCGACACACTTAAAAGAATTCTGAGCGCAGGAAAACCTAAATAGTAACAATAGAGCAGGTTGTCCCCAACCCAAGGAATTATTCCGATTGTTTAACGTTTCGATCGTGTACGGGATCGATGCGTGGCAGCTCATATGGCATCTAAGGCCTAATTTGCAGGTTCAGAGCAGCTTGCGCACTCTCTGACAACCGGTTTATCAACCTGAGTTCGATAGCCTTCCCCCCCTCAGTCCCTCCCACGGTGGGAGAGGGGAGCAAGAGGCTTCAGACCTTTATCGGATCTCGTTGTACAGCAAGGGAATTATTCAACTCAAATCGCTCTGTCAACTGACGTTTATCAATGAGAGTGCTCTCAATTCCCCCATTCCGGAGTTGAAGCTTTTAAGCTTAAAGGTACGTTTGAGCTGTCGTTGTGACCAGACCCCTTTCTTCCCAAGATTCAGATACCCGTGATGACCGCCTAGACACAGGTGACATTCAGAATTTAACTGTTCCTGGAGATCGCGCCATCAAAAAACAGGCATTGCGCCTGGTGGAGATTGCGTTTTTATCTAGCGCCGCTGCATTGGCTTGGGTGGTCACCATTTACCTCAACCCCACATTGCCACTGTTGAGGTTGTTTTTTCCGTTACCGGTGGCGATCTCGATTTTGAGATGGGATTGGCGTACGGGCCGAATGGCACTGGCTGTCTCTACGTTGTTGTTAACCGTTCTGATCGGCCCAACCCGCAGTGTCGTGTATCTTATGCCCTACGGCCTGCTGGGATTTCTCTGCGGATATTTGTGGCAGAAACGCTACTCGTGGTACTGGTCGGTTCTATTTGGTTCGCTGCTCAGTACGTTAGGACTTATCTTTCAACTCGCTTTATCGTCTGTGCTCGTCGGCGAAAATCTGTGGGCATTTGTCACGCTGCAATTAGCCGGTGTCACCAATTGGCTGCTGGACGTAACGCTAGGTCGGTTCGGAATTCATGTAGCAGCGTCTACTCTAACGATCCAAATGGGGATCGTGGTTCTCGTACTGATGAACTCATTGGTGTACGTATTCACAATGCATTTGGTTGCAGCATTAGTTATGGAGAAGTTAGACAACCCTCTACCACCGCCACCGAAGTGGGTGCAAGTCTTGTTGGCCTGAGAATGGTTCGTTCGCAGCGAACGCACGGTACGTAGGCCAAGCCACGGATACGACCAACCTCATTCAACGCTCCCTCAGGCATGCGATCGACTCACTTCAACCCATTGGAACAGACGTTTTCACCTTGTGGTTGATTACTTCTGAAGGATGTCTGCTTCACCGTTCGCTTTAGACCACAAACGAAACTCGTTATATTAGCAATTGAAACAGTCTGTTACATATGGCCAGCAATAATGGTTTCAGCACTCCTTCAATCACTTCGAGGTTGCCGCACAGTACTGCGAGGAAAGCGATGCCGCTGGCGGGGATTCGTGCTGACCATGGCTTGCTGCTTTGTCTTGAGTTTGTGGGATAGCTCTGCTGCCCTTGCTCAACGGCAGCTACCTGTTGTGGAGATGGACTTCCCCGAGCCAATGGTGACGGTACTGGATTTGGCCAAGCAGTTATCTGATAACCAGGAAGCGCAACTGGATACCCAACTCAAGGCCCTTGAAAAAGACACAGGCTGGAAATTGCGTGTGCTGACTCAATTCGATCGCTCGCCGGGTCGCCAGGTGAAAGAATACTGGGAATTGGACGATCGCAGCGTGTTGATGGTGGCCGATCCCCGTGGAGGAAATCTACTTGCATTTAATGTAGGCGATCGCGTTCGGGAGATCTTGCCTCGAACTTTTTGGATTGAGTTGCAGTCTCGCTATGGAAATCAGTTCTTCGTACGGGATAACGGCAAAGCGCAATCGATTCTCAGTACCATCAATTCGCTGGATGGCTGCTTCCGCCAGGGAGGCTGCCGCGTCGTACCAGGCCTTCCTAACGAGCAGTGGGTGTTAACTCTGGCGACCTCGATCGCAGGAGGCATTGTGTGTGGATTTGCAGGTAAGCCTCGCAATTCAGATGAAATCTTCAACTGGCAATGGGCTCTATTGTTTTCACCCCTGTGGTTAGTCCTGTTTGGCGGATTTGGGATCGGCCCCGTACTTCGACGCACTACAGATTGGCTCCCGATCACCCGTAACGTATTGGGATTTCTGGCCGGGTTGCTAACTATCTACGTTCTTCCGTTCACTCCTAGCATAGGAGATGGCTCCGAATCTACAGACTCATAGACATTCGCTGTCTTCGCCAGCTTGCAACCACCGGCCTCGCACACCTGCTCAAATAGCTCGTAAGGGGATCGCCAATTTTCCTCAAAAGCAAGCTAACTTTTGCAATAAATCACCCCTCAGCCAGCATAAAGAGAATCTAAAAATCCACATCTGACAATTGATATAGATAGCCTTTAGATTCCCTCAAGCGACCGTAGGGTAGGCACTTGAGGGAAGTGTTTTAGCTTGCCGATCGGTCGTTAATGCTGAAGGCCCTTTCCCCGCGATTTTTGTAAATCAAAATGTGCTAACACGTAGTTGGTGCAGTCATTTATTTGTTTGGGAGAAACAGTGGTTAATTGAGGCTGTATGGCCAACGATTCGTTCGCGAGTTAGCAGGAAACATAGGCGGCCAGATTAGGCCGATAGCTTGGTCTCCTGCATACCTTTCATTAAGCTTGTCAGCGTTACCCACGGTGCAGGTTGATTTGCTCGATATTTCTGTCTATCGGTACAACATGTACGCTTTACTCCAACATCTGAGGAGAGGGTCATATTTACCTCCTTGGATGGTCTTCTGTTCCGATGCCGTCTGCCATGCTCTGCGATGGAGCCTTGCATCGGCGACCGTCAACCACAATAGGGTCGCTGATTTGCCCGCGCAGAATGACGTTCAACTGACGACATTGACTTCATTTGAAACATTGATTGAAGTTGATGTCTTGAAGCCACTCTCCACTGACTCGGCGATTACTTGTTTTTGATGGTGGGTTGCACTCCGTACAGGTTTTGTCCGATAACGGTTTGCGGATGATGGCGGCAAGAACGAATGTCCCTGACTTTAGATTTCTGTTCCACTTAATGATGAGGAACCTCGACTAGCCATGAATATCCCTGAAGGTTTTGTTTGTCCCGATGTCCGTGTTGAAGAGGATCGCACCGGGCTGAGCGTTGAGACGCTGAAACGGGCATTTGTTAATAACTTGTTCTACGTGCAGGGAAAGTTTCCCGCACTGGCCACCAAAAATGATTACTACATGGCGATCGCCCATACGGTGCGAGATCGAATGTTGCAGCGCTGGAATAGCACTGCAGAAGCTTATACCCAGACGGGAGCCCGGACCGTTTGCTACTTCTCGGCCGAGTTCCTGATGGGGCCTCACCTGATCAATAACCTGATTAACTTGGGCATTTACGACAATGCCAAGCAAGCTTTGAGCGAGCTAGGACTCAACTTGGACGATTTGAGCGAGCTGGAGGAAGAGCCCGGATTAGGCAATGGCGGCTTGGGACGTCTGGCAGCGTGCTACCTCGATTCTCTGGCGACGTTGGAGCTACCCACGCTGGGATACGGTATTCGCTACGAATTCGGCATCTTCGACCAAGAAATTCACGATGGTTGGCAGGTTGAAGTGACCGACAAGTGGCTGCGAAATGGCAACCCTTGGGAGCTACCACGACCGGAATGGGCAGTTGAGGTCAAGTTTGGCGGCCATACCGAATCGTATGTGGACGATCGCGAGCGATACCGGGTCCGTTGGGTACCCGAAAAGGTGGTCAAAGGGGTGCCCTACGACACTCCGATTTTGGGATACAAAGTCAACACTGCGAATACGTTGCGCTTGTGGAAAGCCGAGGCCACTGACTCGTTTGACTTCAGTGCCTTCAATCGCGGTGACTACTACGGAGCCGTAACCCGCAAGATCGTCTCCGAAAACATCACGAAGGTGTTGTATCCCAACGACGAGCAGATTCAAGGGAAGCAACTGCGATTGGAGCAGCAATTCTTCTTTGTCTCCTGTTCGCTACAAGACATGTTCCGCATTATGGAACAACAAAATATCCCGCTGGAGAAATTCCACGAGAAGTTCTCCGTCCAGCTAAACGATACTCATCCCGCAATCTCGGTCGCAGAGTTAATGCGATTGCTAGTTGATGAGAAGGGCATGCCCTGGGAGCGTGCGTGGGAAATCACCCACAAGACATTCGCATATACCAATCACACTCTGTTGCCCGAAGCGCTAGAAAAATGGCCGCTGAGTCTGTTTGGCAAGATGCTACCCCGCCATCTGGAAATTATTTACGAGATCAACCAGCGATTCCTGGAGCGGGTGCGTATCAAGTTCATCAACGACGACAAACGTTTGGCCCGTCTGTCACTGATCGATGAGACCGGGGAGCGTTCTATTCGAATGGCAAACTTAGCCTGTGTGGGCAGTCACACCATCAATGGTGTAGCCGAGTTGCACAGTCAATTGCTAAAGCAGGATGTATTGAAGGACTTTTACGAGCTGTGGCCGGAGAAGTTCACCAATGTCACCAATGGAGTGACCCCACGCCGTTGGATAGTGGTTAGCAACCCAACTCTGAGCGATCTGATCGATAGCAAAATTGGTGATGGTTGGACGGTTCAGCTAGAACAACTGAAGCAATTGGAAGCGTTTGCTGATGATGCTGGCTTCAAAGATGAATGGATGAAGGTTAAGCAGGCGAATAAGAGCTCACTTGCCGATCGCATCTATCGTCAGGCGGGGATCGCCGTCGATCCCAGTTCCATCTTCGACGTTCATGTGAAACGCTTCCACGAATACAAGCGCCAACACCTCAATATCCTGCATGTGATCTCTCTGTACTTGCAGCTCAAGAACAATCCCAATCTGGATATCCCGCCACGGACATTCATTTTTGCTGGAAAGGCGGCGCCAGGATATTTCATGGCCAAGCTAATTATTAAACTGATCACGTCAGTCGCCGATGTCGTCAATAGCGATCCAGATGTCAGCGATCGTCTCAAGATCATTTTTCTGCCTGACTACAACGTCACCAATAGCCAACGAATTTATCCTGCGGCCGATCTTTCGGAACAAATTTCAACGGCAGGGAAAGAGGCCTCCGGTACCGGCAACATGAAATTTGCCCTGAACGGAGCTCTCACCATCGGGACCCTTGATGGTGCCAATATCGAAATTCGGATGGAAGTCGGTGCGGAGAATTTCTTCTTATTCGGGCTGACAACGCCGCAAGTCAAAGCGCTTAAGGCAGCTGGCTACAATCCTTGGGACTACTACAGCACCAACAGCCGCCTGCAAGAAGCGATTGATTTGGTAGCCTCCGGCTTCTTCTCCCACGGCAATGCCGAACTGTTCCGTCCGCTGATCGCCTCGCTATTGAACGACGATCCCTATCTGGTACTGGCAGATTTCCAGTCTTATGCGGATTGTCAAACACTGGTTGGAGAGGCATACCGAGATCGCGACAAGTGGACGCGCATGTCGATTTTGAATAGTGCTCGCATGGGTAAGTTCTCCAGCGATCGCTCCGTGCGCGACTATTGCCAACACATTTGGAAGGTGGATCCGGTGGCGATCGACTTGGAAGAATTCAATACGGCATTCGGGGTGACGTTCTCATGATGTCTTGAGTCCCGATTCAATTGTTTCGGTATTGTTTCGGTTTCGATAATTCCAGTAGCGGACTTCCTGTGGAGTCCGCTTTGGTTATTTTGCGACTTCCCTTCAAAGCTTTTTCAACGATCGACAATCCGCGATGGAGGCTTCCCTGACTACTTTTCCTTGAAAACCAAGATTTTCCCAGTCTCAACCCTCTAGACCTTACAGCTGATTGCCATACAGCGACTTTGGCGCATCACGAAAAACACCACTGACTCTGGCACCCCTTCTCAGGCTTTCTGTCGGTATTGTGAAATCACATCGTCATCGTGCGCCCCCAATCAGTCCTGGATGGCATTGCCTCCATTACCCTGCTCTTTTTTCCTGCAGCAACTCCCCATCCCAACGATGCCTACCGATGCTACCTATACCTATCAAGTGGGAGGCAGTTTACCTGCCGATTCGCCCACCTACGTGCAGCGTCGTTCGGACGAAGATCTGTACCGCCGCCTCAAAGCTGGAGAGTTCTGCTACGTCTTGAATTCTCGGCAGATGGGTAAATCCAGCTTGCGGGTGCGAACCATGCAGCGCTTGCAAGAGGATGGGGTGGCCTGTGCGGCACTTGAGCTGACTCAAATTGGCAGCCAACGCATCACTCCAGAGGTGTGGTATGCCGGATTTATTCGCAATCTCGTGTTTAGTTTTGGGCTGAGCGATCGGTTTAATTTACGCCGGTGGTGGCGGGAGTTAGATTGGCTCTCTCCGGTTCAACGGTTCAGCGAATTTCTCGAAACCGTCCTATTGCAAGAACTGTCAGGGAATATTGCCATCTTTGTAGATGAAATCGATAGTCTACTGCGACTGGATTTCAAAGACGATTTTTTTGCAGTCATTCGTTCCTGCTTTAACCGGCGTGCCAGCGTCCCTGACTTTCGACGTCTGACATTCGTAATGTTTGGCGTCGCAACTCCCTCCAGCTTGATTCAAGACAAAACTCGGACTCCATTCAATATCGGATACGCGATCGAGCTGACTGGGTTTCAACCTTACGAAACTCAACCACTGGCAGACGGTCTAGCAAGCAAAACAGTGCATGCCGATACCGTCCTTCAACTCGTTCTGGATTGGTCGGGGGGGCAGCCCTTTTTGACTCAAAAAATTTGCCAAGCGATTTCCCGTTTGCCCACATCGCTGCCAGAAGAACCATCGGCGATTGCCCTCTGGGTCGAAACGTTTGTGCGGGACTGCATCATTACTAACTGGGAAACCCGTGATGAGCCCGAACATTTGCGAACTATTCGCAATCGGCTGCTGCAAAACGAAAGTCGGGTGGGACGATTGTTGGGTATCTATCGCCGCATCCTAGAGTATGGCAATGTCAGGGTGGATGGTAGCGCGGAACAGGTAGAATTACAGCTTTCCGGTTTGGTGGTCAAACGACTGGGTCGCTTGGTGGTGCGCAATCGCATTTACCAAAAAGTCTTTAATTTGGACTGGGTGGACGATGTATTGGCCAACAGCCGCCCCGAATTTTATGCCAAAGCCCTAGAAGCATGGGCGGATGCCCGTAACCAAGCCCTCTCAGAACTGAATCGAGAGGGACAGACTGTAACTCCTCCTGCGCCTGTTCCCCCCTTGCAACCGACCCATCGCTTGCTCAGTTTGAAGTGGTTGCTACCCTCGCAGTTTTTCAGTCCGCGATCGCACCAACAACCATCGTTGCCACTGCTGATGGGGAAGGATTTGCAGGCTGCCCAGCAGTGGGCTGCCGGCCAGCAACTGAGCGATGCCGATTATCAGTTTCTGGCTGCCTGCCAAAAAGCGGATGCCAATCGCATTTTGGCCGAGGCACAACGGCAGGCTCGACGCAATTCGTATGTGGGGCTGGCAGTGTTGGCCGGCACCATGGTGATGGCGGGATATCTCAGCAACTGGGCGAGTTCCAATATCCGTAAGGAGCAGCAAATTACGGCGATCGAGCGAGATAGCCGCCAGGCGCTGGAGCAATACGAGTTCAAACAACTGGAGTCGTTAGTTCTGGCGGTAAAAGCCGGACGAGCGGTCGAGGACTTAGCGAACAATCGCCTTGCCAATCCCTATCCCACCTTGGCCCCATTACTGGCACTGCAACAAATCATGGGGGCGATCAACGAACAAAATCGAATTGGTGGTGGCTCTCAAGGGGTCGTCATGACGGTGGCCATGTCCCCCCAAGGCGATCGAATTGCCACTGGGGGGCGAGATGGCTCGATTCGGCTGTTGCAGTTAACCGGCGAGCTGCATTTGGAGGCCACTGCCCACATGGAGGCGGTGGAGGATATTACCTTCAGCCCGGATGGAAATCTCTTTGCTACGGTGTCCCGCGATGGTACAGCAGTGGTGTGGAATCTGGAAGGCACTGTGCTGCGTGCGATTCAGCATAGCGAGCCACTAGAGGCGATTAGCTTCAGTCCGGATGGCGAAAGCATTGTGACGGCGTCTAGTGCGGGGAGAATTCGAGTGTGGTCGTTGCGAGAGGAACTGCTCCTCAGTTTTGTTGCAAACGACGGCCCCATTCAATCAGTGCAGTTTTCTCGGTCGGGAGATGCAATCGTTGCAACAGTGCTCGATCGCGTTAGCGTTTGGACGCTTGATGGAGTGCTCTTGACCGAATTGATCGGTCATAGCGGTCGAGTCAGCAGCTTGGATATCAGCCCCGATAACACTCTAATCGTGACGGCATCTGATGACGCAACGGTGCGACTGTGGGATATCCGAGGCATACCGATCGCAGAGTTTAACGGCCACCGGAGCTCGGTATTGAGCGTTGTCTTTAGCCCCGATGGCGAGACGATCGCCTCGGCTTCTACCGATCGGACTGTGCGCTTGTGGTCCCTCAACGGCAATCCTCTTGCCGTATTTCGCGGTCACCAAGACTGGGTCAGGGATGTGGATTTTAGCCCCAGCGGTCAGCTGCTTGTATCGGCGTCTGAAGATCAGACCGTGCGGGTGTGGAATCTGCAGCCACAAGGCCCGACCCAAACCATGAACCATTCCAATAGCGTGTTAGGACTGACCTACCTACCGAATGACAGCGGCATTTTGACGGCCTCCAGTGATGGGGTGGTGCGATTGTGGGGCACCGATAGCGAAAAGTTAGATGAATGGGCAGGGCATCAAGGACCGATTTGGGATATTGCAGTCAGCAGCAGCGGGGAGTATTTGGCGACCGCATCCAGCGATCGCACCGCTCGTGTGTGGCACCGTTCTGGACGCCTGTTGGCGGAGCTGGAAGGGCACAATGCCGAAGTCTACGGTGTGAGTATCGATCCCAACGAAGAATATGTGGCGACAGCATCGCGGGATGGCGTGGTGCGGTTGTGGACGTTGCAAGGCCGAGCGATTCGGGAGTTTTCCGGTCACCAGAATGCGGTCTGGGGATTGGCATTTAGTCCGGATAGTCGGACGATCGCCAGTGCGTCAGCAGACCGTAGCGTCAGGTTGTGGGCATTGGACGGCACACAGCTGGCGGAGATGAGGAACCATCAGGGACGTGTTTGGAAGGTGGCGTTTAGCCCGAATGGCGATCGGTTGGCCTCAGTCTCCGATGACGGAACCGCTCGCCTGTGGGATCGCTCCGGCAATCAATTGGCTCAGTATGAAGCCCACCTTGGGGCGGTACGAGATGTGCAATTTAGTGGCGATGGCCAACTTCTGGCGACAGCCTCTGAGGACGGCACCGCGAGGATTTGGACTCTGCAGGGACAGCAGGTGGCAGAGTTCGATCATTTTGATAGCCGGGTTTTTGCCGTTCGGTTTAGTCCAAACAGCGAGACCTTAGCAACAGCATCGGAAGAGACCCTGCAATTGTGGGAGTTGCGAGAGCTCGATTTGCCCAAATTACTGGACCGTAGTTGCCAGTGGCTGCAGCTCTATCTGGCCCATCCCACCACTAGTCCGGAAGAAAGGGCCTTGTGTAGTGGCACTTCTCCTCGCAGCGCGCCTTGGCAGAATTAACAATCTGCGCGCGCCCATTTTTCGGCCCCAAAAACTCCCACTCGAAAGCAGGAGTTTTGGAGATATTTGTGATGTTCGCCGCGCGTGACGGCTTACGCCAATCACCTCGAAGCAGAGCCGACCGACTAGAACCGAGTCATCTTACGGGGATCTTTGTAGTTGCTCTCGCGTAGCTTTTTCGTAATGCGCTCAAAGTATTCCAACAGGTACCCCTCTAGCGTTGTTAACTCCTTAGAGTCAACTCCGAGCAGAGTATAGACCTCTTCCATCTCGGCATGCATGGGCTTACCGCTGGCCAATACCTCGGAGAAGGCTAGGCGATCGGCGATGTTCCATGTCCACTGGAAGAAGTTTAAGACTCTGCGGGCTCCACGCAACAAGCCCAACGGCATTGTGCTGATCTTGGCTCTGTTGCTGGACATACGTTCGCAAAGGGAAATTACCTCGCGAGGTTCCCAGCCGCGACTGCCGGATAATGGCAATACTTTGCGAATAGCCCCTTCGTGACCAATCGCCTTGACCGCAATTTGAGCTGCATCGATCGTGTCAATGTAGGAAATAGGAGTGGGAGGATCGGTGGTCCAAACCACTTGATCTTCCAAGATTGGGATAGCGTACTGACCGATCAGTCCCTGCATGAAGCCACAGGGTCTAAAGATGGTGTAGGGCACCAGCGATCGCTTCAGATATTCCTCAACATGGTGCTTGCAGCTCATCAGCGGCACGTCGGGGAATTCTTCCGAGCGATCAATAGAGAAGAAAATAAACTGCTTCACTTCTGCAGCTCGGGCAGCATTGATTAGAGCGACTTTGCCGTCCCAATCCACCTGCTTCATACTCAGGCTGCTGGAGGGACGCACGGTGGCACAGTCCACCACCACATCAATACCTTCTAGTGCAAATGGCAGCGTCTCGGGACGCACTAGGTTTCCGACTTTGATAGTTGCTCCCCACTCGCACAAGAATGCGCCCTTATCGGGGATGCGAACCATGCAAGTGACCGAATGGCCAGCCTCGATTGCCTTGCGAGCAACTTGGCGACCCAGAGTTCCGGTAGCTCCGACTATCAGTACATTCATGAAACTTTGTATTTCTTAATGTCCCAACAGTCTATCAGAAGTTGAAGGTTGTCACGGGGGGTGGCTCAACTGCCGCGGGTAGGTAAAACCAGCTGTATTGGACTGCCATCTGGCAGGACATTAAGTCGTTGGCAGCGTTAGAAGTTGCGTCACCATTGCGATGGTGTCTTCATAGAGTTTGTCTTGACCGGCACGCTGTAATTGTTGAGCCAGTAGAGTTTCAGCAGTTTGCTGCTCGACGGGTGAAACTTGCTGAATGCGGCAACTCTGCGCCCCGCCCTTGACTTCCATGCGCATGCAGCCGGTGGTTTCAGAACACAGGACGGTGCAAGCATCGGCATTGGGATCGGTAGAATTCAGTCGCAAGCCCACCAGCTCGCCGGGGGTGGGGGTGACGGTGGGAACCGAGGCTAACTCCACTTGAATGTCATCTCGGCTATTGGTTTTGAAGATGAGGCGGTCGATCAGGTAGTCGTGCTCTTTGCATTGTTGGCGAGAAACAGGTTGCCAGCCCAAACGACTGGCGAACCAGCCCAAATACATCCAGGCTTGGCTGGGGTTGTCGGCTTGGTAGTCGATGGTGACACGATCGATCGCCCCGAGCGAACTGCGGCGCTCGGGGGGGTCAAAGGCTTGGGCAGTCAGTTCTTGCCAGGAGTTAAGCCGCCGCCAGTTCAAATCACCAACATAGTTTCCGCTGTCGGCCAGTTGGCGCATTTCTCGCAAATCCTCTTCAGGATTTATAAAGGTGCTGGAATCAACAATGATGCGGTGGCTGGCGCTGACGAGCAGTTGGAAGAGACGACTTTGAAGGTCGAGATCTCCTTGCCACCATAGATAAGTTGGCAGATCGGCAATCAGCAGCGACGAGATGGTGCTGCAGGTGCGTTCGAAAGCGGTGGGGGAGGCTTGTAGGGTGATGTATTCACAACACACCAGAGCTCCTTTGTCTTGGCGAATTGGGCAGTAAGCGGCCACTTGAGCTTGCAGGACGTCTCCCTGACCTTCAGGGAGTGACTGGAGATTGATGACGCGGCAGGGATTTTGGGAGGCGATCGCCTCAACGGTGGAGGGCAATGCTAGGTTCACCCGTTCGGGGGACTCGTAAACGATCAGGTTGAAGGTGGCTGCGCGAGCGGCAACGCTATCCCCTTTTGCGGTCCAGATGTTGTTGAGTTCGGCTTGGATTTCTTCGACAGATACGTCTTTGGGGGCCTGAAGGGGGAGGACGGCAGCGGTGTCCATGAATCGATCCTGCGGATAGGGTCTCTTTGATTTTAATGAACCTATCTAAGACTGGTATGAGATTTAAGCTTCCTTCTCGATATGTGAGGAATAGGTAACAGGCTGTGCAGGACTTACGAAGGCAAGATGGTATTCCTCAATACACAATCTTCATTTGCTCTAGCAGAACAGCACTAATGCTTTCTGACTTTTTGACCAGGATATCGTGAAATCATCTGGGACCTCAAGTATACATATAAGAAATTTTCAGCCAGTACTTGCTTATGCTCTCTTTGCAATATTTACAAAGATTTTCTCTGACAATAGTAAGTTTTCCAAAACACCCCAAATCGTATAGAAGCATTACTCAAATAGATCGCAGAAATTAGCATTTCTAGACTTAGGTCTATTTCTTCTGCACAAAAGACAAACAGGGACTATCTTAATCAATCTCAATCGTCTGAATATGCGATCGCAGCATTGATCAATTAGCGTATTTCACATGCTTCTGGAACCGTCTTTTTCAAGGGATTGGGAGGAATGGAGACGTTACCCATCAGTATACCTGCTGCACTTGTGGCATCTTACGCTTTAGGTGCAAATACGGTTGCTGCTACAGCATATATTTGAGGGTACAATAATAATTGTGGCCAAGTAAGAACAATGATGTTTCTATGTTTGTTTGGCGAAGCAATTTTGAGAGCCTCAGGAATAATAACTGGTACAAAACTAGCTAAGAGCCTGATCCAGCAGATTTCAGAGAAAAAACTGATAGAAGTCCATAAGAGAATTGGATTTAGATTGGTTACAAAGGCTGCTGAAAAAGGTGCCATAAACCTGATGAAAATGGTTTCTCTTGCTGGGAGATGTTGGGGGCGAATTTGATAGCTTGTTCGTCAGGACACGTGGAAGAACAGCAAAGAAGATATTTAATGCGGAAGGGGATATCGAAACTAGAGAACCGGCAGCCTAAGTTGAGGGGCTGTCGATCTTGGAATGACATCGCTTGGAGTTTGTATGCAGCGGGCACTACTGTCATTTGTGGCGTCGATCCACTATAAAGGGGACATAAAAAGTAGCGATGAGTACATAATCCCCGACTAAGATCTGGGCATCTGCCGCGACCCGGAGAGCCCCATGAGTGCAACTGTCGATTCCAGCGCTATCGAATCCATCCTGCAGGAAGACCGGAGCTTCGACCCTCCTGCAAACTTCGTTGCCTCCACGCGGGTCAACTCCCAGCAGTATCAAGACATGGTGGCAGCCGCCAAAGCTGACCCTGCAAAATTTTGGGGGGAGTTAGCCAACTCCGAACTGGACTGGTTCGAGCCCTGGAAACAGGCCCTCGACTGGCAGCTTCCCTTCGCCAAATGGTTCGTCGGAGGCAAACTCAACCTCTCCTACAACTGCCTCGATCGCCATCTCACCACCCATCGTCGCAATAAAGCCGCCATTATCTGGGAAGGCGAACCCGGCGATTCTCGTACCATTACATACGCCCAACTGCATCGCGAAGTCTGTCAGTTTGCCAATGCCCTCAAGTCTTTGGGCGTCACCAAAGGCGACCGGATCGGAATCTACATGCCGATGATTCCCGAAGCAGCGATCGCAATGCTGGCCTGTGCCCGCATTGGAGCACCCCACTCCATCGTGTTTGGTGGATTTAGTGCAGAAGCTTTGCGAGATCGCCTCAACGATGCCGAAGCCAAAGTAGTGATTACTGCCGATGGTGGCTTTCGCAAAGACAAGATTGTGTCTTTAAAGCCCCAAGTGGACGCGGCGATCGCCGACGGACAAGCCCCATCCGTTCAACACGTCTTGGTAGTACAGCGCACCCAGCACGACGTCGACATGCAAGCGGGCCGAGATGTGTGGTGGCACGAGCTGCAGCCCACCATGAGTGCCGATTGCCCTGCCGAGCCCATGGATAGCGAGGATCTGCTGTTCATCCTCTACACCTCCGGCACCACCGGCAAACCTAAAGGGGTGGTTCACACCACGGGCGGCTACAGCCTCTACACCCACATGACCACCCAATGGGTGTTCGATCTCAAAGAAACCGATGTCTATTGGTGCACCGCCGACGTTGGCTGGATTACCGGCCACAGCTACATTGTTTACGGCCCGCTTTCTAATGGTGCGACCACAGTCATGTTTGAGGGAGCCCCTCGCCCCTCCAAGCCGGGAGCGCTCTGGGAAGTGGTGGAAAAATACGGCGTCAATATTTTCTACACTGCTCCAACTGCCATTCGCGCCTTTATCAAAGCCGGGGAAGAGATTCCCAATCAGTACGACCTATCCTCTCTGCGCCTGTTGGGTACAGTCGGCGAACCGATTAATCCCGACGTTTGGATGTGGTATCGCCGGGTAATTGGGGGCGATCGTTGTCCAATCGTCGATACTTGGTGGCAAACGGAAACTGGCGGTATCACCATTACCTCTCTCCCCGGGGCCGTTCCCTCCAAACCCGGAGCGGCTGGGTTACCCTTACCAGGGATTCAAGCGGATGTTGTCACTCTTGATGGCAACTCCGTTCCGGCCAGTCAGGGAGGATTTTTGATCGTTAAGCAACCCTGGCCCGGAATGCTGCGCAATGTCTATGGAGATCCAGAGCGATTCCGCAGAACGTATTTCGGCGATGTTGAAGGGGCTTACTTTGCTGGGGATGGCGCTCGTAAGGATGCGGATGGATATTTCTGGGTCATGGGTCGGGTCGATGATGTCATTAACGTCTCCGGACACAGGCTGGGGACGATGGAGGTTGAATCAGCGCTGGTCTCCCATCCCGTTGTTGCTGAAGCTGCGGTGGTGGGCCGTCCCGATGACTTGAAAGGACAAGCAATCGCGGCCTTTGTCACACTCGAAGGAACTCAAACCGGCTCCGAAACAACGATCACCGAACTGAAACAGCACGTAGTCAAAGAAATCGGGGCGATCGCCCGACCGGACGACATTCACTTTACCGATGCCCTGCCAAAGACGCGATCGGGCAAAATCATGCGGCGATTACTACGAAACTTGGCCGCTGGAGAGGACATTGCAGGGGACACATCCACGCTGGAAGATCGCTCGGTGCTTGAAAAATTGCGACTCTCTTAGGTATAAGTAACTAAACGTTAAGCTGTAGTCGCAGCTCTAAAGATACTCTGTACTTCGTATCCATAGCTTTCAGGCTAGAGGGTCGGAGCCTAGGGATTCTCTGAAGGGCGCAGCCTCTACAGCAACAAAGTGCTAGAAAAAGCAATGTTGCAACGGTAACTGACTTTAGGGTCACCCCAAGTTAGTTTGTGTAGCCGGCACCGATAAATTGCCGTTTTTGACGACCAGTAACTGTCCAGGAGAGCACCGAACAGATGGCCGACACCATTGTTGTAGATAAGAAATCCCTTCAGGTAAATAAGTACCGTCCTAAAGCTCCCTTTGTAGCGAAAACCCTAGAGAACTATCCCATTGTCAAGGATGGTGCTCCTGGAGATACTCGCCACATTGTCATCGACCTTGAAGGCAGCGGCATCGAATACGTTGAAGGTCAAAGTATTGGCGTGGTTCCTCCCGGCACCACTGAAGACGGCAAGCCCCACAAGCTCCGTCTCTACTCCATCGCATCCAGCCGCTATGGTGACGATGGCGGTCGTAAAACCGTATCCTTTAGCATTAAGCGTCTGGTATACAACCACCCCGAAACTGGTGAGGAAGTGAAGGGTGTATGCTCTAACTTCTTGTGCGACCTCAACCCTGGCGACGAGGTTATGTTGACGGGTCCCGTTGGCAAGAGCTTCCTACTGCCAAACGACTTAGACGCCACTATTGTTCTGATCGCTACCGGTACAGGTATCGCCCCCTTCCGCGCATTTATCCGTCACCTGCTGGACGAGCGGAATGACTTCAAAGGCAAGATTTGGTTATTCTTCGGCGTACCCACCAGCTCAGCCATCCTCTATCACGAGGATTTGGAGGACTACGCTGCTCGCTTCCCTGACAATTTCAAGATTGACTACGCCATCAGCCGCGAGCAAAAAACCGAAGATGGCAAGAAGATGTACGTCCAAAATCGGATGGCCGACTACACCGATGAACTGTGGGAGCTGTTGAAGAAAGACAATACCTACACTTACATCTGCGGCCTCAAAGGCATGGAAGATGGCATCAACGAAATTATGTCTCCCAAGGCAGAAGCTGAGGGCAAAGAATGGGTTAACGTTCAGCGTGCGCTGAAAAAATCCCACAACTGGCACGAAGAAACCTACTAAGTCTCCCGACTGCCTTAATTACAGTTAAACCAGCCTCGAATTGTAGGCTGGTTTTTTTATTCGCATTCGCCCCCCTCCTGTCAGAGGGCTCAAACAGTTGCCTCACTCCCATTACCAAATGACGTTAAGTCACCTCCAAAAGAGCCGGAGAGTAAGTTAGGTTTTGTCTCAACTAGGAGAGGCACACGCAACGATCGTTCCATTCCCTCGGCTCAGCAACTTCTCAGCTTTTTTCTTAAAGTGGCGGCTAGGGTATGACTATCCCAATTCTTTGCGCAGCTGTGGCAACCCGTACCTTAACTCCCGAGATCGCTCCGTCAGTTTCCCTCAGTCGCCCCCTTCCGCCCCTCGATCGCCTGCATATCGAAGTCACAAATGTCTGCAACTTTAAATGCGAGTTTTGCCCCGACGCCATCATGGAACGCAAGCGGGGGCATATCGATTTAAAGCTCCTAGAGGGGCTTCTGGATGAAATTGCCGAGACGGGATTGGCGCGGATTATTACCTTTCATCTGATGGGAGAACCACTGATATATCCCCACATTTTTGAAGCGATCGCCCTGGCCGTAGAACGTAATCTAGAGTTGCATCTGACCACTAACGGCAGTACCTTCGCCATCCGCCCGGGGCACATCGAACAGTTGGTGGCATCCGGTATCCCCAAAGTCACAATTTCACTGCAAACGCCAGATACAAAAACCTTCAGTATTCGGGGCGCTCCCCCACGCCTCTCGCCCGAGCACTATTTCTCAGGCATTACCCAATACGTACAAGCAAACTTAACAGCCACAGATTCCCCCACCCGAATCAACATCAAATTCCTCGACTCCACCCCCCATCCTTTCCTCGTTCCTCACAAACCGCTCAAAATTGTAGAAGGGCGAGAGCAGATGCAAGCGGAGCTGAATCGCTGGGCCGATATTCTCTTCGAGGGTTACCCCCACCCCCCAATCGCCAGTGGATGGCTCAACAGATTTCCAAGCACAAACCTGGCCGGTGGCAAGTGGTCGACCTGCACCCCAAACTGGGTCTAGAAACGTTTCCGCTGGATAGTTGGGGCAATGTCGAACTAGGGGCCGATGTCGTTCCCGCCAAGTTCGGCACCTGCAATGGTGCTTCTCGACAAGCAGGGGTGTTGTACGACGGAACTGTAGTGCCCTGCTGCAAAGACTATGAAGGTTTGATTCCCCTTGGAAACGTCAACGAGTGCTCGCTGCAAGAGATTTTGGGCGATCGGCCCGCCTGCGCCCTACGATCCGATTTCAATCACCTCAAAATTAGCAATCCCGTCTGCCAGCGCTGCATCGGAGCCGACACCCCTCCAAAAGCCATCGCTCGCCAAATAGCCTCGATCGCCTACTTCAAGCTCTACTCCCCCCTAATGCGCAAACTCCACCCCAACTGGGGCGACGTTTAGGCAAATGCATCAAAACTAAATGACTAATGGCCCGGATTTGTCTTTGGTCCTTTGTCTTTGGTCCTTTGTCCTTTGTCCTTGGTCTTTGGTCCTTGGTCCTTGGTCCTTGGTCCTGTATCACCACTAATGACTAATGACTAATGACCCATGACGAATGACCAATCCCCCATCCCCCCGAACCCAAATATGCGCAAACCTGAATCCTCCTCCTCAATCCCATCTGCTACAACAAACCTGTAAAAGCCAATCCCTTTCACCATGAAACGGCTTCGTTCCTTCACCTCTCTATTCGCTCTGGCGATCGCCTTCGCCCCCACAAGTGTTCTCAACCGCCTTGCCATCGCCAATACCTTTCTCTCGGGCGACGTAGACGGTAATGGCCAAGTCAATACTGCTGATTTGGAACTGCTGTCAGATTATCTTGCCGGAACCATCACCTTAGTGGACGATCAGATTGCAGCAGCCGATGTAGACCAAGACGGAGTCATCACCCAAGCGGACTACACCCAATTGTCCAGCAGTATCCAAGCAGCCTCTCCTCGCATTAACTCTGAAGTTCAGTTGAATTCTGCCTATTCCGGTCAGGTGATCGATCGCGCCACAGGCGACCCCTTGGCCAACGTAGCGGTGGATATTCCCGGTGCAGGGGTGTCCGTTCGCACCGACAGTCAGGGACGCTTCACACTGCCCGAAAACGTTCCGTCAGACGAAATCCTGACCGCCAAGCTAGAAGACTACACCCCCTTTTCTCAAACCACCTCCGGTGACGGTGAACCATTACGCGTTGAATTGGATCGGTTAAACGAAAACACTACGCACGTCTTGCAGACTGATGTCGTGCATTTAGGGGACGATCAATATTCGGAACAATCGGCCGGAGCGCAAGATTTTCGATTGAGAGCGCAGGGACGGGAAATGGTGCGCCAATTTCGTTTGGAACGCATTCCTTCCCAGCCCGCCGAATTGGTGATTGGTTCCCTGATTGGGCTGGATACCGCCGAAGCTGTGCAGGCCGGTCAGTCCGGTATTGCCACTGCCGACATGTCCCCGATGGAGATCGAACTCAACGGTCAAACGATTCACACCATCAGCGTGGCTGCTGATAATATTCGCATTCCGCTATTCCCCAGCGATCTGCGACCGGGTCAAAATACAGTCGTGATCCGCACGGGAAAAGTCAGTCAGGTGGTTTCCACGCAGCGGCGTGGCCCATCCATCGCCATTCCCTTTTTTGGGGGTAGCATGCGCACGCGATTACCCGTCGGTCAACGACTTAACGGCATTCCTCTGACCGATCACGATGATGTGGAGTTAGCCAACGTCCGAGTAGAAGTTCCTTAACTCTGGAGAATGAGAGTAGCGCTTTCTCGAATGAAACATAACCTAGGGGGAATCTAGACAGTAACAACCTCTAGTGGGCTGCAATACGGGCGAGAGTAACAATTCTGCAAATCTGTCAGTATGCGATGGTGGGAAACGGAGATATTATTGCTGCCTAGGGTGAATTAGGCTTGACGGAGACGACGCCAATGGCCACCTCCACAGTCGAAATTTTGGACTCGGCAGAGGTTCGTCGCACGTTGACTCGACTGGCCTCAGAAATTATCGAACATCACCCCGATCTGGCTCAAGTTGTCTTGCTGGGCATTCGGACTCGCGGTGTGCCATTGGCTCATCGATTAGCCGGACAAATTCAACGATTGGAAGCCAGCCAGCGTGGAGCTGATTTCAGCGAAATGAACGTGGCGGTCGGAGCGTTAGATATTACATTCTACAGAGACGATTTGGAACGGCTGCATATGCGCACGCCCGATCCCAGCGACTTGCCTTGTGACATCACCAATCGCCAGGTGATTTTAGTTGATGATGTCATCTACAGCGGGCGCACTATCAGAGCCGCATTGGAAGCAATTAACGGATTTGGCCGCCCACAGTTTGTTCGTCTGGCAGTCTTGATCGATCGCGGCCATCGAGATTTACCCATTCATCCAGACTACGTTGGCAAAGCATTGCCCACTGCTAAATCGGAAAGTGTCAGAGTCAATGTGGCAGAGCTGGATGGCGAGGATCGCGTCTTTTTGCAGCGGGCAACGGATTGAGTCATCTGACAGACAAGCGACTCTCTATCTCCAGTTCCCGACTATGGTGATGGTTAAGATTGCTAGTTGATTTGCTCTATGAGAAATCGTCCAATCGCCTTTTCCCTGTCCAGTTTACTGACGATATTCGTCGCCATCGTCAGCTTTCTGCTGCTATGGCAATTACGGGGGGTTCTGGTATTGCTAATGGTGGCCATCGTCCTAGCCACCTCTATTTCTCCTGTGGTGGATTACGCCGAGCGATTTTGGATACCTCGTTGGCTGTCAGCGTTTTTGTTTTACGCGATCGCGCTCGCTGGGTTGGTTGGAGTTATTCTCCTGATTGGTCCCACAGTGTTCGAGCAATTGCAGCGCCTCATTCGTCAGGTGCCCATTGTGACCGAAAAGCTGGTGGGCTTTACCGAAGAAAAACTAACTCCCGATGAATCTGCCGCTCTTCAAGATCTAGTAGGGCAACTGTTCGACCTGCAGACACTGACGCGCTGGACGATTCAAACCGGACAGGAATTGCTGCTGCGTTCTTACAGCATCACTCGCGGTATCGTCGGAGCCGCCCTCAGTCTGATTCTGGCGTTGTTCTTCTCAGGCTACATGCTTGCGGATAGCGATCGCCTGGTGCGCGGATTGTCGATTCTACTACCCGAACCGTGGGACAGTCGTCTGCAGGCGCAGATGGGACAGGTAGGGTACCGCATGGGAACTTACCTGCGGGGGCGATTGCTGGTGTCAATTGTGCTGGCGACTGTGACCTCTCTGGGCCTAAGCTTGCTGGGTTTAGCCGAATACTCGCTGGCATTGGGGGCCATTGCCGGATTTACCAACCTCATACCGTTTATTGGTCCAATTCTGGGGGCGGTTCCGGCGCTCGTGGTGGCGATCGCACAAGGAGGATGGCTAGTTCTCTGGGTGCTGGTCTTCTACATCATCTTGCAGAATTTGGAGACCTATCTTCTCGATCCCCTCTTGGTGGGCTCTGCCGTTGGCGTCCATCCCCTCTACCAATTGCTATCGGTGATTGCGGGTGTGCAACTACTCGGAATTTTGGGAGCTGTGATTGTGCCCCCATGGTTTGCAGGTACGTCGGTATTAATCGACAATCTCTACTTGCAACCCAAACTGGAAGCTGCCCAATTGCGCAAACAGCAGCAAGTAAGCACTGAGATTGTCCAAGAAGTGGTTGATGTAAATGCGTAGAATGCCAGAGCGTTCTTCGCGAACGTTGGAAAATAAGACTCACGGCCCCACGAAAACCCTGGCCTAGAATGCATTATTAAGCTCTTGCAATTGGCTATCAGCCCTAGCTTGATTGAGGGCATCCCGCACTGCGCGTTCTCCTAACAGTACTTGCACATCCCGAATCAGCTCTTCCCCCCACAAGTTATCTCTCAACGTTTGAATATCGCCGTAGGTGAAATCGAGCTGGATAGCTTGTATGCCTAACTCAGTCGCTTGCTCTGTTTCTCCCAAAACGTAAAGCGCTGTAGCAAGCGCCAAAACGGGTTCAGCGGCTGTGTCGTCTAAGGCAATACTGGCTTCAAACTTCGGAATCGATTCCTCTACATTGCCAATTTGATATTCGAGCAAGCCAATGTTGTTGATAGCAGGCCAAAACTCTTCATCGATTTCAAGGGCTGTCTCGTACGCCGATCGCGCTTTATCAAAGTTTTCTAGTAGCAGGTGCGTGTTGCCCAAATCAAACAGCCCTTGCAAGCTTTCAGGCTCGATTTCAAGGCCCTTTTCAAGCGCTTCCAGAGCCGCAAAATAACTTCCTTGTCTGACATATGCAGACCCCAAAGACAGCAACAAATCGGGACTGTCTGGAGCCAGGGGTCTCGCTCGGTTGAGAGTGGCAACAGCTCGATCGAAATCGTTATCTTGCAGGTACAACCGTCCCAACACCGTCAGAATATCGGCATTGTTGGGAGCCAATTGAGAGGCCAGTTGAATACGCGCTAAGGCAGCCTCTGTCTGGCCAAACTGAGCTAACCGTAAGGCATCACCCGCCAGTTGCAACCCTTGCTGTTCCATCAACGCACTGTTGGGCACTAGCGGTCGGTGCAACACTTGAGCGCTCGCTGCCGGATGGAGAAATGCCATCCCTAACGCAACCAGACTGGCGGCTACGGCAGGCTTAATAAAGCGACAATTCATGCAGGTGACCTCAACAGGAGAAAAGTTGCAAGACTCGTGGAGCAAAAGCGTAAACGGGTAACCGGATGCCGTCGCGCAGAAAGTTTGCGTTTAACTTCATTTAGCTTGTAGCAACCGCAGTGCTCGGACAAATGCTGCAATCGTTTGCACCTATCCTAAGCGATCGCTACAATTGGCCAACTTGGCAAGCGCATCTGATGCAGCTACAAGGCGCCAATACCCTCAGCAAATGAGACCTAGCGGCGAACACGCTCCCACACAAAGCTAACCCTAACGGTATCCCAATTTGTTTCGGTCTTCAGCACTTGGGCGCGGGCGCTTTCACCGGCTGGGACGTCGTTGGGTTCAAACGCCACCGTGCGAGTATCTATCACCTGATTGTTTGATAAAAACTCAAACCTGGCCTGGGCGGCAATCGCAGTTTGTCCCCCATTGTTGACTGCGTTAACCGTTATTTGACTGCCGCCGGCAGGCGCCACCTGCTCTCCAATGTCTCCCACAATTTCTAGGGCTGCAGGCGTGTCCCCATCAACAGCGGCTTGAGAATTGGGGGTTGGTGCCGGTCCGGGAGAGGAAGACGTTTCCAGTCCCGAGTTAGGGGAGGAGTTAGCTTCAGCCACTGGAGTCGGCTCGGGTGCCGGTTCGGGTGCCGGCGCGAGGGAAGGCTCGGAGTTAGGGACCGGTGAGGCAGACGCCGCCGTATCTGGATCGTCTGTATTGGAGGTTCCGGGTTGATTGGTGTAGAAAGCGACGGCTTTTGCGACTTCTTCTTGAAACAGTAAATAGACATCACGGGAGCGATCGCCCACTCTGGCTAACGCCAAGCGATCGGCGTCTGTGGTGGGAATTTCCAGCCGTTGGCCGTCAACGCTCAATACGAGAGCTTGAACCTGCTGGTTGATCAAGCGATCGAGGAAGGGGAATAGAGGAATGGTACAGGCTTGGTCGAGGCTACCGATGGTGAGTGTGTTGCCATCGGTTAGGCTAAACGACGCAAGACCGCAGGATTGAGCCCCTTCAACTTCAAGTGGAACGCTAAGTTGACTGCGGTTGCTATTGGTCACAGAAATGGTGTACTGACCTTCCGTGTGGGTCCAGCCGTGGACTTCATCAACGACCGAGCTGGTGGTTTCCTCAACAAAGTACTCCCCAGCATTTAGTTGGGGGGGGAGCGAGGCGATCGTTATCATCAACCCCGTTCCGGTCAACCCTACCGCGCAGCCCCTCACCGCCAGGCATCTCAGCAGCTTTCTTTGTTTTGCAATCCCCACAATCACCCGGTGCCCATCACAACATTGCTAAATGCCCGCAGCCAAACTGGTGTTTGATAGGCTATCTAGCGTTTCGGATCAGTTTTACCTTAGCGAATGCCTTTGTGTTGCTAGCGATCGCGGAAATTTCACTTCTCTAAACCGACAATTGTGTTTATCTGTTCGGTTGTTTAACCCCCAGGTGTCTGATGGCTCGCTCTGGTTTTACTCTGCCTGTGTTTGCAGTTGCTGCGGCCAAAGCGGCCCTGCTGCTCTTGATGGAGCAAGATGAGCCTCAAAGGGCAAAAAACACGCAGACTGTTGAGTTAGATATCATGCCGGATCGAGTCGATGCAGAACCCGTTGTAATCAATATCGAGCAAGTAGCAGTACTGGCTGAGTTAAGTTCTGAAGGTGGGCAAGCGTTGGCGATCGCTCGCAGTGACCCCGGAGACAACCTCGATCTGACCCGTAACACCCCGATTTGGGCCTACGTTCGCCTCATTCCCAGAGAAGACTCTGTGCTGGTACTGGAAGCTGGAGAGGGGCTGGGACAGTCTGCAGATGGGGAACCAGCAATTTATAGATATGCCAAGCAGTTGTTTGCTGTCAATGTCGAGCCGGTGGTGCCTGAGCGATGGACAGCAATAGTTCGCATCATCCTGCCGGAAGGGCGACAACTGGCGCAGCGCACGTCTAACGAGGCGTTTGGAGTACTAGAGGGACTTGCCCTCTTGGGCACGAGTGGTATTTCCAAGCCACTAGCAGCCACCGATGCCCTAAGGTCATTTCGCTCGCAACTACAGGAGCGAGCGGCCTCCTCGCAAGATTTGGTCTTTTGTATTGGTAGTAATGGGCAACGGGTGGCGACTGGCCTGGGCATCCCTGACGGTCGGGTCATCCCAACAGCCAATTGGGTGGGAGCCATGCTGGTTGAGGCGGCTCTATTAGACGTACGCTCGGTATTGCTGATTGGCTATCACGGTAAATTACTCAAGCTGGCAGGAGGAATTTTTCACACCTCCAGTCATATAGCCGATGCGAAACTGGAAATTCTGGCGGCGGAGGCCCTGCGGGTAGGCTGCAATAGGACTTTGGTGCGCTCGCTTTTGGATGCAGCGACAGCAGACGATGCTCGATTATTGCTTGCGCAAGCGGGGTGGTCCGATCGCGTGTTTGAAAAATTGAGTCAACGTATTGAAGACAAGGCCACATCATACGTGCAAAAGTACAGCGATCGCCCGTTAGACATCGGCGTCATTCTATTTGACCGGACGGGCGAATTAGTGGTGCAGACCGATCGAGCTAGTCGGTTGTTGGCAGCAATGGCCTGACAGTTTGCCCGTTACAATCCCTAGATACAATGACAAAACCCTTTCTCGCAGGCCCACTATGTCCGCCAACGCGACTGCCAATAAACGTCCTCAAAATGATAAGCACCGCCAAAAAATGGAGCGCCGCAAGCAGGTGCAGGACGAGCGGCTGGCGCAAATGACCAACCAAAAAGGATTGGTCATCATTAACACCGGCGATGGTAAAGGGAAAAGCTCTGCTGCGTTTGGTGTGGTTTTTCGGGCCTTGGGACACGGTCTAAAAGTGGGTGTGGTGCAGTTTATTAAAGGGGCTTGGGAGCCTGGAGAGGCCAAGCTACTCAAATCCATGGATTCCGAATTGGTGGAATTTCACGCCCTGGGTGAGGGGTTCACCTGGGAAACGCAGGATCGAGATCGCGACATTGCCAACGTACAGCGGGCTTGGGACAAAAGCCTGGAGATGATTGTCAGCAATACCTTTCACGTCGTGCTGCTGGATGAAATTAACATCGCTATCAAGTTGGGCTATCTCTCAGTAGATACTGTCCTGACCGGGCTGGAACAAAAGCCCGAAGACGTTCACGTCATTTTGACCGGGCGCGGAGCTAAGCCTAAGTTGATCGAGCGGGCAGATTTAGTCACCGAGATGACACTAATCAAGCATCCTTTCCGCGAACAGGGCATCAAGGCCCAGTTGGGCATTGAATACTAAAGTCAGCAAATGAATTTATGGGATCTAGATACTGATGGGGTGTAGATAGTGGCCCTGGCGATCGCGGCTCCTACTAGTGGAAGCGGCAAGACAACGATTACATTGGCGTTACTGGCGGCCCTGCGGCATCGCGATTTGCGGGTGCAATCGTTCAAGGTGGGGCCGGATTACATCGACCCGATGTTTCACCAAGCGGCCACGGGCACTCCCTGTCGCAATCTCGATCCCTTCCTAACCTCCGAAGCCTACGTGAGGCGCTGTTTTACCCACCATTGTCAGGATGCCGATGTGGCAGTGATTGAAGGGGTGATGGGTCTGTTTGACGGCAAAGCCGATGCAGGGGAGTTTGCCAGCACTGCTCATGTGGCCAAGCTGCTAGACATCCCCCTGATATTAGTCATCGATGCTCAGAAGGTGGGGCGGACAGTGGCGGCGATCGCCTACGGCCTCATCCATTTCGACCCCGACATCACCATTGCAGGCATCATTTTCAATCGCGTCGGTTCCGATCGCCATGCCCAGTTATTGCAAGATGCGATCGCCCCCCTCAACATCCCCATTCTAGGGATTGTCCGCACCACACCCAATATCCAGATGCCCAGCCGTCACCTAGGCCTGATTCCAGCAGAGGAACAGAATAATTTTCCTCACGTGCTCGATCGCCTAGCGCAACTCGCAGAATCCTCATTCGACTGGAACCAGTTACTCCCCCTGCTCCGCTGTCGTTCGTCTAACGCTTCAGCAACATCTTTATGGTCACAGGTGCACTCTACACATTGGAATCATGGGCGATCGCCCATCATTGGAGTGGCTCGCGACCCTGCTTTTAACTTCTACTACGCGGACAATTTGGATATATTGCAGGACTTGGGGGCGCAATTAGACTATTTCTCACCCTTGCGATCGGGATTCCAACGCTTCACAGATTTTGATGGCGTTTATCTTGGGGGCGGTTTTCCCGAAGTATTTGCAGCAGAGCTATCGGAACAATTCCAAGCATTTGCCATCTCTCCCAATCAACTACCTGCAATCTACGCGGAATGTGGTGGCCTAATGGTGTTAGGTCAACAGCTCACCGATCGCTACGGCCACAGCCATACCATGTCCGGCCTGCTGCCCTACAGCACCTCAATGACCCACAGGCTTACCCTCGGCTACCGCAGTGCCCAAGTCGTAACTTCAACTCCAGCAGTAGAGGCAGGGGAATGCTTGCGCGGCCACGAATTCCACCATTCTGCCTGTACACCTCCCCCAGAATCGGGAATATATCTGTGGGGAAATAGCCGAGACGGTTGGAGCAGCGATCGCATTCACGCCTCCTACTTGCACCTGCATTGGGGGGAACAATCGCAGGTTGCCGCGCGCTGGTTGAAAGCGTGTGCACAAAGGGCAGTCAAATCGACGGTTAATCCAAGGGTCAGCCTGCGGTAGTTGTGTCAAGTACGGTCAGAACTTCTTTTGCTGCTCGCTCCAGCACCCCCAACTGACCCAAAGCAGCCTTAAGTTCCGCATAATCCTGTCGCAATCGCTGCTGACGCTCCGGATCGGTCAATAAGGCAACGGCTTCGGTGGCGATCGTTTCCGGCAGGGCCTTGTGCTGTAGCAATTCCATCACCACCGGTCGCATCAGCACCAAATTGGGGGGGGACATGAACGGAATGGAAAACTTGAGAATATATTTGGCAATCCAATAGGTAATCGGATTCACCTTGTAAATTACTACCTGCGGTAAGCCCCGGATGGCGGTTTCTAAATTGACCGTCCCCGACTTGGCCAGCACTAAATCGATCGCCGACAGCAATAGCTTGCTATCCTTCTCCACAAACTTGACTTCTATCCCCGCCCGCTTGGCCTGCTTGGCAATCGCCTGTTTAAATTCGGGGCGAGATAGAGACACCCAAAATTCTACGTGGGGTAAGCGATCTTGCAGTAGCCGCGCCGATTGCATCAGGGTAGGCAATACCGTGCGCAGTTCTTGCGATCGCGAGGCCGGAAAAATCCCGACTGCCACCGCATCTGGCCTCATCTCTAGCTGACTTCGGGCCTGCTCGCGAGACGGGGCATTCTCCAAAATATCGATCAGCGGATGCCCCACCCAGCACACTGCCCCCCCCGCTTTCTGGTAATAATCAGCTTCCGCCGTAAAAATCGCCAGAATCAGCCGCGAAAATTCCACAAGTTGGTTGGTCAGCTTGGGGGTAAAGGTCCACACCCACTCCTGCGGAGCGATGTAGTAAATCACCGGTACCCCCATCCGTTCCAACCGTGCCCCCATGCGGTGGTTTACCCCTACGTAATCCACCAAAATGGCAATGTCCGGTGGATTTTCGGCCAAATATCTGCGAAGTTTCCATTCCAGCCATAGCGTCGGTGCAATAAACGGTAACGCTTCCAAAATCCCGACAGAGCTAATACCCACCGTGTCGTGCAGCAGGGTCGCCCCGGCGGCTTCTACGCGATCGCCCCCAATCGCCACAATCTCCAAATCCGGTCGCAGCTTCAGCAGCGTACGCACCAAATGGCTGGCCTGTAGATCGCCAGAAACTTCGCCAGTGCTGAGAAAAATTCGGGGCATGCGCTATGCTTCGCCTTTGCCGCTATCTCTAACGCGACCTTTGCGAGTGGGAAGCGGTCCCCGTCGCCCTTCCCCATGAATAGATGCGTTCAGGAATGCCACCAAGTCACTCACTAACTCGGACTCTGGCCAAGCGGATAGTTCCTGCAACGCTTCTTCCATATGCCCGCTGCTGCGATACAGCAATCGATAGGCATCCTTCAATTGCTTGAACGCAGGATCGGTGGTTTTCCAACCCGATCGCCGCAATCCAACTAAATTCAGCCCACGAATCCGTCCGGGGTTGCCCTCGACCATCGTGTACGGTGGCACATCGCGATCGACCCGCGCCATTCCCCCCACCATGGCCAAACGACCGATGTGAGTAAATTGGTGAATACCCAATAGCCCACTAATCCGTGCTTGAGATTCGATACAAACGTATCCTGCTAGAGCCACTGAGTTGGCAATAATGACAGAATTATCAATCTGACAATTATGGGCCACGTGGGAGTAGGCCATGATCAAGTTATCGTTGCCAATTCGGGTAACTTCCCCTTCTTCCGTTGCTCGATTGACCGTGACGTACTCGCGCAGTGCATTGCGATCGCCAATCTCCACCCGACTGGGGGCACCACGATACTTCAAGTCTTGGGGTTCCAGACCGATAGCAGCTCCTGGATAAATACGGTTATCACAGCCAATCGTCGTCCAACCATCAATCACTACGTGGGGATAGAGCTTCGTCCCTGCATCAATCCGCACGTTCTCCCCCACCACACATCCCGCCCCCACTTCAACACTGGGGTGCAACTCCGCCCTCGGATGAACCGAGGCGGTGGGATGAATGCGTTCGGAAGAAGACACGGTTGTCATAATTCGTTCGGCAAAGCCACGCCGCTAATACGGTTGGGTGAAGGATAACCCAATGGGGGCAGTCTTCAGAGCAGTGTCCTTCAGGGCAGTGTCCTTACCAGAGCAGTCAATATCTGGGCGAATGTAAGTTACAGATGCAAACACTACAGAAGATTTCACTACGGGAGATGTCGCGCTAACAACAGTTACTGGACTATCAACAGCCACTGAGATCAATCTACCAATGAGAACATCAACTCCCCTTCCGTCACTAGATTGCCATCCACCTCTGCTCTAGCCGACATTTTGCCAATCCGCTTACGCCGAATCGTAATCAACGTTGTGGTAATCACTAGGCGATCGCCGGGGACTACAGGACGACGGAACCGAACCCCATCGATCCCCGCAAACAGCGCCAGTTGACCTTCAGCATCGGGCAGTTGCGTCAATACAATTCCTCCCACCTGTGCCATCGCTTCCACAATCAGGACTCCCGGCATAATTGGGCGGCCGGGGAAGTGCCCCTGAAAAAATTCTTCGTTGAACGTGACGTTCTTGATCCCGACAGCATAATCGCCTGGCACAAACTCGATGATGCGATCGACCAACAAGAAGGGATAGCGATGGGGCAAGATCTCCTGTATTTGCTCCGCCGTGAAGACCACGTTGGAGGACGTTTTAGGGGGAGGAGTAGAAACGGCTGTCACAGTAAGTACGTTGAATCGGAGCGAGGGGCAACAGAAAATAGGAATTTGGGACGAAAAGACTTCTTTGCGGATCGCCAGCACTCATCGAGCGCCAACATCAACGGGTCGCAAGCAGTGTTCGCTACCGCTGTTTCAAGTTGCCAAGATACTCGCGGCTGGATGGCAGTGAACTACCAATCCTGAAAACGATTAGCAACGTCGAGAAGTTCTTTTGCAAAGCGACCGTGCAAAGTATGACTGGCTTTATAGGCTATGAAATGAGCTTGCCAACGCCGACCGGTCAAGCTGAGATCGCCTAATAAATCTATCAGTTTATGGCGCACGGGCTCGTTCTCAAAGCGCAACGGCGTTAGCCACTCCGTGTCAGTACAGACGATCGCATTATCAAGACTGCCCCCTTTAATCAATCCCGCTTGTTGAGCCAGACGGGCATTGGCCTCGGTTGTGAACGTTCGGGCAGGGGCGATCGCCTCAGCAAAGACATCGGGGGATTCTGTCCAGCTAAACCACTGTTCGCCAATGGGACTGTTGGCAAAATCAATTCCATAGCTGTAGCGCGTGACGGGGCTAGGCACCGCCGTGACAAATGCCTCTCCATCCCATATCGTCACCGGAGCCTCTAGTTTTACAAGAGGCCGCACCCCATCTTGCTCTATCAAACCGACAGATTGGATCGCCCCCACCCAAGGCTTGGCAGAACCATCCAAGATGGGGACTTCCGACCCATCTATGTCGATGCGGCAATTGTCCACACCGCATCCAACCAGTGCGGCCATCAAGTGCTCGATTGTCCGGACATTTGCCTCTCCCTGTTGCAACAACGTAGACAGTTGGGCTGGAATAGCTGCTTCCAACGACGCTCTAATAGTTGGCTGTGTGGATAAATCCGTGCGTACGAAGAACTTGCCACTATCGATGGGTGCTGGATGTAAATGACAGTTCACTATTTCGCCACTATGCAAGCCAATGCCGCTGACTTTAACGGGGCTAGCCAGGGTTTGCTGGCAAGATTTGTTCGTGCTGGGGGTGAAAGAAGAAGCGATCTGGCGAGTCATTCTGAAGCGGGCTGTAATGAGTTGTGGATATTATCTGGTTTTCAACCACGATCTCAACGGGCTTTGGCCACTTGGGTCAAGGTGGTCGAAGCATTTCTTGAATTTGCGCTCCAGATCGCTTGGGAATTGCCAGGGAATCGGGTATCATGAGTGTCCGCTGGGCGAGTGGCGAAATGGTAGACGCACCGCACTCAAAATGCGGCGGGGAAACCCGTGAGAGTTCGAATCTCTCCTCGCCCATCTCTGATACTTTTTATTTTCAGACTTACCGATACAGTCTTTGTGGATCGGTCAATTACTGCCTTTCAAAACCTACACTCAGACCTGAGCCGTTTCAGTATTCGTTGGCTTATGGCCACTTCTCAGCCATTCATCGAGTTTTTGCTTGTCGTTTGCAGCGCAATACAGGTGTAGTCCAAAATCTTGCGAAAAATCTTGGCAGAAACGAACGCCTCTGACGCTGTTGCCGCGTTCGTCCAGTGCCGGAGAAAACACTCCAATACCTAACTTCTGGGGCACCACTGCAGTGATACCTCCTCCTACGCCGCTTTTAGCAGGAATACCCACCCGATAAGCCCATTCACCCGAATAGTTGTACATGCCGCAGGTGTGCATAACGCTGAGCACATCTTGAACGTATTCGCAGCGCAGGGCACAAACCCCTGTGATAGGATTGATTCCACCATTCGCTAGCGTTGCTGCCATGAGGGCTAAATCGTGGGCGGTAACCAAAATGGAGCATTGCTGAAAGTACAGGTCGAGGCTCTCGTCAATTTTGTCTCCAATCATGCCGAAATTATGCATCAGGTAGGCGATCGCCCGGTTGCGACTCCCCGTCGCCCGTTCTGAGAGCGAGACAGGCACATCGATATACATCTTGCGCCCCGTGTAGCGCTCGAACATATCCAATACCCTAGTCAGCCGCTCGGTGCTGCCATTCCCCGGAATCAGATCTGTTGTGGCAATCGCCCCAGCATTCACCATGGGGTTAAAGGGTCGGTTCGTGACGCGATCGAGCACGATCGAATTAAACGCTTCCCCCGATGGCTCTACTCCAACCCTCGCCCAGACGCGATCCCGGCCGCGAGTCTCAAGTGCAAGCCCGTAGACAAACGCCTTTGAAATGGACTGAATCGTAAATTGCTGCTGGCAATCACCGACATCAAACGTATTGCCATCGGTCGAAACCAACGAAATACCGAACTGATTCGGGTCCACCTTGGCCAGTTCAGGAATGTAGTTGGCTACGGTCCCATCGCTAATGGGCAAGTAGGCGTTGTATTTACTGGCAAGATAGGTATCTAGATTAGGAGCACTGGCCGGATGGAGTGTCCAGGTATCGCTCGGTTGAGCGCAGTCAGATTCCACAGGTATAGGCAATGGTCACGACAAATTGAGACTGGTCAAGCTATAGGCTTCCCAACTTTAACCGAGACTTCAGCCTGGCTCTTGCAGATTAACTTACCTCAATACAACCCGATCGCAGTTTGCTAACGTAACACCACACCAACAGAAACCGAGCGAGCAAAGCACCTGAGAGGTCAGTCACTTACCCTCATCTGACTTGGCATCACATATCTTTACGAAAATATCAAGGCCGATCGCTTAATATTCATTCATTCTCGAATTTTTTTTTGACACCGATTTAAATTACTGGACTGACGTTATGCACCATCTTGTACTGCTTGCATCAGCGACAATTCCCAACACTTCTGCATGGACCCCTTTGACTGGCATTGTGATGATCCTTTGCAATGTCCTAGCAATTGCTATTGGCAAGCAAGTCATTCCCGAACCTGCTAAGGGCCCCGCTTTGCCTAATTCTGAGTTCTTTGGCGGTATGGGTTACCCAGCGCTCTTAGCAACCTGCAGTTTGGGTCATGTGATTGGGTTCGGCGCCATCTTAGGTTTATCTGGCATCGGCATTCTCTAAGAGCATTACCTGTCCTCGCGGCTAGGTTCAATCTGATTTTGTTGTGTGTTGTTTTGACTATAGAGCGCGGTTTCTCGTGCTCTTTTTTTATGCACCAAGCGTCCAAACAGTTTCAGACTCCTCGCCCCAATAAGCCCCCAGCGGCTTGAGGATATCACTCATAGCGACACTGACAAGTCATTAATTCGCCTAACCTGTATACGTCTAATGGATAGATGACATTGTTTCTATTCATGGAATTTATATTTTTTTGACTCAACATGCTTAAGCGTATTGGGTTTCCTCCCACTACGTTTAGGTATCGCTGCTATATTGCGCACCTGCAAATTAAAGTTAGCACCTGCAATTGATATACGCTGGCGATTGTCAAATGCACCGATTGAACGTCCGCGAGACACCATGCCATTTTTCAAACGTAAAACAGCGAGAGTATTACCTCCCGCTGTTTGTCTGCTGATAATGCGAGCCAACCTTGCGATTCGGTGAACACGCGCTCGGACTGCTCTAGAAGGCAGATGTGGTCGCGATTTCTTTAACCTGCTGCTCAATAACCATGTCCACTAGACCGTAGTCTTTTGCTTCCTCAGCAGACATGTAATAGTCGCGCTCGACATCTCGCTCGATCTTTTCAAGAGGCTGTCCGGTACTTTTGGCCAATATTTCATTCAAGCGATTTTTCACCCGCAGGGTCTCTTTAGCTTGAATAGCAATGTCGGAGGCTTGACCACGCATGCCACCACCGGATGGTTGGTGAATCATAATGCGTGCATTGGGCAACGCTACACGCTTCCCCTTAGCCCCAGCACCTAGCAAGAATGCCCCCATGGAAGCCGCTAGGCCAACACACACAGTCGCCACATCCGATTTGATGTGCTGCATAGTATCGTAGATAGCCATTCCCGCCGTGACCGATCCACCAGGGGAATTGATGTACATCAAAATATCTTTGCCCGCGTCGGTGGAATCCATGTAGAGCATTTGAGCCACGATCGCGTTGGCGGTGACGTCATTGATCTCTTCTCCAATGAAGACAATCCGCTCTAGCAGTAGGCGATTGTAGATGCCGATCCACTCGGTATAGGTCTGACCGGGCATGCGGTATGGAACGCGAGGCTCGCCGATAGGCATAATTCTGTACCTTGATTCAAATAATACTGTTGGGAATAAGCTTGTCTGGCACTACAAAGTAGCAGGGACTGGAGTGGGTAGCTCTTTCGAGCTTTCCAAAACCGTGTCGATCAGACCGTAGTCTTTTGCTTCTTCCGGAGTCATGTAGAAGAAGCGCTCAATATCTTTACTAATGCGTTCCTTGGTTTGCCCGGTACTTCTGGACAACTGGTTAACCATCATGTGCTTGATTTCCACCAGCTCCTGAGTCTTGATATCGATATCTGTCGCTTGACCACGAGTACCGCCAAATGGCTGGTGCATCATGATGCTGGAATTTGGCAGAGAGGCCCGCACACCTTTTGTCCCGGCAGCAAGTAGCATGGCGGCCATACCGTAGGCCTTACCAATACAAATGGTGTGAACTGGCGGGGCAATGTAGTTCATCGTGTCGGCGATCGCGAACGCTGCCGTGTCGTACCCGTAGGTTCCCGTCGAGCTGATATACATGTAAATCGGCTTGGAACGGTCTTCGTACTGCAGGTACAAGAGCTGAGCAATAATCAGCTTCGGAACATTAATAGAGATGTCCGCTTGTTGTACCAGAGGCAAACCCAAATACACAATGCGCTCGTTAAGGAGCAAGGAAGGTAAGTCGGGTGGCGGAGTGCGCATCGGCGCACTGCTGGCAACATAGGCGGCTTGCATAGCTTGTAAGGGAGAAGGAACGTTCATGCGGTAACTAATAGCTTGGCGTCTAATGGATTGACGTTATATCGTGCGGTCTTGAACGGAACTGCTTGAGTTCAGGCAAATTTGCCCTGCCCGTGCAAGAGAACGGTCAACGGTAGTCTGGATAATCAGAGCGGCTGGAGCCACGGACTCGAGCCCGTAGCTCCAGGTGGAGTGAATCCCCCTACCCTTCGGCCCCTTGGGACACGAGGACGCGGTCTTCCCCTTCGCTGCTATTGTCATCATCAACCAGGACAATCGTCTTATCATTCTCATCTAGGTCAAGCGTGGCTATAGAGCCTTCCTTAACTTCACCAGACAGAATCTTTTCAGCCAAGATGTCTTCCATCAACCGTTGAATGGAGCGACGTAGTGGACGGGCACCGTAGGCAGGGTTATACCCTTCTTTGACGATCAGCTCCTTAAACTTATCGGTCACAGACAGAGCAATGTCTTTCTCATGCATGCGATCGAAGACCTCTTTCAGCAGGATGTCGGCAATTTCCTTGACTTCATCCTTGGAGAGTTGACGGAAAACAATGATCTCGTCCAAACGGTTCAAGAACTCGGGTCGGAAGTATTGCTTCAGCTCTTCGTTCACGAGCGAGCGGATCCGATTGTAATTCGCATCGTCCTCGTCCGTATTGAACTCAAAGCCGAGAGACCCGCCCCCCTTCTCAATCACCTTGGAGCCGATGTTGGATGTCATCACTAGCAGGGTGTTTTTGAAGTCAACCGTGCGCCCCTTGGCATCCGTCAAACGACCGTCTTCCAGAATCTGCAGCAACATGTTGAAGACATCGGGGTGAGCCTTCTCAATTTCGTCAAACAACACGACAGTGTAGGGGCGACGACGAACGGCTTCGGTCAGTTGACCGCCCTCGTTGTAGCCGACATATCCGGGAGGGGAACCGATCAGCTTGGAAGCCGTGTGGCGCTCCATAAATTCCGACATATCTAAGCGGATCATGGCATCTTCCGAGCCGAAGAAATAAGTGGCGAGTGCCTTCGTTAGCTCGGTCTTACCAACACCAGTAGGGCCAGAGAAAATGAAGCTAGCAATTGGACGATTGGGGTCTTTCAACCCGACACGAGCGCGGCGAATCGCACGAGAGATGGCTCGGACGGCTTCGTCTTGTCCAATGATGCGCGTATGCAGAGTCCCTTCCATTTCCAGCAAGCGCTTAGACTCGGTTTCCGTTAGCTTGGCAACGGGGACACCGGTCCAAGAACTCACCACATGGGCGATATCCTCTTCATCCACAAATGGAGTCTCTTCCTTCTCTGCCATCTCAGCACGCTTGGCAGCGGCGATCGCCCGGATCTCTTGCTTGATCTCCATCTCGCGATCCCGCAGCTCACCCGCCCGATCAAAATCTTGGGAGCGAACAGCATCGTCTTTATCTTTGAGCAACTTACGAAGCTCTTCGTCCAGCTCTTTGGCTGCAGGAGGAAGTTGAGAATTGATCAGACGAACGCGAGAGGAGGCCTCGTCAATCAAGTCAATCGCCTTGTCCGGCAAGAAGCGATCGGAAATGTAGCGATCGGAAAGTTTGGCGGCGGCATCCAGAGCATTGTCAGCAATTTTGAGCTTATGGTGCTCTTCGTAGCGCTCCCGCAGACCGAATAGGATCTCGATAGTCTCGGAGACGGAAGGTTCGCCCACCATCACTGGCTGGAAACGACGTTCTAGTGCAGCATCCCGTTCAATATGTTTGCGGTACTCATCCAGCGTTGTAGCACCAATGCATTGCAATTCTCCCCTCGCCAGTGCAGGTTTGAGGATATTGGCAGCATCAATTGCTCCCTCAGCGGCTCCAGCACCAATCAGGGTGTGGACTTCGTCAATCACCAAGATGATGTTTCCGGCGGTACGGATTTCATCCATGATTTTCTTGAGGCGTTCTTCAAACTCTCCGCGATATTTGGTACCTGCAACTAACAGGCCAATATCGAGAGTGACGACACGCTTCTCCCCCAAAATATCGGGGATATCTCCCTGAACAACACGCTGAGCCAGTCCTTCGGCGATCGCCGTCTTACCAACACCGGGCTCACCAATCAATACGGGATTGTTCTTAGTGCGCCGGCCGAGAATCTGGATAACTCGCTCAATTTCTTTCTGTCGACCCACCACGGGATCGAGCTTGCTATCCGTAGCCAGTTGCGTAAGGTTAGTTCCAAATTCATCTAGCGTCGGCGTCTTGTTGCGACCGGTCGAGCCTGATGATGACACCTCAGCCGTCTCACCTAGCATGCGAATAACCTGTGTGCGAACCTTAGACAAATCGACTCCAAGGTTTTCAAGGACGCGGGCCGCAACACCTTCTCCTTCCCGAATCAGCCCCAACAACAGGTGTTCGGTGCCGATATAGTTATGGCCCAGCTGACGAGCCTCTTCCAACGACAGCTCTAGAACTCGCTTTGCGCGAGGTGTGAATGGAATCTCAACAGCCACGAAGCCGGAGCCACGACCGATAATTTTTTCTACTTCAATGCGAGCATCTTTAAGATTTACTCCCATCGATTTGAGAACTTTTGCCGCGACTCCCGTACCTTCACCGATTAATCCGAGAAGGATCTGTTCTGTCCCGACAAAATTATGGCCAAGCCGCCGGGCTTCCTCTTGAGCCAGCATGATGACCTTAATGGCTTTCTCTGTAAAGCGTTCGAACATTGAGCGTTCCCCTTACCTGCAAGCGGCTCTGGTAAAGGTGATCGTAACATAGCTTTCAGGCCCCAAAAGGGACAATTACCGACCCCAGCACAATCGCTGAGGAATACAAAACGCGCCTGGAAGGATTCGAACCTCCGACACCCTGGTCCGTAGCCAGGTGCTCTAGTCCACTGAGCTACAGGCGCTCGTTTACCGTTCTTGGTCACCGAATGGCAACACCAACGTTCGCACGTTCCTCATCATTAAGAAAACAGTTCAGTGCAAACATACTGCTCGGACGAAATCCCACTGCCAAAAGAAAGCACCAAAGTAAGATTGGATGAGGTGATTCGCAAACTTGAGGCAGAAACGTTTTCTCAAGCGAAACGTAGCATAACACAATTAGAAGAGGTTCGACGAAGGTGCGGATTTTTTTTTCGTTTTTCTGTCTGTGTCTGCTCCTCAGGCTGCCTCTCATTCACTATCGTGAGAGGTATTGGCGATCCCAATTCGGTACGAGCTCCTACGTCGGCCTCTAAGTTGATGTCCTACGCCTGTAGACGAAGAAGAGGTGATAAGCGAAAACGACACTTCTCCCCAACCATCGACGCCTCGTTTCATTAGAGGCATCCTGACTACGTCGGAGAACTATCGGATAGTTGGCTCATACCTGCCATACTGAGACAGGCAAAGCAACAGTTACTATCAGCTATGTACACGATTGAAGTCATGATGAAGGGCGGCAGCGCTCCCATTGTTGTTCAGCAGAAGGAAGAGGCTGATGCGGAGAAAGCATACGCATCGGTGGCTGCAGCAATTACTCAGACTCAAGCAGGTGTGCTGACTCTGAATTGCGATCGCACTGAAAAGAAGGTGACGGTGTTGGCTCAAGAAATCGCAGCTGTCCAGCTAGTCCCCAAGAAGCCGTCCAGTGGTAACTCCAGCAATCGACCGGGATTCTTTGCTCAGGTTGACAGCTAAACAGGAGTTACACGGATCCATAACTACTTCCTGTGATATCTGCCGAGCTTTGGAACTAATGGCTCGGGCATACTTGGATGTAGATTGGCGACCCTTTGCGCTGGTGCACGAGTTGCTGGCTGAAAGCACAGTTTTATTGTGAATGTATTGGCTCCCCACCTCCCTACTCTTGCTGTCGATATCGCGAACTTAACGTACGCTTGGCCTGGCCGACAGCCAATTCTAGATAATTGCAAGTTGCAGGTACCCAAGGGCCAGTTTTGGATGCTACTGGGGGCCAATGGCAGTGGCAAATCAACACTACTCAAGTTGATGAGCGGTTTGCTGGCTTATCCGGCGGAGGCCAAAGTTCAGCTTGATCAGCCGGTTGGCTTTGTATTCCAAAACCCCGATCGCCAGCTAGTGATGCCTACTGTAGGAGCTGATGTTGCGTTCGGGCTGGCATCGGAGAACCTGACAGAGGTTGAGATCAAGGCCCGCGTCGAACAAGCCTTAAATGCTGTGAACTTGCTTCATCTAGTCCGTCGCCCCATTTATGCGTTGAGTGGTGGACAAAAGCACCGAGTGGCTATCGCTGGCGCTCTTGCGCGGCGAAGTCGTCTCTTGTTATTGGACGAACCGACTGCATTGCTCGATCCAGATAGCCAGACAGAATTAGTGAAACAGATACGGTACCTAGTTGACCGTACCGGTATTACGGCTCTTTGGATTACTCACCGGTTAGAAGAATTAGATTGGGCCGACCGGGCAGTCTTGCTAGCAGATGGTGCTATTGCAGACAGCGATCGCCCTAGCGCTATTCGCGCCAAACTAGAGCACATACTGTCTTCGACAGCTCCTCTGGTTTGAGGCCATGCCAATTCAGATTTTCGAGGGATTTTTAGGTATCTCCGAGAGCAAGACGTTGATAATTTGCAGTCAGGCTTTGAGCCTCCGAATGCCTTTCTTCTAAGCAGCGCCTAACCATATGCAGTTGTAGGCAAATCGCCAAGCAGGCATCTCATATCTATTTTTTGACCTCAGAAAAGCCCGGAGGTTTCTCATGCCTTGCATTAAGTAGGTACTTAAGTGGCCAATGCCTACATCGCGGATCCCTCTTAGAACAACTCCTGGTAATTACTGCTGAAATGGAAGTTGATTACTTTATTCAAGTCAATAGGGTGAGAAGAGCTGCTGAAAACAACCTTATTACGTCTTCAACTATCAGCTTTTTGTGAACCAAAACAATAATTTACACTTTGCATCAAGCAGAATCCTTCAACCTTTCTTAATGGCGGAGGACGGGACTTTCAGGGGTTCGATGAGGTTCGCAAGAAGGTATTGTATTGACGAAAATCTAAGGATAATTGCGCATCAAGAAGGGGTGTGGAATAACTCCTAAGTAAATTCACGTATATCGACTTGGGCTGCAACTTTTTATATTGTTTGCATTCGCTTAGCACTCGTAAATAAATCTCTAGGTTTTGTGTCGCGATTGTTGATTGCTGATTTACCTGAGTGGGTAAAGCACTTTGCAGTTTCGAACGGCTGGAGTATTGCGACAGTTGTGCGGCGATTGGTGGCAGTTCCAAAATTGGCAGATTATCTGGCTCCTCTGGGGAGCAGCCCGCCAGTACATCACATGGGTTAGCAGGCGACCATTTGGTTCGTTTCTTCCCACATTTAGATGTTCCCGTAGGTAAGTGCTTGTACCTTGCTGTGCTCGACTTGCAAGCGATTTCAAATGCCTTCTTCATTGCTGTCTAACGGTAGGTCAGTCGAATGGTTGCAAATGCCGCTCGTTCCATAGTCGGTTCTCCTGGAAAAGTTACGGGAATTGCCACCCGCAAAACTACACGCAGTCGCTCAAGCTCGAAAGATAGCGACCTCAAAGCGAAAACAATTGAATTACTGCAGAAATATAACAAGACTCGTTCTGCTGCTATCCGCAATCGTCTTGTTGAGATGAACTTGGGCCTGGTTCGTAAGGAGGCCCACCATTGGAAGCATCAGTGTCAAGAAAATTACGATGACTTGATGCAAATTGGATGCATAGGACTCATCCAGGCGATCGAACGTTTTGATCTGTCTCGTGGTCTGGCCTTCAGTTCTTTTGCCATGCCATACATTCGCGGTGAAATTCAGCACTATCTCAGAGACAAAAGCCCAACCGTCAGAATTCCACGTAAGTGGTCTGCCCTTTTGCACCGCAGCAAGAAGGTTGTTGCTCAATTACGTCAAGAACTCGGCCGTACTCCCAAGGACGACGAAGTACGCGAGGCTATGGAGCTAACACCCGATGAATGGCAACAATTTAAAGTGGCCAAGCAGAACCAATCAACCTTGAGCCTCGATGCTCCGGTTCGCCAGGCCGATAACGAAGGAAGTTCTTTGGGTGACTTGGTGCCGGATGTTCGCTACCAAAGCTTCCAATTGGCGCAAGAGGATCAAATTCGCCTACGTCAAGCAATGTCACAGCTGGAAGATCGGACACGTAAGATCCTAGACTTTGTCTTCCTACAAGATCTCACCCAAAAAGAAACTGCTGTTCGTCTGGATATCAGCGCAGTAACGGTTTCGCGTCAGGTGAAGAAAGGACTCCAGCAACTTAGCCAATTGCTTAGTCAGGACGATGACGACTAAGGGATTTCTAGCTTCTACCGATCTAGATTCCTACGTTTAAATGGGCTGTCCAATAAACAGGTAACCTCAGCAAAACCGAGGTTGCCTGTTTATTTATGGAGAAAATTCTTATTCTCTATGCGAACACTACTGGCCTGACTGCTTCTCGTACATCTGCTAGGGCACATGCCTTAATCTAGACTTAACGATAGTGCAGGAGAAAGCATATGCGAATTCTGCTGGTAGATGATGAGGTGGAGCTGACGGATTCTCTGGCTCAGTTGTTTGTCCGTGAAGGATATGCGGTAGATGTGGCTTACGAGGGTGAAACAGCTCTTGAGCTCATGACAGGAGGGGGCGAGAGTCTGGCGACCATCTCCTACGATTTGCTGATTTTTGATTGGATGTTACCGGTGCGATCGGGGTTGGAGCTTTGTCGTTTAATTCGCGAAGCTGGTAGTGAGATTCCCATCCTTTTTCTAACCGCTAAAGACACGCTCGACGATCGCGTGGAAGGGCTGGATGCTGGCGCTGATGATTATTTGGTCAAGCCGTTTGAATTGAGAGAGTTATTAGCTCGCGTGAGAGCTCAACTGAGACGGGGGAGATCGGAGCGTGTCTTGTCTGGCGCTGAGCAGAGGTTACAGGTAGAAGATTTGGAGTTAGATTGTGACAATCAGTTGGCCTATCGGCAAGGCAAAGCAATCTCGCTATCCGAGAAAGAATTGAAGTTACTGAAATACTTCATGACTCATGCTGGCCAACTACTGAGCCGCAACGAGATTCACAAGCATTTGTGGCCAGATGGTAACTCTCCGAATAGTAATGTGCTATCTGCTCAAGTGAAGTTGCTGCGCAGAAAAATTGATGGAAATTTCAAGAAATCCTCTCCGCTCATTCATTCGGTGTATGGAAAGGGCTATCGATTTGGCCCTTAACAACTATAGGCGTTAAGCCTTCTACTCGATTTTTACGTGAATTCCATTGACTAAAACACGGAGGAGTCCCCACACATGCGCAATGTGCCTACCTATTGAGTAGTCATATTGCATCAGCCATACTTCTACGTGCATTTCCGCGATGTTCTCTCTTGACTGTGATCAGAAACTGTTGGCCTCACTGAAATGACAAACGGAAAACTATCTGTCAGGGATAGTAGAAGTACCGATGTTTGCACCCGATATTGAGAGCGATGTTTCAATCCACCCGACGACGCTTGGCTTTGTGGTATTCGACTTGTACGGCTGTGCTGCTGTTACTGTTTGCCAGTTGTTTTTATGGTTACGTCCGGGTCACATTAATTGAGCGAGTGGACGATACATTGAGCCATGTTGTTGAAGTGGTCGAACAGTCTTTGGTCTTTGAATCTATCTCGTTCGATCCTGCAGCAATTAAGCCAGCGCAGCAAGTGAATTTGGAGGACAGTTTCAAGCATCGTTCGCCAGCAGTGGACGACGATCGGATCGATTTGGAGTGGTTTAGTCCAGAGGGAGACGTGTTGTGGTCTACGTTTCCAGTAACCCTATCAGTGCCACAACTTAACCCGCAACCCAAGCGGGGCCAGCAGCTAGAGCAAACTGTGACCTTGTCAGACGACTATACGCTGCGTCAACTGACGGCACCAGTTCTCTACGAAGATCGGTTGGTGGGCTATTTGCGAGCCAGTCATCCCTGGTTTGAAGTCACCAAGCCCACTCGGCAGCTCGTTCAAGATTTAGCCCTTGGAGTCACCGGGACTCTTGGAATTGTGGGAGTTGTGGGGTGGTTTCTGTCGGGATTGGCGATTGCTCCAGTGATTGAGTCGTATCAAAGACTAAAACAATTTACTGCGGATGCCTCTCACGAACTACGCAGCCCGATCGCCAGCATTCAAACTAACGTGCAAGTGGCACTATCAAATACGGACCTACACGAGAACGATCGAAATAACTGGCTAATTGTCGAGCGCTTGTCGCAGCGGCTGGGACAACTCGTTGATGACCTGTTATTTCTGGCCAGGCAGGATACTAGAGCGATCGCGCAGCCGCAGTGCTGTGCCCTAGATGTCCTGCTGTTGGAAGTGGTGGAGGAGCAGCGAGCGCAAGCCACTGCCCGCGATATCGATATCACCATGTCGATCGGAGACGACGGAGAGGACGAGCAAAACTTTTCTATTCTTGGAAACGAAGGCGATTTATTGCGATTGATCGGAAATTTATTGAATAATGCCATTCGCTACACTCCTGAGGGAAAAAACGTGGAAGTGGCATTGGATTGTGTGGGCAAGGGCAACAAATCATCAATAAAACTGCAAGTTAAAGACTCGGGGATCGGAATTCCGCCAGAGGCGCTCCCAAAACTATTCGACCGGTTCTATCGCGTAGATGTGTCTCGTAGCCGCTCTGAAGACTTCAAGGTTGGCAGGCCAACAGGCTCTGGCTTGGGGTTGGCAATTGTCAAGGCGATTGTGGAGCGATATGGCGGGCTGATTCAAGTGGACAGCACAGTGGGAAAAGGGAGTTGTTTTTCCGTATGGCTGCCTGTCGCAGACAAAGTCTGCATAGATGATTTGTAAACAACTGGCCGATTTTCTTGGATTGTTAGGTTTCATCAATTTATGTCGGATAGTGAGGGCATGGAGTCAGTCGTCCCTAACACCTGAGTCTTTCAGCCATGTTTCACGCACTTCGCCAAGGGTATTTGCGATTCGGATCGGCGACTGCAGCCCCCCCAATCGTGTTCAAAATTGTGCTGGCCAAATTGTGTGGGTTAAACGGGCCCAGAGATTAAAGACAGCTGTCCGCTGCGGTAAGACGACCGCTATAGTTGGAATTACTTCAGCCCCTCCGAATGTTCCCGGTCATCGAGTGTCGCCATGCCTGCCCCCAGCCCCTATCGCAGCCGACTCTTTCAGAGCGTTCACCATCATTCTGTCAAAACAGCTCGACGGGCACAGCGAGCTTGGCGCGAAATTAAGACTATAGCCTCGTTAGGGGTACAGGCCGTTGCTTACTCATTTCAGCATCTGTGGCAAATTGTGCAGGCATCCCACTTACAGATGTCTGCAGCGTCCCAGCAGGTCAGGTTGGGTTCTGCTTCGGAATCGGGAGACTATGCCCCGTCGTCAACCCAAGCAGCTAGCAAGGCAGTTGCTCGTGTTCTGTCTCTAGCCCGATCGCTTCCACTACTCGGAGCACCGGAGGCATCGAAACCGTTGCAAGCTCCAACACTATTGTCTGCTCCCCAGCCACAACAGTTAGGCGATCGCTCCGCAATTCAGCAGGTAGCCCAGACTTCACCGATAACTTCCTCTAGGAAGACATCAGTTGCACCAACTCTAGTCGGAATTCGAGCGATCGCATCCCAGTTAGACGAGCGCCATGTTGTCTTGGTGACACGCCACAACGAGTTACTGGACTGTCTGACTGCCGATCAGCAAACGGTACTGTTACAGCGCATCGACACCGAGCTAGCCCTTCTCGCCGCCGCTCCACAGCCGGTGCAAATTGTTCACCAACCCAGCACCTGGCAAGAATCGATTTCGCGGCTGGTCCTACCTGCACAGCGACTACGCCAGCTACCGGCGGCAACCGAACGCTTGTTGCAATCACCTATCGAACATTGGCAGCGTTTGTCGCAGTCAACGTCATTACGAGCGGCATCAACCCATCGGCTAGTTGAACCGTTGCAAGAGCTAGTGACTCGTATTCCTCCCAAACAAACGAGTCAAATTGCCAGTCAGCTTGCCTTGCCTCCAGCACGACAGCTAGTCCACATGACTGCTCAATTGACAGAACTGATCCCCAAGCGGTTTCAACCATCTCAGTCACTTCAGCCACCCAAGCAATTTCAGCTACCTAAGCAACTTCAGCTTCCTAAATCACTGCTACCTTCGCAATTAAGACGAGCTGAATTACTACCTCCACCTGCTACTCCACTGAGATCTGCAGCCGCTCCGGCAACGGTACTTGCCTGGAAGCAGCATCTCCAGCAGCAGTTCCAGTCCCTGTGGCATCGGGCAATTCAGAGCAATGTCCGGACAATACCTATACACTCTGCAAAAGCCGACACATTTTTGGAGTCCTTGCCGATCGCCCGTTCGGCTTGGGCCACTCGGCAACTCAAGCCATTTCGGCGTTCCGCTGGTCAGTGGCCGGATCTGAATGCTCTCAAAAGTGTAGAAGCTCCCCTCCTACCTCCCAGCCCTCCCCAACCTTTGTTGACACCAGCCACGATTGGATTCCTCCGGCCAGAGGCACGGGGGTACGTGGTACTCAGTCGCACTCCGCACAATAGTTTGGTGAAATCGCCGTCGCTGGAGAATGCATCTGAAGCTGATTGCTCGGAGACCGCAGGACTCAACGCGATTTCCAGCTCTGCGAAATCGGTCGCGGCCTCTCGGTCGCGGTCGACTGCTACTCAAGCAAGATCCCCGAAGCAACGCCAGAAGCAGTCCTCCCTCAAAACCCGTTCCAACCAACCTCAAGCTGTATCCAATACATACATTGATGTGGAAGCCACCGACTTGGGATATGACACCTCAGTGATGTCCCGCAGCGTTCACTGGCTAGATCGCGGGGTCTATGCGATTGAAGAATCTGCTCTCAAAGCTTGGCAGTGGTGGTGTGAATTAGTAGAACCCGAAGGTGCTCCCAAGCCCATCAATACGCTAGGAGCTAGCCAAGAAGGTCGAGAGTTATTAGTAGCGGGCACGCGCCGCTCTCAAGATATTGTCATTGCCAGCGCAGAATTAGGTGTTGCCCTGTTCCAAGAACTGTGGCCGCTGATGTGGCACTTACTCAGTGTCTTGGGGCGTCGGGCCGGTCAGGCAACATTCCGCATTGTGGAGTGGATGATATCCGTTGTGCTTCCTGTCGTTGGTCGTCTAACGATGTCTCTGCTGAAAATGGGTGCCAACTGGGCACAGAATCAGGCGGGGCCTCGAAATTCTCGTAAGTAGCCTGAGCCCCAACAAGGCCGATCCGATACCTGTAGCTGAGCGATTGAGATACTCCCCTAACTGGCGATGTCGACAGACTCATTAAACACGTCAAATAGCTGGCGACATACTCGTCGAAATTTATCGCAGAACCCATTCAGCGGTGGAGTGGAACCCAGAAACTCCCAGTCGGCAATTGTCGAAAATCGCCAGCGTTGATTGTTGAACAAGCCAAAACAGACCGCATCGATACCGATCAGGCGATCGCCTGTGAATCTTAGTTGAACTAGCGTTTTGCCAGGGGGGAAATTGAATCCCAAATCGATCGAGTCGGGGTCGATATGCTCGAGGGTCTCGCGATCGTTAGCCCAAGGGTGCAAGTTGGCAGTTACCCCTGGAAATTCCCGCTTGAACAAATTCACAACGGTTGCAATTTTAGATGCCGTGTCAAAAGACGTTGCCTTCTCGGATGCGTTCATCCCGCTCCCCTCTCCACCGGTCACCATCCAGCACTTGGCTAGAGATGCTTAATTGTAGTCACGACTACCTCTAATTCCCAATGGGAAAGAGTGTGTCAGGCTACATTCCGACTGACTCTAGCAGTGCCTTTTGACAAGTCTTTGGGATCGAGACACGATCCAAAAACATTGAGATGGCATGGCAATTTTGCAAATGCAACACTACGACACCTGCTGACAAGAAGAGAAGGATTGCCTGTTGAGGAGAACAGACCAAAATCAGATTCCAGCAAGACTAGTTGTGTTAGCCCAATCCACGAGACCAAATCCGAGTGGGTAGTCCCCAGACGTAGATAAAACCTTCGGCAGCTTTGTGATCGAACTCATCCCCTTCACTGTAGGTAGAAAGAGATTCGTCGTACATCGAAAAACCGGACTTACGACCTGCACATACCGCCTGACCCTTGTGCAAGCGCATCCGCACAGTTCCGGTAACACGCTCCTGAGTTTTGGAGATGAAACCATCTAAGGCATCTCGCAACGGCGAGAACCACAGTCCGTTGTAAACGAGCTGCCCGTAGGTTTGCTCAATTCCTGCTTTGTACTGAGTCACATCTTTGGTCAGCACCAAGCTTTCCAAATCGCGGTGGGCGGCGATCAGTACGAGTAGCGCAGGCGTTTCGTAAATTTCGCGAGATTTAATCCCGACCAAGCGATTCTCGATCATGTCGATGCGACCAATGCCGTGCTCTCCAGCGATCGCATTCAACTGTTCGAATAGCGCTACGGGGTCGAGAGACTGTCCGTTGAGTGCTACCGGTACCCCCTGCTCAAATTCAATTTCGATATAGGCGGGCTCATCTGGAGTGTCGGAGATCGCTCGGGTAAGAGCGTAAACATCTGCTGGAGGCTCTACCCACGGATCTTCTAGAATTCCAGCTTCGGCGCTCCTCCCCAAGATATTCAGGTCAATACTGTAAGGACTAGATTTTTTCACCGGGAACGTGAGACCAAATTGTTCTCCATAGGCCATGGCTTCCTCTCGACTCATGCCCCATTCGCGGGCAGGAGCCAGAACGTTGAGAGAGGGGTTTAGAGCAGCGATCGCGACATCGAACCGGACTTGATCGTTACCTTTGCCCGTACAACCATGGGCAACAGCATCCGCCCCTACTTCTTCTGCGACTTCCACTAGTTTTTTCGCAATCAGCGGTCGCGCTAGGGCTGTAGACAGAGGGTAGCGATTTTCGTAGAGAGCATTAGCCTGAATGGCTGGAAACGCATAGTGTTCGATCAGCTCGCGGGTGGCATCTTTAACCAACGATTGCTCGGCACCCACCGTTAGAGCTTTGGCTTGAATGGGCTGCAGTTCAGCACCTTGACCCAGATCGACAGCCAGGGTTACAACTGACTCTACTCCCCACTCATTCTTTAAATAGGGAATGCATACCGTCGTATCGACACCGCCGGAATACGCCAGTACGACCTTCTTTGCACGACCCATGCTCGCTCTCGCAAATACTCACATCAGATAAGCGTACTATGCGAGCCAAACGTTGCACGGTGAAATACCCAATTAATTACTGCGTCTGCTTCCAAAAGTAAATGATTTTCTTGACAGCGCAAATTGACAGCAGACTCAGTGCAATACAAGCATCGACAGAGGCAAATGATAGAGTTAAAAGGATGAATAGCTACTCTCGACCGAGGGATAGAGCGCGTCACCTATGGCAGATTTTTCCGTTCGTTTCCGCCAGCTCACTCAACGATTGCTGGACCAAACGCAAATAAAAGAAATATTCAACGAGCCGGAAGTCAGCGAAAGCCAAGGCATTGCACGCCAGTTGGCAGAAGCTGGCGAACGTGTCACCCAGCTCAGTCAAGTAGTCGCTGAAGCAGAAGTGCTCAGTCAACTGCATAACTCGTTAGTCAACGAGTGCGAATCGCTGCGGATGGAAAAAAGCAACCTCGAATCCTTCGTTCTCGATTTGCATCAAGAACGAAACGAAATCGAGCCGCAGGTCATGTACTTTCGAGAGGAACTGGCCCAAGCACAGGGTCGATTGGAAGACGTGCAAACTCGCGAACGAAGTTTGAGCGATCGCGAGCGTCAACTCACCGATATCGTTGCCCAGTTGGAGCGCCGACGGGCGGTACTCAACCAAACCATTGAGAATCTCACCAACCAAGAAGCCGATTTCATCGTTCGCACTCAAGAGCTGTCGCAAGCGATTGAAACGCGTGAAGAGCAAGCCACTCAGATGATGCAGACGGTGTCTCACTTCACCGTCTCGTTGGATGAACTGCTCACTCAGGTGGATGAGAAGCGAGCAGAACTCAAAGCCTTGGGTACCGATCCGGACGAGGTGCTGCGAGAAAAACTGCAGGAAGCGAAAGAGTTTCTGAGAGAGGTTGAAGCCACCCAAGATCCTCCCCCTCGCAGCTATGCTGACGAACGCTATCCTTCAGACCCTTACGCTCAAAACGATCCCTACCAACAAAGCGATTCATACTCGCAGAACGATCCCTATGCACAGGACGGCAGCTACCCACCCAACAGTTACGAAAACGGCTACGGCGATCGCCCCGATTACAATCAGGGATACTCCGAGCAGGATTACAATCGTGGCTACAATCAGCAAGAATATGCCAATACTGGCTATCCGCCCTATAACCCAGAACCCTCGCCGTCTCCTGGGTACGCACAGGCAGCTCCCTACGATAGCACTGCCTATGCTAACGCCGGCTATTCAAACGATACCTTCGTCGACACTAACTCTGTGACCTACGGCAATTCGCAGCAGCCGGCTCCCACCAGAGAGAATGCTGGCTATGGTGATGATTACGCTACGGCAACTAACGACCCTTCGGATAGCTATAACTACGGCACCTACAACCCTAACGGCGATCCCCCCAATAGTTACCCCCCCAGCAATTACAATCCTGACGGTTACGACTCTAGAGATTTTGCCAATCAACCATACGAGAACTCTGCTGGTTCTCCTAACGGAGAGTTCGCAAACACTGGTAGTAACAACCAACTGGAGAATAGCGATCTAGGTGCTGAGCACCAGGGCATTGACAGCCAAAGTCTTGGGGCGCAAGACTACAGCAGCCAAAACTTTGAGTCTTATCCGGCTAATAACTACTCAGACGGAACTTCTGCTCCCCCATTGTTTGATGGCACTAGTGTTGCTGCCGGTGCCAATTCCCCGTTTCCTGCTCCTTACTCGGACGATCCTTGGATGGATAATCCACCAGAATCCCCAGCCTCGTCTGATGTAGAAGACGATAAGGATGCGGAGCCTTTTAGTTCATCTCCTTTCAACGACAATCCCTGGGGCTAATGCAGTCCAACTCGATAGCCATCCGACTGTAATCATGATGTTTCGTGAAGTCCCGAAATTGCCAGACATATGGAGACCTGCTTCATTTGGAAAACGACCCAGAGCTTGAATGAACTGGAATGATTAGGTTCGATTAGAGTCGCCGCTCTGAGAACGCCAGCATTCACAAAAAATTCACAATACAGTGACACTCTGGAGCCAATCCGGGGAGCGAATACACCTACGTTTCATCGCTGAGGATAGTTCAAAGAACTATCCCCCAGCTTCCCAAACGAGTATCGGAAGAGGTTACCGAACGGTGTCCATATCTGTTTCATCCCCTTCCCCTCAATCTCAACGGCAGGGAACAGTTCTGGTCGTAGACGACAGCCGAACCAATCGCATTATCCTTGAACGGCAACTGCAATCTATAGGGTGGCAAGTTCAGCAAGCAACTGACGGGCGTGAAGCCTTGCTTCGCATCGGGAAATGTTGCTTTGACTTTGTCTTGATGGATTGCCAAATGCCCGAGATGGATGGCTACGAGGCAACTCGACGGCTGCGCTTGTGGGAAGGAGTGCGAAAACGAACAATTGTTATTGCTCTAACGGCTAATACTCGGCCTGGCCACAAAGAGTTTTGCCTAGCGTCTGGTATGGACGGGTATCTCAACAAGCCTATTTCCACAGCAGACTTATTGCAGCTTGTGCAGCAGTGGTTGCCCGTGCAAAGAATTGAAAATTGTATCGGCTAGTCCACAAAGGACAGAGTCGAAGGTTGCTTGGCAAGCTTTTTCGGACAAGGCAACTACCAGTTAATGTTGGTTTGTGTGATGAGGTCTACCGGCAATCTCCCTTCCGAGGACCGTGGCATGACGAATGAAACTTCTCCCTCCGGTATTAATGAACGCATTATCGCTCGGGCCCGATTGGCCAATATTTCAGAAGGCGATCGAGAGTTTGAGTTGGAATTACTCGAAGCTTACATCGAGGATGCCGGTCATTGCTTGCAAGAAATCGAAACAGCTCTTACCGCAGCAGGTTGGCAGCAGCTTGGGGCTGTTGCCCACCAGTTGAAAGGAGCCAGTGGGAACGTTGGAGCAATACAAATGATGGAACTGTGTGCCCAATTAGAAGAGGAGGCCCGAAACCACTGTCACAATGGGACAATCGACGCACTCTATCAAACGTTAGAAGCCGTCAAACGTGCGGCAAGTCAATGGTAACTAGAAGGCTAAGTTCTCAGCATGAATCTCTTGCCAGAGTATAGAAATATTTTCGTCAAACGATGACCCCCGTGACTCCTAGACGCTAACGACTGATGTAGCGAAGCACCAATCTATTGGGGAAGTAGGGGGGAGAAACCCTGCCTTGCGAGTCGGCTTATGGGTAATTGATATGCATTAGCTTGCTGCCGGACGATCTGCGTAAGCCTCCCATACCCGCTGAACAAATACGCGTAATTGCTGTTGCGCAACCTCTAACGGGAGGGATGCTCTATCAACCATGTAAGGCAACATATCCTCCGCATAAGCTGGTGAAAAATGAGCGGCAGGCCACAGTAAATCAGGAACGCCTTCCAGGTTCATTGCAGACCGATTGCCAGTCTGTCGGCAAACGAGCAGAACTGGACGTGCCCAGGCCATTTCTCTACTACTTGACGGCGACGTTAATTGAACCAACTCTGCAAACAACACCCAGTCTTCCACTTCCATTTGATACATAGGACGCGGCTTAGCAGGGGGAAGAGCCCCACTGTCTGTACTAGTCGCCTCTGCATCAAACTCATGCAAAGGCTGGGTAGACGATAAACATTGGCTAGGGAGTTGGGGCAGCATTCGGGACGTAGAGTATATGTACGCATTCTAAGTCGTCCGCCCAAGTATAAACGTATTCCGGCTGCCGACCACAATGAGTGCCGTATTGAGATGAAAGAATACTGCTTTTGAATCGCTAGGAATTCTTGTATTGCATGTGGCAATTGGATCGAAACTAACCATTTGAATTGGGCAGTGTGGCACTGGGGTAGGGAATGCGCTCGTGATACGACTCTCGCCAAACTTGGAGAAAGACATCAGCGATCAAATCCATCTCCTCACGCAGAAGACCGGAATCCTTTAGTTGCCCATCTTGCCAACGATTACGAAAAATACTCAAAATCGTCTTGCGAGCGTCTTCAATCGATGCACTATCGATATCTCCTGACAGGTTCTTGCGCAAACTGCGCAGAGCTGCTTCGCAAGCATCTGCCAACATCACAACACCTGTCTCGCGGGTTTGCGGGATGGGACCGTCATAGCGGAACAGTGACTCATCAAACTCCTCATCAGGGTGAGCGTTTAACTTTGCCTGATGATGAAAGAAAGCGACGCGGATGGTTCCCTGATGTTCCGGAATAAATGCGCGGATGGCTGTTGGGAGGCGATACTGACGAGCCAGTTTTAGCCCATCTCGGACATGATCGATGATAATTTGGGCGCTCTCGTAGGGATCGTTGACCTCATCATGTAGATTAGGGCCACCCATCTGATTCTCGATGAAGTATTGGGCTCGTATCATTTTTCCAATGTCGTGATACAACGTGCCCGTGCGAACTAATTCGGCATTGAGGTTTAGCTTCTGAGCGGCCCGCTCTGCCAAAGAGGTGACGAATAGGGTGTGCTGATAGGTTCCCGGTGCCTCCTCTGCTAAACGTCGCAGGAGCGGTCTGTTAGGGTTGGCCAATTCGGCCAAGCGAATGGGAGTGACCAAATCGAAGAGGGGTTCCAAATTGGGACTTGCCCCCAGCGCCACAATGCTCCATAACAAACCGGAGCCACCTGCGATCGCCGCCGTAGTCCAACTAACTGGATTGCCTAAGGCCAAAGGAACAACAGCAAAGATAAATGCCTGGGTGAAGGCTGCTCCCCCTCCGAGTAGAGCTAACTCCTCGCGAGATCGCAGGCGGGGAGCAATCGCACACGCTAAGAGACTGCCCGTCAAAATAGGAAGCAAGGCAGGAGCGATCGCCAGATAGCTGGTTCCGGTGGCTAATGGCAGCAAAGCTGCAGCCACAACAACGATTAACAGACCGATCCAGCCACCGTAGTAACTACCAGACAGCAGCCCAACAGCTGGAAGGGACGTCGAGGGGATACCGAGCCCAATCGCCGTAGGAGCAACAGTACTCCACAGAAGCAGTAGCAAGCACCGATCTCGAGTCCGCAGATTGGGTCGTAGCCACGTTTGTAGCGGCATGACAACTGCGATACTGCCAACAATCACCCCTGCCACTCGAAGTAGGCCCCCTAGATTAAGGCGACGTTGGGTTAAATCAAAATAATCGAGAGTATCGAAATCGAGCTGAGAAATGGTATCGCCCGGTTTGACAATCGCGTCTCCTTGTTGAACGTCAACGGTGCTCGGGGGTAATATCTCCAGTTGGCGCTGTACTCGAGTCTCCGTTCGTTCGGGGTCGGGATCTAAATTAGGACGTACAACGTCGGCCAGTACCGAGACCAACCCCGGCGCAATGGTTTCAGGATAGAGTTCCAGCTGTGCCTGGATTCCTTGAGTTTCGATCTCGCGGGGTAACCCTCTTGCAATGCCTAGAGCTTGGGTACGCCTCAACACCTCCGGTAATATCTGACGGGCTTCATCCCATTCGGCCTGGTTCCACTGCAATAATTCTGGAGACCAGGGGCTACTTGATAAGGCAGATAATGCTGTACGGTAACGGTTCTGGGCTGCTTCAATCTCGTTCAGAGTGAGTTGATAGTCGGAACTAACGTCGGGTGGTGTAGTCTCTCGGGATAGAAGCTGCAGAGCTCCTGCCGCTCGCGTCGCCTCTGGTTGCGCTAACGTCACTGCCGCGTAATTGTCAGTGGCAATACGCACGATGTCCCATTCGCTGGCGGATAATTGCCTTAAATACAGCTGGGCATCGGTCGTTAAGGTCGTCGTCGGAAGATACGGTAATGCCCCCAATTCCAGGCGGATAGACTCGGCGGCGGTAATCTGCTGCTGTAATGCCTCGTTCATAGCCGTATTGGCAGATTCATTCAGTTGCAGAATCTGAATGGTGCTGCGAATCTCTTCCCGTTCTTGTGCGGTGGTTGCCGTGTCGATAATCGTCGCATCGTCAGGGGCTTCGATGATTTCCTGAACCACCTGACCTACTGCCAAACGGGGTTCGTTATAGTACCGAATACCATGAGCTGCCGTTAATAGGGTGATCGCAAAGACGTATCCCGCACCGTTTTTAATCCAGGGTAATGCTGAGGTTATCCGAGCCACTCGCTCGCCGTGCAATCCGACTACTGCCAGCCATTTGGAAACACCCTTCGAATTGTCGTTGTTAAGGGAAGTCATACAGTCAGAGAACAATCCGGTGAAGCGAGAAACAAGCCGGCCGTTGTACTAGAGGAATGCTAGACATCTAACGGGAAAGAGAGACCGAGGAGTCTCGGAGGGCTTCAGCGGGAGACTTAGAGTGGGGCCAGGCGAACGCATGTCGGAAGGCAGCCGCTTGGCAGCGTTGGAGTTGCTGAAAACTGATGATATCGAGAGTCAACAGATTTTCATACTCAAAGGGCAGTCGCACGTTGTGCAGACCGGCATTATCGGTACAAATAGCAATATCCACTCCAGCATCGAAACAGCGTTGAAACACTTTCTTTAGTGGATCCAACGAGGATAAGGTACCCGTTTTTAGATAGGTTGTGGGGCACACTTCTAAACATTGCTGGCGCTTGGCCACTTCTGGCAGCAGTTCGGGGTGCAGGAGGGGAATTTGGATGCCATGACCAATCCGAGACACGTAGGGCAGCAAATCGGGATAGCAACCTGCAGGAGTTTCATAGAGGTGGGCGGTTGTTTTGAGGCCGCTGGCCAATGCGTAGCGATAAAGTTCCACCCATTCAGGCATTCGATCTCGATAGGCTTTGTCTCCCCCGGCCAAGTCAATGGCACAAACGGACTTGTGTTGAATGGCTGCATCGACTATGGCCCGGTTGACATTGGCGGGCAGGCGAGAATGCAGGCAGAGAATTTGGCTGGTGACGATTGGGTAATCGGTCTGAGTAATCGCCTCCGCCACACAGTCGATAATTTGGTGCATTTGCCGCAGGCGATCGGGCTCGTCCAGGCTGGGGTCGGTGCGCAGGTAGGGGGTGTAGCGAATTTCTAGATAGGCCAGATCTTCAAAAATGTAGGCACCGCGCAATAACCGATAAATAAAGTATGGGAGTGTCTCCAGTGTTTGGACACTTTCCACCAGTGAGTGCAGTTCCAGATATTCGTCGAGAGTATTGCGCGGGCGAGTGTAAAACGCTTCGAATTGAGGGTAGTCGGAATAGGTTTGGGTGAGGGGGGAATCGGTGCGATCGAGATAACGCCACAGAACGCGCGGAACAACAGACCCACCCAGATGACGGTGTAATTCGGCGTGGAGAGCCATGAATCGTTTCTTCCAGAGATGTAGGGTGCGGATAGTTAAGGCCGATACACTGGACGGTGCGAAAGGTCGCTGAATTTGTCCAATCGTAACTCACCCCCCTGCGTTCCGCCTGCATGTATTCCCACACTCTTCGCCCCCTATTATTTCGCATTGACCCCGAGCGCTTGCACCGCTGGGCGATCGCTCAATCTCGCTGGCTTGCTCTCAATCCCTACCTGCATCCCCTGTTGTCTGGGTTGGCAGCCCCTCGCGATTTGAGGCTGCAGCAAACTCTGTGGGGATTAACGTTCCAGCATCCGGTGGGATTGGCGGCTGGTTTCGATAAAAATGCAGAGGCGATCGCCCTATGGCCCCGGATTGGCTTTGCCTTTTCGGAAGTGGGAACAATCACCGCTCAGGCCCAAGCGGGAAACCCTCTGCCCCGTCTATTTAGACTGCCGGCCGATGAGGCCGTCATTAACCGCTATGGCTTTAATAACGAGGGGGCCAACGTAGTTGCCCATCGCCTCACAACCGATCCGCACAGTCCTGCAGGGTATCCTGTTGGACTTAACCTGGGGAAATCCAAATTGACTCCCTTAGAGGAGGCTCCCTCTGACTATCTATCGAGTTTTCAGCAGCTCTATCCCTATGGTGATTACTTTGTCGTAAACGTCAGCTCTCCGAATACGCCAGGGCTGCGTAAATTGCAATCGCGAGACAACCTAGAGCGCATCGTGTCGCTGTTGCAGGAGCATAACTCGGAAACAAAGCCCCTACTGGTGAAGATTGCCCCCGATTTAACGTGGGAGCAGTTGGACGAGTTGCTGGAGTTGGTTCTGGATTCCAGTATTGCCGGGATTATTGCCACGAATACAACATTGCAGAGGGAGGGGCTGAACACGCGGAAGATCGCCCAAACCGGTCGCCCACCCAGCAAGGAGTCTGGGGGGTTAAGCGGCCCTCCCGTACGAGCCAAGTCCACTGAGATGGTGCGCTACATCTACCGGCAGACGGACGGCAAGCTACCGATTATCGGGGTGGGTGGGATTGACTCGGCAGATGCGGCTTGGGAAAAGATTGCGGCTGGAGCTAGTTTGGTTCAGCTCTATACAGGGCTTGTCTACGAGGGGCCTGGGTTGCCGTCTCGGATTGTGCGAGGGCTGATTGCCAAGCTGGATGAATCGGGATTCTCAACAATCTCTGAAGCGGTTGGATACGACTGTGGATGAGTTCGTTATGCTAGAGCGCAGCATGGGGCGTGCGAGTTGCACGAGCGATCGCCTGCTATGCCGTGAAGATGCTGGATGGTTAGACGAAGATGGTGAGACGGAGATGATGAGATGGAAATGGTGAACAACCCAGGGGACAAACGACTGCAAGCGCTGAAAGTGGTGCTGGGGGCAGCGTGGGCGGATGGAACGCTGCAGTCGGAGGAACTAACCCCTATTCACACGATTGTGGATGAGCTGGGCTTGGCATCCCACCCCGATATTTTGACATTGCTGGAAACTCCTATCCCTGCTGTCACCTATCGACATTATTTAGACGATTATTTAGCCAACCATCCCACTAAACAGGAGCGTCAATTACTGTTGGGGCTGATTAAGCGAGTGGTGTATGCCGACAATGAGGTGTCGATTGAAGAAGGCTACATTTTGGGGGAGCTGACCGATTTATTGGAGGATATGTCTCCCGATCGTTCTGTGAATCAGGACGATGCTCAACGATTTCGCAGCATGTTCGGACGCTTGTTTCGTCGTCCAGCTTGAGCGGTGCTGTCGTGCCTGCAATCCGGTCGATCTCCTCGGGGCAATCTTCATCCTTAATGCTGGTGTCCGATGACCGATTCACACGCTGAATCGACCTGAGCTCGCAATTCAGTTTCAAGCTTCTGGAGATTGCGTAAAATCCATAGTCGGGAATGGGAGGGGATCTGTTGGACTGGAATCATCAACCGTTTGCCAATGTTGACAGTCGGGATTCAACCGATATTCTACTGCGCACCACTCAACAGAGTTTGGTGCAGTACAGCCTGATGGCGGACAACAAAGCCAATATTATGATCACGGTTTCGTCGATTGTCCTCTCCATTTCCCTCAGCCAGTCGGGCAATTCTCCTCACAAATTGCCGTTGGTGATTGTCTGCATTTCAGCGCTGTTTGCCCTTATCCTGGCCATCCTGGCGGTACTTCCCACCATTGCTTATCCCAAAGATGCCAGTGGTAAAGCCCATCTACATTCGCCGTCATTCAATCTGCTGTATTTCGGCCATTTCTCGAAATTGTCCCAACAGACATTTCAGTCAGAGTTAGAACGAATTACCTCCTCCAGCTCCGATTTGTACGTCACCATTGCCAAAGATATTCATGCCCACGCCAAAGTGTTGGTGGAAAAGAAATATCTCTATCTACGCTGGAGCTATATTTCCTTTTTGGTGGGGGCTGGAGCTGGGGCGGCTACCTTTGTCGTGAAGGCAGTGATTGGCTCCTGAGGCGCGAACTGGCCTCTATAGCTTTCGGCAATCAGCTATGGAGAGTTCTCTAGCCATTTTTTCTGGGAAATCAAGGGTTTGAGCTGTCTCCGCACTCCAGACCCTACAGCGGATTGCTACAGAACTTCTACTGGATGAACGACTGGATGAGTTCTGCTGTGTGTTCCGATTTTTCTAGATGGGGCACGTGGCCGCAATTTGGCACCCAAACCAACTCGCAATCCGCGATCGCCTGCTCGAATTTCTCAGCATCTTTCGTACCTAAAATTCGATCGTCTGCGCCCCATATCACTAGGGTTTTTGCACAGATTTCGCGAATGCGATCGGCCAAAAATGTGTAGCCGCCACTCTTCGTAAACGCAATAGTAGCCTGTCTCCATCCTTTACATTCCAAGTGCAGCGCCGCACAAGTAGCTGCATCTGCCGATGCGAAACTACGATCGCAATAGGCCAGCCGACTAATCCGATTCCGCACCCAGCTATTGCGCAAAATTTCTGTGGCAATCCAATCCAGTGGCGGCACCATCATCTTGGTTTCCGGCCCACCTTTGGCAAACCCTGCACTATCGAGTAACACCAGGCGCTCGACTGCTTGCGGATACCTGAGGGCAAAGTCAATTGCTGCCGCCCCTCCCATCGAGGCTCCAACCAAAACGACCGGACGGGCGATCGCTTGTTCCCAGAAAGCATACAAATGTTGGTGAATTTCATCAGGTGAAAAGGATAGCCCCACCACCCGCTCGGTAAAACCAAACCCCAGCAGATCTAATGCCCATGCTTTTCGATGGGGAGCCAGTAACGGTAGGAGACGGCGGAATTCAAAGACGGAACTGTCAAACCCGTGCAGCAGCAATATGGGTATTTCGCTTTCCGCCCCCTGTTGCACGAAGGTTGTGGGAATGGGCTCGGAGATAAACGGTACAGCGATCGCCGTTTGCTGGATAGCATCGGCAAGGGCGATCGACGTTGATTCGGTTAGATTTCGCGCAGTAGTCGAAAGTTGTAAGGGAGAGGCAGAACGCTGGATGCTGGTGGATGTCACAACTGTCGTGCAGAGAGTCTGCAGCTCATCGTAAGCCAATTCAGGGGGGTTGCTGACCACTGGGGCCAAACACAATAAATCGGGAGTCAGCTCCGATCTATAGATTTACATTTGTCGAACATTCAATCTGCTTCAATAGTTGTTCCACTTTCGCCAAGTCCTTAATCCCCGGCTGAACCTCTACCCCGCTCGACAGATCGACACCATCGGGAGCTAGAGCCGCAATTGCTTCCCTGACATTCTTGGGCGTCAAACCGCCCGCCAGTAGCCACGGACGCTGGGGATGAAAGTCGTGCAATAGCGTCCAATCCGCCTTCAACCCCGTGCCTCCCGCTTGTTGGGAATGGTATGCATCGATGAGGAAGGCATCCACTACATCACCATAAGTGGCGAGGAGATCGAGGTCAGAGGCTTGTTGCAGGCGCAATGCCTTGATGAGTTTAGTGGTGGGAAGCAGATCCCTGAGGGCTTGGCAATCGTCTACAGACTCGTCCCCGTGCAACTGCACCCCACTCAGGCCACACCGCTGGACGATGTCACATATTCGCTCGGAACTCTCGTTTACAAACACCCCAATCGCCTGTACCTGTTTGGGCAACGCCAGCACAATGGGCCGAATGTGCTCGGCAGACACGTAACGCTTCGACTGAGTGACGCAGATAAACCCAATCGCACACTGACCCGCTAGCCCGTGCTGCAGCATCGCATCCGCGATCGCCCGCCCTTGTTCCACCTGGGTAATGCCGCAAATCTTGACGAACATCCGTTAGAGATTCCGTGTATTTGAGAGGGAGTGACTGGCAGCTTTCCTATTTACGCTCGGGGTGCAAATTGACCTTATGGTTTACACAGTCTAGCCGATTGATGGCTCGGACCATTTGCCACAGCCGACCAAAATTCCTCTGGTTGAAATGCATCACCAATCGGGGTAGGGCATCAGTTTCTCCGCCAATCTCGGGAGGTAGAGGGCCAGATTTCTTAATCTTGCCGGACAGCAGGATATCGCTAAATTCCTCGTTCAGCTCTCTAACTGACCCATCCGTCAGCTCGGTATTCAGTCGGATAACTAGCAGCTCGCCAACATAGCGGGTGCTGTGGAAAGTGCGATAGAAGTCAGAGATTGCCGAGCAAGCGGTAGCAATGTCATCCGTGATGGTGTAAATTTCGACATCTTCCGGACTAACTAAGCCTCTGGCCAGCAAATTCGACCGAATATACGCATCCCAGTCATGCCAATAACGACCGCCAGGACGATCGACCAATACCAGGGGCATGAGTTGCGCCTTACCGGTCTGCATCAAGGTCAGGGTCTCGAACCCTTCATCTTGGGTACCGAAGCCACCGGGAAACAGCACAACAGCATCGGACTCTTTCAGGAAAAACAGCTTGCGAATAAAGAAATATTTGAAGTTGATCTCGCGATCGCTCTCAGCAATTACCGGATTTGATTCTTGCTCGAATGGCAATTCAATATTGAGGCCAAATGAGTTTTCCAGGCCAGCGCCCTGATTGCCTGCCTCCATAATCCCGCCACCGCCACCAGTCATGACATCAAATCCTTGGCGGGTGACGCACTGGGCGAACTGCAACGCGTGCTGGTACTCGGGAGAGCCAACCGGCGATCGGGCGGAGCCAAAAATAGCAACTTTGCGGGTATGTTTGTGGGCCTCGAACGAGCGATAGCCCGACTCCATATCCCGCAGAGTCGAATTTAGAATCTTGACATCTAACCTCGATAGGTCGAGATGTCCGATTTGTACCAGTGCCCGTACAACCCTAGTCCAAATATCGGCATTGGGACGACTTTTCAACTGCTGAAGCAGTTGTTCGCAGGCAAGTAGGGTTTCAGGAGTAAGTTCGCTCAAGGAAGACTTAGCCGATGTGCTTCTCTAGAGTACTGGCCAACGTTGCCTTCGGGACAGCACCGACGACTACGTCTACCTTTTGTCCACCTTTAAACACCATCAGGGTCGGGATGCTACGAATACCGTACTCACTAGCCACCTTGGGGTTTTCGTCCGTGTTCATTTTGACGACTTTGACTTTGCCGTCATACTGTTCGGCGATTTCCTGTACGACAGGCGCAACCATCCTGCAGGGGCCGCACCAGGGAGCCCAAAAATCTACAAGCACCGGTAAGTCGCTACCGATAACTTCTGTTTCAAAACTGTCATCTTTAACGTCAATGGCTCCCGACATGAACGGAAAACTCCTACAAACGTCGTTCTATTCGGCTGCCATAATATCACGGGAATTTTCGCTCATTCCCTCTAAGGTAGGAATCATCAGCTACTGAGCGACTGCGATCGCAAGTCTTAATCCCAGCATTAGATTTCACTACCGGAAGACGGAGTTGGCGGTGACCTTTCGCACTTGCAACGGCGAGACTGCTTAGGCCGAATTGTTTACCCAGCGGCATTTGCTGTTGATGCGTCCTCTGCTGCGTTGGATGAATTAGCAGGCTGACTTGTTTGCTCGGTCGAGTCTTCGCCTCTCTCTACTGCCACAATTTCGCTGATGTTGGGGGGAGAGCCGATTGACGAGTCGGCTACAACTACATCACTGGAATCCGACCCTGTATGACTGGTCAAGCCTAGCCACGCTAGCTGAATGCTGTAGGCCAGCAAGCCGATAGTGACGACCGAGAACATGAACGCCATGAGTCCAATCGAGCCCACCAGCATATAGCGCACACCAATCGAGATGCTGCGAGCCAAAGGGGAACCATCAATAGCAATCGGAGGGAGGTTGTGCAGAATCGACATCAGCAGCCGAATAAAGAGGTATGCCATACCTCCCGAGATAATCGTGCCGGTAGACACTTTGATAAATCCGGTGTCTTGTTGGAGTTGGGTCATGGCAAAGAGACACTGAGGGTGAAAAGAACAGGTTCGGCAAAGCAAACGCAAGTACGTGCAGTGCCGATCGCACGCTTCAATTCTACGTTGGCATTAGAATAGGCAATCCCTAGTGACTGATAAGCGGCAGTGAAAACGGATTGCAACCCTGCAGTGGTGAGCTCTGTTATCGACAGATAGAGGATTGTCTGAAATAGCGGTTTGCTTCTGACAGTCATCTTTCCCCGCTAACCTGTTCGCGTTTATTCATGGTTAAAGACCGATCGAGGCTCTGAATGGTTCGCCGTCGCCGACAAACCCACTACCAAGTGCTTGATGTGCCTAGCAATGCCTCACCGGCCCAGATTAAGAGTGCCTATCGTAAGTTGGTGAAGCAGCATCACCCCGATGCACAAGCTAGCCCGTTGGATGTTGTGGCGGGCGCGGAGAAAATTCGCAAAATTAATGCGGCATACGAAGTTCTCAAGCACCGTGAGTCTCGCCAAAACTACGATGCTCAACTTCAGAAAGTCCCCGATCGCACCTCGCGTATGCAGTCGGCAGTGGAAATGCAGCATCAGCCCACTGCCAGCGATGAGGAGTTGGCCCGTCAGGTGTGGCTAAAGCAGGTGTATACCCCACTCAATCGACTATTGGGGGGGATTTTGCGGTCGCTTAAATCGCAGATTGTGGCGTTATCTGCCGACCCATATGACGACGAGCTGGTGGAGAATTTTGCTACTTACGTGGCTGATTGTCAGACGAAGTTTGCTAAGGCAGAAAAGCTGTTTCGCAAACGTCCCAATCCCAGTACCCTGGCTGGAGTAGCCTCAAGGCTTTACTACTGCATGAATCAGTTGGGGGATGCGCTGGACGAGTTGAAGTATTTCCCACTCAACTTCGACGATCGCCATCTCCACACCGGTCAAGAGCTGTTTCGGATTGCACAAGGTTTGCGCCAGGAAGCGATGGATACGTTGAGGGCATCTAATCGCTAATCTTTAGTGTCACTGCCGGTGCCACTGCCGACAAAAAGCGGGTGATGAGACTCGAACTCACGACATTCAGCTTGGGAAGCTGACGTTCTACCACTGAACTACACCCGCACGGTGCTAGCCGAAAAGCCTCAGTCATAGTACCAGAGACTTTTACTTACCATAGCGGTCACGATGAGATCGACCGCTATTCTTAACTAACACTTCCGAACCCTTGTAGAGTCATTACTCATCAGCGATTTCTAGCTCACAAGGCCAACCACCGTCAGCGATCGCCATCACCGAATCGCGTCATACTGGTAGTTAAGCTCTATGCAGTCATGCATAAGCCCGAAACAACTATTGCGTTTGTCCTCATGAAGGGCAGGCGCTTTTTTTGTTGCCGTTTCAAATCCCTAATCCACTGAGTCCTCTTCCTCGCCGTCTTCCGATGAGGCAAACGTGTCCTTCAGGACGGTGCGTGCTGCAAAATGCTTGCACGTAGTATCCAAAATTTCTGCCTCGCGGCGCAATCGCTTCTCCGTGTCGGTCAGCTCCAACAGCGCCTGTTGCTCGTCAACCGCCCCCTGCAAATTCCCCCCAATCCAAAAGGACAGCTCTGCCGGATCGTCGGGTAAATCGTCCGGTAACTCCACATCCTTCCCCGTCAGTTTGGACGACAGGTAGACCACGTCGTTCAGCAAATTCTGGACATCGGTGACTAGACGAGCCAAGGGTTGTTCGGTGGATTCATCTTCAATCCATTCCACCAATCCCACGCGATATGGCTTCTCGCGGGTGTACTCCAACACGCGAAAGCGCCGGGTTCCCAACGTGATGATGTTAAATCGCTCATCCGGTAACTTTTCCGCTCGAATCACCTCCGCACAGCACCCAACTTTGGCGGCCTCCTCATTGTCTCCATCCCACAGCAGTACCCCAAACTGGCGATCGGTCTCCATCACCGTGTTGAGCATCATGCGGTAGCGAGGTTCGAAGATATGCAGGGGGAGAGGGCGTGTGGGAAAGAGGACGACGCCGGGTAAGGGAAACAGAGGCAGCTCGCGGACGGCGATGGAGGATGACATGTA
>JBFRWD010000179.1:0-22875 GCA_051439425.1 Synechococcus sp.
GTATAAGAGACAGGTCTAACACATCGTTGATCAGTGCTAGTAAATGGAGCGCAGAACGATGGGCCTCTTGCAAAAACTCAGCTTGTTCTTCCGGAGATTCCGCCATGCCATCTTGTATCAGTTGCAGGAAGCCAATGATGGCATTCAGTGGAGTGCGAAGTTCGTGGGATGTGTTCGCTAGGAATTGACTTTTAAGTTCGTTGGCTGATTCAGCTTGTTCGCGGGCTAATTGCAATTCAGAGTTCTTCTGCCGAAGTGTATGGTTCGCTAACTGCAGGCGTGTACCAATTTGGCGGCTTTGATCCAGCAATTGTGCGTGTGCTAGTGCCGTGCCCAAATGCATAGCGACAATCTCCAGTTCGGAGAGTCGATCCGCTTTAAGAGGGGGCTGCCCGAAGTCAAACTCGAAGTGCAGCAGGCCGTTGGCATGCCCTTGATAAAACGTTGCCAAAGTTAAATGGTTATCGGTAACGGCCGGACGCTGCTGCTTTAGAACCTGCATTGCTTGTGGTGCATCTGCCAGATCTATCTGCTTATCCATCGCTGTCGTCGTGCCTGTAGTGCGCAAATATTGAGCTTTGATGGAAATAAACGGTTGTCCCACTTCATAGAGTGACATCTGGCAGGAGGAACACCCTGCCCACGGTCCTAGTAAGTTAACGGCTTGTGCAATAATTCGATCGACATCCAAAGTATGACGCAACTGCTGAATCAGAGATTCCGCTAAACGCTGAGAGATTTGAGGGGGAGGGGGGATGTGTGATGGGGCTTGTTTAACTCGCAGTACCGTTCCTGTTGCGGTAACAGCAGGAGCTACACCTTCAGGAGTAGCAAGCGGAGCAAACAGCACATCTAACTGCAAAATATGCCCCTGGGTAAGCACGTACACAGTTGAACGACGGTTCTGATTGCGAGAAACAACGTCCTTGAGTTCTGCAAAGTAGCGATCGCGATGAGAGGGTTTCCATTGGGCTTTACCGCTCACTAGCCATTCGGTACGAATCCCATAATCGAGCGCTCCCTCCCAACGAATCCCCCAGAACCGTCCCTGTAGATCCTGCGTATAAAAGATAGTATTGCGCCCGTCAAACGGTGATGAATTCGAGGCTATATCGGGGGGTAGGGCATCCGCCGTTGACATCAGGTGACCTACAGGAAGAAGTATGCATCCTTAGCCTACCCACATCTCACTCGATTGATTGGGATGCACAATTGGCTTACACAAGTAATGCTGCCTAGGCTGATTTTACAAATTGACCGCGTTACTGCTCATTCACAGCGAGTAAGACCATTGTCACCGAAATAACAGCAGGCGATGCCTGAGATTCAAACTAAAAACCGCCATCCTTCATGCAAACACTTAGCAAGTGCATCCCGCGAGTGAGAGCCAGCATGTCAGTGAAAGAAGATATCTAACAGTAATGGGAGACATCTTCTCCACAATCGTCAGCCAAGAATGATAGAGAGCGAAAGCGCAATCCTACCAATTGTTCGTAAAGAGGATTGATCTTGCACATGGGGGGAATATGGACGACTTTCCTCCCAAAAAGGGTGATGTCTCTTTCGAATGGGCATTGGGCTGGAACCAGTTTGCAGATAAACCGAGCTACACGCGGATCGTGGATATCCATCCCATCTAGCCAATGCTTGAGAGGGGCCAAAACTTCAGGGAACCGATCGCTACCAGAGGGTGACTGCAAATTGCCTGTTATTGGTGTAGACATGGCATCCATCTCCTCTTCAACACGGTCAAGGTCGTATACCGTGACATCCAATGAATCCAAGACTTCTAGATCCAGCCCCAGTGCTGCCTGAAAGCAGCGCAACAAGTTAACCTCTGAGGCTGAGATTACCCCGTCAGCTAGTGCAACCAACACGGCGGTGCGTAAAAAGTTTTCGGCGGTGTCAGGACTTCCTCCGAACTCAACCGCTAAATCTTCAGGAGAAATTGGATCTAAGTTAGGTAAATCAACGGTAGGTGCGATTTGTTCGCGGGCAATTTGTTCAATTGCCACTTGTTCTTCAGGTTCGTAATGACCATCTGCCCAGGCGATTGCCAGTAACCCTCTCAGCCAAGCAGATATCTGTGTATCACTGTAGCGAGTTTGAAGTATACCGGTCATAACAACAGTCCGTTCCTCAAAAGTATCGGTGCACGGCCCTAATCTCATCCTATCCCTAGCGATCTAGGAATGTAGTGACTTAAATGTCAGAATAGAAGCTTGCTTGAGAACGCTCAATTGCGGTTTCAGCAATGGGGCATGATATGCAACCCAATTCCACTCCACTGCACGGGACTAGGGGAGGACTGCAATCGGCGGTAGGAGAAAAAATTGTCTGGATCGCTCCAGGTACAGTGGGGGCTGAGACAGAGATTTGAGGCCTGAATCCCGATCGCTAGGAGTTGGTGAGCGATCGCAGCCCGCAAGTCTAGTCGGACTCTATCAGGCGCTCTATCCTCATGGATGACTGGAGGTATTGGGCACGTGGAAGAACCATCGAAATGGGCAATTGTAGCAAGGACTTGTTCGGCCACCTCCAGCGACACCTGATAAACGGGGCCGGAAATCGCGGGCCCAATGGCTACCCGCAATTCTGTCGGTGACGATCCTCGCCGTATCAGTTCTGACACCGTTTTGGTCACAATCTCCGCTGCCGTTCCCCGCCATCCCGAATGAATAGCTGCCACCCGATCGCGATCGGCTACTAGCACTGGTACACAATCTGCTGTTCGCACCCACACTGAATTGCCTGATGTTTCAGTTGCGAGCGCATCTGCTTCGAGCATTTTAAGAGTGGGAACTGATGAGCCAGCGGACCACGCTAAGCGATCTCCGTGTACTTGTTTTGTCCAGTAAGCAGAGACGCCCTCCAATCCCAACTGGGTCGGTGTTAACACCTCTGGGGATTCCGGATCGCTATGTCGACTACTAAAGCTATGGGGCCAACCCTGCAATAACGTGCATGTCAGCCACCGATGTCCATCTCGTTCGTGCCATTGCCACTGGCCGGAATTAGCACTATCCATGGGCAATTCGATCCATTTAGACACCTAACTCAGCGGGCTCGCCTTAATTGGTTCTATTCGGTCACCAAACACTATTGGAATTAACCATACTTGTGAAATTAGGGCTTGTTGTCAGCCGTAATGGCTTCGTTAGGGGCTGCCATTTGGGCTAATTTATCTAAATCGCGATTGGCTCCAATCAACACAATCACATCTCCCTGATAAATCTGGTCATCTGGCGACGGATTCACGTTGAACTTATCGGTATGTTGAATGGCGAGAACGCTAATTCCATAACGAGCACGAATATCCAGATCCTTGAGCGGTTTTCCCGTCACGGGTTCTGGAGCCACCATCTCGATAATGCTGTGCTCGGTATCTAACTGAAGGGATTCTAGAAGGCCCGTTGCCGTTAGCCTCAGAGCAAGGGTGCGACCCATTTCCGCTTCCGGATATACCACCTGATCGGCCCCCACTTTTTCCAACACTTCTCCATGAATGGTGGAGACCGCTTTGGCTACTACCCGCGGACAGCCAAGGGATTTGACATTGAGAGTCGCCAAGACACTTTCTGCAAAGTACTGACCGATCGCAATAATAACGACGCCGAAAGAACCCAGTCCTGCTTGCTTGAGGGCAGTTGGGTCAGTGGCGTTGAGCTGAACGGCTTGAGTGGCAATGCAATTGCTATTGGCGTAGGAAATTCGCTCGGGGTCATTATCAATCGCCAATACCTCGTAACCAATCTGATAAAAGGTACGAGCAACAGAAGTGCCGAACCGTCCCAGCCCGATCACGGCCACTTGTCTGTTCTTGCCACGATTAAACCAGTTTGCAAACGCAGTCATGTCTTTATCCGACCTGTCTCGGATCGAGTATGCCCGATTGTGCTCCATTCGAATGAAGCATTTCATCTAATGGGGTGCAGATATGAGCCATTGCAGTGCATTTGATTGCAGGACTATCGCACTCCAGAAAATACTTGTTGAGCTGGCCCAGTCATGTAAATACGATCGCTGGCTCGATCCCAGCGAATATCCAGATCCCCTCCGGGTAGTTCTACTACGGCTCTGTTGTCTGCCTTATCGAGCAGTACTGCAGCTACTAATGTTGCACAGGCTCCCGTCCCGCAGGCCAACGTCGCTCCAGCCCCTCGTTCCCACACCCGCATGCGCAAGCGAGCTCGTCCGACAACCTGAACAAATTCAGTGTTAGTACGCTCGGGAAAAACCGCGTGATGCTCGAACTCTGGGCCGATAGTTGCTAGCGGAATGTCTGCAACATTATCCACAAAAATAATGCAATGGGGGTTTCCCATACTGACGCAAGTGACTTGCCAAGTACGTTCGCCCACTTGCAGAGGCATATCGACCACTCGACTATTCTGTGTCCCTAATGTCGTGGGAATTTGACTTGCTCCTAAGATCGGAGCCCCCATATCAACGCAGATTAAGCCATCGCCTGTAAATGTGGGGACGATCCTACCTGCCAGTGTATGAATTTGGTATCCACCGTCAGTGGTGGGAGCTCCTAAATCTTTAAGGAACTGGGCCATGCACCGAATCCCATTCCCACACATCTCCGGTTCAGACCCATCACTGTTGTAGATCCGCATCGTGTAATCTGCTCCCTCCTGACCCGGGAGAGCAAAGATGGCACCATCTGCACCAATGCCAAAACGGCGATCGCACCATTCAACTGCTTGGTCTGGCGTTAGCAGTGGCTCTGATTGGGAACGATTGTCAATCAAAATAAAATCGTTGCCCAACCCCTGATATTTAACAAAGCGCTGCGTCATGACAATTCAAGATTGAGAGAACAACAAAGTCAGTGTTAGAAATTACCGATAGTTGACGACGGTGAAATCCAAGGAACCAACAGAGCTAGAGAACACCATTGCGGGAGCATCCCAATCGGGTTCACTACATCTATCGGAGTGGACATGTTCCTATGTGCATTTGGCAGACTGACATACCGAGAAAACCACACAGTCACAGCACAATACTCTAATTGAGTATGGCATTCATGCCGGTACTGTTGCCCGACCTCGGCTCGCGCCTGAGAGAAAAGGTCACATAACAAAATTGGCCGCAATAGACCGAGTCGACCTGCTAATTAGTATCTTCAGAAATCGCTTCCCCTTCAGCCACCTCCACGGGAAAGTTCACCGGTGCGTCGGAGGCTGGCTCCTGGCTCTCATCTCGAACGGCTGCTTCATACTCACTCTCGTAGTTTTCGTTATATTCTTCTTCTCCTCCATCCGGCTCGGCGCTCACCTCGATGTCGTCTTCATATTCCTCGGCATCATAGTCCCGAGCCGTGTCCTCATATTCTTCTTCGTATTCCTCCTCGTATTCCCCTTCATATTCTTTGTCGTAGTATGCCTCTTCATCTTCCTCGACAACTTCAGCCGCACTGGGCAGCACGGAAGTATCCATCTGTAGTTCCCAAGGAGGTCGCCCAACCCCGATTAGCTTCGTAATCACGCTAGTCGATACTTCAAATAGCTCTGCTTCGGTTTCATCAGCAGCAATAATGTCTCCACCAACTGACACAACCCGGTCTGACTTCATTCCGTAAGTGTTGGATAGAAAGGCAGGAACCAGGGGGACCCCCAAACTAGAAATATGGACATCGGCAATCTCCCCGGTAATCGGGTCGAACATAAAGTCCTTCACACGCCCAAGACGAGTTCCTGTCTCAGTGACAACGTCAGTACCGATCGCTCTGACCAGCCCCGACAGATCGAAATCTTCAAATACATCATCAGACTGCACCAAAATGGCGTCGCGGCCAATCGTAATGCGATCGCTAAGTTCCATCGTGCGATCGACGCGGTCGAAGGCGCTGTCTCTGACACTCAGAGCAACGACACGCTGCGCTTCAAGATCCACCCAGACTGAACTGACAATTCCAATTTGAGCGGCGGTGGCTTGATCGATCACCGGACTGCCCAACACTCTAAATCGACTGCGAAGTTCCGAACCGGTCATGACGCACACCTAAGTCTGACTGCAATTAACGGTAGAGCAAAAGGAGAACCAAGAAAAGCGATCGTAACGATAGCGGGCTGGACAAAGGCTTGACACACACAGTGAACAGTTATTCGTTTAGCAAGGTGTTCCGACTAAAATTCTGTTGAAGTGAAAAAGGTGCTGCTCAAAAGCTCAACCCAGATTACTGCAACAATCCCCATCGCAAAATGGCCATCCCATCCTAAAAAGTAAATGAAACAAGTGCGCAAAGGTAAGGCCAAACCTCAGAGAAAACTATCCTGCACATGGCCCCAAATGTCGGACAACCACCTTTTATAGATGTTGCCCAGTTGAATTGTGTGGAGGTCCGCGATCGCGCTGCTAGTCTAGTGAAGTACTAAATTCACCCGTTGTTCGAAACCATGACCGCGGCTATCCCCACCCTTCCCAAACAGTACGATCCCTTTGCCGCCGAGCCCCGCTGGCAGCAGTTCTGGGAAGAAAAGGGAGTGTACGTCGCCGACCCCAAACAACCCGGCGAAGCCTTCAGCATGGTGCTGCCCCCCCCCAACGTCACCGGCAGCCTGCACATGGGTCACGCCTTCGCCTTCACCCTGCCCGACGTCATCACCCGCTACAAACGCATGCGCGGCTACAACGTCCTCTGGGTTCCCGGCACCGACCACGCCTCCATCGCCGTCCACGCCATTTTAGAAAACAAGCTGCGTCAAGCAGGCAAAACCCGCTTCGATTTAGGACGCGAAGAATTTCTCAAGCAAGCCTGGGAATGGAAGCACTTTTCCCACGGATCGATTACCGGACAGCTACGCCGTCTCGGCCTCTCCCTAGACTGGAGCCGCGAACGGTTCACCATGGATGAGGGTCTCAACAAGGCTGTTATCGAAGCCTTTGTCCGGTTTTACGAAGAAGGACTAATTTATCGCGGCGAGTACTTAGTCAACTGGTGTCCAGCCACTCAAACAGCAGTGTCGGATATAGAAGTCGAAAACAAAGAGATTCAGTCCCATCTGTGGCACTTCCGCTACCCGCTAGCCGACGACCCAGAACGCTACCTCGTCGTTGCCACCACTCGCCCCGAAACCATGCTGGGTGACACCGCCGTTGCCGTTAACCCCAATGACGATCGCTACAAAGACCTAGTCGGCCAGCACATCCGACTACCTATCCAAGATCGCCTCATCCCCATCGTCGCGGACGACTACGTCGATCCCGAATTCGGCTCCGGCTGCGTCAAAATCACCCCCGCCCATGACCCCAACGACTTCGAAATCGGCAAGCGCCACAACTTGCCCTTCATTAACATCCTGAATAAGGATGGTTCTATCAACGAAAACGGCGGCATCATGCAGGGGCTCGATCGTTTCGACGCCCGCAAAGCTGTTGTCAAGTGGTTCGAAGACAACAGTCTACTGGACAAAATCGAAGACTACACCCACTCCGTCCCCTATGGAGATCGGGGTAAAGTTCCCATCGAGCCCTTCTTATCTATTCAGTGGTTCTGTGACGTCAGCGGCATGGCCAAGGCCTGTCTGGAATCCTCCCAAAACCATCACGACCCCGCCTTCATCCCCGAAAAGTGGACCAAAGTCTATGAAGGCTGGCTGGCCAAGCTGCGCCCCTGGTGCGTCTCTCGCCAACTGTGGTGGGGTCACCAAATTCCTGCCTGGTACATCAAAGGTGACGACAATCCTCAAAACTACGTCGTCGCCCGCAACTTAGACGAAGCCCAAGAAAAAGCCCGCGAAAAATTCGGTGCCGATGTCGAACTCGTCCAAGAAGAAGACGTTCTAGACACCTGGTTCTCCTCCGGACTGTGGCCCTTCTCCACTCTGGGTTGGCCGGATAATGCGGAAGACTTCGAGCGTTACTTCCCCAACACCCTGATGTCCACCGGTTTCGACATCATCTTCTTCTGGGTGGCCCGCATGACCATGATGAGTTCCGAACTGGCGGGCAAGCTTCCCTTCCAAGATGTCTACATTAACGGCTTGGTGCTGGACGAAAATGGGTCCAAGATGTCTAAGTCAAAAGGCAACGGCATCGACCCGCTGGGGCTAATGGACAAGTACGGCACCGATGCTCTGCGGTTTGCGCTTGTAAAAGAAGTAATCGGCACCGGTCAGGACATTCGTCTAGCCTACGATCGCAAAACCGGCGAATCCTCCACCGTCGAAGCCGCTCGTAACTTCGCCAACAAAATCTGGAATGCCTCTCGCTTCGTATTAATGAACCTGGACGGCAAAACTCCCGCCCAACGAGGAGCCCCCGAACCGGACGCACTGGAGCTGAGCGATCGCTGGATTCTCTCCCGCTTCGCCTCCTCCATTACCGAAGTCACCAAGCTGCTAGAGAACTATGACATGGGCGACGGTGCCCGCGTGGTGTATAGCTTCATCTGGGATGACTTTTGCGATTGGTATATCGAACTAGTGAAGTCTCGCCTGTGGAGCGACGATGCGCAGTCTAAGTTAACCGCTCAGCAGGTGCTGGCTCAAGTGTTGGAAGGCATGCTGCGCATGTTGCATCCCTGGATGCCTCACCTGACTGAAGAAATTTGGCAGACATTGACTCAAACTGAGGCAGAGACGTCCATTGCCGTGCAACCCTATCCAACTGCTGAGCCAGAGCAAATCGATACTCAGTTAGAGGCGGATTTCAAGATGGCGATCGAGGCTATTCGTGTCGTCCGCAACCTGCGCGCCGAAGCCAACGTCAAACCCAGCCAGACGGTTTCGGTCATCTTCCAAAGTGACAACGAACCCGAACGAGCCGTTCTCATCCGCGCCCAAGACTACATCTCCCGACTCGCCAAAGTCGAATCCCTCAGCATCGTCCCCTCCCTAGAGGAAGACCCCAAGCAAGTGGCAGCCGGTGTGGTCGGTACCGTTCAGGTGCTGATGCCCCTGGCTGGATTGGTGGATATCGACGCACTCAAGGCTAAGCTGCAGAAGGACTTAGGCAAGATCGAAGGGGAAATGAAGGGCATTAACGGTCGCCTGGGGAATCCCAATTTTGTGAATCGGGCTCCGGCTGAGGTGGTAGAAGCCAATCGTCAGTCGTTGGCGGAGCTGCAAACGCAGGCAGAGATTTTATCGGAACGGCTGAATAAGCTATAGCGGCTACTTTTGCTCTAGATATCCTATGGTCCCCTCAGTCCCCCATGACTGGGGGACTTTTTGTTTTTTCGGGGATGAATTGTTCTCTTGTTGTTATCTTTGTCTATGTCAAATTGTGTTCCGTCCTCAGCCACTAGCGTTGCAGGTCCAAATGAACATCGATTGGAAGAACTCATAAAAGTCCTCAAAAGAGTGGGCATCCCATTCCCCGCAAGCCAAAAGCCCTGCATTTCGATGCTGTTTTCCGCAGCTTCTGTCCATCACGAACAAATTTCTGAGCCATCAACTGACGTCTTCCCGTCTCAAAACTTCAAGCTGAGAGGCAAGCTAAAAACACTACAGACAGTGGCACTTGCTATGTATGACGCCACTTTTAGCCCGTAATGTGGCTTGAGACTGGGATTGAATACGTTATTCAAACCAACTTTTCACCTAAAAAATCAGCGTAAATACGCAGACAGATGTGTTCAATTCGTGAAATTTTCCCCGGAAGCGGTGGGTAATCTGACATTGTCAGCCGCACAGAGCTGACACCGGACTGTAAACGTAGGAATGGTTATGAACTCTACTCTCCGCGCAAAATTGATGGCCCGCATGATGAAGAATGCGAAGGGCTTCACCCTGATTGAATTGTTGGTTGTTATCGTTATCGTTGGTGTCCTGTCTGCTGTTGCAGTACCCACCTTCTTGAACCAGGTTCGCCGCTCTCGTGTTGCTGAAGCGCAAGCAGGCTTGGCTGCTGTAGGTACAGCTTCCGAGGTCTATCGTTTTGATGAAGGTACCTACACAGGCGATATCACCGATCTTGAGAACAGCTACATCGACTCTACTTGGGCTGCTACTGCTCCCAACTATCAGAACGTTGCTGGTGCTGGTCCTGATGTCGATGGAGTACTCTGGACCGCCTCATCAGATGGTACCGATGCTGCTTACACAACTAATGGTACTGTTGCCTTGTCTTGCGATCTGGGCTTAGGCGATCAGGCTGGCACTGAGACCGATCCTGTAGATGATGGTTGCAACCTACCTTAAGTTAAGTCTCTACATAGGCTAAGTGTTAGCAGGAAGGACTCTGTGTTCTTCCTGCTTTAGCAGCTTAAAAAATAGTTCATAATTGACTCCCTTGCAGAAGATTTTGGTACGGATTGTATGTGTCTTGCGAGAAGATTCCTAGGCGGCTGGCTAGTTCCTTCCTTTTGCCTGTTTTGCTCGGTTATAGGAATAACTTCACTACAAGCTGACACAAAAGCGATATCTGAGTTGGACGAAGTTAGTTTTTCACTCGATGCAACTCAATCCATAGGCATTTCAAATTCGCTAGATACTATTGGGTATAAAGGCCTAGGAAGCTCGTATTTGTGGTTGAATTTTATCCAGTACTTTGGTTCGGGAGGGGGAAGTGATGGTTCAAAACAATCTGCAAATTATCTCAATGCCCTTTCTCAGATAGAGCCTCGCTTTATTCATACATATACAACTGCTATGTCAGCCGTAGCATTTCGTGCTGGAGATCCTGAGTCAGCAATAGAGATTCTAGAAACTGGTATTGAACACATAACTCCTGACTGGAGCGACGCTTCCTTTAGAGTCCCATTTCAACTCGCAATCATACATTTTCTTTTTCAAGGGGATTTCGAAGCTGCCAGAGATAACTTCTATCTGGCTGCAGAGCGATATAAAAGCCAAAATCAACAGGCTGCAACCTTATGGCGAGATTTGGGAGATAGCTTGGAGCAGAATCCTGATAGCAGAAGAGCCAGGTTCAATATTTGGCAACAGGTCTATAACGTCAGTTCTGATGAAGACGTCAGAGCACATGCATACACACAATTAGTAAACCTTGGAGAACAAGAGTCTCTCCCTGACGGTTCAGTGAGGATAATACCTCCTCCGCGGTAGACAGATATCTATAACCAATTGCTTGTGGTATCTGCTTGTCCACTCACTAATGAACTTTTTCTTTCAAATACCTGTGCATGTACTACGAAAATCAGCTCTAAATTAGAGTTCCAGTTCTGTTTTACGAGCATGTCCCCAGAAGGCCTCTAAATTGTAAAACTCCCGTTCGGCCTCAAGCTGAACGTGGATAATCGCATCTCCATAATCCAGCAGCACCCAAGTCCCTTCATGCTTGCCCTCAACCCGAATGGGTTGCAGATTTAGCTTTTCCAACAACGCATCTTCGATCGCACTAACGATCGCCTTCACCTGCGTAGTGGAATATGCCGTAATGACTAAAAAGTAATCGGCAATCACCGACACCCCGCCCACATCTAAGCAGACAATATCTCCCCCTTTCCGTTCGTCCGCAGCCCGAGCCGCCGTCAACGCAATCTCAAAACTTGTCTCATCGCGAATTGTTTGAGATAAATTAGCCGCCGTCGATTGTGCTGCAGTATCGGCAGACGTTGGGATGGTGTTGGAGGTGTTGTCTAACAAGCGATGTTCTCCTGAACGATGGGTAATGGGGAATTGGCAAGGTTACGTGCAAACCAGTCGCGAGTCTCAACAGTTCGGGGATGAACTGGAGCCTCTTTCGCTATTAAATACTGTAGAGAGCGATCGCTAACAGCCACAACCGCACGATAGAGGTGCATCTCTGCCAAATTCCGTAAATTCTTCAGGTCGTCCGATTGGCCGCGATTTGGCTCCAGCGCATCTGCCAAAAAAACCACGCAGCTGAGCGCAGACATCCCCGGAGCCCCTAGCGTGTGTAGCTGAATTGCATTCAGGATCTCGGTATCGGTTATACCAAACTCATCCCGCGCCACGACACCACCCACATCCGCATGAATAAGATGGGGGGTTTCTTGCAATATGGGATCGAGCACCAGTCCCTCAGCATCTGCTATCTCCAACAGTCGCTCACCAGGGAAGTACTTAGCTACATCGTGCAGCAACCCAGCCCAAGCTGCTCGATCGGCATCCAGACCATAAAGTTGCGCCCATTCAAAAGCCATTTGCTCCACCCCCAAAATGTGACGTATGCGGGGGCGGGGAACATTTACACTTAACCAATCCAACACGCGACCGCGAAGAGAGTTCGGATACATAAACTGCGATCTGAGGAAAATCCTTGAACATCTATATATAAGGTAACGTTTCCATCAGCAGATTGGAAACCAGGCAGTTCTCGGTCATTGTTCCTCAGGCAGTTCAGTTGTTGACGCTGCTCCCACAACCTCAGCTTTTAATCTGCGGCATTGACTGAAGGCATCCACTGACACCGCCTCATATATTTATGCCTCATATATTTATGTAGGGACGATGAATGAGTTCCTTCACGCCCAAGTCCTCTCAAAGCGACGCCGAGCAGTGGCAGGATTTGGAAAATGTGCAAACAGCCAGCGAGGCAACGGTTTCAGTAGACGATACCCCACGTAAACTTTGACTGAGAGGTCGATTAAGAAATGTCACGAAGCGAGGTCTGCAACTCGCGTGATGTCCGACAATTGGCATCGGTATCCCTGTTATACTCTTCCTAAAATTGCCTTGAGGGTAGTCATTAAATGAGTGTTGTCACTAAATCTATTGTGAATGCGGACGCTGAAGCGCGTTATTTAAGCCCCGGTGAATTAGAACGAATCAAGTCCTTCGTCTCTGGCGGAGAGCGTCGCCTGCGCGTTGCTCAAACCCTGACTGACAACCGCGAGCGCATTGTGAAGCAAGCGGGTGATAAGCTATTCCAGATGCGGCCCGACGTTGTTTCCCCCGGCGGTAACGCTTATGGCGAGGAAATGACCGCAACTTGCCTCCGCGATATGGATTACTACTTGCGCTTGGTTACCTACGGTGTAGTTTCCGGCGACGTTACTCCCATCGAAGAGATTGGCTTGATTGGTGTTAAGGAGCTATACAACTCCTTGGGTACCCCCATCCCTGCTATCGCAGAATCCATTAACCAGATGAAGCTAGTTGCTACTAGCCTGCTGTCCGGTGACGACGCACTGGAAGCCGGTTACTACTTCGACTATGTCGTAGGCGCAATGGGCTAATCGGATCGGGTTAGTTTCCGTCCGCTTTGCCGTCCAACTTCATCTAAGACTCTTTACAACTTGTTATTTGATTAGGACACTACATCACCATGCAAGACGCAATCACCTCAGTCATTAATAGCTATGACATGCAGGGTAAGTACCTAGATAGTTCTGCGATAAGCAAGCTGCAGACTTTCTACACCACTGGCGAGCTGCGCGTACGTGCGGCTGCTACTATCGCGGCTAACGCATCTGCGATTGTTCGCGATGCAACGGCCAAAGCTTTGCTTTACTCCGATCTGACTCGCCCCGGCGGCAACATGTACACCACCCGCCGCTACGCTGCCTGCATCCGCGACCAAGACTACTACCTGCGTTACGCAACCTACGCCATGCTGGCCGGCGATACCTCCATCTTGGACGAGCGCGTGCTGAACGGCCTCAAGGAAACCTACAACTCCTTGGGTGTGCCCATCGGTGCTACCGTGCAAGCAATTCAAGCTATGAAAGAAGTTACCGCAGCATTGGTTGGCCCCGACGCAGGCAAAGAAATGGGTGTTTACTTCGACTACATCTGCTCCGGATTGGGTTCCTAAGAGCGACTGATGGTCGAGCCCCAGATTTTGCGGGCTTATCAAACATACTTTTGTTGACTAACGAGCCGTTCGCTGTAGAACCTGACTAGCATCTGCAGGGTTTGAGGCGAGTTGGCTCGTTAGTTTCTTAACACTAAAAATTTTGGGGCAATTTGCTATGCGTATGTTTAAAGTGACTGCTTGCTTTCCAACAACAACCAGTATTCGGACACAGCGTCAGCTACAAAACACCTACGTCACCAAGATGGTTGAATACAATAGCTGGTTCAAAGAGCAGCAGCGCATTCAAAAAGCAGGTGGCAAGATTCTTAAAGTTGAATTGGTCACCGGTACTAGAGGCGTAAACGTCGGCATTTCATAAACCGCACGCAGCGCGATCGCCAGTTCGAATCATTGAATATTTGGCTAGAGGTGACGGCTTTACAGGTCGATCGCCTTTTTTATTGGGTGGCTGTCTTCATGCATACACATGCTTCTACTCTGATTGATGAAGGAAAAGCATTCGAGAGATCTGCCCAGCAGTTTATTCCCGAAACCATGGGGACGCGATGCGTCTCCCATTCCGGTTTATGGTGTTAGGGCGCATTGTTATTGAACTGGATTGAAGGACGTGGCTTACAACCTGGGGTTACTCGGACTGGGAACGGTTGGAACGGGTGTTGCTCAAATTCTTCAGTCCCCCAGTCACCGCAACCCCCTGTTGAAAGAACTACAACTAACGAAAGTTGGTGTTCGCTCACCTGGCAAGCAACGAGATATTCAGTTGCCGGAGAGCGTGCTAACCGATGATTTGGCTAGCATTGTCACTGATGACAGCATTGATGTCATTGTCGAGCTATTGGGAGGGATCGAACCATCCCGCAGCTTGATGTTAAAAGCGCTCGCAAACGGCAAGCATGTTGTAACGGCAAATAAGGCTGTCATCGCAGCCCACGGCGAAGAAATCTTGGCTGCGGCCCAATCGCAGGGGGTTTGTGTCTTTTTTGAAGCGGCAGTGGGGGGAGGGATCCCCATTTTGCAGCCGCTGCAACAGTGTTTGGGGGCAAATGTTCTGCAAACGATTACCGGTATTGTGAACGGCACTACCAACTACATGCTCGATCGCATGACCAAGAATGGTGAAGCGTTTGAAGATGTGCTCGCCGTAGCGCAGGAGCTAGGATACGCAGAGGCCGATCCGACGGCCGATGTTGATGGGCTAGATGCTGCCGATAAGATTGCTATTTTGGCCAGTCTGGCTTTTGATGTGCAGGTGAACCGGGAGGAGGTCTTCTGCGAAGGAATTCGAACAATTACAGCGGCTGACATCGAGCACGCTCGGGAGTGGGGGTTTGATGTGAAACTGCTGGCGACTGCCAGCCGACCGCCGAATGGCGATCGCCAATTGGATATTCGCGTACATCCCACTCTGCTCCCCCACGACCATCCGCTAGCGAATGTCCACCAGGCTAATAACGCCGTATTAGTGAGTGGCGATCCGCTTGGAGAAGTTATGTTTTACGGGCCAGGAGCTGGGCGCGGGCCGACGGCCAGCGCCGTTGTCTCCGACATTGTGAATGTCATTGCCCGCCTGGAATTAGGCACAGAGCACCCCAACAAGCTGTTTCTCTCGATGCCTGCAGAAGCTGCTGATGTACGCGGGATTGAGGAAGCCACCATGCGGTACTACACTCGCTTGTTGGCACGCGATCGCGCTGGGGTAATTGGCGAGTTGGGTTGCTGCTTTGGGGATTGTGGAGTGAGTTTGGAGCAGGTGATTCAAAAGGACGTACGAGATGACGTTGCTGAAGTGGTTGTACTAACCCACAACGTACAGGAGAAACATTTCCGTCGAGCAATCGCAGCCATTCAAGAACTGGATGCCATCCACTCAGTACCGACAACGATTCGGGTGTTGCCGGATTAGGAGCCTACTCTGTCCTAAGATTCCAGCAAATGCCTTGATTCCAGCAAGCAATGGGCTTGCCAGCTACAGTCTTGTGCCAGAAGGGGGTAGCAGCTGACAGGCTATTTAGAGATTGTTCATCGATTTGCCAGACAAGCTCGGGGTCGAAAATTGTGCAGTTTGCGGGTTCACCTAGCGTCAAATGGGTAGAGGACAGTCCCAGGACAGAAGCAGGATGCGTCGAAAGTGCTGCCCATAAATCTTCGGCAGACATAGTTTCAGATTTCACTAGTTCTTGCCACAACAGAGGCAAAGCTAACTCTAGACCAATTGCCCCTGGAGGCGCTTCGGCAAACGAAACTGTTTTTTCTTCGAACGTATAGGGAGTATGGTCGGTTGCAATGGCGGTAATCGTTCCATCTTTGATGGCCGAAATCAGCGCTTGGCGATCGGCTTCGGTGCCCAGCGGAGCCCTAAGGTGAAGGGCAGGGTGATAGTGGAATGGCTCGATGTCGCGATCGCACAAGAGCAGGTGCATCCAGGTGGTACTAGCGGATACCGGTAACCCACTGGAGCGGGCTTGGCGCACGAGCTCGACACTGCGAGCTTGGCTGAGTCGCATCAGGTGGACGGGGGTATTAGTGAGGGCAACTAATTCCAAGATTTGAGCGATCGCCAGTGGTTCTGCTGCCGCACAAATGCCTTTCACCCCCAACCGGATAGACCAGTCTCCTTCTAACATGGCTCCACCGGCGAGTTCGGGCTCTTGTGGCCACAGCAATACTGGCATTTGGAGGGGATGAACGTATTCCAGGAAGCGACGCAATAGTGTTAGAGATGCGATCGGGTGATTGTCGCAAAAGGCGATCGCCCCCGAGTCACTTAATTCCGCCAATTCTGTTAGAGAATTACCAGCAGTATTCTGAGTAATCGCTGCGTAGGGTAGCCACTGGGGAGAGGGAGTTGAAGGGTGGCCGAGAATGGCTTGCAGGCGATCTGGGGTATCGGCAACTGGGTGCGTGGTGGGCAAAAGCCCGACGTGAGTGAATCCTCCGGCAAGTGCTGCCTGTCCTAAAGACTGTAAAGATTCTCGCTGCTCGTAACCCGGTTCTCCCGACTGAGCGTATAGGTCCACAAGACCGGGGCCTATTACCCATCCGCTAGCATCGACGATTTCGCTACCGTCCGGAATATCATCAATGCGTTCTGCGCTCGTTTTCAGAATCCCTCTGTCAATCCAGACATCTCCTGTACGGCCTAGTCGTTGACTGATGTCTGATGGATCGAGGATGCGAATGCGTTGAAAAACGTAGGAGCGATCGGACTCGAACATATTTATCCAAGCGATACACCACGGAAAATGCTCTGCGTTTGGAAGCACAGATATCCAGTCAAGTTATATCTAAGCCACTTCGTCAGGGCGATAGAGTTTCGCAAGAGATTCGTTTGTTTTAGAGAATGCTAACGATGACGGGAGAGTATTCCCAGTCGCTTTCCCACTCGCTTTATCCAAGGAATCGCGGCTACTAGGAGCAGGAGGATGGCATCTAAAGCGAGTTCAAAGTAGGTAAACTCTCGGCCAAAATAATCGGGGTCCCAATAACTTATCGGGCCGCGAAAGCGGATGTTCCAATTTAGCGGAAAGAACAATAGAGGCCCGTCATGGACGTGGGTGGGGATATCTATTGCGGTGTGCAATAGGCAGGCCAAGAAAAAATAAAAGCTCCAGCGGGCAAGACTGCCGATGCGATCGCGAGATGTCCACAATAGAGCGATCGCAACTGTCAACACCAATGGTGAATGCAGCACATTGTGCAGCGCAATCCAAACGGGATCGGAAAAAAAAAGGTCGTCAAACATGTAGCCCAGCGTTTCTGCTGCAGTCATGCCGCGCCCTGTGTAGTACAAGTAGCCGCCAATTGACAGCACATAAAGGGGGAGATCGGGGGCAATGGAGCCCAGCAGAAAAGCGCTGGTTACGATTGGGTGGCGAGAAAATTTGGCGGTGGCAGCACCAATCAAAAAGTGGGATGGAGTGTTCACGCTAAAACCAACACGCTCAATGGAGATATCCTACCGAGGGATGGAAACGGTCTCATGCTTTCCTACATTGGATTACTGAGCTGTATCAACAGTTTGCGATCTGGATTTGCCAAGATGAGTCTACGAATATCTTGGAACCTCAGGAATGGCTACCCTCAGTCAGCGGCGTATAGAGAATGTTGCGGGTGATTTCTATGTCGATCGCACCTGTATCGATTGCGATACCTGTCGTTGGATGGCTCCAGCAGTCTTTAATCGCGAAGGCTCGATGTCTGCGGTTTATCATCAACCGGATGGAGAGGTCGAGCGAATAGCGGCTCTCCAAGCTCTGCTGTCGTGCCCGACCGCATCGATCGGCACCGTGGAGAAACCTGCCGATATCCCGTTGGTGCATCAGAGTTTCCCCATCGAGATCGCAGATGGTGTCTATCATTGCGGCTACCACTCTGAGCAGTCGTATGGGGCAGCCAGCTACTTCATCGTGCGTCCCGAAGGGAATATCTTGGTGGATTCTCCTCGGTTTACACCACCGCTTGTCAGGAGATTCGAAGCGCTGGGGGGAATTCGCTATCTGTATCTCACCCATCGAGATGACGTCGCCGACCACCAGAAGTTTCGAGACCGCTTCGGCTGCGATCGAATCCTGCACGCGGACGACATTGCAGAATCCACCCAGTCAGTGGAAATTCAACTGAACGGTTTGAAACCCTACCAGTTAGCAGAGGACGTGTCGATTATTCCCGTGCCCGGACACACCAAGGGACATACGGTGCTGCTTTACAAGCAAAAATTTTTGTTCACTGGCGATCATCTGGCATTTTCAGCTCGGTTGGGCCACCTGACCGGATTTCGAAATTTTTGCTGGTATTCGTGGCCGGAACAGGTGCGATCGATGGAAGGATTGGCCCGCTATAGTTTCGAATGGATTTTGCCGGGGCACGGACGACGCTTTTATTCCGAACCAGCAGAGATGCGTCAACACTTACAAGATTGCATTACTTGGATGAAATCAGTGGCCTAATACTGAGCCAGGAATCCTAGACATACCAGAAATGCCAACCCACTGATTTTCTCTTCAACTGCCCCCAGAGTTGGCTGTCGCCATATAAAGTGGTTCGTGCGGTAGCGTCTGCGCCCTGTATTCGACTGCTGAGTTTCGAATTCAATGGGAGCTGAGGTTGCTTGATTGTTGAGGATAGGTCTCGTCGATGGCCAAAAAGTTGCTGTTTGTCTGCTTGGGGAATATTTGCCGATCGCCTACAGCCGAAGGCGTGATGCGTCATTTGGTGTCGGAGGCTGGACTCGCTGACAAGATTACTTGTGACTCGGCAGGAACATCGGCCTACCATATCGGAGAGCCGCCAGATCGACGGATGCAACAGGCGTCATCGGCACAGGGAATTCCACTGGGCGGTCGGGCTCGCCAGTTCGAGCAATCGGACTTTGAAGACTTCGATCTAATCCTGGCCATGGATCGGGACAACCACCGCAATATCATTCGCCTTGACCCCAATGGCACCTACGCCGACAAAGTCAAGATGATGTGTTCCTACTGCACCGACCACAGTGACAGTGAAGTGCCCGATCCCTACTACGGTGGTGCAGATGGATTTCGTTATGTAGTCGATCTCCTCAAGGATGCCTGTTCGGGGTTGCTGTCCGAGCTATCTTAAGGGTCATAAACCTTATTGGCCGATTGTTCACTCGGCTTAGATATTAATTGCTCACAAACAATCCTTGAGATGGACTGAATAGTAAGGTCAGAAAACGCTGAGGAAGCACGACAATTGCGATCGCAACTCCCGAGGGTAAATCGAAGTGGACGCTCAGGTACATCCCCCCTACGCCCACTGCTACGCATTGGGGACTGCGTAGGAATTTCTCGTCCCAACGTTAAGGCTTAAGTCTGTTGGGACGAAATTGAGAGGGTCATTCCCCTTAGGACTTTTTCTACTCTGACTGCACAGTTGCATTTCTGTATTTGTTTCGGCAACGAATGATGCACGCACTTGCTTGCAAGCCCCAAGTTTCCATGCCATCACAGCAGCGATCGAGGGGAACAGTAAAACATAATTAACGGTGCTCCTCGTGGCTTCAGACTGCTTGTGAACGCTGGAATAGGCCGCAAGTTTGGCCGTCGCTCAACTTCCCCATGAGATAGAGATGTCTAGAACTTACGTATGGTAGTGGACTTGTGACGCCAAATCTGGAACCTCTCAGGCCCGACCTGTTTATCGTCAGAGGGTTATTGGACTCAACACTCTGCCAACAGGTGATTGACGTTACCGAATGCACCCGCCCCCAAATAGCAGGTATTGAGGTCGGAGTGACAAACGCAGATATTCGCAGCAGCGATATGCTATCCCTGGACTCAGCCGATCCTCTACTGCAATCCACCAATCAGTTATTACTCGATAAGGTAGGGGTCATTCAAAAACTCTTGCTGGACTACTACGGAGCAACATTTCCCCATTGCGAACCTTGCTCGGTTTTACGCTATCGAAAGGGACAGTTTTATCGACGCCATATCGATAATTGGCTGTTATCCAGTCGGTTGGAGGAAGCCGAACGAGGTGTTCCCACCCGAGATGTCAGCATTGTTGGTTACCTAAACGATGAATTTGAAGGCGGAGAAACCTACTTCGATCGTCAATCGCTAACAGTGAAGCCCGAGCAAGGTACGGTCTTGGTATTTCCCTCATACTTCACATATCCTCATCAAGCCCTGCCAGTAACTAAGGGGCAAAAGTATGCATTCACCACCTGGTTATTTCATTGATGATTATTGAGGCTGGTTCCGACGCCTAACATCCAATGTCCGGGATTTTGCAGCCAGCCTAATGGATTTATTCTCCCCCTAGACTGCCTCGCTGTCGTCTTGGTTGTAGAGTTCAGCCAGCCCTGCCATCCCAGTAAAAAACGTATAAATACCGGCTTTGAAAGGATTCTCATCACGACTGCTGGCAATGCGAGCAGCGATCGCCCCCTCCATGGCGTGAATGGCCATTGCTCCAGCCCCCACCCAAACCCAGACATCAAGCTTAGAAGGGAGTTGGATGTGGTTGGCAATTGCATACAGCTTCCACACCAGAAGGATTGCTGCCATCGCTATCAGCACAGCAGAAGTCAGTTTAATGACCAGCCACTGAAGGGTATTGGTGGATGCTGATGTCATAATTTCACTCTTTGCAGGGATTGCACGTAAGGAAAGCTCGCCGACACATGCTGTTAACGGCCATAGATTAGTATGCCAAGAGGAATGGGAAATGTTGTGCGAAACCATTCTGGTAACGTGGGGCGTTTCTGACGCGAACGGAGGCGCTAATCCCGAAATTCCTTTTGGCCCTGGGGGCGCAATATGCAGCGCCCATCTCAAATAGTTCGAGCGATCGCCTGAATGACATCAACCTCTTCCATTCCATCCACCAATATTCCGACTGCCGACGAGATCGTGTGGGGCAAACAACAGACCAAAACTATCTCCACTGATTCGAACTTCGTTGATGCCCAAAAATCCGCTTGGTTCGGAGCATTTCGCTCTCAACTGCAAGAGTTCTCCTACGAGATTACAGATATTGATGGTAGTTTGCCTGAAGACTTGTACGGGTCAACATTGTTTCGCAACGGCCCCAGTCGATTCGAGCGTGGCAATCAGCGGGTCAATCATTATTTGGACGGAGATGGCTATATCTCACGGATCTCGTTTGCCAATGACGGGCGAATCTTCTTCGATTCACGATTTGTCAACACTGAAGAATACGCCCGGGAAGAGGAGCGAGATCGGTTTTTATTTCGCACTACGTTTGGCACCCAGAAGCCCGGTGGCCGATGGGCTAACACCTTCGAAACCTATCTAAAAAATCCCGCTAATACTCATGTGGTGTCGTGGGGAAATAAGCTGCTTGCTCTGTATGAGGCAGGTTTACCCTACCAAATAGACCCTGAAACCCTTGCTACTCTCGGGCTATTGGGCAGTAATGGATTGCCTGTTGAGGAGGTAGTGCCGAAATCTCGATGGGATGCTGCAATAAGACTGGCCAGCGGCCAAGTTGCAGTCACCGCCCATCCTCGCATCGATCCAGTCCGAGATCTCCTTGTTATTTGGGATTGGCAGGTTAAGGCCCAACCCGGTCGATCTAGTACGCTGCTCATCAACATTCGCGAGTACGATCGCAACTTTAGGCTGAAGGATAGTACTCACTTCGCCATGCCGGGGTCAACGGTTAATCCCCATGATTTTGCATTAACTCCCAGTTACTATGTTTTTTTCGAAAATCGTTTAGCGTTTGATGTGCTCCCATTTTTGCTGGGCACCCGTTCCCCGGCTGACTGTCTGAGATTGCTTAAGGGTTGCCCAACACGGGTTCATTTGGTACCTCGTCCAGGAGGACTACAGTCGAATCAGTCGTCCATGGTCTTCGATACCACTGAGTGGTTTTCCATTCACCAGGCTTTTGCTTGCGATCGCTCGGATGGTGGCGTAGATGTATATAGCGCCGGTTGGCCTGCGTCTGGTTTAGATGGAGGATTCCTAACCAGTTGGGGAGGGTACGCACCCAACTTTGATGCGATCGCTCCAACATTCTTGTGGCAGACCACTATTCACCCCCAGACGCGGTCTGTTGAGCAGCGGGTTACCCCAGGCGTAGAGAATTACTGTATCGATCACCCCTGCATTAATCCCAACTACGAGACGAGTGCCGCCCGCTATCTCTATATGACCTACAGCAATAAGGTCGGAGAATCTTCGCCGCCAGTTGGCTACTTAAGATTGGATATTCAGTCTGGGAAGAAGCAGATTTGGGTGGGGGAATTGGAGTGTTTTGTTGAAGAGCCGGTGTTTGTGCCCGAGACTGGGGTAGCGGAGGAAGATGCTGGATGGCTATTGGGGATTGCTTACGACCATCGACAACAGCGATCGTCGCTGTTGGTACTGGATGCTGCCAATGTCGATCGCGGGCCAATCTGTCGGTTGAGGCTGACACACCATTTGGTTCATGGCCTGCATGGGTCATGGTGCCCTAGCTACTATGGGCCTTAGCCTTGTCTTTCCACTGAGTCAGGAGAGACATACTTAGACGGCTTTTGCCAAGCAATGTATCCCAATATCAGTAGGGCGATCGCCGAAAAAAGCCCCACGAAAATATGCAGCACCTGGTTGCCGGTGGCGATCAATCCAATCCCAAACCCCAGGGCGACACCGTTGGACAGCAGGGGATAGAGAAACACGCGCCAATCCCGCATGGTGATGAACC
>JBFRWD010000180.1:0-13200 GCA_051439425.1 Synechococcus sp.
CAGTATCTTCCGCTATGGACTCGATCGCCTACGCTCGGTCATCCTCGACTTTCAGCATAAAAAATCACTCTTTCTACATGCTCTTGAGTTTTTGTCCTGTACTTAGATCTTGCGTATAATTTGGTCAGGCTACTTATTAGAGAATTGTGACTGTTGAGTAGCTGAGTTGTTCGTGAAATTGTGTTTTGCGAGATGCTAGAGCAAAGCCCGTACCATTTAGGAGATTTCGGTTACGTCCAGCCCTGACTGCGTTAGAAAGCCTTTGTCCTAACTGTAATAGAAAATACTATAGAAGCAGACTGCAGGAGAATTGGCTGGGCATGGTTAGCTGTACAGTTCTGAAAAGGCTAAATCAAAGTACCGCTGGTAAAGACTGCAGCTGATCGCGACCCTATTATTGAAGTAATCGATTAGACCCATGCTGTGTAGTTTATATGCCTGTATTGGATCTAAAGAAACAGGAGTTTGTGATTGAGTCGTTGTTTTTAGAGCTTCGATTAACGTGTCATTATCTTGAAGTGCAAGCCACAATCTACGTAGGTGATCGCTATAGATTCCTTGCAGAAGTGAGCTGGTTTCAAATAAGTCTGGGAGGGGTGTGTGATTTTGGCTGATTTCGTGAAACGCTAGGCGAATTAGATAGGGATGGCCTCCGACTTCTCGTTGCAATTTTGCAATGTTGTCTGCATCCAGAGATATGCGGTATTTTTGCGAAACTTGCAGAATTTGTTCGGCAGTAAATTCGGGCAGGCTGATCGGAACACCTGTATTGAACGGTGATTGATTGTAGTCAAGAGGTATATAAGCTTCAGTGGAGTGAGACAGGATAAGCCGTAGCTTTTGCCAAATTGGTGAGATCCGTCCTTTTTCATGCCAACTACGCAGCATGCCGAAGAAATCATCGGTAATTTCCCGATACGAAAATAGGCGATCGACGTTGTCTAGCGCTAATACTAGAGGGCTGTTGCTTGCATCTAGTAAGTATTCTTCAAAGTAAGCTGTGCAATTGTCATTGCTACCAAAGATGTCCGAGTCCCAAAACTCATCTAATCGATTGGGAAGTTTCAACTGACGTGTAATTTTGACACATAGCCACCTCAGCATTTTTTCCAGATCGGTCAAGATCGAGCGATCGCAACTTCGGAAATCTAAATACATGGTGACGCAGCCCTGAGCTTCGGCAAATGCCATCAGGTTGTATACCAATGATGTTTTACCCATCAGCCGAGGGGCCTTGATGCGAATTAGCGATCCCGGGCGATCGACGGTACGGTAACCTGTCTCTTCTACTCCCTCGCGCACCACATATAGCGATGACCCAGGTGGTAAAGGTCCTTCGATGAGTCCACCTGTTAATTCTTCGGTCGTCTCCACAGAGATGCTGACTAGGTTTACAGCCTGGGATGTCAGGTTTGGATTGGAGCTCTGTGTTGTGAGTGAGAGCGAATTCTGGATTTCTGAATGGCGAGCTTTCCAGGCCCGTCGGAGTGCTTCGCTAAAACTGAGCTTGCTGACTTTCTCGTCTAACGCTTTGGATAATTTCCTCCACAGTGGGTTCCCGACATCGCGATTGAGGTATCCAGCTCCATAGTTGAGATCTTCTGCCATGCGGTCGTAGGTTTGTTTATTCCAAGCACCCTGCAGAACTCTCACTTCTAAATCGGTGAGATGTTTGCCTGTGTGCTCGAAAACAACAAGATCGGCAAAATCTCTCGCCTCCTCCCACGAAAAAGTTTTGTGCTCACTCATACAGTATTTGCCATTCAGTTAGGACAAAGATTTCCAATCGCAGTCAGGGTTGAACATAGCTGAAATGTCCACAGTAGTAACTGCTATCAATTCCTCTTACCATGGCCAGACGTGAAGCGCTCATGACTCAGACAGCAGCATATTCTGTATTTTTTCTCTTAGCTCGTGACTTGAGGGTCAGGCTTGAGATCGCAGATGTTGAAGCATTTTTGAGGCGGGCTGCTTACTGTCAGATTAATGCTTGCGGTGCGCGCAGTTGCTCTGTACAGTACCTGGCTCGTCCGAGCCAGACTGGTTTTAGCGCGATCGCCACTGCTCCTGTACCCAATAAAACCCAATAAAATCCAATCAAGCACTGTGCGGTGCACTATCTAAGCGTTTGAAATACCCAATTATTCTCCCTGGAATGGGACAGTGCATCAGAGAACAATCATGGCGAAGCGATTACTGCTTCAGTCGATGTAGTGCACAACCTCAGATATCAGCTGATTTAATCGCTAGTCGTGAAACTGGGGTGTGAGCTGTCGATTTCCAACGTCAAACTGTCACCATGAGGAGTGGATGTGATGATGCACCAATGTATTAGGAATTGTCATCTGTTGTGGAAGTTGATGCGCAAGTAATATTCAGCATCTTGTCCGAGAGCTATTTTGCCCTATGTCTTAGCAAAAAAATTCGGGGCTCTCACATGCATATGTAGTCGTCTTCTATATCTAATTAAGTAGCGGGCGCAAGCGAACAACTCATTCTCATCTAGGAAATTGACATGCCTCATTCCTCAAGCTCTCATGCACTCGCTTATTCCTCCTCGACAATTGGCAGCGATCGCCGCCCCAGTTACGTTAGAGCTTGGATGTTTCGTGCGAATCACAATACTGCAACAGACTTCTTGTGCAGTTACACCTCCACTCTCCCTGCTCTGCTGAACAAGCTTTGCCAGCGAGGGCATTAGGGACGTCGGCCGTTGCTACTCCAATCTGTGCTGATGACATGTTTAAAACGGACACCCCGAATAGAGTGAGATTGGTTGTGTTTGTGCCGAAATGTCGCATGTCATCGGCAGCTTGATGGTAGGCAGCGAATAGTTGTTTGGTTGGAATCGTCCTTCGAAGTTCTCTTAATGTCTGGTTGCCAAAACGTTACAGATTGAGTCATTTGTGTCTTGTGTGACATCTCAATAGAGTCATTCGGCTGCGGGAGGAACTTCCAAGGCGACTGCGCCCAGTATGCCCTTACGAAAATCAGTCAAAATTTGCTGGGCAGCGCGCTCTGCGTTTCCTGAATGCACGCGCTGTGCAAGTTCTTGAATGAGTATGCTGCCTGGTTCGGCTAGGGTATCGAACCTATAGCGAGAGCACACTTTTTCTGCTGTCCGCGAGTCCATGTTGGACAGCATCTCTAAAAAGCTAGCGGCCACATGTTCGGTAACGTAGCTGGCTTGGCCAATATCGTCGCAAATCGCCAGTTTGAGTGCAGCCTCTTGATCGTCCAGCTGAGGGGGCAGGATGCCAGGGGCATCCAGAATGTCTAGGTCTTTGCCCAATCGCACCCACCGTAATTGCCGGGTGACGCCAGGCTTACGTGCACTTTCAACCACCCGCTGACCGAGTAGTCGGTTCAACAGTGCCGACTTGCCAACGTTGGGAAATCCAATCACCACAGCTCGCACGGCTCGCGGTTTCATGCCCCGCTTTCGGCGGCGATCGTTGGTCGCTTGTCCAACTTGTTGTGCTGCCTTTCTAATTGCTGTAATGCCTTTGCCCTCGCGGGCATTGGTTGGCCATGCTTCTTGACTACGGGATTGGAACCAAGCTTGCCAAGCTTGAACGTGGCGATCTGGCACACAATCGGCTTTGTTGAGGACGACGATTCGTGGTTTGTCGTTTGTCCATGTGTCCAGGTCTGTATTTCGGCTGGACTGGGGGATCCGGGCATCCAAGACCTCAAATATTACATCCACTTTCTGCAGCTGTTGCTTGAGCTGACGCTGAGCTCTGGCAATGTGCCCGGGATACCACTGAATAGGTGGAGTAGACATTAGCGTTCGTCAGGACAACAGAGGATAGAGCGAGTTACTGTAAGCGAGGGCAATGATGGAGTCATTTTGGGCTGCTTCTCTCAGAGGAGATGCGTTAAATGTTTAGAACTGCTGCTCGCATGCAACAAAATAACCGAACGAACTTCGCTCGGCTGTAACTTTGTAGCAACTAGCGTTCAGCATCCACCTGCATAACATGAAGTCGAGGCACAAACGGCTGCACTAAGCCAATGGCATAGTCGTTTGTACCGAACACAGGATGTCTGCTGACCGGTGGTGGAACAATGAGCCTCGACGTTAAGAATTACCAGCGAACAAGACTTCTGGGAACTTCTCAGCCGCTTTATCCATCGGCTTTTTGCGACCATCTTCTTGCCAGTAGTTAATCACTTCAGTGGCTTTGTTGAGTAACTCAACCCTCTGCACATCTGTAATCCAACTCTTGCTTTCCAGTTCGGATTTGATGGCTTCCCAAGCGTTATCGCGGGGCCAGAAGTAATATTTGGTTAGAGGGCTGCGGCCTTGACCAACAATTTGATCGACAGCGATCGCCAAGTTATCATCCAACCACACTGCCTTAAGCGCAAAGTCTGTCAAGATCGTCTCCTGTGAAAAAACAGTCCGTCTTCCATAGTATCTTGCCGTGCACCTTACTAAATCTCTATTTCTGATGTAACGTGCTGCTTTTTCGCAATCTCCGTTCGCGCTAACCTCAGTCAATCTATCCCCTCGCCCCCCTAAACTATTGCGGTCATAATAGGTGCCACAACTGCGTGTGTGTGATGGAATGAAAAACTCATATGGTGCTAGTAGCGTGGCGTTTGCTGCTCCGCTTCTGGCGGTGGGGGCCGTGCTTGTTGCAGTGCCGTCTGTAGTATTGATGTCGGGTTTTGTGAGATCGGTTACGGCAATTGAGTATCGCGACCTCCGCTATTTGCAAGCAACAGGACAATGTCCGCAGTGCGATCTGAAAGAGGCTGTCTTGACCAATGCTGCCTTGATGGGAGCGCAACTAATGGATGCCGATCTGGCAGGAGCTGACTTAGCTCAGGCATCTTTAATGGCATCAAACTTGGTCAATGCTAATCTTCAGCAAGCCAATTTGTCGGGAGCGAATTTGTCGGGAGCTGATTTAAGCTATGCCGATTTGAGTTCGGCCAATATGATTGGCGCTGTTCTCTGGGATGTGAATTGGAACGGAGCATTGACTGAAGGAGCCCTGTACAGCGAAGACACTGTTTTTGATGATTCGGTCAATCCCCAACGCTTGGGTATGATTTTGGTCAAAGATGATGAATTGCCCCTTTCTCGTCAGATTGACAGTTCGGGTGTTGGGGGGCATGTTCGCGATCGATCTGTCCGCTAGTATCGCTCTGGTTACGAGTACTAGACCCATGGTGGCAGTAGCGTGAAGCCTCTGGCCGACATATTAATTCTTTCAAATGGTCCTGGTGAACTCTTGACGTGGGTCAGGCCTGCAGTCAAACAGTTGCGCAATGAGCTTCCCCAAGCTCGCCTTTCGTTGGCTTTGTCGCCTTGTTCTCATGCGTCGGGCAAGGAAGCCCAACTTGCGACAGAGTGGCTGGGTCTCGACCGCGTGCAGGGCGCCGAACATTTCTGGCCATTTCTGATATCGGGGGTAACAGCAGACAATTGGGATTGGTCTCCGTTTGGAGTCGTACTGTTTTTGGGGGGCGATCAATTTTTTGCACTCCGTTTGGCCCGTCAGCTAGGGTACAGAGTTGTCATCTATGCAGAGTGGGAGGCTCGCTGGCAGCGCTGGGTGGATGCCTTTGCCGTCCGTACGGAAACCATTGCGGCTAAAGCGTCTCCACGCTGGCAGTCGAAGATGTATGTTGTGGGAGACTTGATGGCAGATGGGGTTGCGAATACTGCTCTGCGCAGCTCCAGTCAGTTGCCTGTAACGGATATTAATCTTCAAAGCCAGACGGAGCCTTTAGACGTTCAGGATATGACCCGACCTGAGCCGCTAACAGGGGGAGAGTCGGCCACACTGCCAGTAAGTTTTGCTCCATCCCTGCCTTGGTTCTGGCAGCCGGTGAATAGTCGAGATCGTGCCGCCTTTCAGATTGGTTTGTTACCTGGCTCTAAACCCGCCAAGCTGTCGCTGGGGGTACCACTGATGCTGGCGATTGCCGATCGCCTGCGAGAATCATTACCGGCTGTCCGATTTGCTATTCCTGTGGCGCCAACCCTCGATGTCGATGAGTTGGCCAGCTATGCTCTCGTCGCCAGCAATTGGAATATGGCTGCAGTCTACGGAACCTCTGCTGTTTTAGAGGAAGGGGGGAGCAATATGCAGTTCTCTACGCCATTCGGTACTACGGTGACGTTGTGGAGAGAATTTCCGCCATATGACCTACTCGCCAACTGTGACATTTGTCTGACGACTGTGGGAGCAAATACAGCGGAATTGGGACGATTAGGAATACCGATGGTTGTCCTGTTACCCACGAATAAGCTGGATGTGATGCGCTCGTGGGATGGTCTACTGGGGCTGATTGTAAGGGCACCGGTTGTCGGGCGTCTCGTCGCTCGTTTGGTGAACTGGTACGTGCTTCGGTTTGTGAAGTTTTTAGCGTGGCCAAACATCTGGGCTCAGCGACGCATTGTGCCTGAATTGCGCGGACATCTCACGCCACAGGCGATCGCAGATGAAGTGTGTCAGATTTTGTTAGACCGCGAACGATACAACCAGATGCAAAACCACTTAAAAGAGTTGCGGGAGGAACCTGGAGCGGCTGAAGCCATTGCCCAGATTGTGGCTGCGCAACTAGAAGATGCTGGAGCTTTGTCATAGGTGTTTGATGGCGCGGATATGTAGCGTCGCTCAACGACCCAACTTCCCAGAACAGGCTATCGCGCACCTAATGTCTGGTGTTAGTTATGGTATTTGCCATTTCAGTTAGGACAGAGGTTCCGATCGCAGCCAGGTCTAGACCTGGCTGAAATGTCCGCAGTGGTATGGCCACTGGCATATGCCAACGTAGGAGTGATGGTTATTTGCTTTTACTCAGGCTTGCCATAAGGGATGTCATCGACCTCCTTTATGGCAAGCCTGATAAAACACTAGGATTACCTTGTTTCTATTGCAGTGGGTGATGCTGTTTGTCTAGTTGGCCGAGGGTAGAGGCTGATTGGACTGCTGGGTGTTTAGACGCTCGAGAATGCCAAATAAATCGGCGATTGTGTCAGAGGGTGGTGCTTGATGACCGTCCAGCCTCATCATCGGTTTGGCGCGACGTAACCACAGTGCGTTGAGGCCAGCTCGTTTGGCCCCTTGATAATCTTGGCGCTGATGATCTCCAACGTGCAAAGCATTGGCAGGTCTGACTCCTTCCTGGCTCAGTGCTGCATCGAACACAGTTGAGGAAGGCTTCGCTGCTCCTACCGCTGTAGAAATTGTCACCGAACTAAAGACTCCATCTAGCCCCAAGGCACGCAGCACTTTATACAGGCGAGAATCGAAATTGGAAATCATTGCCAGCTTGGTTTGTTGCTCTAAGGCTTCGAGAACGGGGAGGGTTTCGGGATACAGTTCCCAAACGGCATCTGTCTCAAAGCTGTCAAACACATCGCGGAAGTAGCGCGGGAAATCGCGGAATTTGTCCAGTACCCCAACTCGTTCGAACGTTTGTCGCATTACTGAATGCCACCAATCTTGTTCGAGTTGCGGCAGGCGATCGCCGGCATCGGGGAACGCTGCTGGAGGTGCTGATTTGAACACCGAGTAAAAATGGCGATCGACCGTTTCTGGCTGGGTCTGTACGCCATAATCAGCTGCAATTTGGCTGTATACTTGCCCGACACTGCCTCGGACTCTAAACAATGTTCCTACGGCATCAAAGAAAATAACGTCTGGATGTAACACGGCATTATCTCAACAACTAGAAGAGTGAAGAGTTGGTTTTGAATATCGCGCGAGCGAGCATCGGGAGGGTTCGTCGTGATCAAAGTGAGAGGCATGCTCAGTTATTGGGCTCCATCCTCATTTAGAGAGCGGAGAGGCCGTTGTAGCCAAGTTCCCATCACCTCAAACCCGTGGGAACGGTAAAACGTGTGTGCGATTTGATTGCGGCCAAATACCTGTAACTCAATCGCATCACAGCCCACGCCGGTACCCCATTCTTTGACAGCTTCAATTGCTGCCGATCCCAAGCCTTGTCGTCGGTATTGAGGAGATACCCACAAGGCCAATACGTAAGCAACCGGACAGCCAGTCGCCTGACCAATGCCTTGACAAACCCAGACATAGGCCGCAGGTAACTCCGGTTCTATGTCCAACGCTTGCTCAGCAATGGGAAGAGGAGCAGTTGTTTCTTGAACTTCAGACCCACCATTTGCATAACGGCATGGCTCGATCCACCACACTGGTGAGGAGACAGGATGGAAATATCGGTCGACCGTTTGGGCAAGATGAGACCACGAAGTCTGCTCTGGAAAGGCTTCAGCAAACGCCAGCTGCAAACAATGCAGCAACTCTGCACGATCGCTATCGTTTCCCACTCGCCATTGAAATCCGAATGGAAGTGAAATGGATGGCAGGTTCTTGCGATGCGAAGCAGTCAAGAACTCACCCAGCTTCAACCCAGTGTATTTGAGCTAGATCGTCGAGAGGGGCAGGAGCTGCCATGTCATTGGGTAAAAATGCACGAGCACTCACTGCAACCAGAGCAACTGCAAACACCAAAACGATGAGCAGTGGGACGACGTACTGAGTGATGAAGGACTTCATGTTTCTTCAAAAAACTGTTATCAGCATAACTTGATTCTCTGTATCCTCACAGGTGGTTTTTAAGTAGCTAATTGTACTTGATGAGGTTTCGTCAACGGATCTCAACAGGGCTGATTAGTCTTCTGTCCACGTCAGGGTAGGGCCTAGAAGGCTGAATTGATCGAGGATTTTCTGAACAACATTCTTAAACTCGACGCAATACCATCATCCACGCGGCAGTTATCGCAGTCTTTCTGGGGACCTCTGACTTGTGAGGGATTCTTAGAATCTGTTCCCCGCTGTTCGAGGCGGGGAGCGGATGCTTATTCACATAGGCTGTGCGAAGGCGCAGCTAGTTGGCGTAAAACGCAATATCGTAAATGTCTCGTGCTCCACTCATTCCCTGAGCGATAAACAGGACAAGGGCCAAACAATTCAACAGAATATGAAGATTCCGCCATTTATTAGACTTGTCACGGTAGATATTGGGCTGGATGGCCACTGAGAATACCATCAGCATGGCGACTGTAATACCGAAATAGAAGTGGGAGATATACCATTCATTGGTGCGCTCAAATATCGCCCCCCCTCCCTCTCTACCTAGCACAGCATCTTGGAAGCTGAGCAACATAAACCAAAGAGCTGTGAAGCCTGTGAAGACTCCGCGCCATAATGCGGTCTTGGCTCGTAGTAGCAATACAAATGAAGCAATTGCAGCAATAGTGAACAGAGCGATCGCGACGGATTCAAGCACTGGCCATTGCTCGGCTGCATATAAATACTTCAAGCTGGGACGCACTAATCCTACGATGGAGACTCCCACAACCCCTGATGCCAGCCAGCGGCCAATTTTGACATGCTCTACTCCGACGCTCGGAGGAATTTTGCTTTTTTCCTTCTTGGCTGTAGCGAGCCTGCGCTGACGGGTTTGCCAGGAGTAGTGGGTGACAATACCAACCATTGGGAAAACGAACAGCATTGCGATGATGGGATGTACCAGCAATGCGTTGGAGATTAGGTCCTTCATATGGATGCTCTGAATGCGCTCAAGATAGAGGTGAAGCTTTGGATATGGGAGAGCAGTGTGGAGTGAAACTGGAGGAGCGTCGATCGGTAGCCCGAATCGATTGGGATAGCTGCGATCGAGAGGCAGGAACCAGGAGAACAGAGAATCTCAGTTCAATGCATTACGTTCAATGCAGTTACCGGCAGATTGCTGTCAATGCAAGCAGTGTGATGTATGCAATCCGAGTTGGCAAGTTCTCGGCAGGGCGTTTAATTCTGTGTCCCTGCCTGGTCAGAAAGGCGTACCTAGATTCCTTCTCCACATGTCTAATTGAAGATGTTCCTGATGCAATCACCTTAATCATTCCTGAGAAAACTCTGAGTGAGTGTGAATCTTTCAATTGAACCGCTTCTGTTGACAGTGCGAAAATGGTGTACCTCGTTACCATTCAGTTTGAAGAAGCCTGGCCACTTGGGCTGTGCTGAACGTCTGTTATCTTGTAACCCACTGATATCCTAAAATCCAGTGTGCTATTACACTCAAGACATTAAAGTCGCCTCTAAAAACGCTTGCTAGCGAAGCGACATACGTTAAGGCGCAATCGCTCAATCGGGAGCGAGCATAATCCAGTTATGTGTCCTTGCTCAGTTAAAGGGTAGAGCAAGCAAACTTAGTTTTTTGTGCCCCTGCGCACACCTCGGATCGTAGAATTTGCCCCTATGATCTCTAAGAACTGTAAAGCAGTAATTAAGTTATCTGCTGGGTTTATTGCCGCTGCTTTTCGTTAGGCAGCGTGCGAGTTGAGTGAGTGCTGTTGAGCAAGGGCTAGCGAGTGATGTTCAAGATTCGGGGGCTACTCAGCTCTAGAGCTTAACCCCTCGCTAACCCCGAAGCGGATTTGCGCTACTTGGCAGAGATTGGTGGTTTCATTGCCGGTTTTATCAACCAACAGAACAGGTTGATTGAACGTAATTGTTTGCAGTCTGAGTTGTGCTGCTAACGGTCCTTTCCTAGTCCTGAAGAGTTTCGCGCTATTCATGCAGAGATATACCCCCAATAAACGATCTTACTCAGGGCGGTCCTACTCAGCGCCCATCCGCTGGCCGAAAATACCAGTTTTCATGCCTCATAAGGCGACCCTGGCGATCTGCGGTAGTTTACTGCTGGTCGCTCTCGTTGCTGTTGCTTGGGCGTTGGGTGAGCCGACGATTTCAGGATTTTTTGCCGCGTGGGATTCGATCGAGCTGAATCCACCGTCTTGGGTACGTCCCCCCCAAGGTTCACTGTTGGATTCGTGGCTGCCTGTCATTGTTCTGGTGGGCTCAGCTCAACTCATTATGGTGATTTCTCCCCGTCCACAGCGGTGGTCTCGCTCTTTGGTTGTGATGTTGATGCTAGCGGCGATCGGCCGCTACACGCTGTGGCGCATTCTGGCCAGTCTGAACTTGGTGGGGCCTTCCGAAGGCATCTTTAGCCTAATCCTGTTTGGTATGGAAATGGCTGTGATTGCCAGTGCTGTCCTGCGTCTGGTTTTGATGTTCGGCATCCGATCGAGATCTCCTGAGGCTGACCGGATGGCAGAGGCCGTCTTGTCTGGAGCGTATCTACCCTCTGTGGATGTTCTCATCCCTACCTATAACGAGCCTGCCACTATCCTCAGACGAACGGTGATTGGATGTCAGGCGTTGGATTATCCAAACAAACAGGTTTACCTGTTGGATGATGGTAAGCGAGCGGAAATCCGCCAGTTGGCCCAGCAGCTTGGCTGTCACTACATTGCTCGACCCAGCAACATTCACGCCAAAGCTGGCAATATCAACCATGCATTGGGTAAGACGGGTGGCGATCTAATCGCTATTTTTGATGCTGACTTTGTGCCGACCAGTAATTTCCTCCTGCGCACAGTTGGGTTCTTCCAAGACCGAACTACTGGCTTGGTGCAAACTCAGCAGGGCTTTTACAATCCCGATCCTGTTGCTAGAAATTTGGGGCTGGAGAAAGTATTGCCCCCCGAGGTGGAGATTTTCTCACGCCACTACCAGCCGCTTCGAGACACGAACGAGACGTCCATTTGCTACGGCAGTTCGTTCGTCGTTCGCAGGAGTGCCTTGGAAGATATCGATGGTTTTGTCACTGAATCTTTGAGCGAGGACTATTTCACTGGCATATCTCTATCTGCCAAGGGCGATCGCACAATCTACCTCGACGAAGTTCTGAGTTCTGGACTGTGTGCTGAGAATATGACTGGTCACATCCTGCAGCGCCAGCGCTGGGCTCGCGGCACAATTCAAGCATTCTTCCTACGGTGCAATCCGCTTACGTTACCTGGCTTTAATCTGATGCAGCGGTTGTCTCACTTGGAAGGGATTTCTCAGTGGTTCTTTAGCCTTTTCCGAGTGCTGTTCCTGCTGATGCCGATGATTTATGTTCTCTTTGGCACGGTACCGTTGAGAACATCAGTCATGGAAGGTCTCTATTTCTTCCTGCCGTTTTACCTCCTCAATCTGACAACGTTTTCTTGGCTAAACGATCGCAGCCGCTCTGCGTTGGTGTCGGACATCTATGAAGTTGCCCAATGCATTCCCGTGTCGATCGTGTTGGTAAAGGCACTGTTTAAACCGTTTGCAGCCCGCTTTAAGGTGACGCCGAAAGGGGTATCTCGCGATCGCCATATTTATAACTGGGAGATCGCTTGGCCATTGATTGTACTGTGGCTGATGTCGGCCATAACGTTGTTGGTCAGCTTGAATGTGGCGTATGGCAATGGTTATTCTTTCTTTCTGTCTGTTCCCGATAACCCTCACTTTGTTGAAGGGATGAAGGTAGCTTGGATTTGGAGCGCATACAACATCTTTGTGCTCAGTATTGCATTGGTAATTATGCGCGATGTGCCCAAGCCCGATTTGAACGAGTGGTTCGATCGCTGCACTCCCGTACAACTGAGAGTTGGTAGCCGCACGCTGGAGGCAATGACCCGTTCTGTTTCAGAAGTAGGCGCAGAGGTAGAACTGCGAGGTCGAGTGGACGGTATCCAGTCCGCAGTTTTCCGCATTCCCGAGACATCTGTACTCTTGGACAGTTCAGTTTTGGCAATCGAGCATCTCGAACACAGTACCGTGTTGCACCTGCGGTTCGATCGCCCAACTCATGCTCAGTTCCGTGCCTTAGTTGAGTTCCTATTCTGCCGTCCAGGTCATTTCAAAGGAATCCAGGTGCCCAACGAGCTGGGTTCGCTCTTAATACTCATGAAGATATTTGTGTCTCCCATCACGTGGGGAATTCAAAAGACTGCCGCGTTAGTGGATAGGCAACGCATTACATCAACCTTAAAGCATCCTCAGAAACAGTTGAAGGCGTAGAATCAGCGTTCTGAAAGCACTAGAATTCCCAACTGTGGAGCTACTCTAGGTTGGGAATTTTTTGATTGAGCACCAGTCTGGATACAAATTATTTCTGCAAAGTATTGTTGGGGCGAAATTTTAGGTAGTAAACCTCTCCATAGTTGTTTTTTCATCGATCTTGTAAGTGCCATTCCACTGATAGAAACCTAAGTACAGGACAAAAACTCAAGAGCATGTAGAAAGAGTGATTTTTTATGCTGAAAGTCGAGGATGACCGAGCGTAGGCGATCGAGTCCATAGCGGAAGATACTGCGTGCCCTCCTGCCATGAT
>JBFRWD010000181.1:0-9957 GCA_051439425.1 Synechococcus sp.
CACCTGGATGGCTACAATCTTCTCCCCTATTTGGAAGGCGAAACGGAGGAGGGGCCGCGAGATGAAATTTTTTACTTTTCAGATGGTGGGGAGCTAACGGCTCTGCGCTATAACGACTGGAAAGCGATCTTTGCAGAACAGCGTCAGGAAACGACGTTAGCCGCTTGGGCCAACCCATTTACGCCGTTGCGGTTGCCTTTGATCTTCAACTTGCGTCGCAACCCCTACGAACGATCGCAACTGACCTCGAACACCTATTACGATTGGTTGCTCGATCACGTCTTTCTGTTAGTTCCTGCACAGGAATACGTTGCCGACTTCCTAGCCACGTTCCAGGAGTTTCCGCCTCGGCAAACACCGGCAAGCTTTAGCATCGACCAGGTGCTAGAGAACCTCGAGAATGCCGCAGGGGCCTCTCGCTAAGTCGAACGAGCCTACGGTTGCAGGGAAGGAACCCTATAGTGTCGCACTCTCCTTCCCTGCAACCGCAGCAGTTTGAGTCACCATCCGTGCCAAACGATCGGAGGTTTGGGATTCGTTATGTCTACCGAGGCAGAGTCAACGCTGACTGCCATTCAGGCCATACAAGCGGGTATGGAACGTTCGGTGATCGGCCAAAGTGCGGTTGTCGAGCGGCTGCTGATTGCCTTGCTAGCCAATGGCAACGTGCTGGTTGAAGGGTTGCCCGGATTGGCCAAAACCCGTGCCATTAAGAGCCTGGGGAAAATATTGCAAGCAGGGTTGAGTCGCATCCAATTTACGCCCGACTTATTACCGTCCGATATCACCGGCACCGAAATTTACGTGGCAACCCAAGATGGCGGCTCGTTTAGCTTTCAGGCCGGTCCCATTTTCAATAATTTGATCTTGGCAGACGAGATCAACCGAGCACCTGCCAAGGTGCAAGCCGCATTGCTAGAAGCCATGGAGGAGCGCCAGGTAACCGTGGCAGGCACGACTCATCCCCTGCCAGACTTATTTATGGTGTTGGCCACGCAAAATCCGATCGAGCAAGAGGGGACCTACCCGCTACCGGAAGCCCAGATGGATCGATTTTTGATGCAGGTGTATATCGACTATCCCGATGCGGACTCCGAGCGGGACGTGATTCGGTTAGTGCGTGGGGAACAGGCAGCGGGGTCCAGCCAAGGTGAGAAAACTCTTGTCCCTCCGCAAGCGATTTTTGATGCTCGAGCCGCCATTCAAGCGATCCACACGTCCGAGGCCATTGAGTCGTATATTGTCGATTTGATTTTTGCCACCCGTTACCCCGATCGCTACAGCATGGATTTACGCCGTTGGATTCAAATCGGGGCCAGTCCGCGCGGATCGCTGGGCTTGGACAAATGTTCTCGGGTGCGAGCTTGGATGCAAGGGAGAGATTTTGTCATCCCCGATGACGTTCGGGCCGTAATCCACGATGTGCTGAGGCATCGACTGGTGTTGAGTTACGAGGCCAACGCCGACGGTATTACCAGCGATCGCGTCATTGACGAACTCGTCAAGCAAGTGGCCGTAGCGTAGGAGGTCAGCGACATGCCTGCCCAATCGGGAGCGCAATCGGGAGTCTACACCAGCTTGGCAGAGTTAGTCAGGTTGCAATACAAGGCCAAGGGGTTCAGCTTTTTGCCCAAGCAGCCCATTCACAGTCTTTTGGCCGGTCGCCATGCCTCACGCCTACGGGGCCGTGGTCTGAACTTTGAAGAAATTCGTCGCTATTTGCCGGGGGATGATGTCCGCACAATTGACTGGAAAGTCACGGCTAGAACCCGGAAACCTCACACCCGCGTGTTTACTGAAGAGCGAGATCGCCCGACACTGATCGCGATCGATCAGCGACTGTCGATGTTTTTTGGCAGCCAAGTCAATATGAAATCGGTGACGGCGGCCGAGGCTGCTGCACTGGCGGTTTGGCGGGTATTCTCGGGGGGCGATCGCGTCGGTGCAGTCGTATTTAACGATACGGACATTGTGGAGATTCGCCCCCATCGCAGTCGCCAGCGGGTAATGCGTATTTTGCAGGCAATTGTCGAACAAAATACTGCTTTGGGGACAACCTCGGCACGGCGGGAGCAGCCCGCCATGCTGAACCGAATGTTAGAGCGCGTACAGCGGCTGGCCACCCACGACCATCTTGTGTGTCTGATTAGCGATTTGGCCGGTGCCGATCGAGAGACCCGGTCGCTGATGACATCGATCGCCCATCACAACGATGTGTTGGTGGGGTTTGTCTACGATCCGCTTGAAGAACGACTACCACAGTTAGGATCGTTAGTTGCCAGCGATGGGGACTTGCAACTGGAGTTCGACAGCAGCGATCGTTCGCTGCGACAAAACTTTGAAAGTGCGTTTGCCGATCGCCTCCAACTGATGCGCCAACTGCTGCTACAGCGAGACATCCCGCTATTACCATTACAGACCGGTAAGGATGTGACCGACCAGCTCCGCCAAGTGTTGGGATACGCTCCTAGCGTTGCTGCACCTCGCTAGTACCAACGAGACCGATCTCAGGTCAATCTCCGATTCCACAGGCTCATTTGCAAGCACTATGACAGCCACTTCCACCCTGTTCGATCGCGACTTTGGCAACAACCAATTGTTAGAGCTGCAAGAAATTAAGTTGCCAGAGCCAGTCACTTGGGTACCCCAAACGATTGGCTGGTTCCTGCTGGCAGGGGTGCTGGTGGCAGTATTCGGATTGTGGGGGGTCAAGCGATATCGCCACTGGCGTAAAAACCGATATCGCAGGGTCGCGATCCAGACGTTAGCGGAGATTGAGGCAGACATTCGTGCGGGTGAACTATACTCGCTCGCTCGCCTGGCGTCGTTACTGAAACGGGTGGCATTGCAAGCGTATCCTCGCAATCGGGTTGCCCCACTTCAAGGGGAGGAGTGGCTGTGCTTTTTAGATGCGACCTATGGGGGAACGGACTTTACCCAGGGGGCGGGTCGAATTGTCGCCGAAATCGCTTATGCGCCCCCTTCTTCCTACCGGCGGCTCTCTGCAAGCAGCATTGCCGAACTGTTGCAAGTGACCCGGCAATGGATTGCAACTCACGAACTTGTATCACCCCCCCATCTCGCAGCAATTCCGTCCGGGCGAGGGGGCAGTCGTGATTGAACTGCACTACCCATGGATGCTGTTCCTACTGCCACTGCCGCTGGCGATCTGGCGATGGGCACCGCCCTATCGAGAACAGCGGGAAAGCCTGAAAGTGCCATTTTTTCAGCAACTGGCGACCCTGACCGGGCGGGTTCCCAGTGCCGGGGCAAAGACAGTGCCGCGAAATTGGCGGCAGCGATCGCTGGCAATGGTCTGCTGGCTATTACTGGTAGTCGCCTTGGCCAAACCCCAGTGGTTGGGAGAGCCAATCGTGCGTACCGAATCTGCTCGGGACTTGATGTTGATGGTGGATCTGTCGCAATCGATGGAAGCGCGAGACTTTACTGACGAACGCGGCGACCGTATCAATCGCTTGGATGCCGTCAAGTTAGTGCTAGATGACTTTATCGATCGGCGCGAAGGCGATCGGATTGGCCTGATTTTGTTTGGCAATCAAGCATTTTTACAGGTGCCATTTACCCCAGATCGGGAGATCGCCCGATTCCTACTCTCTGAAGCGCAGGTGGAGATGGCCGGACCGCAAACGATGTTGGGGGACGCAATCGGATTTTCCATTCAGCTGTTCGAGAAGAGCGACGCCAAGCATCGGATGGCCATTTTACTCACCGATGGCAACGATACGGGTAGCGAAGTGCCTCCCATCCAAGCGGCAGACATTGCGGCCGAGAACGATATCAAGCTGTACACCGTTGCCATGGGCGATCCCGACACTGTTGGAGAACAGGAGTTAGATGTGGATACCCTGCAAGACATTGCCAGCCGCACCGGGGGGAGCTTCTACCAAGCCAGCGATCGCGAAGCACTCGTCGCAATTTATCAAGAACTGGACGAACTGGAATCTCAAGAATTCGAACAACGCACCTTTCAACCTCGCAGGTATTTATTTCACTGGCCGCTAGCAGGATTCTTCATGCTGGCAATCGGTTATTACACAGCGGTCTCGATGCGCTTCGTGAGCGCTTGGCAGGGAGGGAACCGTGTCTCTACTTGAGTTTCATTTCATTCGACCGGCTTGGTTTCTAGCCGCCATTCCTATTGGGGGGTTGCTGGTGTTGATGCGGCGCAGCCGCCAGCAATCGATGCACTGGCAAGACGCCATTGCTCCCCACTTACTGCCTCACCTGCTTGTGGGAGAGAAACGCCAGCAGACAATTCGTCCCAGTCGAGTGCTGATTGCCGTTCTCTGTCTGGCTACGATCGCCCTGGCCGGCCCCACCTGGAAGCGAGAAGCCTCGCCATTTGCCGATCTCGCCGGTCCTATGGCTGTCGCTATCGACCTGTCCCCAACTATGAACGTGACTGACATTCAACCCTCGCGGCTGGAGCGCGCCAAACAGAAAGCCCGCGACCTGCTCGCCCTGCGGGCGGGAGGACGTACTGCCCTGATTGCTTATGCAGGCAGTGCTCATTTGGTCTTGCCTCTCACCGACGATGTCGGCATCTTAGAAACCTACTTGGGGGAGCTGAGCACGGACATTATGCCCTTACCCGGCAAAGACACCACCCGAGCACTCGCAGCGGCTCAGGCAACCCTGGCTGACGAGCCGATTCCCGGCACTATCGTACTGTTCACCGATGGAGTCGAGGCCGATCGCCTGCCAGAAATAGTGGCCCAAAGTCGTCAGAGTCGAGATGCCGTGTCCATCCTGGCCATTGGCACTGCTCGGGGCGGAGTGATTCCCGAGGGAGACGAGCGATGGGTCCGCGGAGCGGATGGACGGCCCTTATTGAGTCAGCTAGAGATGCGCAGTCTGAATGAGTTTGGCCGCCAAGCGGGAGCTTCCATAGTCGAGGTCAGCCAGGACAATCGCGACGTGCGTACCATCGCTCGGCAGAGTGCAGCAACGGTCACTCAAGCAGAAGCCTTGCAGTCCGATCGCTGGCAAGATTTCGGCTACTGGCTGGTGTATCCGATCGCGGCACTGGCTTTGTTATGGTTCCGACGGGGTTGGAGCACTTCTTCACTGCTGCTCGCCGTCCTCATCTGGGGCAGCCTGACGGCCCAACCGGTGCATGCCCAGGAATCGCCCTTTGTCGACCTGTGGCTGACCTCAGACCAACAAGGTCGCCTGCAGTTCGATCGGGGGAATTACGCTGCTGCTGCCGAACGGTTTGAAGACGGGATGTGGAAGGGGGTAGCTCACTATGCGACCGAGGATTTCGAAGGGGCGATCGCGCAATTTTCTCGACTGAACACCCCCGAAGCTGCCTTTAACCTAGGCAATGCCTACGCTCATAGGGGCGATTACGACAATGCCCTGGCAAGTTACGAGCGAGCCCTCGATCTGCGCCCCAATTATCCTGCTGCTACGGCCAATCGAGCGCGAGTGGAACAGGTCCTGGCAGACTTAGAAGAAGAGCCTCCCGAAGAACAGCAGAAACCCGGCTCAACCCTGCGACCGGATGATGTCGTCATTGACGAAACGGGCGAGCGCACCGACCACGTGCAGGAGCCCTCTGTTGTTGACGGTCCCATTCTGACCGAACAGTTGGCTGAGGTGTGGCTGCGCAACGTCCAAACGACTCCAGCCGATTTTTTACGGCAAAAATTTGCTTTTCAACTTCAGCAGTCTCAGCAGGAGGGCGATCTCCCGTGATCTTCTCCGTTCGCCTTTTCCCCCAGCGTTTGTCTCGCAATGTCGTGCTCGCGATTGCTTCAGCGATCTTGATTCTCTGTGGAGCCGCACCCGTTCACGCGCAAGAAGCCCCGCCCTCAGCGATCGTTCGCACATCCCTATCTCCGGATGGCGAGCTTATTGTCGGTCAGCAGGTCCGCTTGTATGTAGATGTTTTGGTTGAAACTTGGTTCGACCGAGCCCCGCGCTTCCCAGATATTCAGGTGCCGAATGCGATTGCCTTGCGTCCCAGCGGAGCCACGACCAACTTGAGCGAGCGGATTGACGGCCGTCTCTATTCGGGAATTCGCCGCAGCTACTACATCTACCCACAAGAGCCTGGCCCCTTCACCATTCCTACATTCCAGGTGAAGTTTACTCCTGCCCCAATTGATGGAGCGGCTCCAGAGTCGGTCTCTCTGTCCACTGAGACCGCCCGCTTTACCGCGGTCGTACCGCCAGAGGTGAAAGCCAGAGATCTCGACTACGCGATCGCCACTGACGAGCTGACAATTGAAGACTCTTTCGATCGAGAGCCAACCGACATCCAAGTCGGCGATGCCATTCAACGCAATATCACGATTTCCGCCAGCGACACCGTTGGGGCCGTGTTGCCTCCTCCTCCATTCCCTTCCTTTACGGGCTTGAACGGCTATGTCGATCCCCCAAAGATTGCAAATTCAATCAATCGCGGCAATTTTGTCGGTCGCAGAACCGACACGATTACCTACGTTGCAGAGCGAGGCGGTCGCTACCGACTGCCCGCCATCCGGGTGTCCTACTGGAATATAGACACTCAGTCCCTTAAAACGGAAGCACTACCTGCCGTTACCCTGCGCGTCCGCCTCTCGCACCAAGCGATCGTTCGACGAGTTGGTTTGGTGATAGCCTCCGTCCTCGGCCTGATGGCGATCTCCCGATACTACCGCCACCCTCTTCGGAGGTTCCTCTCCGACTACCGCAAGCGGCAAGCGGAATCGGAAGCCGCCTATTTTCGTCGCGTGCGTCAGGCTTGCGAGCGGGGAGAGCCGAAATTGGCGATGCAGGCGCTGCAGGCTTGGGCCGGTCGCCTTGGCGATCGCCTGGGAATTTCCTCACCGAGCGAAGTGATGCAGCAATGTGACGACACAGCTTTAACTGCAGAATGGTTGACCTTAACCCACTTACTGTACGGTGCACCTGCTGTCTCTAAAGCCTCCTCCCCCAGCCAAGCATGGTCCGGTTCGAAATTCTTTCAGTTGTTGCAAGCCAATCGCCGACATCTACTCGGACAATCGAAGCTGAGCCGGCAAGCTAGACTGCCACTCCTTCTCCTGAATCCCGCATCGCCCATCTCCAGAGATGCAAACAGTCAATGAAGCACCGCAGCCTGGCGTTCGCCAACATCCTCTTGGTAGGGATCGCCACAGTCTTATTGTTTTGGGGTCAATACGTCCAGTCCCAAACAGCCAGCGCACCGAACAGGCCACCCAAGCTCATTCTGCAAATTACGGTCGACCAATTGCGCGGCGACTTGCCGATGCGGTTTCGAGATCGCCTTGGGGCAGGTGGATTTCGTTATTTGCTGGAACAAGGCACCCACTACAGCAATGCCCACTACCAGCACGCCAATACCGAAACCGCTGTCGGTCATGCCACCTTAGCGACCGGGGCCTATCCTTCTCGTCATGGGATTATTGCCAACGACTGGATCGACCGCTCGACGGGGAAATTTGTCTACAACACAGAAGACGATCGCTATCACATCATCGGGCGCGAGCCCGAACGCCACAAGGGCGTCTCGCCTCGCAACTTGCTCTCGTCCACGTTTGGTGACGAGCTTGTCATTGCCAATGGCGGACAATCCCGCGTGTTCAGCGTCTCGGGTAAAGACAGAGGGGCGGCGTTGCATACTGTAGTAATGAAATGCCCTAGATGGGGTGATTGAAGCGAAGCTGCAACGAAGTGCAATTAGCAAGCAGACACAGGCAGGAAGATGTTTTTTATACTTCAACCGATAAGTTGAGCTTATAGGTTTCTCCGTACAAGTTCAAGAGAATTTCCCCAGTAAAACGCCCTCAAAGAGCAACACCAATGAGGGCAAATGAATCGATGACGCTAGCTGGCAATTGATTCAATCGGTAGACGTTCGCTCATATTGAGCCGAATCACTCCGTACGGATTGACATGAGAATAAATGAGCGGGGTCAGGGCTCTGAGTTCATGAGGCCCCATCTTCCGCATCCAATCGGGATCAGCTAGAACCTGTTGAAGCAAGAGGGTGTTGATATAAACCAAACTGATCTGGAGCAAGTGAAGACAGAGCATAGAGATTTCTTGTAAGGCCACCTGGCCGGATGTGAAATCTCCACTCTTGCCGAAGAAGATGAAGTCATTGGCGCTATTCCAGTTCTCAACGACATTGAGGCCTTCCTGGATTTCTTGACGGATGTCCTCACTGTGAAGGTAACGACAGAGAAAAAGCGTCTTGATAGCCCGTCCCAGTTCAGCTAGGGGTGATTGAAGCGAAGCTGCAACGAAGTGCAAGTAGCTCGAAAAGCATACTACGTATGGCTTTCGAGCCTCAATCAATCTCAATATTACTTCGACTATCTTTTCAGTGACCTCAATGGCTCAACGAGTTTAAAGAGTTTCAGCCTATAAATTGTAACGAGAATGGCCTAATTGCACTTCGTTGCAGCTTCGCTTCAACTACCCCAGCTAGTGCCAAGTAAACGGGGTGCTTGGCGTTATTTCGAGTAAAGCGAGAGAGGATAGCCTCTGGCTCAGCAGTGCCTTGTTTGAGGGCGGTGGCGAACTTGATCATGGTGTCATACTGTTCGCGGATCAGCTGCCAGCGAATGGGTCGCTTGAGGATGGCTTTGAGATGAGGGTAAACCTTGGACTGTCCTTTCCCAGGTAGATACAGCTTCTGCTTTTGAATCCCCCTGATGCGAGGCATGAGCTTGAAGCCAAGCAGGTGGCAAAAAGCAAAGCCCACCTCGCTTTGACCGTGAGTGTCGACATAATTTTTATCGACCGACATCTGAGTGCAATGTCGCAGAACCCCCTCAATCATGGAGGCGACTTCAGAGGAAGAGCAGCGTTTGAGCTGGGAATAAACACAAACTGATTTCTTCTCAACATGCCAGTAGATCATGACGCCCCGTCCTTTGTAACGGGCATGCCATTCGGTGATCAGGTTCTGGTCCCAGGTGCCAAATTGTTTTGAGTCTGAAGCACAGGCGGTTGTGGCATCCCCCCAAATGTGAGGTAGGCGGATCCGGAAAATAGCGTCAGCAACATCCCTAATCGCCTGTCTGAGAGCAGCTTTGCTGAGGAACTTGCGGCGGACATAGTGCAGGTCAAAGTAGCCGATGCCATGCTCTCCATGGGCAATGCGCTTGATCCCCAGATTGGTTCCCAAGGCGTATAAACACAGCAGCAAACGTTTCTGGATCTCGGATGGCTGCAGCGTCTCCCGACTAGCCGTGCTGCGGAAGTGGGAGGTGAAGTGAAGGCGGAAATCGGTTTCTTTGAGTACGTCCAACAAGGGAATGGTCGACCATCTGCGGCCAAGCTCTTCCTTGAGCTTGCTCAAGTGTTCCGGCTCCGGTTGTTCCTTCAGGGGCGTCAGATGAATCCACCCGCCGCGCTTATCCAAGACTTTGACCTTTGAATTGGACGGAAGCCCTTGGTTGAGTTGCTCTAGTGCCTGGGTCATCTCCCGCTGAATTTGGGCCACAAAGGAATCAACCTCAAGGGGTTGTTGCAGGTCTTGATAGTAAGCTTCCCGTCTGAGTTCAAAGTCTTGGGGCAGATCTTCATGAGGATTGCGGTATCGCTTGGCTCCCGCCACCCAGAGTTCTTTGCAACGTAGCTTCTCGCGCACCGTTCGCAGAACACCAATTTCGTAGGTGACGCGATCAATCTGGGACTCACCATTTTTATTGGTACTCATCACTGACTCCTGCCAATCTGGGCTGAGTACCCCTTCCATTGGCACATTCACCTCAGCCGCGTAGGGTTCTTTGCGAGGCTTGTCAGCATAATCCTTGAGCAGCTGGAGAGCCTGCATGATTGGCTTCATTTGAGAATTCTCGGAACGAAATTCCAAGGCCTTGAGTAGTACAGGCAGCATCCGGCGGTAGTGATGGTTGTAAGCTGACCGCAGCCGGGCCATGAGCCGTTCTTGGAACGTCCCTCCCTCTTCTCCCAAGCGATCAATCAGTTTCGCAA
>JBFRWD010000182.1:0-51564 GCA_051439425.1 Synechococcus sp.
TAGCCGGGCGTCAGTTTGATGATGAGCTTGACCTCGTTGACGCCATCATTGTTGGCATTGAGGCTCGGGCCAATCAGCATGGACGGGCTCTCGAACGTTTTCTGTTTAATTAAAACAACCTACTTACCAGGAGTAGTTTTGTCACTCATTCCTGCTCGTAGGTTTCCCAAACTACCAATCATGGGCTGGAGACTTTTCATAAACTCTGCCGACCGACGATGTCAGACCTGCGCTCGCACCTTCAACGGGCGAATTGGAACCCCCTTTAATTTCATCGAAATTCTCACAGACATTGTTTTTCAAGTGCTGTTCGATCGAGTGCGATTCAAGCTCAGCCTGCGCCATCTGGTCGAATTCTTTTTGCTGCGCGGGTTCTAGTTCACCCACGAAACAGTTTGAGACTGGGAGGAACGATTCACACCTATCTGCATTCAGGATCTCAGAAGCAAGCGTTGAGGGACAGTCAACGGCAACTGGTTCCTGGATAAAACCTTTGTCAAAATCCGAGGAAGATGCTCCTCCCATTACAGAGCAATTGATTCAGATGGCAAATCTAGTCGATTTGATGCTGAGTCAGAGGTGAAACATGGAAGCCGCCAAAGCCTGTCCTGTCAAAACCAGGAATTATCTGATGTTGGGATTTGGAGCCTTTGCATCAGCCAAACGGCTGTGCAAGGTTGTTGATGAGTTGAAGCGATATTTGAGGGCTCGACGACGAATGAAAGAATCCGTGTGCCTATCCGAGCAACGGACTTATTTCCGCAAGCGGGTCCAAGAACTAAGAGCAGCGTTTACAGCTGCCCAAGGACAGAGGATATTTGAACAGTTCTGTTTCATTGTCGCGAACTAGGCTTTCGATCCCGTTTCTGGCAATTTTGCTCAGACTTCCTGCCAGTAACCGTGACAAAACTACTGGCATAATCTTATCCCACTAATAACCACCTTTAATATTTTCTTTCTATTAAACGGCAAGAATTAAGTGCAGAATGATACATGCCTTACGGGGGTGTGCGAACGGCACAAAATATTTCCATTGCGGAGTGCATAGGCAGCAGCTCCCATCCCTATATATCTACGAATGACCTGATGCCTTACTGAGAGTCAACCGGTCACTAGCAAACTTCGCAAAAGAGAGTCTAAATAATGGCAAACTCAATCAAGCTTGGAGCGATTAACGGCTTAAACGGCTTTGTAGTGACAGGTATCGACAAATTTTCAGAGGGTGCCTCCGTAAGTGAAGCAGGAGATATAAATAACGATGGATTCGACGACATTATTATTGGCTCTAGAAAACCTGGCGCACTGGCAGGGGAGAGCTATGTATTGTTTGGCAAGCGAAGTGGCTTTTCTAGAAATTTTGATGTAAGTAGCCTGAATGGGTCGAACGGTTTTGTTCTGAAAGGCGTCGATTCTCAGGATGGTTCGGGATTCTCCGTTAGTTCTGCTGGAGATATTAATGGCGATAACATTGACGATCTAATTATAGGTGCACCCAGGGCAAATCCTACCGATAACGGAGCGTTTAATGGTTCAGGTCAGAGTTATGTGGTTTTTGGTCGAAATAGTAATTTCCCTTCTATCTTTAATCTAGCTGACCTGCTGCCAGGAAATGGTGGAAATGGTAGCAATGGTTTTGCCATTAATGGAGAAGAGTTTGCCGATCGTTCGGGGACATCCGTTAGTTCTGCTGGAGATTTTAATGGCGATGGAAACAGCGATCTTATTATTGGTGCCCCTGCAAACACGGCTACCAATGGCAGGGAGGATGCAGGTGAAAGCTACGTTATATTTGGAGGGCAAACACCTTACTCAAGTCCAGTTGAACTCTCTAGCTTAAATGGGAGTGACGGATTTTCTCTTAATGGTGAATTTGATAGGGATGAATCTGGAATTTCGGTCAGCAGCGCTGGCGATCTGAATAAAGATGGCTTTGATGACATCATTATTGGTGCCCCACGTTCAGACATCAATGGAAAGTCCAACGTGGGTAAAAGTTATGTGGTTTTCGGCCGCAGTACTGGATTTCCTAGTGAATTATCAAATTTAAATGGTTTAAATGGTTTTACGATCAACGGAATTAAATCTGAAGACGATCTAGGGCGTCAAGTAAGTAATATAGGAGATGTTAATGGTGATGGCATAGATGACATTATTATTAACGCGCCTGTAGGAAGCATCCAACAAAATGGAGGAAGTAGCTATGTCATATTTGGAAGTAAAGGTAGATTTCGTCCTTCAGTAAATGTCAAACAGCTTAACGGCAGAAATGGTTTCCTTATTACTGGCGATAGACGAGGGATAAAATCCGTTAGCGGAGCAGGTGACTTTAATGGAGACGGCATCGAAGACTTGATCGTTGGAGCACCCAATGCTGATTCAAACAACGAGAGCAAAGCCGGTGAGAGCTACATCGTTTATGGTCGCTGCGACGGCACTTTCCCCACTGTAGACCTTGCATCCCTGAGTAGTAGGGAGGGTTTTGTTATTAAAGGAGCAGAAAGAGGTGATAATGCTGGCCAAAATGTTAGTGGAGTAGGGGATATTAATCAGGATGGATTCGACGATGTGATTATTGATGCGGATAGTGGAAGTTACGTGGTGTTTGGCCGCGCCTCTATCCAAGCTGGAGCTAGAGTTGTTCCAGGAAGCAGTAACAGGGCCGATAACCTTGGCGGGACTGCCGGTAAAGATCTGCTCAGGGGGCTGGGAGGTAATGATTCCCTAGTGGGTGGCTCTGGCAATGACGAAATATTTGGCAATCTGGGGAATGACACCCTTCGAGGAGGAGCTGGAAATGACTTTATTAGCGGCTGTCGCGGACAAGATCGACTATTTGGTGATGATGGAAATGACAGATTAAGTGGTGGGATAGGCAACGATCGCTTGAAAGGTGGTAATGGAAAAGATCGTTTGTTTGGTGATGATGATAAAGACACTCTAAGTGGAGGAAGTGGTAACGACACCTTGATTGGTGGAAATGGTAAGGACATACTTACTGGTAATGTAGGACGCGATATTTTTGACTTCAATAATGTACGCGAAAGCCGGGTTGGCGCAGCAAAAAGAGATATTATCACTGACTTCCGAAGGAATCAGGATAAAATCGATTTGAGAACAATTGATGCAAAGACTGGCAAAGGAAATCAAGCATTCAGATTTATTGGCAGAGCGAAATTCTCAGGACGGAAAGGAGAATTACGGTATACGCTAGGTCGTAATAGTACAGTTGTTAGCGGTGACATTAACGGGGATAAAGTCAATGACTTCCAGATACAATTGAGCAAGGCAATCAATTTAAGTTCGAATGATTTCCTTCTATGAGGGGAGGAAGCTTTAGATTTTCGAGACAGATTCTGATAAACACTAACGGCACTGTCAGGGGCGAATAGTTACTGGAGAGAAAGCGGCGCTAAGCTATAAGTCTTCTCAGAGCCGTTAATTTTCTGCACTGAGCGTTCCTCGCTTAGATTCCAGATCTTACAGAATCCGTTCGATGACTCTAAAGCCCATGCCATTGACATACAGTTTCAGGCAATGTTGGTTAAGTACATCGCTGTAATCTTGGTGGCTATAGATTTCACAAATTGCTGGGGACACTGCTTGCAGATGTAGTGCTGCTTGCCAGTTTTATACCCGTTCTTTGAGCAGCTGCTCGATTAACATCTTGGACGTTTCATCACTACAGTATGCAACGCCCAAAAGCGATAGTAGAAGACCAGCCTCCCAACTTATAAATTAAGGACCTGACGCAGCGTGGTACAGTCTGACTCGCTAATTTTGAAGCGTCCTTTTTCGATGTCGCGAATCCAACTTTGACTTTTGCCCAGCCGTTTTGCAAGGGCACGTTGAGAGAGCTTCTGCCGTGAGCGAGCTGCGCTTATGTCTCGTCCGGACAGTTCATCTGGACTGGCAACAGACCGAGACGATGAAAGCTTGCGGCGACGCTTTGCAGGACGTTTTCCCAAGCTCTCTTTCCAATCATCCGATAGCTCGAATCCAACAATTCGAGCGTTCAGCAACCGCTGCCACTTATCTCTAGGGGCTGCATCCGTGAGGCTAAGACTTCGATGAGCATCTTCAACCCAAAAATCGAGTGCCTCATCTGCTCCATCCGGAATTTCAGCCACCCTCGCCCACAGTGGTTGAATCTCGGTTGGATAGGTTTCCTCATCGAATAAGGGCTTGAGACCGTAGTAATAAATCGTTTCTAGATCCCCTTCAAATGTTTTGAGCAAGCGCTTATGCGCGCCTCGCACAGTCGTTGCTTCTACGAGGCGGTCGTCGCCATAAGCAATGCTCAATAAGGTACTGATTTTGACTCGCTGCTCTCCCCCCAGTCGAAGTTTGAACAGTAACCAAAGCAATATGCGTATGCCTCCCTCATGCTGTTGCCAATTGCTCATGATTTCTAATAACAGAGATTGGGGGAGGGACCCGTATTGGTAAAAGGCCGTCTGATGGCGGTATCCCTGCTTATTGAGAAAGTGCTTCGCCCAGATTCCTGGCTTTATGGTGAAACTCAAACCAATTAAATGGCGATGCCCGATAGAATCTTCTTCAAAGAAATATTGGGTATCGACGAGTTGCCAAATAGGATGCTCGTCGAGAGAAAATGAGCGGAATTTTCCTTGTCTCGGCCATTCCAACGCCACAAGTAGCTGGCAGGCTTGATGAACGAGATCTTTGATTAAGATTAGTTTGTTTAATTTATTCAAATCTTTACGCTTATCGAGCTTTAAATACTTCTCGATATGTTGATTGTTTAATACGAAGGTTTCGTCCCACGGGCGATCGAGCGTCATGGCATAGGCTGCAAAAATGAGATGAATGCAGGTCGCTCGAATATCGAAATTCTCTAGAGTCTCTAAACCATCATTGATTGGAATTGGAGTGGGAGAAGATTCCGGATCGGCCATCAGCCGAAAACGCATTTCTCCCAGACCGCGTCGAACAGTACGCCGATAGCAAAGCTGGCCTTCTGCATCTGCATGCCAAGGCAAACTTTGTCGCTGAGCCAAAATATTGCAACTCTCCCATATCACCATCGAAGAGGCAAATGGGGTGTTTTTTCCATTGCGAAAAATGTCGAGGATCGCAGCAGGTAGCAGAGTACTTTTACTGCGACCCTTTTTGGGAGTTATGGGAGCGAGCGAACCGACATTGCATACATCCAGACAGCGTGGCTTCTCCAGCTCCTGGCAGTTATCGCAGAGGGTTGGATCGATCCAGTAACCGTCCCCTAAAGGCTCAGCTTTGATCGCACCAGTGGGGCATTCGGGCCAGCAACTATTGCAAGCATTACATCCGCTGTCAATTCCATATGGCATACTCAAGCGCTCCTTCCGTTCGCCCAGTGCGCTGGCTCAGCACAGTACTTCAGTTACAAACAATTAAGTGTTAATGGACTTTTAAATGGTTCGAGAAATACATATATAGAAGCTGTTTGGCTTCTTATCAACGCAATGGATAAGATTCTAAATAGCCTAAAAATTTGTGTCCGCAAACGATCGCCTACGAGAGGCAATCTGCATGTTAGTTGAGTCTAGTAATTTTTGTATTTCAAACTTATCTCTATAGATAGCCACATAGGGATATGTTATCTATATCACTCGATACGGTTTAACTTTCTTTTTATATGCATTTTAGAGACAAGGTTCAGAACCAACTTTTTTGATTGCAGTTTTTCTGCCTGAACCATTCATTCTCTGCGAGGCTCCTATCTTGGTGTCACCTAAGCGGATTATAAGGTCCTGATTGCGACAGGATTTCATCATCGATTTCAACGGGGGTATGGGATTCCGCTTTCATTAACTCTATAAATTTGGTGTCCTATGGCACTGAATTTCTGAGATTGCTTCTTAGTATTGTCAGTGTTTCATTATTTAGTTGTCAGTTCGTCGAAAGCTTGGCTATAGTTCTGTCAATCGGAATAAGAATCATCAGTATTTGTTCGTTTGGCATGCGTTTTCTTGGCTTTCTGGAGACTGTCACCCCAAGCCTCCTTACCTAGCTATTTGGGTTCTTACATTGCAGTTGATGTAAAGGATGACGCTATGGCGCTCGTAGAGTTCTACGAAAAACCAGGTTGTATCGGTAATGCCAAGCAAAAGAAGCTGCTGTTGGAGGCGGGGCACGAGCTGAGCGTGCATAACTTGCTGGCTGAAGCCTGGACACCGGATAAACTGCGGCCCTTTTTCGGCGATCGCCCAGTCACGGAGTGGTTTAACCCCACAGCTCCACCCATTACCTCCGGAGAACTGCGTCCGGAACAGCTTGATGCCGATATCGCTTTGACATTGATGATGGAGCAACCGATTTTGATTCGGCGACCGCTGATGCAAGTTAGCGATCGCCGTACTGCAGGATTTGACTGTGCTGAGGTTGATGCTTGGGTGGGCTTAAAACCTCAAACCGATCTGACTCAAGATGTCCAGACTTGTCCCCAGACCGTATCGAGCTAGGGCTTCCAGGCCTTAGGGCGGATTGCTATATATACACCGAACCTATGTGGAGACGATTAACGATGATGACATTACCGCTGACCGATGCCGAAGCGATCGCGATGGACTTTTTGATGGGAGATCTGGAAATTCCGGACATCGATCGCGAGTTTTTCTCTGTAGTCTCCGCGAAAGAAACTGGTAGTGACTGGTTTGTCGTGAAAATTGGCGTTGAAGGGCTACCCGACCAATGGGTGTTGCAGGTTTTCGATACGGGGCAGTGCGATCCCTGTTATACGTTTCTATCCCCGATGCCGCCTGGGGAAGACGCTGACTTGGAGGAATTTCCCCCTCGTATTGCGGACGCGATCGCCGTGGAGCGATCCGGCAGCATCCACTAATCGATCCTGAATTCTGACATCTATAGCGGCCTGCCATCCGCTATGGAGAGTTTTCCGATCGTTTTGCCTTGCCAATCAATACTTTGAGCGGTTTCCGCACTCCAGACCTTACAGCGGATTGCTATAACAATGACTGTTCGTGACTTACCTCCCGAAGACTTGCCGCCTCAGTCGCTCGGGTATTTGGATACAGCTTTGCAGAAACAATTAGAACTCACCACTCGCCGGTATTTTCTTGATACGTGTGGCGAGTCCGTTAAGTCTCTATTAGAGGGATGCGAGTGGACAATCGGTTTAGCAGAAGGGTTGATGCTGGAGATTCACTGTCCGGATGCCCGCTACAACTGGTGGATACTCAACCAAATTCAGGAGATCGCCACTCGACTGGCTCGATTAAGCCCTCAAGCCAAAATTAGAGTCCACCCTCCCTCTGAAACCAGCACGCCGTTCGATATGCGTGTGGATGAGCGAGCGGTTTATCGCGATAGTTAATTGATGCTTGGAAAACGTATCTATAGAGAGCGTTCAAAAATGTTAGCGATATGGCCACTGCTAGATCTAGAATCCGGCAAAACCGTTGGCAGCTAAGGACACTTCATTCCAAGCTGGAGCTCTATAACCTCGATTTAAACTGGGGTCGACGTATCCAACAACAGCGGATAAATCGTCATCTCTCACGTCTCCATTCAAAAATTGTCTCAGTTGGGTTTCCCAGTTATTTGGATAATCTCTAATGATGGGATGTTTGATGACTAACGGTTGATACTCTTCTCGGTCTAGATCGACAATCACATCCAAACTGAGGATTCCTAGCGATCGGACAAAAACCCCCGTTGCAGCAATCTCAAATCCTCCATTTTCTTCGTGTTGCTTGAATACAGCAACAAAATGCCCCCCTCTGTGGATGTTGTACATCAAGCTGTTCGGCTCGCGAACGGGTTCAACGTCTACGTTGTAGCCTTTGCTTAGCCCCTGTTCCAGTGTGACATCTTCGTACTGTTGATCGGGATGGGGTAAATAGATTGTGAACTGATGAATATCGAACCAAGGATTACCAGAGGCTTCATTTGTTTGATGTTTCCACGAATGATAGTTTCGGCGCATCTCTAGGCCGACATAGCTTTCGCTGTCGCACATATTAATTAGAGCCATATTGAGTACGCACTGCTCGAACTTATTGAATGTTCCTAAAACCAGCATGAGTTTTGTCCTCAGTTCGGCATAAAGAAGTGACAGCTTTCGATATCGCTAACCGTTATGTTTAATCTTCATCCAACGGAGGGATTGATTCTTCTATTTCCCACAGAATGCTTTTGTGGGCAATGAACCAACTGCGAGTTTCGGGCGTAAGGTCATCCCACACCAAGTCGGGATCGACATGTGGAGATTCAAATCGATATTTTCTGCCGAGCGATCGCAAATTTTCCGTGACCGGTCTCGGGATACCAAACGCAAGCCAGCTAACGTTGACGATACGATTAGCCACTCCGCCGCTGGGGTCGTCAACCAATTGTGCCAACCGAATCAGATCGGCAAAATGAGTCGGTCTCAGTCCTGTTATCTGCTCAATTTCCAGCACTCGCTGTTTATTGGGTTTGAGGCTCATACTTGCTCCCGAACAACGTGCGTTCCTCGTTGGTGTTTGCTTGCGAATGGTCGATTGGGCATTGCGACTCACCGTGTGGATTAGACCTGGCTAGCCGCTCGATAGTTTTTCACCCGTCGACCGGTCCCGACCCCCAAAATCTTTGCCAACCAAGGGGGAGGAGAGGTTGCCAGAGCTTGTTGTAGATCGGCCAAACGTTCTCTGACGGCTCCACCGGTTTCAATTTTCATTGGGTAAATATTGGCTTGAATGACTTTGGCCGCTGCTGGTCCCCCAATTGACGCAACGTAAAGAACGGGGCAATCGCGAATTAAATCGACGCGGAACTTATTTTTGTTGTCGCTGAGGTCGGCTTCTAATGCCGAGCGCACATCAATCAGCTTGATGGCGTTTGCCGATAGCTGATAGATCAAATAGCGGTGGCACGAACCAAAATGACCATCTAGCTGCTCTGCGGTGTTGGACGCAACAGCCACTCGAATGGAGTTGGGCATGTCGCCCTCTTGATAGGGCTCAATAGGGAGCGGGTGTTCGCAGGGACCTTTTTCCCCCCACAAAATTCGCACGGCTTCTTTGAACGCAAAGATATCTTGATTGTCCGCATCTTCCCCTTCCCACTCGCCGTCATCGACGTCGTAAATATTGCCGAAGGACCGTTTTAACTGGGTGACGGTCAGCGTGCTCAAGGATTCTTCCGTAAGCTCATCGTCAAGATTGGTTTGCAACGCTTCAATCACATCACTGACGGATACGTCAGGTAAGACTCTAGCGGCTAGGGCAATTCGGAGGGCAACTTCGTTGGAAATCGGTTGATCGGTCATGGCTTACTCCTGAGTTGAATTCCAGGGAAACAGGGGATGGATGTTTACATCGCTGCGAGCTGCAATCACACCAGAAAATCAGTGGAGAAGAAGTTTAGTTCCAGTTGAGTCGGCACGCTTGCGGTGTCTCTTGCGGTCATTGGAGCAGTGCGCGGATTCATCGTGACCTCGGCAGCGAGTAAGGGGCGTCGTTTTGGCGGAGGCGAAGCGATCGAACGGTGGGGGTTAGCCCGCTTGCTAGTGAGGCGTGCAAAACTGTTCTTCGAGTAGAGCGGGTAAGTTTTTGAGATTGAGTCGGTCGTAGTGGTGTTTACCCGGCATCACGGTCAAACTGGGGGCTCTCGAACAGCGCTTTTGACAGCCGGTGTATTGAATTTCGACCCGATCCTGAAGCTGTTGCTCTTTCAGGGTGCGCTCCAGCGCGGCAACCAACCGATGCCCTCCGCGCTTTTTGCAGCCAGACTTACGACACACCAGTATTTTGGCGCGCTTTTTGCCGAGTGTTGATGGGCACCTGTTCACCTCGGACAGGCAAGGTTCGGCCGAATCGGAAGAAACGGTGGGCGTCGCGGGGACAAGATGCAGAGGTCTGCTGTCCTTCTGCAGAGATAGGGGCAAGAAATAGTAAGCCTTCAGCTTGATGACTCTAGCGTCAAAATCGATTTGGCTGCGCCCAATACAGCGCACGCGATCGCCGGGTACAAACCGCTGTCTCTGCACGGAATGACGCAGTGTCTTCGGTAGCTTAACGGTCATCTGTTCCCCGTCGACCTCAAGCACAGCCGATTTGGGTTTGCTCGGATGCTTGCCGAGAAATCCTAAGAATGTTCCTTCTAAATCGAACATCCAGGGAGGCAATGGCTGATTGGCGGGCATGGCAGCTCTCCTGTTGAAGTACCGGGTAACAGACTCTTCGGCGCTAATTAAGAGGTTTGGGGTAATCGTGTCGCTCTGACGGTTTGAGGGGTTTTGATGGGGCTGGTGAGTCCCGGCACCTGTAGTTCCCAGCCGTTGGCTAGCGTAAGAATGTGGGTATCGCCTGTATGAGTTTGTTGGATGACTTCCTCTTCCAAGTCTTTTTTGGCGACGTAAACCATCAGTTTTCCAGCGCGATCGGTATGAAGCATGATTTTCATGGCGCGTGTTTCTCAGTAGTGCGGACTGGTGAAATAGGCGAGGGACTTAAGTGATAGATGTGCTGGGGGCTAGATGTGCTGGGGGCTAGATGTGATGGGTAATGGTTTATCCAAGCGGAACAAGGGCTCCGGCCTCTGTCACCACTGCCATTACTTCATCCATCGTGAGGCTGCGTTTGAGTTGGGTGGAGCGATCGCGGACAGCATCCAGTAGCGACTGACTGCTGTTGACATCGATGGCAACACCGCGTTCTTGCAAGATTTGCTTTAACAGGTGGCGACCGGAATGTTTGCCGATCACGAAACGGCGCTGTCCGCCGACCTCTGCCGGATCGAAGGGTTCGTAAGTGCTGGGATTGTGTAGGACACCGTGGGCATGAATACCGGATTCATGGGCAAAGGTGTTGGTGCCCACAATGGCCTTCCATGGGGGCACCGGACAGTTAACCGAGTCGGCCACCAAACGGGAGAGCGCCAACAACTGGTGGGCTTGAATGCCGGGTTTAAAGCCGTAGATTTGCTTCAAAGCCATAACGACCTCCTCAAGAGCCGCATTCCCAGCTCGTTCTCCGAGACCGTTCACCGTGGTGTTGATGGATGTGGCTCCCGCCCGGATACCCGCAAGAGCATTGGCAGTGGCCAAGCCCAAGTCGTTATGGGTGTGCATTTCCACCGGGATGGTTAGGCTTGCCACAAGCTTCTGCACCCGTTCAAACGTGGTAAACGGATCGAGGATGCCCACCGTGTCGCAGAACCGGAACCGGAATGCCCCCAATTGTTGGGCGTACTGAGCCGTATCGATCAAAAAGGATTCGCGAGCGCGAGAACTGTCTTCCCCCCCCACGCTCACCTCCAGCCCGTGATCGCGGGCAAAGGCAATGGAATCCCGCAATTGCCCCAGCATCCGATTCCGGTTTCCCTGGAATTTGACCTGAATCTGAATATCAGAAACGGGGATAGAAATATGCACCCGTTTCAGGCCGCAGTGAATCGACGCTTGAATGTCGGACAGGACGGCTCGGTTCCAGCCCAGCAGTTGAGCCTTGAGACCCAGTTCGGCGATCGCCCGAATCGATTGAGCTTCCTCTCGCCCCATGGCGGGGATGCCCACCTCTAGTTCTTGAATGCCGATCGCGTCAAGAAAGGTGGCGATCGCCACTTTTTCTTCTAAACCAAAGGCCACACCGGCGGCTTGTTCGCCGTCTCGAAGAGTTGTGTCGTTGATATTGATACGGGGCTGGGCGGTCATGGCAGCCTCTTACAGTATTCAAAAGATAGACAGTCAACAGGGGGCGTAAACAGCCAGTCGATATTGGTTTCCTCTAGTTCGGGAGAGACAGCGTCAGGCTGTCCCCAGCCAGGAAGTGATCGATATGGAAGGTCCGATCTTCCGTTTTTAGGAGAATTTCTTCGTACAGATATCGAGTGGCGCGATCGCCGATACTTTCCGCCTCACTAGCCAGACGGCGCAATAACCCGATAACCGCTTGTTCGGCTATCAAGTCGTTCTCTAGCATTTGGCGGCAGTTAAAGGCCCCATCGAGCTCGGGGGTAAAGCAGCAGAGTTCGTCGAGCAAAGCAAAGCTACCGGCAGGAACACCCCCCAACCCATTGAGGCGCTCTGCCACATCGTGGGCGTGCTCTTGGGTGGCTTCGTAGCTTTCTTGGAAGAATTCGTGAACGGAGTAAAACTCGGTACCTTCTACAACAAAATGGTGTTTTCGGTACTGAAGATAGAGAGCATGAAAGCTGGCGTAGGCCAAGTTTAATCCCTCACAGATTGGGATGGTGACTTCCGTTTCGAGGCCAACGGGATTGCTCCCGACATCGCCAAATGCACGCACGAGATTTTGAGTGATTGGGGTCGTCATTGGATGTCTCCGGTTCGTTGAGAGTGTGAATAACGATCGAGAAAATCGCTGATACTGGAGTGTGGTAATTAATCGGATCGAGCAAACTCGGCACAGGCTATCTTCGCGCTGCCATACAAGTTGCCGGTGTGTCCCAGCAACGTTCCAGCCAAACAATATTGGCTTGGCGAGGACAGGTAAATCGCCGGACAACGCTGTTGACCAATAGCAACTCGACGGCATGGCGGACATTGACGCGCAATGTTCCATCAGCAGGACAATTACAAGGAATCTTTAGCTCTTGCAGGCGGCGGCAGATCGACCAGCGATCGCAGCGATGCACCGAGACAACATGTTCCCGATTTGGGAGCACGATTGTAGGTAAGCTCATGGGACTAGAACTCCGAGGTTTCGTGGGGTGGGCAAGAAGGACTGTGGATTTGGGTTTCAAGTGCTTCGACGCGTGCGAGCAATAGCCTCAGAGCTTTTGCATTGAGGTCCGGTAGTTGGCCGTGCTCTAAGGGCTTAGTAGCGGTATTGCATTCGCAAATATTGCGGCTGGGGACGCCAACTGCCGTGCAGTTGGCAGGTACATCCTTCAACACAACCGAACCCGCACCGATGCGAGCGCGATCGCCGATATCAATATTGCCAAGAACTTTTGCCCCACTGCCGATTACCGCTCCATTCCCGACGGTGGGATGTCGCTTGCCGAGCTCTTTGCCCGTGCCGCCCAACGTAACCCCCTGATAAATCAGCGTGTAATCACCCACAATGGCGGTTTCACCAATCACGACGCCATGGCCGTGATCGATGAACACCCCTTTACCTAACCGAGCACCGGGATGGATCTCTATACCGGTAAACAAGCGGGCGATGTGAGAAATCAAGCGGGGGAAGAAGGGGATATCGGAGCGATGCAACCAGTGGGCTAATCGATGTGCCGAGATTGCATGCAGGCCGGGATAGCAACACAGCACCTCCAGCCAGTTCCGTGCAGCGGGGTCTCGCTCGAAGATAATGAGGAAGTCTTCCACGAGCGGTAGTTGCTGGACGCGTTCGGTCAAGGACAATCGAGGCCGAGCGAAAAAATTTGGCAAGGATAGTGACATTTGCTTATTGGGGGCAGGGGCTTATTGGGGGCAGGTGTTGGCTGGAGCAAGGGGTTGTTGAGACGGAATTTTATTCAGGCTGAGTTGTCTTGCTTATATCAGCAGCTATTTGCCACCAGCGATCGCTATCCCAGGACAGGTTTACTAAAACTATTACGGCTGTACTCAATTGTCGAATTGGTGACCCATTGGGGGATTGGAAAAAAAATTGGGACAAGGGGCGAGTATTTTATAGTTTGGGGACGAGTTTTTTTGAAACAGGGTACGAGTATTGTGTACTCACGGTGAATCCCAGCCGCATAAACGATCTGGGCAATTTTTATTCATTCAGTTAATGAAGAGCCGTTTGCACTCAACAGGCAAATTTGCTTTGAGTTCTGCATCTTATTTTTTGGGAAACAGTATCAACCGATGCAAAATTGAACTGTTATATTTCAGATTTTTCTGACTTATTGATTGAATGTTCTAGAACGACTCAACGATTTGAACGTGCTTTTCCCCTCAAGGACGATACAGGCAGAGCCACGGCTCGACGGACAGGGAAGTTGTCATTTTCGTTCTTCGCTACATCATTCTTGGGACGGTATTTCGTATTTGCCGTAGCATGACTGACCGTCCAGAGACTGGCTGAAGAGCGACTGGATGGGGCCGAACAAACCTAAACCGAGAATGTTCGTGTCGGACTGTTAGGTGGATTTATCAATATATAAACAAAAGATAAAAACGAGCTAATCGATACAAATATCTGACGTTTTCCGAGCAATTGAAATCATATTTTGTATCTAATTTAGCAAAATAAAATATCTTGAGTACTCAATTCAGTTGTCGTCAATATGGAGTAAAAATAGCCTCTACCCCTTATTGATCGGGGGTTTGCGTTGAGTACAACAATACCGGTAGGAAGAGGCAAAATACCAGTCAGGGGGGCGAAAAATACTAGTCCCTCGACTGCAAAAAAAAATTATTGCTGGCAATTCAAGGGCTGCAGCGGTTGAGTGCACGGGTAACTATTCAATAAACCTATCTGAATTTCTGGGCTCAAACGCCCGAAAAGCTATTGCTATAACGCTTTCAACACCGGGCACCCAATCTTCAAGAATTGGCTAAATCGGTGAACTGCTAGAACGCAACGTCAACTTCGCTCGGTTAGAGCACGTTACTTCTATTGACGAATTGCCTTCTACACATTGCATCGGTTTAACGATTCGCGACTCCAACGATTTCAGGCGTACTCACCCCATCGAGCTGCCCCCGTTTCAAATACGCAAGCGCGCGCAGCCCCTACCTTACCCCTAGAAATCAGGTTTATCGCGAAGGTTGGGTTTTCCGGATTGTTTCTTCTTAGATTCACGCGATCGCAGAGAGCGGCAGCATTCTCAGACATCCCCCCTGGTTCTCCAGCTGAATCGGCTCGCGCAGAACAAACACCTCTTGATGTCGTCAGTGTTATGTCGCCCTCTTGCCAGTCTGTCTACCACTGTCTGCCTGCCACTGTCCTTTAAACCCCAAGAAACTATGACGCCACCGCCACCTACCGCCCAAGCGATTGCGCCCGAAGCAGCGCCCGAGCTGGACATTATGTTGACGAAAACCCAGACCAAGGTCAAAAAGTCTGGCGGTGGCTGCGGCTGTAGCACCAAGAATGACGAACCCAGCGGCCTCAGTGAGTCGATGAAGGCCCGGATTGAGAAGCACCCCTGCTATAGCGAAGAAGCCCACCACCACTACGCCCGCATGCACGTTGCAGTCGCTCCTGCCTGCAATATTCAGTGCAACTACTGCAACCGCAAATACGACTGTGCCAACGAAAGTCGCCCTGGCGTCGTTAGCGAACTGCTAACCCCCGAAGAAGCTGCCCACAAAGTCTTGGTTGTGGCAGGCAAAATCCCTCAAATGACCGTGCTCGGGATTGCTGGCCCCGGTGACCCGCTGGCGAACCCCGAAAAAACCTTCCGCACTTTTGAATTAATTGCCGACAAGGCCCCCGACATCAAGCTGTGCTTGTCTACTAATGGTCTGATGTTGCCTGACCACGTCGATCGGATCAAAAACCTGAATGTCGATCACGTCACCATCACCATTAATATGGTGGACCCTGCCGTCGGCGAGCACATCTATCCCTGGGTGCACTATCGCCGTAAACGCTATCGCGGCATCGAGGGAGTGAAAATTCTGCACGAACGGCAGATGGAAGGTCTGCAAGCTCTGCAAGAAGCGGACATTCTCTGCAAAGTCAACTCGGTACTCATCCCCGGCATCAATGACGAACACCTGCCGGAAGTGAATCAGGCGATTCGCGATCGCGGTGCGTTCTTGCACAACATCATGCCGCTGATTTCTGCCCCCGAGCACGGTACCTACTTTGGCTTGAACGGCCAACGAGGTCCCAAGCCGAAAGAGCTAAAAGCCGTTCAGGATAAGTGCTCTGGCAACATGAAAATGATGCGTCACTGCCGCCAGTGCCGCGCCGATGCCGTCGGCCTACTGGGTGAAGATCGCAGCCAAGAATTCACCAAAGAAAAGTTCATGGAAATGTCGGCGGACTACAGCTTGGAAAACCGCCAGGCTGTCCACCAAACCATCGAACAAAACAAGGCCGCGATCGCCGAGAAGAAGCAAGCCTCTGTCCGCACTGTCGTTGCAGATTCTCCCAAAGTTCTGGTGGCCGTGGCCACGAAGGGAGGTGGGTTGGTGAACCAGCATTTCGGTCATGCCAGAGAATTCATGATTTACGAAGTCGATGCCAACGACGCCAAGTTTGTCGGTCACCGCAAAGTCGCCGATTACTGCCAGGGGGGTTACGGCGAAGAAGCAGCCCTGGACGGCATCATCAGCACCATTGCCGATTGCACGGCCATCCTGGCGGCCAAAGTCGGCCCCTGTCCTCAGAAAGAACTGAAAAAAGCCGGGCTGATTGTGGTGGAAGCCTACGACGCGATCGAAACGGTGGCTCGCGAATTCTACGACCAAAACGTCCTCAAGGCGTAAGTTCCCAGCTCCAACCTGCCAATACCGGCGATTTCCCACACTCCATGCCCTTCATACCCAGCAGAGCAATAGCAGAGAGGAAGTTATGGCCATTTATTTGGACAACAACGCTACCACTCGGGTGGACCCCGAAGTTCTGGAGGCAATGCTGCCCTATTTGAGCGACCTCTACGGCAACCCCTCTTCGATGCACAGTTTTGGAGGGCAAGTGGGTGCCGCCGTACAGGATGCCCGAGAGCAGGTGGCCCAGTTGCTGGGAGCTGAAGATACGGAAATTATCTTCACCAGTTGCGGCAGCGAGAGCAACAACACCGCCATTCACGCGGCCTTAGCGGCTCAGCCAGACAAGCGTCACATCGTGACCACGGCAGTGGAACACCCGGCAATTCTCAACGTGTGCAAGCACTTGGAGAAAAAGGGCTACACCGTCACGTATTTGTCGGTCGATCGCCGCGGACAACTGGACCTGATGGAAGTGGAGGCGGCCATGACCGGGGGCACCGCCCTGGTGACGACCATGTACGCCAACAACGAAACCGGGGTCATTTTTCCGGTGGAGCAAATCGGGGCGATCGCCAAAGACTACGGTGCCACGTTCCACGTAGACGCGGTCCAGGCCGTCGGTAAAGTCCCGATTAATTTACAAACCAGCACCATCGACCTGCTGACCCTCTCCGGTCACAAACTTCATGCCCCCAAAGGAGTCGGTGCCCTGTACGTCCGGCGAGGCTTCCGCTTTCGTCCCTTCCTGTTGGGGGGACACCAGGAGCGTGGGCGCAGGGCCGGTACCCACAACGTCCCCGGCATTATCGGTCTGGGGAAAGCGGCCGAACTGGCCCAGCGCCACCTGGCCGATGTTGCCAGGGAGCGCCAGCTGCGAGACTGGCTGGAAACCCAGTTGCTGGAGCGGATTCCCGATTGCGAAGTGAACGGCGGCGGCACCGATCGCCTGCCCAACACCGCCAACATTGGCTTCAAGTACATCGAAGGGGAAGCCATTCTCTTCATGCTTAACAAGGACGGGATTTGCGCCTCCTCCGGCTCCGCCTGTACCTCCGGCTCCCTCGACCCCTCCCACGTGCTGATGGCGATGGGACTGCCCTACACGATTCTGCACGGCTCGATTCGCTTTAGCTTGTCGCGGTTCACCACCCAAGAGGAGGTTCGCCAGGTGGTGGAAGTGATGCCCGGCATTGTGGAAAAACTGCGCGCGATTTCTCCATTCAACAGCGACCAAGCGGATTGGTTGCAAGAGCGAGATTTGGCGACTGCTGCCAGCGATTAACCCCCTACCCGCGATTATTCCCTGCACTCACTCGCTCTATTTCCCATCTCTCCTCTATTCGACCCCTACCCGAGAAACCGCCATGTGGGACTATTCCGAAAAAGTACTCGAGCTGTTCTACAACCCCATCAACCAAGGGGCGATCGCCGACTCGACCGAGCCCGATGAAGCTGTGGTCTTTGGCGAAGTGGGCAGTATTTCATGCGGCGACGCCCTGCGGCTGCATCTCAAGATTCAAGTGCCCACAGACACGATTTTGGATGCCAGTTTCCAGACCTTTGGGTGCACCAGTGCGATTGCTTCTTCCTCGGCTTTAACCGAGATCGTCAAGGGTAAAACCCTGGATGAAGCCCTGGCACTCGGCAACCAAGACATTGCCGACTATCTCGGTGGGCTGCCCGAAGCGAAGATGCACTGTTCCGTTATGGGTCAAGAAGCTCTAGAAGCAGCCATCTACAAATACCGCGGCATCGAAGTCGAGCACCACGACGATGACGAAGGCACCCTAATTTGCTCCTGCTACGGCATCTCCGAGCCTCGCGTCCGCCGAGTGATTATCGAAAACGATCTGACCACCGTCGAGCAAATCACCAATTACATCAAAGCGGGCGGCGGTTGCGGCTCTTGCTTGGCCAACCTTGAAGATCTCTTGGTCGCGGTCGAGCAGGAACGGGATGCCTTGCCGGAGCGGGTGGCGGCGGAGCTGGAGGGCTCCACTCCCATGACCACCCTGACCCCCATGACAACCCTGCAAAAGATTGCCCGCATTCAGCAGGTGCTCGACGAAGAGATTCGCCCCATCCTGCTGGCGGATGGCGGGGATGTGGAGCTGTTCGATATCGATGGCGATCGCGTGCAAGTGTCCCTCAAAGGCGCTTGTGGAGACTGTTCCAGCAGTACCGAGACGGTGAAATACGCCATCGAAGCCAAGCTACGGGAGCGGGTTCTACCCACTTTGGCCGTCGAATCTGTGACTGTTTAAGTTTTTCCACCTCCCACTATTCCCGTCCCGGTTCTACCCATTCTTGGGAATTCAAACATTGGGAATTCCAGAGGCCCACCTCTAATGACCCCTCTATCCCTGTTAATCCACTGCGGGCGATCGCCCCCAACCCAGTCGCGAACGTTTCGGGCTTAACTCTCCAGATCCTTACTCCATTCGCAAGCGTTTACGGTCCGACCTTCAACTCCCAACGTTCACTCGCACCGTATTCGCACATTTCTACACCCACTACTGACTCAAATTGGAGACCTTCCACCATGAGACAAATTGCATTCTACGGAAAAGGCGGTATCGGCAAGTCCACCACCTCCCAAAACACCATTGCCGGTTTGGCAGATACCCAACGCATCATGATTGTGGGCTGTGACCCCAAAGCAGACTCCACCCGCCTGATGCTGCACAGCAAGGCCCAAACCACGATTTTGCACCTAGCTGCCGAGCGGGGCGCTGTCGAAGACTTGGAACTTGATGAAGTGCTGCTGACCGGTTACAAGAACGTCAAGTGCGTTGAGTCCGGCGGTCCCGAACCCGGTGTCGGCTGCGCCGGTCGAGGCATCATCACCGCCATTAACTTCCTAGAGGAAGAAGGCGCTTACGAGGATCTTGATTTCGTCTCTTACGACGTATTGGGCGACGTAGTCTGCGGCGGTTTTGCCATGCCCATTCGGGAAGGAAAAGCTCAGGAAATCTACATCGTTGTGTCCGGCGAAATGATGGCCATGTATGCCGCCAACAACATCGCCCGAGGCATTCTCAAGTACGCCCACTCCGGTGGTGTGCGTCTGGGCGGCCTGATCTGCAACAGCCGCAATGTGGACCGCGAAGTAGAGCTGATTGAAGCGCTGGCTGAGAAGCTGGGCACTCAAATGATTCACTTCGTACCCCGCGACAACATCGTGCAGCACGCCGAACTGCGCCGCATGACGGTGATTGAATACGCCCCCGATAGCAAGCAGGCCGAGGAGTATCGCACTCTGGCTCGCAAGATCGAGGCCAACAAAAATCTCGTCATCCCCACCCCCATCTCGATGGACGAACTGGAAGAACTGTTGGTTCAGTTTGGCCTCTTGGGCGGCGAAGAAGAGTACGAAAAGGCGATCGCGGAAGATGTCGCGGCTGGCAAGGCTCCTGCCGTCGTTTAACCCCTTCGCTTGGCTGGGCTGGCACGTCCGACCCGCTAGCCCATAGCGTCACTGGCAGTCTCAGCCAAGCGTCACTTCCCTCCCCGCACAGAACCTCCCCTACAGCACTCAAGAGGGCACCATGACTACCGTAGATGACCGAAAAGCGCTTGTCCAAGAAGTCTTGGACGCCTATCCTGCCAAAGCCAAAAAGCGCCGCACAAAGCACCTCAACGTTCACGAAGAAGGAGCCCCCGATTGCGGCGTCAACTCCAATAAAAAATCCGTCCCTGGCGTGATGACCACCCGTGGCTGTGCCTATGCCGGAGCGAAAGGGGTGGTTTGGGGACCGGTAAAGGACATGATCCACCTGAGCCACGGGCCGGTGGGCTGCGGCTATTATTCCTGGTCCGGTCGCCGTAATTACTACGTTGGCACCACCGGGGTCGATACTTTCGGCACCATGCAGTTCACCTCAGACTTTCAAGAGCGCGATATTGTCTTTGGCGGCGATAAAAAACTAGCCAAATTAATCGATGAATTAGAAGTCCTGTTTCCCCTCAGCAAAGGCACCACCATTGAGTCTGAATGTCCGGTGGGCTTGATCGGAGACGACATCGAAGCCGTCGCCAGGAAGAAAGCAAAAGAAACTGGTAAGCCGGTTGTGCCGGTGCGTTGCGAAGGATTCCGGGGGGTTTCTCAATCTCTCGGTCACCACATTGCAAACGACACCGTTCGTGACTGGGTACTGCCCAAAGCCGACGAGTACCGCCAATTACCGGAAGGCTTCGAATCCAGTCCCTACGACGTCAACATCATCGGTGACTACAACATTGGTGGCGATGCTTGGCCCAGCCGCAAGCTGATGGAAGACATGGGCCTGCGGGTCATCTGTCAGTTCTCGGGAGACGGCACCTTCAACGAAGTGGTCATGACTCCTTTGGCCAAACTGAACCTGATCCACTGCTACCGCTCCATGAACTACATTTGTCGCTTCATGGAAGAGAAGTACGGCATCGGCTGGCTGGAGTACAACTTCTTTGGCCCCACCCAAATCGCCAAATCCCTGCGGAAAATTGCTGCCCAGTTTGACGAAACCATTCAGGAAAAAGCCGAAGCCGTCATCGCCGCCAACCAAGCGCGAATGGATGCCATCATCGCCAAGTATCGCCCCCGCTTGGAAGGCAAGAAAGTGATGATGATGGTGGGCGGTCTGCGTCCTCGCCACGTCATTCCCGCTTTCGAAGATCTGGGTATGGACGTGATTGGCACCGGTTACGAATTCGGTCACGGTGACGACTACAAGCGCACTGCCGACTACGTCAAAGACGGCACCGTCATCTACGACGATGTCAGCGGCTACGAATTTGAAGAGTTTGCCAAACAGCTACAGCCCGACCTGATCGCTGCCGGCATTAAAGAGAAGTATGTCTTCCAGAAGATGGCTCTGCCCTTCCGTCAGATGCACTCCTGGGATTACTCCGGCCCTTACCACGGCTACGAGGGCTTCGAAGTCTTTGCCCGCGACATGGATTTGGCCATCAACAATCCCACTTGGGGACTGATTGAGACCCCCTGGCAACAGGCACAAGTCTGACCCCATTGAGAGTTGGGAGATGGGCATACGCTCCTCCGTGCGATTCCATTGCTCTCTCCCACTCTTCTTGCACCTCTCACTCTCCCGTCTTTCTCTCTCCTGCAAATCCATCCCCCCTAGGAGACCTCCCATGACTGAGAACACCAATCCCCAAGTGCCGGAAAACGCTCCCGAACCCGGCAAAATTCAGGACCACTTCGATCTGTTTCGAGAAGACACCTACCAAGATTTATTCGAATACAAGCGTCAGTTTGAGGGCGCTCACAGCTCCGAAACGGTAGCCGAAATCGCGGAATGGACTAAAAGCTGGGAATACCGAGAAAAGAACTTCGCTCGGGAAGCCCTCACTGTAAACCCTGCCAAAGCCTGTCAACCACTTGGTTCGTTGTTTGTGGCCTCCGGTTTTGAAGGGACCCTGCCCTATAGCCACGGCTCTCAGGGATGCGTGGCCTACTTCCGCACCCACCTGACCCGGAACTATAAAGAGCCTTTCCAAGCGGTGTCGTCTTCAATGACGGAAGATGCAGCCGTATTTGGAGGTCTCAACAACCTCAAGCAAGGGCTGCATAATGCCTACAATCTGTACAAACCCAAGATGATTGCCCTCTGCACCACCTGTATGGCGGAGGTGATTGGGGATGACATCTCAGGCTTTATCGGAACGGCGAAAAATGAGGACTTGATTCCTCAAGATCTCCCGGTTCCTTCGGCCCACACCCCCAGTTTTGTGGGGTCCCACATCACCGGCTACGACAACATGCTGGTGAGCATCTTGAAGACCCTGACAGAGGGTAAGAAAGCTGAAACGACCAACGGGAAGTTCAACTTCAACCTCGGGTTCGATCCGTATGTGGGCAACATTCGCGAGCTGAAGCGGATTCTGGGACTATTCGGCGTCGACTACACGGTGCTCTCGGACAACTCCGATACCTTTGATTCCCCCAATACGGGTGAATTCCAGATGTACAACGGGTTGACCACTCTGGAGGATGCCGCTGACTCTATCAATGCCGAAGGTAGCTTCTTCTTCCAGCAGTACTCCACCATCAAAACCCAAGAACTTGTCACCAAGGAATGGGAGCAAAAGGCCTACAACTTCCGCCCCTTCGGCATCAAGGGCACTGACGAGTTCCTGATGGCCCTCTCGGCCATTACCGGCAAGGCAATTCCTCAAGAGTTGCAGCAGGAGCGGGGTCGAGCAGTGGATGCCCTCACCGACTCTCAGGCTTGGATTCACGGCAAGCGGGTTGCCCTATATGGCGACCCAGACTATGTCATGAACATCACTCAGTTCTTGTTGGAAATGGGAGCCGAGCCCGTTCACATCGTCGTGACCAACTCGAACCCTGAGTTTGAAGCCGAAGCCCGCGAGCTCCTGACCAACAGTCCCTACGGTCAAGAGGCCACGGTATGGGGCAAGAAGGATCTGTGGCACCTGCGATCGCTTCTGTTCACCGAGCCCGTCGATCTCCTAATCGGCAACTCCTACGGCAAGTATCTCTGGCGCGACACGGGCACTCCCTTAGTACGCATTGGCTATCCGATCTTCGATCGCCACCACATGCATCGCTATCCCACCCTGGGCTATCAGGGAGCGATCAACCAGTTCAACTGGATTGTGAACACCATCCTGGATGAACTCGATCGCAAGACCATCGTGCCCGCCAAGACTGACATCTCCTTCGACCTGATTCGGTAGTGCTCTGCTAGCGAAATCGGTGAAGGGCTCATCTCCTTCCTCGGGCTTGCTGCAACACAGTTGCCACTTGATGAGATTCCTCTTAGCAAGCCCGATCAACTACAAGGAGCCAACTATGCGTCTTAGCGAAGAAGTCGAACTGAATTCACCACCCATCTTCGAACTGGGTAGCCGCGTTCGGGTTTGCAAAGTCATCCGTAACGACGGAACGTTCCCCGGCAAAGATATCGGCTTTCACCTGGCCAAGAAAGGTGACGTTGGCTACATCGTCAGCATTGGGACCTACCTGCAACGAGCCTATATCTACTCGGTGCATTTTCTCGAAACCAACTATGTGGTCGGCTGCCTCAGCCGAGAACTGGAACTGGCAGAAGAGCAATCGCCTTAGCCTAACAAGCAATTTGGTAACGACCCATGATCCATCTCCCCCATTTTTCCCATCCCGTCTCATCCCCACCCCGGCAGCCCGCGATCGATATTTTCAAGCCGCTGCGCCGTTGGCTGGATGGCATTGAGTTCCACACTCCGCAGCTTGCCCGAATGATTTGCAAGCTGATTCCCTGCCGCTGTCCCTTCGAGCGGGATGTCACTATTTTTGGCCGCACCATTCATATTCCGGCATTGTGCAAAATCAATCCGGTCTACGAAGAGCTAGTCAGCTTGCGGCTTCGCGCCCTCACGTATCTGGCCGAGGTCTGCGAAGAAGATGTGACCCAATATGTCTGCTGATTGGCCTCTGTAAATCGAGCACTTCTGTTTTAAGTCAGCTCCCAGTGTTTCTCTCCCGCTCTTCCTTTTTAATATCCTCTCCTAACCCCTCCCCCCGGCATCGCCATGAAAATGACGACAGGCAAAATCAACGAACTCCTGACCCAGCCCGGCTGCGAGCACAACCACAAAAAAGATGGCAAGGGCAAAAATAAAGCCTGCCAGCAGCAAGCTCAGCCCGGTGCGGCCCAAGGAGGGTGCGCCTTCGACGGAGCCAGCATTGCTCTGGTCCCGATTACCGATGTCGCCCACCTGGTGCATGGCCCGATCGCCTGTGCCGGCAACTCTTGGGGCAGTCGAGGCAGTTTATCCTCGGGACCCATGCTCTACAAAATGGGCTTCACCACAGATTTGAACGAAAACGACATTATTTTTGGTGGAGAAAAGAAGCTCTACAAAGCGATTCGAGAAGTTAAAGAGCGCTACAGCCCTGCCGCCATATTCGTCTACCTCACCTGCGTCCCCGCCCTGATTGGGGATGACTTGGAGCCTGTCTGTCAGATCGCGAGCGAGAAATTCGACATTCCCGTCATCCCCGTCAGCTCACCTGGTTTTGTGGGCAGTAAGAACCTGGGGAACCGCATTGGCGGCGAAGCGCTGTTGGAGTACGTCGTTGGTACGCGAGAGCCCGAATACACAACCCCTTACGACATCAACCTGATCGGCGAGTACAACATCGCTGGAGAAATGTGGGGCATGCTGCCCCTGCTGGAGAAATTAGGTATTCGCGTGCTCGCCAAGATTACAGGGGATGCTCGCTACGAAGAAGTTGCCTGTGCCCACCGAGCCAAGCTCAACGTGATGATTTGCTCGAAAGCACTGATTAACATGGCCCACACCATGCAGGAGCGCTACGGCATCCCCTACATCGAAGAATCGATTTACGGCGTTGAAGACATGAACCGCCTGCTGCGGGATGTGGCGGCGAAGTTGGGGGATGTCGACCTGCAAGCTCGCGTCGAGCAATTGATCCAAACAGAAACAACCCAGCTTGACGTTGCCTTAGCCCCCTACCGGCAGCGGCTGCAAGGCAAGCGGGTAGTGCTCTACACCGGAGGGGTGAAAAGCTGGTCGATTATCTCTGCTGCTAACGATCTGTGCATTGAAGTCGTTGCCACCAGCACGAAGAAAAGCACCGAAGAAGACAAAGCCCGCATCAAAAAACTGCTCGGCAAAAACGGCATCATGCTGCAGAAAGGCAATGCCAAGGAACTCCTGAAGGTGATTGCCAAGACCAACGCCGACATGCTGATTGCAGGTGGTCGCAACCAATACACCGCCCTGAAAGCCAAAATTCCATTTCTGGACATCAATCAAGAACGTCACCACCCCTACGCCGGATATCTCGGCACGATCGAGTTGGCCAAAGAACTGGATGCCGCACTGCACAGCCCGATTTGGGAACAGGTCCGCCTCACGGCCCCATGGGATAGCCAGGATTTAGAAGAGGAAATAAGCAGTAATGATACTTCTGCTGCACAAACTCCCTCTGCCTCAACCGAGGTGACCTCTCGCAAAAAGTCAGTCGCCGTTAACCCTCTTAAACAGAGCCAACCCCTCGGGGCGGCCCTGGCCTATCTCGGCATCAACGGCATGATGCCCCTGTTCCACGGCTCTCAAGGGTGTACTGCGTTTGCCAAAGTAATGCTGGTGCGGCACTTCCGCGAAGCAATTCCTCTGTCCACTACGGCCATGACCGAGGTGACCACCATTCTGGGTGGAGAAGACAACATCGAGACTGCGTTGCTGACGCTGTTGGAGAAGTCTCAGCCGGAAATTGTAGGTCTATGCACTACGGGGCTTACGGAAACACGCGGGGACGATATGCAGGGGATTCTGCGCACCGTTCGCCAGCACCAGGCGAAGCTTGCTGACTTGCCGATCGCCTTTGCCTCCACCCCGGACTTCAAAGGGGCGTTACAGGATGGTTATCGAGCAGCAGTTGAAGCCTTAGTGAGGGATATTCCCTACGCCGATCTCGATAACTCAACTCCTGTTGAGCTTGAGAGCGATCCCTTCTATCTCAACTCTGCTCTGACAGCGCAGCAGGTCACGGTCTTAGCCGGACCTTCTTTATCCCCCGGCGACGTTCAGGCGGTCAAAGACATTGTGGCAGCGTTCGATCTCGAAGCCATTGTCGTCCCCGATATCTCTACGTCTCTGGATGGGCATCTATCGGAGAGCTACAACGCGGTGACGAGCGGTGGCACGACCGTGGAGCAGTTGCGAGCGCTCGGTCGCTCGACCTTCACGTTGGCGATCGGCCACAGCATGACCACTGCCGCCGAGATTCTTCTCAGTCGATTTGGCACCGAGTATGCGGTGTTCGATAGCCTCACCGGCTTGGAGGCCGTCGATGGGTTCCTGCATACCCTGTCGGAGATTAGCGGTCAACCCGTCCCGGCATCATTTCGACACCAGCGCCGCCAACTGCAGGATGCCATCCTCGACACGCACTTTTTCTTTGGCCGTAAGCGAATTGCTTTGGCCCTAGAGCCCGACCTGCTTTACAGCATTGCCTGGTGGCTCACCACCACCGGGGCAGAGGTCCATGCCGCTGTTACGACGACCAAGTCCAAGCTGTTAAAGAATCTGCCGGTCGAATCCGTTACCATCGGCGATTTGGAAGACTTTGCAGACCTAGCCCAAGGGGCGGATTTGCTGATTGCCAATTCCAATGCCAAGGCTATTTCCGAGCAGCTGGACATTCCCCTCTATCGACTGGGTTTCCCAGTGTTCGATCGTCTCGGCAACGGTCGTCGCTGCACGGTTGGGTACGGCGGCACTGCTCAACTGCTGTTCGACATCGGCAATCTGTTCATGCAGGCGGATGAAGCCCATGCCCACGATCTCGTTCATGCCTGGAGACAGGGGGACATGAGGGGAGGGTAGCGAGCTGGTGAGTACCGATCTCAAGAGACTTGTCGATCTCAAGAGACCCATTTGTTTCAACAGACCCACTTCTTTCAAGAGACTCATTTGTTCAACAGACCAGGAGGTTTCTCATGAAAATTGCCTTCACCACCCGAGACTCGGTCCATATCAACGCCCACTTTGGTTGGGCCAGCAAGATCGATGTTTACGAGGCCAATACCGACGACTACGCCTACCTGGAGACGTTGGAATTTCGGGGGGATCTCAAGGAAGACGGTAATGAAGACAAGCTGGAACCCAAGCTGAAAGCCCTGAAGGATTGCACTCTGGTGTACGTTTCGGCGATCGGTGGCAGTGCCGCTGCCCGTCTGATTCGCAACAACATCACGCCGATTAAAGCCCAATCGGAAGATGACGAAATTCAAGAGGTGTTGGCCCGTCTGGTCAGCACCCTCAAAGGGAGCCCGCCCCCTTGGCTGCGTAAGGCGCTGCTGAAAGGTCAACCCCGCAACTTTGCCGCTGAATTAGACCATCTCGAAGAGGAACTAGCCCAATGAGCCCTGTTGAAGTCTCTCCCGCTTTCCAAGAAACCCTAACGATTGACGGGTCTTCATTTTTAAAAGCCATCGTTCAACAGATTCGCGCTAACGATGCCTACGGCACGTTCCGAAACTGGGAGGATCGGCTGCTGCTGAAACCCTATATCCTCTCGAAAAAACAGCGCCGGGAAATTCCGGTGGAAGGGGATGTCGACCCCATCACGATGGGGCGAATTATGGCTTTTTATCGGGCGATCGCCGCTCGAATTGAGGAAGAAACTGGCCAGCTCTCTCAGGTGGTTGTCGATCTCAGCCACGAGGGTTTTGGATGGGCATTGATCTTTTCCGGTCGCCTCATCCTGGTGTCCAAAACCCTAAGGGACGCTCAGCGGTTCGGGTTTGACACCCTCGACAAGTTAAACGCTGAAGGAGAAAAGCTCGTACAGAAAGGTGTCGAGCTGGCCCTCAGATACCCGCAGGTTTGCGACCTGTAAGTACCAATTGGCGAGCGCACATTGATCGGCGCAAGCTCAGCGATCGCTGTCTTTCCCCATTCCTGCCATGACCACCACTACCACCGATTTATCCATTACCGATCCCGCTGCCATCGACAGCCTAAAAAAACAAATCAAGCGGCTCAACAGTAAAGCGGGACAGATGAAGATGGACCTTCACGATATTGCGGAAGGCCTGCCCACCGATTTAGAACTGCTCCCCGAAGCCGCTTCCCGCACCTACCTGATTTACTGCCAGCTCCGCGATCTCAGACAGCAACTCAAAACCTTGGAGGCCCAACCATGACAACAACCACCAACTCCCTCGATCGCTTCAATGAATTAGTCGATGCCGAAGAGTATTTCGAATTTTTCGATATGCCCTACGACCCCCAAGTCCTGAATGTCAATCGCCTGCACATTCTGCGCAAGTTCTCCCAACTGGTGCAGTCTGCCGATCGCGTGTTCTCCGAGGGGGAACAACTCGGCATTTATCGCAAAGCGTTGCAAATGGCCTACGACCTGTTCCTGACCTCTTCGGGAGTAGAGCAAAAGCTCTTTAAGGTCTTTCGGGACAAGCCTCAAAACGTGGTGATGGTGTCGGATATCGGGGTCGAATAGCTCGAAGTTAGCTCTCGACATTGCTAAACCCTCATTGCTTTAAAGGCTCCAGTCGACCCACCCAGTCAACCGTTTGCACCTGTACCCACCAGTTCGTCTCGAATCATGTTTCCATCTCTAACCCCCACTGAAATAGAACGCTATCGCCGTCAGATGATGTTGCCCGGTCTGGGCGAAATCGGCCAGCGAAAGCTGAAGGACACCACAGCCCTGGTGACAGGTGTAGGAGGCCTCGGGGGGACGACTGCTCTCTATTTGGCAGTGGCTGGGGTGGGTCAATTGATCTTGGTGCGAGGGGGCAATCTGCAGCGGGACGATCTCAATCGCCAAGTGCTGATGACCGATGACTGGGTGGGTAAGCCCAGGGTGTTCAAAGCCCGAGAAACGCTGATCGAACTCAATCCCGATATCGAGATTGAAGCGGTCTGCGATTACGTCACTGCTGACAACATCGATGACTTGGTAATGCGATCGGATATCGCTCTGGACTGTGCTTTTGACTTCAAAGAGCGGGATTTGTTGAACGCCGCTTGCGTGCGGTGGCAAAAGCCCATGGTGGAAGCCGCCATGAACGGTATGGACGCTTACCTGACAGCGATCGTACCGGGGCAGACTCCCTGCCTCTCCTGCCTGTTTCCTGAAAAACCAGACTGGGATCGCTGGGGGTTTGGAGTCTTAGGAGCTGTATCGGGGACGTTGGCTTGTTTAGCCGCCTTAGAAGCCATCAAGCTAGTCACCGGTTTGGGAGATCCCTTACTGGGTCGGCTACTGACGATGGACTTGGCCCGTGCTGAATTTGCCAAACGCCGTCCTTACAAAGATCCTGACTGCCCGGTGTGCGGACACCTCGGGAAGTCCCAAGACTCTCCCCATCTTGCTGCAATTGCCTCTTCTTCTGCCTGCTGAATTCTAATCCTCACCATGTTTTGGACGTCTCTGCTCTTGTTCGGTATTGCGATCGCCTTTTGGCGACTGCTCCTCCCCCATCCCAATCATTTCATCCGCCTCACCGGAGTGCTGGTCAGCATTGCCTCTCTAACAGTGGCTCTGGCAACTGCCCCCGTACTTTTGCCGACCCTTACGTTATTGGGGCTATTGCTCGTCAGTCCCATTTGCATGGCTCAAGCCGTCCTGAGAGAGAGACATTCCTGTTCCAGGCTGTGCATGTTGCGCAACCGCTGTCGTTCCTCTCGGAAACATGTCGGTTCCTCCCCTGGTTGGACCGCCGTTTATCGCAGAGGGGCAAAGGGCCGGTACCTCGCTTCTTCCCACTCTCGGAGATTGCTGGATTAATCCCCGCGCCTCTGTCCCACTGTCTATAGCGATCGGCAATCCGCTATGGAGAGTTTCCTAACTACTTTTCCTCACCAATACAGGATTCTAGTTGTCTCAACACTCTAGACCTTAGAGCGGATTGCTATACATTCCCTTGCGCATCCTTTCTTCCAAGGAGTCCCTTATGACCGTCATTCTGACTGAGCTAGCCGAGCTGCGACTGCGCACCTTCGTACGCGGCACCCCCAACCCCACCTCAGACCGTGGCATTCGCCTGGCGGTTAAAGATGGTGGCTGTAACGGCTACGAATACGACATCAAAGTTACGGATGCTCCACGTGCTGACGACGAAGTGGTGCGATCGGGCAGCCTCAACGTCTTCATTGACCCCGAAAGCGCTCCCCTCCTAGAGGGCGTTGTTGTGGACTATGTCGACGGGCTGCTAGAAAGCGGATTCAAATTCACCAATCCCAACGCCACCGACACATGTGGCTGCGGCAAATCTTTCCAATCAGGGGATTGCGGCCCGGTTGGAGTGCCCTGCTCCTAGGGATTGTCGTTCCCAGCTCGATCGCTAGCCGCAGTGTCTGGCTGTCCGTCGTTTAGGTTTCGCATTCCCTAGGTTTCGCATCCCAATGTTCAAACCCACCCACGTGTTTTAGGAGATTGACCATGGCGACCTATCAAGTGCACCTCATCAACAAAAAGCGCAAGATCGATGTCACTATTCCCGTTGCCGATGACATGTACATCATGGACGCAGCGGAAGAAAACGATATCGAACTGCCCTTTTCCTGTCGGGCTGGAGGCTGCTCTAGCTGTGTTGGCAAGCTGGTTGATGGAGAGATCAATCAAGACGATCAATCCTTCCTTGATGACGATCAAATTGCCAAAGGGTTTGTGTTGCTCTGTACAGCCTACGCTCGCTCCGATTGCACGGTTAAAACCCACATGGAAGCTTATTTTATCTAGGGTATCTATCGCCCATCACAGTTGACTGGAGCACGACGAGCTGTTTTTTTTCAATGGTGTCGAACGTGCAACAACGATCGAACGGCAAATCGCCAATGGAGATCTCCTGTTCTGTCAGCTCCGGTCAAACTCCACCTCTCAACAGATAAATACCTCACACAGATAAGTACTTCACGTTGTAATTGTTTCGAGGTGAGTCCCATGTCCAGCAATACAGCTGTTGATCGCGTTATGAGAGAATTTCGCGCTAGGGATATTGGCCCAATAGAGCAACAGAAACGAAAACGTAATCGTCTCTATCGCACTATTTCGCAATTGAGAAGCTGCGTCAAAGTCAAACACGATCGTTGCTAATTAACGTGTTTAGGTCTTGATGCCATCCGACCTCCCCGATCGAGAGACGCACGAAGGCTCAAATCCGATCGCATTCAATCTTGCAATTATAGGAGTCAAGCAAATGACTAAGATTGGACTTTTCTACGGCAGTACCTCGGGTGTTACGGAAGAAATTGCAGAGAAAATTCAAGCCATTATTGGAGATGACCTCTGCGATCTCTACAGTATGGAGGAAGATTTTGATGGTGTTGATGACTTATTAAAATACGACTATTTGCTCTTAGGGTGTTCCACTTGGGGAGCAGGTGAAGTTCAAAATGATTGGCGCGAGCCTCTATTTGATATTGAAGTCGAAAAACCAGATTTTACGGGTAAGACTATTGCACTATTTGGTCCCGGAGATTGTGAAGGTCATAGCAAGCATTTTGTTGGTGCTCTAGGAATTCTCTACGACCAGTTCAAAGCGGTCGGTGCCAAGCTCGTGGGCGCTGTTTCCGCTGAAGATTATTCATTTGAGAAATCGACTTCGATTCGGGACGGCAAATTTGTGGGTTTGCCCCTGGATGAAGTGAATGAAAGTGAGAAAACCGATCGCCGAATTGCAGATTGGTTAGACCTGCTCAAGGCTGACTTTCCGGCCCTTGTGGCTTAGAGCAGTGACCGCATCACTGCGGGCATTTCAGCTACGACAATCCCTGTCTGCACTTAGAGTTGAATGTCCTAACTGAAATGAACACCCAATGCAGACGAGCAGCATTGCTTTCGAATTTTTTGAATGGCTGCAAGCCAACAGCTCTAACTCCCAAAAAGCCCTCACTCCAGACTGTAGGACATCATGTTATGCCCATTGCTCACAACATCACCGAACTGGTGGGAGACACCCCCCTCGTACAGCTCAACCGCATCCCCCAATCCGAAGGCTGCGTGGCTCGCATTGCCATGAAGCTGGAGAGTATGAACCCTACGTCTTCGGTTAAGGATCGGATCGGAGTCAATATGATTCGGGCTGCCGAGGAAGCAGGAACGATCGCCCCCGACACAACCATTCTGGTGGAGCCCACGTCGGGGAATACCGGTATTGCTTTGGCAATGGTTGCTGCCGCTAAAGGGTATCGCCTAGTCCTCACCATGCCAGACACCATGAGCCTGGAACGCCGGGCCGTGCTCAGGGCATACGGTGCAGAACTGGTACTGACCCCCGGCTCGAAAGGCATGAATGGGGCGATCGCTCGGGCGAAAGAACTGGCGGAGACGATCCCCAACGCCTATATGCCTCAGCAATTTCAGAATCCAGCCAACCCGCAAGTTCACCGAGAAACCACGGCGGAAGAACTGTGGACCGACAGCGAAGGGCAAGTGGATATTGTTATTGCCGGTGTGGGAACGGGTGGAACCATTACCGGTGTTGCGGAAGTCCTCAAGCCTCGCAAGCCCGGACTGCAGGTCATCGCGATCGAGCCAGAAACCAGCCCGGTATTATCCGGCGGGTCCTCCGGCCCCCACAAAATTCAGGGGATTGGTGCGGGGTTTGTGCCGCCCGTGCTGAGGACGGATCTTCTGGATGAGGTTCTGACAGTCGCCGATAAAGATGCGCTCGCTTACAGTCGCCGATTGGCGAGAGATGAGGGACTACTCTCGGGGATTTCTGCTGGCGCGGCTTTGGCCGCTGCTATTCAGGTCGCGAAGCGCCCGGAAAACTCTGGCAAGTTGATTGTGGCGATTCAACCTAGCTTTGGTGAACGCTATTTGAGTACGGTGCTATTTCACGATCTCCCGGCACGCGAGCCCATTATCAGTACCTATCTCCCCGCAAATTCGCTGGAAGAATCGACCCTCGCGGAACCACTAGTCAGTGCCAATTTCAATCGGGAATCTCACTCTTGATGGCGATCGCGTCATCCGCTATCGCGTTTCCCCCCCCCCAGGTTCCTTTCCGTATGAATGCATCTCCTGCTATCTCTAATCCCTCTTTTGGTAGTCCCCCGTCTTGGTATCGAGTCCCGAGCGAGATCGAAGCCCTGCTTTCAGCGGCGGTTGTCTGTTGGGACGATACCCCCCGTTCGGAGCAATTGATGGTGCAAGCCATCAACCATCCCGATACAACGCTAGAGGTTCTGGTGAGCGCCTATCGCTACTTCTTTTACAAGAGCAATGACGGTATGGCGCGCTATCTCGCGATGCAGGTGATGGAGCGGATTAAGCAGGCCGAATCGCTACCGGATGACTGGCCTACCCTTAAGGCCATCTTGCAAGACCGTCTCCTCTGCGATCCGGCCATTCGTCTTTATTTGAATGCGTATACAGCGTTGGGCATCATGCTGGCCCGTTGGGGGGCAGTGCAGTCTGCACTCGAAATTTCAGCTCGCATTCAAAGCATTGATTCAACGAATGAGTTTGGGGCGGAATTCATTCAGGCCGTCCTCAGTAATGAGGATGAAGGCGAGTAGTTGACAGGGGTCTCTCTACCCGTTCTTCGGACCGCTGTTTTCCCGTTGACTGCATTCCTGCTCGTAAGCTCGGAGGTGCTTCCATGACTCCTCAAGACTGGTTCGTCGACGACACAGGTCAGTGCCAAGCTCGACCCACTGCTCGACCGTGGGATCTACTGCGGGAGAACTTTTACCTGCACCAGTTTCTGACCGAAATTTTAGAGATTGTCGGCCAAGCCCAACTGGAACAAGAGGAATGGAATTTTCTTCCCCAAATTCGTACCAAAGTGCGCCAATTGGTGATGAATTCCTATTGGTTGAGGACGCGGTATGCAGAACCCGATCCCCAAATGGGTGCCAAGGTTTCCACGCTGTATGACGAAATTGGCTATCCCCTAACCGTGCAAAATGTCACAACACGTTCGGGTGTTATATCCACCATTCACAACCACGGCACCTGGGGAATTGTCTTTCAACTCCGGGGTCGCGATCGCCACACTTTCTGGCGTCGCACGAACTCTCCTGATGAGCCTCCCCATATTGAACCCGCCAGCGAAATCGTCCTCGGCCCCGGACAGCTCCTCAGCCTTCATCCCGATGCCATCCATCAGGTGGAAACCGTAAGCCCAGACTGGTCTCTGAATTTTCAACTGTACGGCGATACCCAGCCCAAACAGCGCTTCCAATTCGAGCCGGAGACTCAGACCGCCAGACCGTTTTGATTGGTTTTTAAGGCAGCCATGAAGCTGGCCAATGTCGCGATTGTATTCTCCACATTCGCCAGTCAAGAAACGCTGTTCGTTCGCTTTACCTCTCTCAACCAACAGGAGTCAATCATGACCGCAACCAACTCCAATCCCAAGCTAGAGCGCTACTTCGAGTTGATCGATCGCCTGTTGCAGTGTCCCAATGGCAGCGAGCCAGAGGTCTTGGATGCTTCCCCCGAACTCCTGGATGCCGGGTTAGTGCAGGCGCTAGTACAAGCAGCCTCATACTTTGCCCATCAGGACAACTCTGAAGCGGCGCAGTTTTTGACATTTATCGCGAAAGAACTGGCTCGCCAGCTCGGTCTGTATCCGCAACCGGAAGGAGCTTAGTCATGACACGACGTCAGCGGCGTCAGTGGCAAAGACGCCAGTTTTGTATGGGGATTGCGGGCGCAGTGATAGCGTCCGTTCTCGTATTGGGGCTGGACGTTTCACCAATACCTACCACTGCAGATGTGGCCTCAGCACGAACCACCACGATTACCGTGTCTGCTGCCGCTAGTTTGCAAAATGCGTTAGAGGCGATCGCTCCAGAATTTCAAACCCTCCATGCGGACATAGCCGTCAATTTCAACTTTGCTTCGTCCGGGGCGTTGCAGCGCCAGCTCGAACAGGGGGCACCTGCTGACGTATTTTTCTCAGCTTCTCCGGTCCAAATGGATGCCTTGGAAGCGCAAGGCACCATCGTCCCTAAGTCACGCCAGGATTTACTGTCGAACAGCATTGTCTTGATTGCCCCCAAGACATCGACCCTGGAAATTTCCCATCTATCTCAATTGGCCGACGTCTCCGTTACTCGCTTTGCCGTCGGGGACTTCCGCAGCGTTCCGGCCGGACAATATGCCGAACAGGTTCTGGCGCAATTTGAACTGTTGGAAGTCTTGCAACCCGCGTTCGTGTTTGGAAATACCGTGCGCAACAGCCTCGCTGCGGTGGCTAGCGGTAACGCCGATCTGGGTATGGTCTACGCCACCGATGCGGCTCTGTCCGATGGGGTGAAGGTGTTGACTACAGCTCCCTCAGGCTCTCACGAACCGATCGCTTATCCGATCGCCGCCATCGAGGACAGCCCGAATCCAGATGCGGCCCAAGCATTCATTGACTTTCTGGCCACCGATCCCGCCCAGGCAATCTTCGCTGAGTTTGGCTTCGACCCGATCTCGGTAGCTGAGTAAGGCTCACCCCATCTGACTGATTCCAGACCTCTTCTGCACTGACCGACGCACGCCCCTTGCGAGGCCACCATGATCGATCTATCGCCCCTCTGGATCTCACTACGGATTGCGACTGTTGCAACCGCCATCACCTTCGTTCTCGGGATCGCCGCTGCCTACGGTATGCATTGCTATCGGGGCCGCTGGCGATCGCTGCTCGATGGCCTATTTTTAGCTCCCATGGTGCTCCCCCCAACGGTGCTGGGGTTCTTACTCTTGATGCTGCTTGGCCAGAACGGCCCTATTGGTGCTTTGTTGCGCAGCACAGGAATCAATCTGGTATTCACGTGGTATGCCGCAGTGGTGGCCACCACGGTGGTGGCTTTTCCCCTGATGTACAAAACCGTGTTGGGGGCGCTGAAGCAAATTGACGGGAGCTTGTTGCAGGCGGCTCGCACTCTAGGGGCCTCAGAACTTCGAGTGTTTTGGCACATCATCTTGCCCCTGGCTAGCCCCGGTATTCTGGCCGGCACCACTCTTGCCTTTGCCCGCGCCTTGGGGGAATTTGGAGCCACTCTGATGCTGGCGGGTAATATTCCCGGCAAAACTCAGACGATTCCGATGGCTATATATTTCGCCGTCGAAGCTGGAGCCTTTGGCGAAGCAACCACTTGGACCGGAATCATTCTGGCGATCGCTCTGGGGGGATTGTTCCTAGCAAATACTTGGCAAAAGCGCAGCCGTTCGCCTAGGAGAAAGTATCGGCAACACCAAGCTGCCAAGGGAGGAGACCAAGCATTGCCGATCGCCCTCGCTTCTCAACCATCCACAACCCAGCCGGTTTCTCTCTCGGTTACCCTCGTAAAACATCTGCCTGGTTTTAGCCTGAACGTCTCTTTCTCGACGGACAACCAACCACTCGGGCTGCTAGGTGCTTCTGGTGCGGGTAAAAGTCTAATTCTGCGCTGTATTGCCGGAATGGAAACTCCCGATGAGGGGCGTATTGTATTGAACGGTCGAGTGCTGTTTGATTCGACGTTAGGAATCAATGTTCCCAGTCGCGATCGCCGGGTTGGGGTCGTTTTCCAAAATTACGCCCTTTTTCCCCATCTGACTGTCGTGGACAACATTGCCTTCGGATTGCCCAAGTCGTTGTCAGGCCCACAGCGGCGGCAGATTGCCGAACAACAACTGGCTGCAGTGCAGTTGCAAGGAATGGGCGATCGCTTCCCTGCTGCACTATCCGGAGGGCAGCAACAGCGAGTGGCAATGGCCCGAGCGTTATCCAGCCAGCCCGAAGTGCTGTTGTTAGACGAGCCCTTCTCCGCCCTCGACACCCATCTGCGCTACAGGATGGAACGGGAGTTGAAGCTACGGCTGGAACGATTCTCCGGGATCGCAATTGTTGTCACCCATAACATCGAAGAGGCCTATCGGATTTGCCACAAGCTACTGGTGATGGAGGGGGGGCAGATTGGCATCCACGATTCAAAATTTGCCGTACTCGATCGCCCTCAAACCGTCAGTGCTGCGCGGCTAACGGGGTGCAAAAACATTTCTCGTGCCATCGCCGTTGATTCAGCTACTGTGCACGCTCTGGATTGGAACTGCTTGGTGAGTGTCACCGAGCCCATCCCTCAAAACCTGACCCATATCGGCATTCGTGCCCATCAGATTGGATTCTTGGAGGCGATCGGTCAGAGAGAAGCTATGTCTTTGTGCCAATCAGAGTCGCTCAACCCTCTGACTGCAGAGCAAACAAACAATGAAAGGCTAAGCTCACAACAGTCCCAAGCAACTCAGATTCAGAACAAACACAGGCCTGTAGTGGCATCTGTGTCTAACACCTTTCCCTGCTGGCTAGCCGCAATCAGTGAAACTCCTCACCGCAAAACCCTCTATCTCAAACTCAATTCCCCGCCCACTCACAGTGAGGACTACCAGCTCCAAGCAGAAGTTTTCCGAGATAAAGGAGACTTGCTGATTGGCATGCCATTGCCTTGGACGCTGGTTCTCGATCCCCGCAGACTGATGATGCTGAGTGAACTCTAGGGGGAGGGCTCCGTCAACCATGTGAATCTGTCAACAGCGGACTTTGTCGAAGCGTAAATCCCTGTCTCACCCGTCAGCATGGAAATATCTATTAGCAGCCCACGGATCCGGACATAGAGCCAGACTTCGTAACTGATGACTACGTCTACAAATCTGCAGTGAAAGGTATGGAGATTGCCGACTTATCCCCATCTTTTCCCAGATGACCGGCCTGGATTTCGTAACAATTCCTATCAATAGTTTTCGTTCCGTACAACCCTTTATCTGCAAGGAAATTCTCAGTGAAAAGACATGATTTCAATATACTTTTGCCTGCATATCTTTCGGTCTTTTCGATAGAATAATATCATCGAATTCAAGGGAGTTATCATGTACTTGACGAAAGAACAAAACAACCTAGAGATAACTCAGCCAAGGATAGATATAAGCTGTAATAGCTGCATATGCTGGAAACGCAGGTTAATCAGCTCTAATAGTGTTTGTAGTCATCTTGAAGGTGTTTGCACCAATCTTGACTTTTGGGCAAAAGCGGGATTCTCAACTCATGGTGTCATAACCCTTGAGCACTATTCTTGCCCTTATGGAAAAGAACGTAAGAGCATACCCGCTTAATTCGAATGAGGTGATTAGACGGCTATTCAAGCTGCTGTGCGCCGAGGCGGACAAACAAATATGTCCATAACTGGTTGCGCTTTCGTGAACTTATCAACACGTTGTGTTGCCGCGCCAAAAGGAAGCTTGCTCTTGGATGTGGAGCTTTTTGCCAAGTTCGACGATATTGCTGTTGGCAATCAGCGAAGGAAAGTTCTTGAAGTATTTTCTCTAGCCAATTAAGGCTTTGAGCTGTCTTTTTACTCCAGGCTTTACAGCGAACTACCATATGACGAGCGGTAATCTGCTATGGAGTGTGAAATCTCCATCGTCACTACAAATTGATGTTTAGATGGATCTCCTTCCCAGGTCTGTTTCGTTCTAATTGGCCATAGTCTACGCTTCTACCAGAATAGGCGGCTGCAGGTCTCCAGAAAAGGTTTCTGGAGATGTTTTTCTCCCGCAGAACGGGATGATAAAACTAAGAATGAAACACCTCTGGCTCCACACCCCAAGTATTACAACGGATTGTTGTATTGAACAACTTCCCTTGTTTGGCTGACCATATCGTTCGCCCTAGTTCAGATGGGTAATCACTCCAAATCTATATAGACATTTACCTCTTCTAAGGATCGCTCGATGGTAAATCCGAGCGTGTTGCAAATGTACTGCATGCAATGGTTGGCTGGCAGTAAAGTGGCGGAAATGCGCGAGATGCCCTCGCTACGGCCAATATTCAATAGCGACTTGAGAAATTCCGTCCCCAACCCCTGGCCTTGATAAGCATCGGCAATCAGCATGCCAAACTCCGCTTCGTTGCGATCGTGGAGCTGGCTCAGGCGAGCAACTCCCAAAATGGAGCGATCTCCTGTCTCCGGATCGACATGCTCGGCAACAAGGGCCATTTCACGATCGTAGTCAATAAAACAGATGCGGGTCAGGCGTTCGTGAGCAACTCTGGCTTGCAACTTAATCATGTGGAAATAGCGAAAATAGACGCTCTCCTCAGAAATGGTGTGATGAAACGAGACGATCGATGGCTCATCCTCCGGACCAATCGGCCGAATGATGGTGGCCATACCGTTCTTCATCGTCCATGGCTTGATGTAATGGCTGGGATAGGGACGAATTGCCGGTTTCGGCAGCTGTTCGATTTCCAGTTCCGGATCGTGTAGCACCACTCGTGCATCTAAGGCCAACAGGCGATCGGCAGAAGCCAGTAGGGGGTTGATTTCAATGTCCTTAATTTCTGGGTATTGCAATACCAGCTGACTGAACTGCACCAGCAATCGCTCGATCGCTCCCAGGTCCACCCCTGCCTGACCACGAACCCCCTTGAGAGCACCATAAACTCGCGTTTTCTCCATCAAGCGCCGCGCCAGCGTGGTGTTAAGAGGGGGGAGTCCTAAGGCCAGATCGCGATAAACCTCTACTAGCTGCCCACCGTTTCCGAATAACAGTACCGGGCCAAACTGGGCATCGACACTGCTGCCGACAATCAGTTCGTATCCCTGCAGGTTCACCATCGGCTGCACGGTGACCCCTAAACAATCTCCAGAGCCCCCAATCGAGGAAATAGTCTCGAATGCCGAACGCACAGCCGCTTCGTCACGTAGATCGAGCTTGACTCCCCCAACATCGGTCTTGTGGGTAATCGTGTGGGAATGGAGCTTGAGCACAACGGGATATCCGATATCCTCGGCGATTTCGACTGCCTCATCGGCAGTGTTCGCCAATCGAGTGGTAATCGTCGGAATACCGTATGCGTCCAATAATTGCTTGGATTCCCATTCACTCAGCAACGTACGTTTCTGAGCCCTAGCGTTGGCGAGCAAGTTGGCGATCGTGTTGAGTGCCCTGGAGGGCGGGATCGTTAAGCGTGGAGTTTCGTAGAGTGCGCGCAGATTATCGCTGTATTTCGCCATCAGCGTAAACACTCGGGCCGCCGCATCCGGATAGGGGAGGGTAAAGATACCACTTTGATTGAGGCACGTTGCCCCCGGCAACACAGTATCTCCACCCATCCAACTGGCCAGCAGGGGTTTATTCTGCCACTGCTGAGCTTGTGCCTGCAGAACCTCGGCTGTGGCTTTGGGATTGCTCATTGCCTGGGGAGTGAGAATCACCAGTAGTCCATCGCTATCCGGATCGTCTGCCAACACTTCAAGCGTTTGTCCGTAGCGCTCTGGGGTTGCATCTCCCAAAATATCGATGGGATTTTGGCGGCTCCAATGGGTGGGTAGCAGGGCATCTAATTTGTCTACAGTTTCAGACCGAACGCCTGCCAGTTGCCCGCCGCTGCGGACCAGGGCATCGGTTGCCAGCACCCCAGGTCCTCCCGCATTCGTCAAAATGGTCAACCGTTTGCCACGCGGGCGCGGCTGTTTACTAAGAACCGCCGATAGATTGAACAGCTCATCAATCGTATTGACTCGCAACACACCACAGCGCCCAAATGCGGCATCCAACACCTCGTCACTTCCAGAAAGTGCTCCGGTATGGGAGGCCGCCGCCTGTGCCGCCACCTCAGTTCGCCCCGACTTAATCACAACGATGGGTTTACTGAGGGCCACCTCTCTGGCCGCTGACAGGAACGATCGCGCATCGCCGATTGATTCCATATAAATCACGATGCTGTGGGTGGACGGATCGTCCCCGAGGTAGTCGATCAAATCGCCCCAGTCCACATCCAACATGCTGCCAATCGAAATAAAAGCGCTAAACCCAACGTTCTCCTTCAAGCTCCAATCAAGAATTGACGTACAAAGGGCACCGCTTTGGCTGATAAATCCAACATTTCCTGCCCGAGCTGTCGCCCCTGCAAACGTTGCATTGAGACCGCTAACCGGGCACATCACCCCCAGACAGTTCGGACCAATAATTCGCACCCGATGGCGACGAGCCGCCGCCAGAATCGCTCGTTCTAGAGCGACCCCTTCCTCTCCCGTTTCTCGAAAACCAGCCGAGAGAATGATGACCCCTTTCACGCCTGCAGCACCGCACTGCTCGATCGCCTGCGGAACCTTTGCAGCGGGGATCGCAATTACCGCCAAATCTACGGGTTCGGGAACATCGCTAATGGAGGGATAAGCCTTGACCCCCAAGACATTAATTCGGGTTGGGTGGACGGGAAACACCGTGCCACCGAAGGGACTGCTAATCAAATTCCACAGGAGGGTGCGACCGACACTGCCCGGACGCTCGGTAGCTCCAATAACAGCAACCGTTTTAGGGCGAAAGAACGGGGTTAGAGGCTGTCGGTAGTAGCGATGAATATCGTGGGCTGGTTCAGGATAACTGGGGCGATCTCCGAGTGAATTCGCCTGTGCAAGGGTTTGATTCGTATCGGTCGTCATAAGAATACACACACCACGTAGCAAAAGTTTTGGTAGACACAGCCCTAAATGGCTTATTGACTTAATCGCGTTTGTTGCTAGCGTGCCGTCTTATTGTGATGGGCACTCTGCTACTACAAAAATCGTGATCGTTTTATCGAACAATGGATGTCTAAGACAACACTTTGATGCTAAACATTAGATTCATTTAACAATGCTTGATATATTCAGCAAAACTAGAAACACAATACTTCTGTAGCGCTTTGCATGTAATCGACCGTGATTTAGGAAACATCGAAGTTGTTTATTAACTAAATCAATAACTTATTACTTTTCACCCATTCTTTTCCGCTTTCGCGTATCACAGATAGCGTTGCTAATTTCGAGATCGTGTATCGTAGAGGTGTAGGTAAAACTACTGGAGTATGTCTGCTTAAGCCCTGTCAGGACTAGATAACACGTTCAATATGTGAGGGATACATATTCGGACAAATATAGAGCTAACTGTCCACTTTTATCTCGATGTGAAGTGAGGCTGTTATTTTGGAAGATTTTTAGCAGTAGCTCCGAATAATTCACAGTGGTTCGTCTATTGCTGTTACTCGCTTTCTATGTTGGCCCGATTCATTCGCGGTCAACCATGCAATGTATTTTTTGAGGATGTCCACCATGAGCAGCACCAGCCAGATTCAGCAGTTGAAACCGTTTAATCCTGGAACTTGGACAGAGAAAATCGATCTGCGAGATTTCATTCAAAAAAACTACTCTCCCTATGAGGGGACGCCAGCGTTTCTGGCAGGGGTTAGCGATCGTACTCAACTGCTGTGGGACAAAGTCAAGTTGTTGATGCAGGTGGAGCGAGAACAAGGAATCTTGGATGTTGATGACCGGCTTCCTACCGGTATTACTGCTCATCCCCCCGGCTATATCGCCCAAGAAGCCGAACAGGTGGTCGGTCTGCAAACCGATAAACCTCTGAAAAGAGCCATCATGCCATTCGGTGGCATCCGAGTGGTTAAGAAGTCTCTAGAATCCTACGGTTACCAACTGGATCCCGGCACTCTCGAAACATTCACCAAGTACCGCAAAACTCATAACGACGGTGTGTTTGACGCCTATACCGAGGAGATGCGGAAGGCAAGACACTCGGGAATCATTACCGGACTCCCCGATGCCTACGGACGCGGACGAATTATTGGAGACTATCGGCGCGTTGCCCTTTACGGCATCGATCGCTTGGTGCTCGATAAGCAACAACAACTGGAGTCCTTAACTCCTGAGGCGTTGGACGAGCCGGTAATTCGCCAGCGTGAGGAGATCTCCGAGCAAATCCGGGCGCTGAAAGAATTGAAGCAAATGGCCGCAGCCTACGGATTCGATATTGGCCAGCCTGCAGAAACGGCCAAAGAAGCAGTGCAGTGGACCTATTTTGGATACTTGGGGGCCATCAAAGAGCAGAACGGAGCTGCGATGTCCCTAGGACGAGTGTCCACATTCCTGGACATTTACATTCAGCGGGATCTGGATGCCGGCCTCATCACGGAAGCTGAAGCTCAAGAGCTGATCGATCAATTTGTCATGAAGCTGCGCATGGTACGCTTCCTGCGCACGCCGGAATACAACCAACTATTTTCGGGAGACCCGGTATGGGTCACTGAATCTATTGGCGGTATGGGATTGGATGGTCGGCCATTGGTCACCAAATCCAGCTTCCGATTCCTGCAAACTCTTTACAATCTGGGGCCAGCCCCCGAGCCCAACCTAACCGTGTTGTGGTCGGAGCAACTCCCGCAGCCCTTCAAGACCTTCTGCGCCAAGGTGTCTAAAGACACGAGCTCCATCCAGTACGAAAACGACGATTTGATGCGCTCGGAATATGGCGATGATTACGGTATCGCCTGTTGTGTCTCGGCTATGGCTATTGGCAAACAGATGCAATTTTTCGGGGCGCGGGTCAATCTAGCGAAGACGCTCCTGTATGCCATCAACGGCGGCAAGGACGAAAAGTCAGGGGAACAAATTGGTCCGGTCTGTCCACCCGTGACGGCAGACGTGTTGGATTACGACGAGGTAATGGCGAAGTTTGATGTGCTGATGGCTTGGCTGGCCAAGCTGTATGTCAATACTCTGAACGTCATCCACTACATGCATGATAAATATTGCTACGAGCGCCTGGAGATGGCCCTCCACGATCCCGATATTTATCGCACAATGGCCTGCGGAATTGCTGGGTTATCAGTGGTCGCGGATTCTCTGTCAGCAATCCGCCATGCTCGTGTCAACGTTATTCGTAACGATGACGGACTCGCAGTGGACTACGAAGTCGAGGGCGACTATCCAGCGTTTGGCAATAACGACGAGCGGGTGGATGCCATTGCCACCGATGTGTTGCGCCGGTTTATGGACCACATTCGCCAACATAAAACCTACCGCAATGCCGTTCCCACTCAGTCCATCCTGACGATTACCTCTAACGTTGTCTACGGCAAGAAAACCGGTGCAACTCCAGATGGCCGCAAGGCCGGTGAGCCTTTTGCTCCTGGGGCCAATCCCATGCATGGTCGCGACACGAAAGGTGCGATCGCCTCTTGCGAGTCTGTTGCTCAATTACCCTACGAACACGCTCAGGATGGTATTTCCTACACCTTCTCGATCGTGCCTCAAGCGCTTGGGACGACGGAAACCGATCGCGATAACAACCTGGTGGGATTGCTGGATGGCTATTTCCACAACACTGGCCAGCACATCAATGTGAACGTGCTCAACCGGGAAACTCTGCTAGACGCCATGGAACATCCCGAAAACTATCCGCAATTAACCATCCGGGTATCGGGATATGCCGTTAACTTCATCAAGCTGACGCGCGAGCAGCAAATGGATGTCGTGAACCGCACGTTCCACAGTCGCTTCTGACAGTTGCTGACGCTAAAAGCTCATTCCCGATGGCTGTATCCCTTAACCTGTACTGGCCCTTAGCTTGCATAAACTATGACAACTACGTTGCAGGTCACAAGTAAAGCCCTAGCGAAGGATCCTTCAACTCTTTCATCTTCAACTCTAAATACCACCGGTCGAATTCACTCCATCGAAACCTGCGGCACTGTCGATGGACCGGGTATTCGGTTCATCGTCTTTACCCAAGGCTGTCCGTTGCGCTGCCTCTACTGTCACAATCCCGACTGTCGCTCGGTGGAAGGGGGACGGCAGGTAACTGTTGCCGAATTGCGATCGGAAATAGTGAAGTACCGTTCATATTTGATAGCTTCCGGTGGTGGAGTGACGGTGAGTGGAGGAGAGCCGCTGCTGCAGCCGCAGTTTGTCGCCGAGCTCATGCGTGCCTGCCATGCTGAGGGACTGCATACCGCGCTGGATACGTCTGGGTTTTCCAATTTAGATGCCGCGAAACAGGTTCTGGAACACACCGATTTGGTGTTGCTGGATATCAAATCCTTCCATCCCGATCTGTTTCGTCGCGTCACCAACGTGTCAATTGAGCCAACATTGCGCTTAGCCAAGCACCTCGATCGCATTCACAAGCTGGCCTGGATCCGTTTTGTTTTAGTTCCCGGACTGACCGATAGTCCGAGTAACGTGGACGGCCTCGCACAGTTTGTTGCCGGGCTGTCGAACGTACAGCGCATCGACATTCTACCGTTTCACCAAATGGGAGCTTACAAGTGGGAGCAGCTAGGTTACGACTATCTCTTGAAAGATGTTAAGCCTCCTAACGAGCAGCAAATTGAACAAGTGAAGACAATTTTCCGAAGCTACGACTTGAACGTTTAGAAAAGGATTCAAACCAATGTCAACGCTATCGTCTTCCAAAGCAGTTATTGACGTTGATTTCAAACCCGAATTGAATAATATTGTCTCCCAAGACATTCAAACTGTTGATAATGAAGCGGCATTAGAAGATCTAATTTCCCGTGCCAAAGCCGCTCAAGAAACCTACGCAACATTTTCGCAAGAACAGGTCGATCGCATTTTCAAGCAGGCAGCAATCGCTGCAAACACTGCCCGTATCCCGTTAGCTAAGCAGGCTGTGGTTGAGACCGGTATGGGAGTGATTGAAGATAAAGTGATCAAGAATCACTTTGCCTCAGAATATATTTTCAACAAATACAAGCACGAAAAGACCTGCGACTTGATCTTTTCTGACCCCCATTACGGCATTCAAAAATACGCCGAGCCAATTGGACTGATTGCCGGAATTATCCCGACCACGAATCCAACCTCAACGGCAGTCTTTAAGGCATTAATCTGTCTTAAAACCCGAAATGCGATTATTTTCTCTCCCCACCCCCGAGCCAAAGCCTGCACAATTGCCGCTGCAAAGATTGTCCGAGATGCGGCAATCAAGGCGGGGGCTCCTGCTGACTTGATTGGGTGGATTGACGAACCCAGCTTGGCCCTGTCAACAGCCTTAATGCAGCATTCTGATGTGAAGTTGATCTTGGCAACCGGAGGCCCCGGCATGGTAAAAGCAGCCTATTCCTCCGGGCACCCCTCATTGGGGGTCGGTGCCGGTAACACTCCAGCCGTCATTGACGAAACGACCGATATTCAGATGGCAGTCAGTTCGATCTTGCTGAGCAAAACGTTTGATAACGGTACCATCTGCGCGTCAGAACAATCGGCAGTTGTTTGCGATGGCGTGTATGACGTGGTCAAGCAAGAATTCATCAAACGAGGCGCCTATTTCCTCGACGGGCCGGAACGCGATCGCGTCTCCCAGCTCATTCTGAAAAATGGACGATTGAACCCTGACATCGTGGGTCAGCCCGTATCTCATTTGGCGCAACTGGCTGAAATCACTGTTCCTGAAAACACGAAGCTCCTGATCGGTGAAGCTAGCTCAATTGGTGAAGACGAGCCCTTTTCCTGCGAGAAACTCTCTCCCATCTTGGCCCTCTACCGCGCCTCTGATTTTGAGGCAGCGGTTGAAACCGCCAAGCAACTGGTAGACTTTGCCGGACGCGGTCATACCTCTGTTCTGTATACAAATCCAGACAACAGCGATCGCATCGCCCATTTCGAAGCAGAATTAGCCACTGCCCGCGTGTTGATTAACACCCCGTCTTCCCAGGGCGCGATTGGCGATCTCTATAATTTCAAGCTCGATCCGTCTCTAACTCTCGGTTGCGGCACCTGGGGGGGAAATTCGGTATCTGAAAATGTTGGCGTGCATCACCTGCTAAACCTCAAAACCGTCACGTCTCGGCGCGAAAATATGCTGTGGTTTCGCGTCCCGCCAAAGGTATATTTCAAGGCCGGTTGCATTCCTGTAGCGTTGGGAGACTTAGCTCATAAAAAACGTGCATTCGTCGTCACCGACCGTGCGCTATACGAATTGGGGTACACCAAAGAAATCACCGACACTCTGGAAACTCTGGGAATAGCGCACCATGTCTTTTTCGATGTGGAGCCCGATCCCAGTTTGTCGAACGTTCAGCTGGGGTTGGATGCCATCAACCACTTCCAGCCGGACACCATTATTGCGGTGGGCGGCGGATCGCCGATGGATGCGGCCAAGGTGATGTGGTTGATGTACGAACATCCCGATGTGGAATTTGACGGGTTGGCAATGCGGTTCATGGATATCCGTAAGCGGGTATACGAGTTGCCACCGCTAGGGCAAAAAGCGAGTTTTGTGGCGATTCCAACCACCTCTGGCACCGGCTCAGAAGTGACTCCGTTTGCTGTGGTTACTGACGATCGCGTCGGCATTAAATATCCCTTAGCTGACTATGCCCTTACCCCAACCATGGCCATCATCGATCCAGAATTAGTGCGGCACATGCCCAAGCAGTTGACGGCTTACGGCGGCATTGATGCTCTTACCCACGCCTTAGAAGCATATGTTTCGGTTTTGGCCTCAGAGTTTACGGATGGGTTGGCGATCGAAGCAATTGATTTGTTAATGCGCTACCTGCCTCGGGCTTATACCAATGGGGAGAACGATCCGGAGGCACGAGAAAAAGTGCATTACGCCGCGACATTGGCGGGCATGGCGTTTGCCAATGCCTTCCTCGGCATATGTCACTCGCTGGCCCACAAATTGGGGTCTACCTTCCACGTGCCCCACGGCTTGGCCAACGCCCTCTTGATTTCGCATGTCATTCGCTACAACGCGACAGACGCCCCCTTCAAGCAAGCAATCTTCCCTCAGTACGAATATCCCCACGCCAAAGCTCGCTACGCCGCCATCGCCGATGCCCTCAACCTAGGAGGAGAAACCGATGAGGAGAAGGTCAATTTGTTAATTGAGGCGATAGAAGCTCTCAAACGTCTGTTGGATATTCCGACTGGAATTGCCGATGTGGTTGACTGTGGCGATCGCGAGTTTTTCGAACATCTCGACATGATGTCCGAGCAAGCGTTCGACGATCAATGCACGGGTGCTAACCCCCGCTATCCGCTGATTCGAGATCTGAAGGATTTGTATGTTGCAGCATATCGAGGAACCTCTCCTCAGCAATCCCCTGCATTGCAAACTCTTTAGAAACATCAGCTGGACAATCCCAGCTCGATAGCTCTTATTTCGAGCCCTTCTTCCACCACGGGAGAAGGGTTAGTTGAATACCTTGGCTATAGAAATTCGCTGTACGATATCGGGTTCAAGCCAGATCGAATTCTTGACCTGAAAAGAACAGTGCTCTAGCAGCTCTCTACAGCGGATTGCCGATCGCCATATTACTAAGTTCGGTTTAAGCAAGCATCAAAGTCAAGCAGCATGGTGGGCAACCGATCACCCAGCCATATCTGACTCGACTGACGAGCAGCATCGCTTTCCAGCCAGCGATTAATGGTCTGTAACCATTGGTTATCGCCACTCGGCACAATCAGTCCGTAATATTCACAGGTCAAGGGTCGCTCGGGAACTAACCGAAAATCGTTTAAAGGTAATTCTTGCGAGAGCACCTCGCCGAGTCCCAGCACCCCATCCGTGGCAAAAGCGTCGATCTGTCCACTTTGAAGAGATTGAACCGCCAATCTACGACCATCAGGTCCTTCAAATACCTGCCTATTGGCCTTTGGGTATCGCTCGGTAATGAAACTGGCCGTTGTCGTGAGATCGAGCACCCCTATATTGACACCGTCCAGATCGAGCACGGGGTTTACCGCATCGACAGCCGACTCCCTCAATAAAAATTGGGCTCCAGTAACGAAGAACGGTTGCGAGAAGGTCACACCATCCAGGTTGTCTTGAATGGTATTAGGACCACATTCGAAATGCACAGACCGCTCGTTGACTAGTTGAAAGCGATTGTCTAGGGTCGACTCCAGAAAAACCACATCTAATTCCCCGTCACTGTCGATCTGGCGATCGAGATCGCGTGCAAACACTAGGGAGAGGTCACGACAAAATCCCGACCAATTATGATTGGAATCGATGTAGCCAAAAGGACTAGCGTCGCGGCGAATACCGACTTTCAAGACACCCGTACGAGCAATCTCCTCAAGAATGCTACCGGTATTGGGCGACACAATGGCCTGTTCCTGCAAGGGGGCCGGGATCACTTCGATGGGAGGGCTTTGACCAAAACTATCCACTAATTCATCGGCTGTGAGGCGATTTATTAAGTAGGTATTTAATGGGACGCTGACTTCAATGCTGCTGGCCCTAGGGGTGAGATAACTTGCCGCAGCTTCATCATTCTGTAGATATCGATTGAAAAAGGCCACGGCAAAGCCGTTCATGAATTCGCGACCAGCATCGGATGTATTGCCTAGCAAAAATTGGGGGATAGACTCCCCTCCTTCGCTGCCGGGTTGTAGGGTTGTGACCCAGTGGGAACCAGGATCGAGAACGGCCAAATAGCGTTCAGGTGCGTTGAGCCATACAAAAGGGTGAATTTGATTGGTCACAACGGGCGATACGAGGTCTTCACTGCCAGCAACGAGAGCGATCGGAATATCAATGGTAGACAGTCCCTCAGGTCCAAAAATGACGCTGCTTAAGGGATGTGCTGCAATAGCGGCATCAATGCGGGGATCGCCTAACTGGCCAAGTCCGGGGGGCAGGTGTCTTGCTTGGCACTGCAATACTTCGGAAGGGTCTAAATTAAGCCTGGGCCCCTGACAGAACTCTTGTATCCGTGGGCGGTTAATCGTTGCACCGGCTAAAGATAACGCCGTTGTCCCCCCCAGAGAAAAGCCCGCAACACCGATACTGTCTAAATCTAGGCGCTCAGACCAAATTTCATCCTCATTGTTTAGTTGCTCTAACCGATCGAGGACAATGGAAATATCTTCCGGACGATCGGCAAATTCTAACGGACTTAGAGCTGACTTATTATTACCGAGTAAGAATGACTCTCTATAGCCAAGATTGCTACCAATATGTTCTGGCACAACCACAATGTAGCCATATGACGCTAAATGTTCGCCCAATAAGACGAAGTTTTCTTTGACGGAACCAAACCCATGGGAAATAGCAACAACGGGAGCTGGCCAAGCAGTTTCTTCTGGAAGATAAATATTGGCATCAAAGTCATATCCTGCTGACAGTCCTTCAGGAGTTTGCCGGATGGTGTCTGTGTGAGAAATTTGGATGGTGAGTGTCTCAACAGCATAGGGACCAGGAGACTGTAACTCACTCAATTCGCCAACATCATTAGCTGATTGATTCTCAGTAGAATTATTGCGAATGGCGGCGATCGCTGCCAGCCGGTACTCATTCTGCAACGAAAGTTGTTGTTGGACGGCTCCAAGTAAATTCAGGTCAATGCGAAGGCTCTCCGAAGGAAAGCGCCGCAGGACATCAACCGGCGTCCATCCGTCAGGCCGATCTGCTGCAGACAAGACAACAGCCGCCCGAATAGACTGAAACCCATTCAAATTGGCGTTGGTGCGTATTACGGCACCTAGCTCCTCTAGCAAGTCATTTCCAACAGCAGAGTTGAGTAGCCGATTTGTCATGACAACTGAAATTGTTTGTTTTTGAGCAAGAAATGCCCGAAAGGTGTTTAGAGACGCCTCATCAACGAACTGCGAAATAAATTCAAGTTCTCCCTCTAGTTCCCCCGATGTGGCAAAGCGATCGAGAGAGTCGATCGAAACAGAGAATTCTTTGGGTCCGACAAAGAACCGAACTCGGTCTGCCGCACTGGCCGTGTTCACATCAATCAATGCCGATAAGAACGATAGACTTACCGTGGAAAAAGCGCTGACCAGCAGTTTAGATAGGGAATTGAGCATTTCCAGGCTCCTAAAAATACATTTGTTATGTGCCCAAAAGTCTAAATAATTTATTTGCGTGGGTAGAATATATCACTCAATCTTGTCATATATTATTAGTCTTTGTTTGCTGTTAATAATACTAGTAAAGAGATAAATAAGGAGCATGAAAGTCTATTTTGGATTAAAGCTGAATTTAATTCCGATACACTCTGAACGCTCTTTTCTTGGATGATTAATATGCAAGGATTACAACCCCTTTGTTGTCAATAACATTCAGCATATTCATTTGGCATAAAAACAAACAATACATAAGCGAATCAAAGCGGCTAAACATTTGTAATGCCTTTCTATTTGCAGACTCTTTCAACTTGCACTCACTATAGTATATGAGGAGTGAGCGCTAATTTGATTGCGGTTACATTGATTTAAGATAATGTGAGTCCGTGATACAGAAAAGCTGAATAGGCATTACTAACTTAGCTAGGAACAGCTTTTGTTATAGAGATTAATATTCATTTTCTCTATAAAACTCAGTAGACTAGAAATATATTTCGTTTCCATACTGGATAGGCTCTATTGAGGCGACTACCTGATTGGCAGACAAAAGAGCGGATAAGTTCGCCTAAAGGCTTTGCCTTGTAGAGTTTCTAGCCTTTGAAGAAGTGCAAGGAATTGACGAAAGAGAGGGGAGGTAGCACTCTCAGACAAGAAACCACTCAACGCCAAAAAGTGCCACAAAAAACTCCCCCCTCTACGATGCGTGGCAGACTTGGTTGAGGCAAGCCTGTCCTTGGGGGCATCAGCTCATCTGACTCTTGTCTGTGGATGGTCATTGCCTTACTGCAAACGGGTGAAAGCAACCTTACCCGCTAGCTGCTTTACATCCCCTGTCGAGGTCAATACGCCCAAAGCAAACAAAGACGCATCAGCCGCTGGCTCAACAATCCTCGCCTCAACATCCATCGACTCTACAAGTCCCTGATTCAGTCGGCTTTGGCTGATTGGAGCGAAGATTGCCTCTATCTGTGTCTGGATACCTCGTTGTTCTGGGACGAATACTGTCTCATCCGTTTGGCCGTTGTCCATCGCGGGCGAGCCTTGCCAGTGGCTTGGCG